>NZ_JAVKLQ010000025.1:0-30713 GCF_031539175.1 Limnohabitans sp. | reverse complement strand
GTATCGTTCTTCTCGGCTGAGGTGCTTGTACATTGGGCAATTTCGATTTGGCGGTTAAAGCGGCCATGATGCTCTCGCATCCTCAGCCACCTATAACCAGTTCATCTTTGTTGCACTTCGTCCTTGAATCCGCCAAATGAATCATCAACAGGCTATTCCCAGTAGTTCTGATTGATGATTTCTGCAAACCGTCGGCAAACTCGAACAGACATGGTTTTGGGTGATGCACTTGTGCTGACCTTGCCCTTGCCAGCTGGTCCCTCATAGTCGTAAAACGACTGACTCGTCCCCGAGACATCTATTTGGTAGGACACAATGCGATATTTTTCGCCGCTTGGACATTGGCCTACGAATATGAAGGTGTCTTCATCGTTGCCCAGCGTTGTTTGAAACTTTGGGGTGTTTGTGATTTTTGCACCGGCATAGGGAGCTAATGCCATGCCTGCCAGCAAGCATACTCCCAGCAAAATACCTGTTTTCAATCGGTTCATGCAGTCTGGCTTCGTAGGTTGAATTTAGACTAGCGATGCTAGAGATGCCGATTCAATAGCTCAATACAAAATTCGCTCTAGAACCAACGGAGTAGGCCCCTAGATAGATGGGTGCTATTTGTGGAGGCCTGTTTCACACTGCCACCTTGCTTGTGAGTAAAAACCGCAAGATTGAGTGCTGTGACTGTTACTACAGTGGTCTCGTTCGTGCGAAAACAGCCGACAAAGCACGTTCACAGACTAGGGCTCTGCAAAGTAGCTGGCGTGGAGTTCAAACGTAGATCGATTGTTCTCATCCAAACGCTTAGACACGATGACCTCGCTTTTGCTATACACATGAAAAAGCCCCATCAATTTTTAAGTGATGGGGCTTAGATGTACGTCGTTGCTGGCTAAGCCAGTAGACAGAAAATTAGTTCAGCGTGATGACGTCTTTAATGGTGGAAAGTGCGGCAGGTTGCCCCATGTGGTTAGGGTCCAAGATGATGCGCTTGGTACTTGTAATTTTGTTCGTGTTTGGTGTGTGCCAAGTGGTCACAATGGCGGTTCGGCCATCTGCATCGCTAGGTACGTATGTCACTCGGTTGAGTTGAGACCATGAACACTGGGGGGCGCAGTCAAATAGGTCTCCAGTGGTAATTGAGTGATACGACACAACCAATGTTTCCGTTCCTGTGGCCGTACAAATACGGTCGTTATGGGTGACAAAACTATCGTCGCCCACCATGGTGACGCTTGATGGGCTAAAGCTCATGCTCCAACCTTGAACGAAGTTGTTTGAGCAGTAGCTGTTTGTGACAACATCGGTGGCGGTTTTCCCATTCACGTTCAACGTGTAAGAGTCATTGGCTGATGCGATTGAGCCCATGAAATGAGTGATGGCATCTTGTATGGTTGCCAAACTTCTGCCACCTGCATAGGTTGTCAAAAAGCTTGCGACTGTTTGGTCCGCTTCAAATGCAAACAAATCTTGATTGAAGTTCACGTTAAATGTGCCCGTGAAAGTCGGCAATGTAATGCCGTTGGCTGGATTGGCATCAGTGTCAATGGCCATCAAGAAGCGGACTAAATTTAATGAGTAATCAACACCGATCGTGTCGTCATTTGTGTCGTATGGGGTCAGTGTCGTGTGCGCAGGCACTGTAGAGATTTGTTGACCATACAGCTTGAATGTCACTGTCTCGCCAGACTTGTACTTGAACAAGCCGCTGGCGTCTGTTGTGCCACTCTGCGTTGCTGTTGTGTAAGTCAAACCAGCAACGGCTGCGTCCACAAACTTACCATTTATAGGGGTGTCAGCAGTAGCACCGCCACCTCCTCCGCCACATGCAAAAAGCGATGACAAAAGAGTTGCGCTTAGCGCAATGCGAAGTGAGGTGTGCATTTGAACGTCCTACAATCTGTTGAAATTATCAACAGTATAACGTTATATATTTTCAAACAAATAATGTTTTGCGCTGGCGTTGAGTTTTTTGTGGCCTCATGCCTGCTGTGCGTACTTACTTTGCAGCCTGAAGCAGTGCTTGGCCCAGAGCATCAAGGTAGCCAAGTCCCTGTGCACTGGGCACCAAGTACTGAGCGCGACGGTTGTCACCTTGGAATTCCGTGGCAACGTAGCCCTGCGTTTTTAGCGCTTCGATTTTGCGATGCATGGTGGCAGGTGATGCGATTTCACCCAAAGCCATGGCATCGGTCACTTTGAGTGGGTTGCCTGATGCGTGAGATTGGGTAATGACCTCAAGCAAACGTAAGGCTGTAGGGTCAAGCGCATCAATGCCTGCATCCTTCTGAAATGCATTGACCAGCCCAATAAAACGAAGATAAAAATTACGATCAGCCATGACTTAATGGGGAGACGCACTCAGCATTTAATACGTCTAGCTTAGCCTAGAACGGATGAATTTGGCTCGGCTGAGATGGTGAGAAAAACTTTTGAGCGAAAATGAAAAAGAGCAATTTTGCTTCAAATGACAAATCTTGTGAAAGTCAACGCTTGCGTCAATTGTCAGATATACGTTGGACTCAATTTGCCGTTCTTGTTGTTGCAGGGATGGGATTTGGCTTGTCATTTCGACTTAACCAACTCCTAGACAGCTACTTTGTATACACCCCGGGCATTAGTCTTTTGTTCATACCAGCAGGTGTCAAGCTGTTGTTAGTTCTGGTGGGGCGACTTCCCGCCGTGATGGGCATCTTGATTGTGAGCGTGTATTTGGGGGCGGGGATTTGGCCTGACAAATCTATGGTCACTGTGTTCAGCTTTGCCTTTGTCAGCTTGATGACTTACCCCATTGCCTCGTACACAGTCATGCGAGCGCTGGGCATTCACCGCGACCTATACAACTTGCGCTACTGGCACATTGTGGTGCTGTCATTGGTAGCAAGCGTACTCAACGGCATCGTGCATAACGTTGCCTACTTGATGGAAGGTGTATCAGCCATTGAGGCTCAATGGAGCAATAGTGCTGCCATGGCATTGGGTGATTTTCTGGGCTGCTTTATCGTGGTGTCGCTGTTTCACACGGCCACCTTGTTTTTGAGCAAGAAACCGCAAGATTGAGTGCTATGACCGTTACCGCAGTAACGCTCTAGCGCCAGCGTAAATTAAATCGACGCTCACAGCACGGTGGAAAACTAGTTTGCAAACTAGTATTTTTGACCGAAAAGAACGCAAAACTCACCATGGGTTAGCTCGTGCAATCGTGCTCATCGGCAGCGCAAGGCCTAGTCAGTTGGAGTTGCCGCAGCACGAACCTTGAGCTTGAATGGGTGGGCATTTGACTGAGCCATAGCTACAAAAAACGCAGCAATCACCCGCCAGAGGACGGAGCAGAACTTTGCAGTTACTGCATTCATGGAAAAACAGACAAGCATCGGTAGGCATTTCCATCTCTTGGGCATGTCCGCATTCAGGGCAGGTCAGCGTGGAGTGTGTTTGCATCAGCTCAACACTCATCCGTCCCATGCCCAGGCGCCGCCTGCGTGGGCACATGGTGACGCAAGCCCACTTGTTGGTTCTTCTCATCTACGAACACCAATTGCGGTTCATGCTTAGCCACTTGGTCTTCATGCACTTGCGCAAACGAAGCAATGATCAACAAGTCACCCACACTCGCTCGGCGAGCCGCTGAGCCGTTGACCGAAATCATGCCCGAGCCACGCTCGCCTTTGATAGCGTAGGTGATGAAGCGTTCGCCGTTGTTGATGTTCCAAATGTGGACTTGTTCGTTCTCACAAATGTTGGCGGCGTCGAGCAGGTTTTCGTCGATGGCGCAGGAGCCTTCGTAATGCAATTCGCACTGGGTGGTGGCAACGCGGTGAATTTTGGATTTGAGCAGGGTGCGGAACATGGCAAAGCAGGTTGAAACTAACAATCCCGCCATCATAGTGGGCCCGCGCTTGTCAATCAGGGCCGACTGGGTGTTGATCAGTGGCTAGTAGACGGGCGCGTGTGGCCATCACATCGCTCAAGGGGTTGGCCCGTGCTGCCGCAATTTCAGGGCTTGTGTAGGGCACAAAGGTTTGCGGCGCGATGTCGGTGGCCAAGGTGGTCAGCACCCAGTTGGTGACTTGGGCTACGTCTTTGTCATTCAGGCCTGAACCCATCACGCCGGGGACTTGGACCAAAAATTTGCGGCCTTCGGGGTGTTGTAAAAATCGACCCAAGCGCCGCATGTCGGGCACTTGCCCTTGCTCAGAGCCAGAACCATCCATGCCGTGACAGCCTGCGCAGTGCAGCACATAGAGGCTGCGTGGGCTGCTGGTTTTGGCGACCGACTCTGCATGGGGCCGCACAGGGGCAGCGGTACCCAATACACCTGCGCCAGTCAACGTGGTACACAGGGTGGTCAGTACTGTGGCAAAGGCGTTGCGCAGGTGCATTCAGCGTAAGCCCAATAAGGCTTGTCGTCGTTGGCGCGTTTGAGGTGGGCTACCTGCCGTTTGTCGGGCGGTCGCAAGTTCGGCGGCGGTGAAAGGTGGCTCGGTTTCAGCGCTGTTTTGCAACACACGCACATGTTGGGCCAGCAATGCTAAATTCGCATCGTCGAGTTGTGACGCAAAGGCAGGCATGCTGCCTACAAATACTTGACCATTCACCTCAATTCGACCCGATAGGCCCTTGGTCAAAACGGTGGGTAAGTATTGGCGGTCTTTGCCTAAGGTTAGCCAGTGCGCGCCTTTGAGTGCTGGGGCTAAGCCGACTGTGCCGCTGCCATCTGCTTGATGGCACGCGCTGCAATGTGCTTCAAACAAGGCGGCACCTGGGGTTTGTGCCCCAATGCTTTGACTGGCGAAAGCGCAGGCGAGTGCGAGAAGACGGTGCTGCCAACGCATCAGGCCAACCCCACGATGATGGAGGTGGTGCAGTGAAACATTGAGCTGGTATTGGCCATGCACCAGTTGATGTCGTTATGCACACCCAGTCGATAGCCCGGGCGTTCGCGCTCGTTGTTATTGCACAAGCATTCGCCGCACGAGCCTTTGCCGCAACAGTCGTTGTAAGACACCAAATAGTGGCGTCCGTCTTCTGGGTTCAAGCAGGTACCCACCCAGCTCACCTTGGACGCTTCGGTGCCCGGCGGGCATTGCGTCAGCGAGCCACCGCAGCAGGTGCACAAGTAGCCGTCGAATGCGCAGTAGCGCCAGTACTCGCATTGCGTGGGGTCGAGGTTGGGGGCAGGCTTTTTGGGTTGCGCCGCGTTGGCGGACATGAACTGTCCGCTGCGGTCAAAAGGCAGCATGGGCAACACAGCACCGCCCACCAAGGCCACGCCAATTTTGGTGATGAGGCTGCGTCGTCCGTGGGTGTGGGCCACGTTGCGAACCGACCGTTCGGTGAATCGGTCCAGAAGTTTCAAAAGCCATTGCATGACCGAACTCCTTTACGCGGGCGAGCCGCTGAGGTATTGCTGAATCGTGGGGGTTTGCATGTCGTGTGCATTGAGCAAGCTGTCGAGCTGTTCACGCGAATTCACCAAACCTTTGGACACCACCACGCCTTGCTTGTCGAGCAACACGGCGTAAGGTAGGCGCGACACGCGGTACTCCATGCCGAGTTGGGTCGACAGCACATAAGGCATGTCGCCCAAACCTTGTTGTTGCACAAACTGCAAATGCTCAGACGCTTCACCATCGCTGGCTAAAACAATGCGCAGGTGTTGACGTTCGTCCTGTGCGACAGCCTTGAGCACGGGCAGCAGTTTTTTGCACACAGGGCAAGTGGGTGACAAGAAGAACACCAAATTGGGTACGGCTTGTTCGCCACCAATTTGAACCGCTTCCGATTGGATGCCCGTCAGCTGAAACACCGGCGAGGGTGCGCCCACGGGTGGACCCGAGTCGGTGACCAAGGCCCCCATCGGTGCGACGCGCTCAAACAGCACACCCACTTGCCGCGAGATGGCCCACAACAGGACGGCCAACACCAGCACCGCGACCCACAACAAGACCACAGAAATTGTCAAAGCGTTCATCACAAGCTCCCAGAAAACAGACGCTGGCGCAGCAAAGCTTGCTGCATCAGTACTTGGTGAATGGCGGTGTAGAGCACCACCATCAGCAACACGGCGGCGACCACCACGCCAAAGTCGACCCATACCAACTCGCGCATGTCGGCGGGTTGACTGGCGGACCATGACAAGGCGATCAACAAGGCGTTTCGCAGCACCAACACCCACGATATGGGCAGAGCTTGACCGCCACAGCCGCAGTCGATCACACGGCGTTGCAGCAATTGCAAGGCCATGGCCAAGGCGTAAACGCCCAAGAGCAGTGCGGCCAAGCCAGCACCTAAGTCGCGCCATGGCGAAAGAAGCGCCCCAGCCGTAAAACCCTCCAACGCGATCACCGTGCGTGCCACGCTGGCACGCGCGTTCACAGGCACGCCATAGCCTGCCAAGTGATGCACCAGCAAATCGAGGTCGGTCACTTTGAGCAAAGCCGCATGGGCAAACAACACGGCCAGCGCTGCTGCTGCAATCACGACCCACAAAGGGGTGTTCCAGATCATGTCCATGTCGTGTTCCTAGTCGTGCGATTCAAGGTGCATCGACGACTCGCCCGCCTTGACGACCGTGGTTTGCACGCTTTTGGGGCCCATGTCTGACCAGCGCCAAATGGTCATGCCACCGCGTTCGCCATCTAAGCCCTGCAGACGTTGGCCGTCCCTTGAAAAGGTGAGCGAGATCGTGCCGCGTCCAGGGACCGTGCTCAGCCGTTTGCCGCTTTGCAGGTCAAAGGTCCACAGCTGTTGGGCAGGGCGCTTGTGTGTACCTTCGCTGCCTTGGGCGTGCATGGCGACAACAAGGCGTTGGCCGCTGGGGTCGACCGCGAAATTTTGGTAGCCGCCTGGACGCCAGCCTTGACGTGCAGCCGCCGCATTGACCAAGGAGCGTGTCTGACGCACAACGGCCACGGGGCCGCTGACATCGAGTTCGGTGAGTACGCCTTTAAAAGAGACAAACCAGTAACGATCGCCCACCTGCTCGGCGTGGTGAAACCATGCATCCAGATCGGCGTCAAACAGCTGGGCAGTGGTCTGACGATCCGTCACTTGGCCTTGTTCGTTGAGCGTGACCGTGGCCACTTTGCCGTCGCCGCATAGCATCGAAAAACGCATGGCATGTGTGGCCGATGGCAGCACACCCCAGCAGCCGGGTGTGGCGACTTCGGTGAGCACTTTGCGTTGGGTCAAGTCCACCACGGTGATCGAGGTGGCGGGCGTCGCGTTTTGTACCAGCACCCAGTTCCCTGAGCTGTTGGTGCGCACCAAGCCTCGGTAGTTGAGGGCTTGGGCGCGTTTGGGCGGCAAGATCACCTCGTACTTGAAGCCCAAGCTTTCGGTGTCGTGCACCTCCAACACGTCGGTGCGATCCCCGCGTGAGCTGCGGCTCAGGTGCGTGGTGGCCACGTATAACTCGTGGGCTGCTGGATTGACGGTGAAGTTGCCGGCGTACGCGGTGGACACCATGCCCAAAAACTTGCCCTGTTGGGCGTCAAATACCCGAATGCGGCCGTCAGAAATATGGCCAATCGCGATGTCGGCGACGTACACCCGTTGTGTGGCTTCTCGCGCGATGCGGCTTGCCGTCAAAGTCTCAGCGGCTAAGGGCTCCATGGTCGCCTGCGCGGCGGGTGCGGCGTGACACAGCAAGGCCCCAGCGGTCCACGTCGCCCCCAGTGCGCAGCGGGCTAGCCAACGTGGCGCATGGTGCGTGGTGAATATGTGCAAGCTCACAAGCCCCTCCTTCATCAAAATTTGTTTCATCCTAAGAAGGCGTGGGGTTGACGCGCTATCGAGATTTGGCACAGTTGATTCGGGGTTTGTACTAGGGCACGGCTGACTAAACTCACACCATGTCCAACACCTGTGTTTCTGACCATCGCTTGGGCGGCCCCGCCACTCAGCCTTGGTCACGCTTTGTCACCACCCACGACGCGCATGAGCAAGCGCAGGCCCAAGCGGGCTGGTCGCTGCAGTACGACCAAATGTCGTGCGGCAAATTTGTAGGGCAAGTCCATCTGATGCAATTGCCGGGTGTGAGCTTGGTACACGAAGGGGCCAACCAAGCCATTCGACAACGCGGCGATTTGGGCGATGACAGTTATTTGTTTGCCTTGCCAGCTTCGGCAAACGCAGGTTCTGCCTTGTTCTCTGGCGCTATGGTTGGTCAGCACGACATCATGGTGGGGCCCAGCGATGGCCTCGATTTGTGCAGCCCTGCCCACTTTCATTTGATTGGCATCGTGGTGGATGCCGAGCTGTTGGCGTCGTTGTGGGCCCGAACCCATCACCCATCGATGGCGGCGTGGGTGTCACATCAGCGTGTGGTGTCCATAGGGGCGGAGCGTGCGCAGTGTTTGCTGGCTTTGCACCAGCAGATTTTTCAGTGCAGTCAATCAGGCTTGCCATTGGCGGCCACCACCAAAGCGCTGGAGATCTTGCGCGATGACGTGATTTTGGCGTGGATCGACGCCTTGCCCGCCACTTGCGATGTGTCCGATGTGCGTGCCGCCAGCATGCGCAAAGCCGTGGTGCACCGCGCGTGTGATTGGATGCTGCAAACCAGCGACGACGAAGCACTGTCCATGCTCGACATTTGCAAACGTGTGGGCGTGAGCAGCCGCAAGCTCAATTACTGTTTCCAAGAAATTTTGGGCATGAGTCCGATGAAGTACCAGCGCATCACGCGGCTCAACCGGACGCAGCAAGCGCTCAAGCAAGCCCATGACGGACAAAGCGTGTTCGACATTGCGTCACGCTGGGGTTTTTGGCACATGGGCCAGTTTTCGCAAGACTACAAACGCCTCTTTGGTGAGTTGCCCTCGGCCACCTTACGGGCTTCTGCATAACGCTCGTTTGACGTGAGCACGGGTAATCCCGAGCACGAATTTGCCAATTTTTGATAGCCCTTGTGCCGCAGCGCCGCCATGCTTGGGGTTTTGACACACCTTGTCTCTGCGAAGGACTTTTATGCACTTGTTCACCTCCACCAAACGCACGTTCATGTTGGCGACTCTCAGCGCTTTGGCGCTGTCGTCTTGGGCGCAAAACTACCCCAGCCATTTGCTCACGATGGTCGTGCCTTACCCCGCAGGTGGCGGTTCAGACTTTGTGGCGCGACAAATTCAACCCGAGTTGTCCAAACAATTGGGGCAGCAAGTGATGGTGGAAAACATTGGCGGCGTGGGTGGCGCTTTAGGCGTTCAGAAAGTACTGAGCGCCCCTGCAGATGGTTACCAATTGGTGCTGGGTTCGCCCATGGAACTGATGCTGGCTCCCTTGGCTATGAACGCTGTCAAGTACAAACCAGAAGACCTGAAACTGGCTGCGCAATTGGTGACCACCACCATGGTGCTGTTGACCCGCAAAGACTTACCCGCCAACAACGTGAATGAGTTGATTGAGCTGTCCAAAAAACCAGGGGCCAAAGAACTGTCTTACGCCAGCGTGGGTCCGGGTTCGCTCTACCACTTGGTGGGCGAGCGCTTCACGCAACTCACCAAAGCCAAAACCCTGCACGTGCCCTACAAAGGCATGGCGCCCATCTTGACCGACTTGATGGGCAGTCAAATTGACATGGTGTTCATGCCGCTGGTGGGCAACGTGCCTGCCTTGATCCAAGAAGGCAAGGTCAAGGCCTTGGGCATCACCGCCAAGCAGCCTTTGGCACGCTTTCCACAGTTGGAGCCTTTGGCCATTAACAAAAACTTAGAGGGCTTTGAGTTCGATTTGTGGGCAGGCATTCAAGTGCCTAAAAACACCCCCGCCGATGTGACCGCCAAACTCAACAAGGCCATTTACGATGGCTTGCAAAACCCAGACGTTCGCAAAGCCTACGAAGGGACCGGCAACTCCTTGCCCAAGCCCATGACGCCCGCAGAGTTGGACAAGCTTTACGTTGCGGAAATTGCGCGTTACCAAGCGATTGCGAAATCGATCAATTTGCAACCGCAGTGACGCGCAGTTTCAGCCAATCGCTGCCCGTACGAAGCTCAGCGCGCCCCCCTGATGTTTGACAGGGCCACTTCGCTGCTGCGTCAACTCAACGCCGGACACACCACCAGCGTGAGGCTGCTAGAGCAGCACATCGCCCGAGTCGAGCAACTCGACAGCTGCATCAACGCCGTGGTGGTGCGACTTTTTGACGCTGCTCGCGAACGCGCAGCGGCAGCTGATGTGGCACGCGCTCGGGGCGAAGACTGGGGGCTGTTGCACGGTCTGCCCATGACCGTCAAGGAAGCGTTTGATTTGCCGAGCACGCCCACCTGCTGGGGCATTTCGGACTACCAGGAAAACATCGCACATCAGCCCGCTGTGGCCGTGAAGCGCCTGCTGGACGCTGGTGCGGTGGTCTTTGGCAAAACCAATGTGCCCGTTGCGCTGAGTGACTGGCAATCGTTCAACCCTGTGTACGGCACGACCAACAACCCTTGGGATCTGAGCCGCAGTCCGGGTGGCTCATCGGGCGGATCCAGTGCCGCGCTGGCCGCAGGCATGACCCCGCTGGAGTTGGGCAGCGACATCGGTGCCTCCATCCGTAACCCGGCACATTACTGCGGTGTGTATGGCCATAAGCCCACTTGGGGCGTGGTGCCCATGCAAGGCCACCAGCTGCCGGGGATGCGCTGCATTGACAGCCTGGACATTGCCGTAGCCGGGCCACTGGCGCGCAGCGCCCAAGACCTCCAACTGGCCATGCAAGTGCTGACCTCGCCGCTCGCGCAGTTCGGTCCGCTGGGCTGGACACCCTCCCAATGGCGAGTGACCGACAAGGCCCCTTGGCAATGCCGCGTGGCCATCGTCTACGACGACCCCGAGGCACGGGTGGACGGCAGCATTCAGGACCAGCTGCATGCACTGGCCGATTTTTTGCGGTCACAAGGCGTGACCGTGCTGGACGACCATCGCCCAGTGGACAGTGCGCAGTCGCACCGCGTGTACATGCACCTGCTGCGCTCAGCCACTGGCGCCTTGCTGGACGACGCGACCTTTACGCGCTTTCAAACACTGGCCGCGCAAAGTGACCCCGCGCAAGACACCATGCGCGAGCGCGTTTGGCGCGGCAGCACCCTGACGCACCGCGACTGGGTCGAATTCGACCAGCAACGCGCCGTGCTGCGTGCCAAGTGGCAAAGCTACTTTGAATCGGTGGACCTGCTGATCACCCCGGTGGCCACGTCACCCGCCTTTTTGCACAACCACCAAGGCGAGCGCTGGGAGCGCATGCTCCAAGTCAACGGCCAGGACCAGCCCCACACCGACAGCCTGTTTTGGGCGGGCTACCCTGGCGTGGTCGGCCTTCCCGCCACCGCCATTCCCATTGGGCAAAGCTCGGAAGGGCTTCCCGTGGGGGCGCAAATCATTGGCAACACGTTTGCCGATCCGCTGTGCTTGAAAATGGCCCATTGGCTCGAAAACGAATGGTGCGGTTTTGTTGCACCTGCACACCTTGGATGAGATGAATTCACATGACCGATATCACCGACCTTAATGCCTGCGAACTGTCCGAATCCATTCACCAGCGTCAAGTCTCTTGCGCCGAAGTGATGCAGGCTTACCTATCACGCATTCATCAACTCAACCCGATTTACAACGCTATCGTCAACATGGCACCCGATGACGTTTTGCTCGCGCAAGCCGACGTCTGCGACGCAGAATTAGCCGCGGGGCAGTCGCGGGGGTGGATGCACGGCATGCCACAAGCCATCAAAGACACGGGTTCGACGGTCGGGTTCCCGACCACCTTTGGTAGTCCCTTGCTCAAAGATGCGATGGCGCAAAAAGACTGTGTGATGGCTGCGCGCATGAAAGCGGCAGGCAGCATCGTGGTGGGCAAAACCAATATGCCTGAGTTTGGTCTGGGCTCGCATACCTTCAACGAATTGTTTGGCGCGACTCCCAACGCGTGGGACCGTCAAGTGAGTGCCGGTGGCAGCAGTGGCGGTGCCGCCGTGGCTTTGGCGCAGCGCATGTTGCCCGTGGCCGATGGCTCAGACTTCATGGGCTCATTGCGCAACCCCGCAGGTTGGAACCATGTGTTTGGCATGCGGCCCAGCCAAGGCCGTGTGCCGTATGGCCCCGGCGCTGATGTGTGGTTAGACCAGCTGGGTACCGAAGGCCCCATGGCCCGCACCGTCACCGATTTGGCCAAGCTGCTGCAAGTGCAAGCGGGCCACGACCCACGCGTGCCGTTGTCGCTGTCGTCACCGTTCAGCGCAGAAGGCTTGGTGTGCGATGCCGCGAAGCTCAAAGGGGTGCGCATCGGTTGGCTGGGCGACTTGAATGGCTATTTGGCCACCGAGCCCGGCATTTTGGAGGTGTGCGAGCAAGCCTTGCAGCGCATGGAAGCGCAAGGGGCCATCGTCACGCCGCTGTCGTTGGGGTTTGACACAGACCGTTTGTGGCAATGCTGGCTGGCGTGGCGTCGCGCTTTGGTCGGGCCGCGTGTGGGGGCGTTGATGGTGCTGCCCAATGCGCGTGCGCAGATCAAGCCCGAAGCGTTGTGGGAGTACGACCATTCGCTGACCTTGAGCTACACCGACTTCTCTAAAGCCAGCCAAACCCGCACCAGCTTCTACCACCATCTGCTCAGTCTGTTTGACAACGTGGATGTGATCGCTTTGCCCGTTGCACAGGTGTGGCCTTTCGCGTTGGCACAGCGTTGGCCGCAACAGATTGGCGAGCGCACGATGGACACTTACCACCGCTGGATGGAGTCCACCATTTACGCCACGTTGGGTGGGTTACCGGCCATCAGCGTGCCCGCCGGTTTTCATGCCACGCAGCCGTGGCCCATGGGGCTGCAATTGATGGGGCGTCCGCAAGGCGATGCGGCGTTGTTGCAAGTGGCCGCAGCCTATGAAGCCGCCAGTGCCGACTTGTTAGCAAAACGCCCCGTTTAAGGGGCGTTTAAAGCGCACTTATTTCGACAAAAACTCGCTGGCACCTTGCCCTGCCAACCGGCCACTGGCCAAGCAGGCGTTGAGCAAGTAGCCGCCTGTGGGCGCTTCCCAGTCGAGCATTTCACCGGCCACAAACACGCCGGGCAACGCTGTGCTCATCAGCGCATCGGTCAAGGCTTCCAAGCGCACACCGCCTGCGCTGCTGATGGCTTCGTCGATCGGACGTGTGGCCGTCAAGGTGATGGGCAAGTGCTTGATGGCCGCTGCGAGTTGCGCAGGGTCGTTCATGGCTTCTTTGCTCAGCACTTCGTGCAGCAGCGCCAAATGCAAGGCGGTGAGGCTGAGTCGGCTTTTCAAGTGGTTGCTCAACGAGCGTGAGCCGCGTGGGTGCTTCACCTCGGCCAACACGCGCTCGGCTGTGAAATCGGGCTTCAGGTCGAGGTGCAGTGTGGCGTGGCCGTGGCGCTCAATGTCGTCGCGCAGCAAGGCCGATGCCGCGTAAACCAAGTTGCCCTCGACACCCGTGGCCGTCACCACAAATTCGCCTTTGCGTTGGAAGCTGTGGCCTGCCGTGTCGGTAAACGACAGTGCCACCGACTTCAAGGGCGTGCCTGCAAATTGGCTGGCCAAGTGTGCGCTCCAGCCTGTGGTGGCGCTGCCATCTGTGCCTGCGCGGCCTTGTACGTCAAAGCCGCAGTTGGCGGGGCGCAGCGGCGCGACGTCGACGCCAGCGGCTTTCAGCCACGGTTGCCAAGCGCCGTCCGAGCCCAACTTGGCCCAGCTACCGCCACCCAATGCCAGTACCACGGCGTCAGCGTGTGCGGTGTGCGTCCCATTGGGCGTGTCAAAGCCCAGATCGAAGGCGGTGGTTTTTTGCAATTGGCCATTCCAGCGGTGGCGCATGTGAAACGTGACGGGCGTGCCCTGTGTGGGGTGGCGCAAGCGGTGCAGCCATGCGCGCAACAGCGGCGCAGCTTTCATGTCGGTGGGGAAGATGCGTTGCGAGCTACCCACAAACGTGTCGATGCCCAAACCCTGCGCCCAATCGCGCACAGCTTGTGGGCCGAAGGCGTTGAGCCAAGCGGCACAGGCCTCGCTGCGCTCGGCGTAGCGTTGCACGAAATACTCGAGCGGTTCGGCGTGGGTGAGGTTCAAGCCGCCCAGACCTGCGAGCAAAAATTTGCGGCCAACGGAGGGCATGGCGTCGTACACATGCACATTCACGCCTGCAGCGCTTAAAACTTCAGCAGCCATGAGGCCGGCTGGGCCTGCGCCAATGATGGCGACTTGGGGGGGGATAGGGCGAGTCATTGCCCCCATTGTCGCCGCAGCGATCAGATCAGACCGTTGTACGTGATGGTGATCGGTGCGTGGTCGGAGAACTTTTCGTCTTTGTAGATGTGCTCTGCCTGCGCTTTGGCGGCTACGGCGGGCGTGGCCAAGTGGTAGTCCAAGCGCCAACCCACGTTGTTGGCATAGGCTTGGCCGCGGTTGCTCCACCAGGTGTAGCAAGCGTCGGTGGTGTCGGGCTGCAGCTGGCGATACACATCCACGATGCCGCCCTCGGTGGTCAGCTGTGTCATCCACGCGCGCTCTTCGGGCAAGAAGCCGCTGTTCTTTTTGTTGCCTTTCCAGTTCTTCAAATCGGCCTCGTTGTGCGCGATGTTGATGTCGCCACACAGCACAAACTCACGTCCTTGTTTCAAGCTGTTGAGGTGCGGGTACATGGCGGCCAAAAAGCGAAACTTCGCATCTTGGCGCTCAGGGCCTGACGAGCCACTGGGAAAGTAGCTGCTGATGATGGACAGTTTTTGCGTGGGCGTGTCAAAGCGCAGTTCGACATAACGACCTTCGGCATCAAACTCGCCGCCATCAAAGCCCACGATGACGTCGCTGGGCTCGTGCTTGGTGTACACGCCCACACCCGAGTAGCCCTTTTTCTCGGCGTAATGAAAGTGGCCTTTCAAACCGGCTAAGCGGTCGAACGTGCCTTCCACATCAGGCGCTTGGGCTTTGATTTCTTGGACGCAAATACAATCAGGGCTGGCTTTTTCGAGCCAAGCTTCCACGCCCTTGCGGGCGGCCGAACGAATGCCGTTGAGGTTGAGGCTGGTTAGTTTGAACAAGGAATTTCCCCATGAATAAGAGTACGGCCGCCAACGATGCGTTGGCGCAAGAGTTTGTGCAATTTTCGCTGGATTGCGGCGTGCTGAAATTTGGGGAGTTCAAAACCAAAGCGGGCCGCATGAGCCCTTACTTTTTCAACGCCGGTTTGTTTGACGATGGCGCGAAGTTGGGCAAGCTGGCCAGCTTTTACGCGCAGCGCTTGGTACAAAGCGGCATCGAGTTCGACATGATTTTTGGCCCCGCTTACAAAGGCATTCCCTTGGGCGCGGCGGTGGCGATTGAGTTGGCGCGTCTAGGCCGTAACGTGCCCTTTGCCTACAACCGCAAAGAAGCCAAAGACCACGGCGAAGGCGGCAGCTTGGTGGGCGCGCCACTCCAAGGTCGCGTGTTGATCGTGGACGACGTGATGAGCGCAGGCACAGCCGCCCGCGAATCGATTGCCCTCATCAAAGCCGCAGGTGCCACACCGCATGCTGTGGTGATTGCGCTGGATCGTCAAGAAATGGCCACCGAAAAACAAGCCGATGGCACCACCCAAGACGTGCCCTACAGCGCCGTGCAATACGTGCGCGAGCAAGTGGGCTTGCAGGTGTGCGCGATTGCAGAGCTGAGTGATTTGCTGACCTATTTGAATGCACAAGATGGCAATGCGATGGGCGAGCACTTGGCGCGCACGCAGGCTTACCGTGATCGGTATGGGGTGAAGTAACGCAAACGGTCAGGGGCGAAGCGCCTCTGCGTCATGCGTTTACGACAGCCAGCTCAAAAAGCTAGCCGTCACCAACTCTGGTTTTTCCATCATCATCATGTGACCCGAACCCATCACCACATTCACGGTGGGGCGCGTGGGTATCAAGTCTGCGATCTGTTGGTGTTGCTGCGGGCTGGCCCAAGCGTCAAACTCGCCGGCCATGACCAGTGTGGGCACTTGAACTTCAGTGAGCACATCGCTGGCATCAGGGCGCTCCAACAGGGCTTTGATTTGTCGTTGGAAGATGTCTTCGGACTTGCGCTCAAACATCTGCACGATGTCTTCAATCAGCGCTGCATCGTTCAAGCGCGATGGCGCCACCATGTTTTGCACCCAAGTCAGCGCCATTTGGCGAATGCCATGGTCGTGCGCGATGTCCAGCAGGGCTTGGCGTTTCTTCACCTCTTCTTCGCCCGCAGCGCCTGCTTCTTTGGGGCGGAAGCCCGTGCCGAGCAGGGCTAAACGCAATACGCGTTCGGGGGCTAAGCGCACCACCTCCAAAGCCACACGCCCACCCATGGAGTGACCGGCCAAATAAAACTGCTCGGGCGCCGTCGCCAAAATGTGTTGCGCCATGGCGACCAGCGAGTCGGCGTTGCCGTGCGACACCACGCGGCAGGGCATGTGGGCCGACAAAATGGGTGCCACAGGACCCCATGAGGTCTCGTCACACATCAGGCCAGGGACAAGGATCAAGGTTGGTGGTGTCATGGTGTTAAACCCCGTAGTAACGATCGGTGCGGTGATTGACGCCAATCACCACGTTCAAAGCGAGCGCACCCAGCAGCGACAGTAACGCTTTGTGGGCATCTGCGACGGCGAAGACGGCCAGCAAGATCACAAAGTCGACCGCCATTTGCACATGGCCTGCACGCCAGCCGCGCGTTTTTTGAAAATAGATAGCCATGATGCTCACGCCCCCAAGGCTAGCGCCGTGACGAATCAAAATCAAAATGCCCGTGCCCGCCAGCAGCCCCGCCATGACTGCGGCAAAGAGGGGGTTGAGGTGCTCAAACCCGATCCACTGTGGCAGCAACTCCACATACGCCGAGAGCAAGCCGACGGCCGCAAAGGTCTTGAACGTGAAGAGGTGGCCAAGCCTGCGCCAACCGAACACATAAAACGGCAAGTTGATGACAAACAGCACCGCACCCAGCGGGTAGCCCAGCAAGTAGTGCGTCAAAAACGCCACGCCAGTGGTGCCGCCCGTGAACAGCCCAGCTTCGCGAAATAGGCACACGCCCAGCGCGACAAACAAGCAGCCTGTCAACAGGCCTTGAATGTCTTCCAGCAGGCTGTGAGGCGCCGGTGCTGGCAGCAACGGGGAGGGCCGTGGCTCGGAGATGGCTTACCCCAGTTTTTTCATCAACAGCGCGTTGACTTGTGCGGGGTTAGCCTTGCCCTTGCTGGCCTTCATGATGGGGCCGACCAAACCGTTCAGCGCCTTGGCGTTGCCGGCTTTGAACTCTTCGACGTTCTTGGGGTTGGCGGCCAGCACAGCGTCGATGATCTTCTCCAACTCGCCGGTGTCGTTCATCTGCTTGAGGCCTTTGGCTTCAATGACGGCATCGACCTCGCCACCTTCGGACCACAACGCATCAAACACTTGGCGCGCCGCGTTGTTGCTGATGGTGTTGTCGCTGATGCGCGCAATCAGCGCGCCCAGTTGTGCAGCGCTGACGGGGATGTTGTCAAACGTCACTTCGCCCGTGTTGAGGCGACGCGACACTTCACCCATGATCCAGTTGCTGGCGAGTTTCGGTTGGCCGCAGGCTTTGGCCGTGGCTTCAAAGTAGGCTGCTGCAGCTTTGCTTTGGGTGAGTTGGGTGGCGTCGTATTCAGGCAGTGCGTACTCTTTGACGAAACGCTCAGCCATCACGCGTGGCAGTTCAGCCATTTCGCTCTTCACGCGCTCGACCCAATCGCGGCCAATCACCAACGGTGGCAGGTCTGGATCTGGGAAATAGCGGTAGTCGGCCGCATCTTCTTTGGTGCGCATGGCGCGGGTTTCGCCGGTGTCTGGGTCGAATAACACCGTGGCTTGTTCGATGGCGTGGCCGTCTTCGATTTGGTCGATTTGCCAACGCACTTCGTAGTCGATGGCTTGTTGCATGAACTTGAAGCTGTTCAAGTTTTTGATCTCGCGGCGCGTGCCCAAGGGCTCGCCCGGTTTGCGCACCGACACGTTGGCGTCGCAGCGGAACGAGCCTTCTTGCATGTTGCCGTCACAAATGCCAATCCACGTGACGATTTTGTGCAGCTCTTTGGCGTAGGCCACGGCTTCTTCGCTGCTGCGCATGTCGGGCTGTGTGACGATTTCGAGCAGCGGTGTGCCCGCGCGGTTCAAGTCGATGCCACTCTGACCAATGAAGTCTTCATGCAGCGATTTGCCTGCGTCTTCTTCGAGGTGGGCGCGTTCCAAGCGCACCGTTTTGTGCACGGTCTCTTTGCCGACTTCCAAAAAGAACGACACCTCGCCGCCTTGCACCACTGGAATTTCAAACTGGCTGATTTGGTAACCCTTGGGCAGGTCGGGGTAGAAGTAGTTTTTGCGCGCAAAGATGCTGCGCTCGGCGATGTGCGCATTGACGCCCAAGCCAAACTCAATCGCGCGTTCGACTGCGCCGATGTTCATCACGGGCAGCGTGCCGGGCAGGGCCATGTCCACCGCGCAGGCTTGCGTGTTGGGCTCAGCACCAAAGGCGACCGATGCGCGGCTGAAAATTTTGCTCTGGGTGGAGAGCTGGGCGTGTGTTTCAAAGCCGATGACGACTTCGTAGCCTTGAACTAATTTGGGTGCAGTCATTTAAACGCCCTCCGGCTTGGCGTTATGGAAATCGGTGTTCAGTTGGTACTGGTGCGCCACGTTGAGCAAACGCGCTTCTTGCAAATAGTTGCCGATGAGTTGCAGACCCACAGGCATGCCAGCTTCGCCAAAGCCCACGGGCACGCTCATGCCGGGCAAGCCAGCCAGTGAAGCGGGCAGGGTGAAGATGTCTGCCAAGTAGTCGGCCAGCGGATCGCTGGCGTTGTTGCCCAGCTTCCACGCGACGGTGGGGGCGACGGGGCCGGCGATCACATCGCACTCGGCAAAGGCACGTTGGAAGTCGTCGGCGATCATGCGGCGAATTTTTTGCGCTTGCAGGTAGTACGCGTCGTAGTAGCCGTGGCTCAACACATACGCGCCGGTCATGATGCGGCGTTTGACCTCTTCGCCAAAACCTTCGGCGCGGGTCTTTTTGTACATGCTCACGAGGTCGGTGTAGTCCTTGGCGCGGTGGCCAAACTTCACGCCATCAAAGCGGCTCAGGTTCGAGCTGGCTTCGGCGGGCGCGATGATGTAGTACACGGGAATGGCCAGCTCGGTGCGAGGCAACGTGATGGGCACGAGCTTGGCGCCTTGGGCTTCGAGTGCTTTGAGCGCGGCGTCAATGGCGGTGCGCACGTCAGCGGCGAGGCCGTCCCCAAAGAATTCTTTAGGGATGCCAATGCGCAAACCTTGCAAGCTGTCGCCCAACTTGGCGGAGAAGTTTTCAGCAGGCACATCGAGCGAGGTGGAATCGCGGTCCAAGTCAGCGCCACACATGGCAGACAGCAACAACGCGCAGTCTTCGGCCGTGCGGGCCATGGGGCCCGCTTGGTCGAGGCTAGACGCGTAGGCAATCATGCCGTAACGAGAAGCGCGGCCGTATGTGGGCTTGATGCCAGTGATGCCGCAAAAGCTGGCGGGTTGGCGAATCGAGCCACCCGTGTCGGTGCCCGTCGCAGCGGGCGCCAAACGTGCAGCCACAGCCGCAGCGCTGCCGCCTGACGAGCCGCCGGGAACGCGCGAGGTGTTCCAAGGGTTGGTGACCGCGCCGTAGGCTGAGTTTTCGTTGGCGGAGCCCATGGCGAACTCGTCGCAATTGACCTTGCCCAAGGTCACCATGCCTGCGCCGGCTTGCGCGTTCACGCCAGTGCCGAGCTTTTGCACCACGGTGGCGTCAAACGGCGAGCGGTAGCCGCTCAAAATTTTGGAGCCTGCGGTGGTGGCGAAATCGCGGGTCACAAACACGTCTTTGTGTGCAATCGGCACGCCTTCGAGCGCGCCAGCTGTGCCCGCGGCGATGCGGGCGTCGCTGGCTTGCGCTTGGGCCAGCGTGACTTCGCTGTCGATGTCCAAAAACGCGTTGTGCGGGTTGCCGCCCGTGCGGGCCAAAAAGGCGGTGGCGACTTCGACTGCGCTCACTTGTTTGGTTTGGAGGGCTTGGGCCAGTTCGGCCACGCTCATGTCATGCAAATTTGTCATGCGAAATGCCTCACTCAATCACTTTGGGAACCAAAAACAAACCGCGCTCAACGGCTGGCGCGCTGCGTTGGTTCAGGTCGCGTTGGTTGGGCTCGCTCGCCACGTCCGGACGCAGGCGCAACTCAATGTGCGCGCCTGGCATGGCGTCCACAGGATGAGCCATGGGGACGATGCCCGTGGTGTCGACCGCGCTGATTTGCGCAACGATGTCAAAAAAGTCGTTAATTTTGCTCAGCATGCGGGCTTGTTCGTCAGGCTGCAGCTCAAGCCGGGCCAAATTGGCGATGCGGCTGATGTCTTGGTCGTTCAGGGACATAGGTGTTGGGGCGGTAACTTAAGCAAAAAACCCATGATTTATGGGCGATGCGGTATTATCCCGCCTTTGTGCTCGCGCTCGCGACCACCCCGCAATATGGTGCTTTGGCGATTCCGCCAGAGCCAGAGAGGACAGTGATGTTTGGATCTTTCCGTCGGTATTTCTCCACCGACTTGGCGATTGACTTAGGTACCGCCAACACCCTGATTTACGTGCGCGACAAAGGCATCGTGTTGGACGAGCCTTCTGTGGTGTCCATTCGCCACGAAGGCGGCCCCCAAGGCAAAAAAACCATCCAAGCCGTGGGCCACGAAGCCAAGGCGATGTTGGGCAAAGTGCCCGGCAACATTGAGGCCATTCGCCCGATGAAAGACGGCGTGATCGCCGACTTCACGGTGACCGAGCAAATGCTCAAGCAGTTCATCAAGATGGTGCACCCCCGCTCGGTGCTGAAGCCCAGCCCTCGCATCATCATTTGCGTGCCTTGCGGTTCGACCCAAGTGGAGCGTCGCGCGATTCGCGAATCCGCCTTGGGCGCTGGCGCCTCCGAAGTGTTTTTGATCGAAGAGCCGATGGCTGCTGCGATTGGTGCGGGCTTGCCCGTGTCGGAAGCCTCGGGCTCCATGGTGGTCGACATCGGTGGCGGTACCACCGAAGTGGGCGTCATCTCTTTGGGTGGCATGGTCTACAAAGGCAGCGTGCGCGTGGGTGGCGACAAGTTTGACGAAGCCATCATCAACTACATCCGTCGCAACTACGGCATGTTGATCGGCGAGCCCACGGCCGAAGCGATCAAGAAGAAAATTGGTTCTGCATTCCCTGGCTCTGAAGTCAAGGAAATGGAAGTCAAGGGCCGCAACCTGTCCGAAGGTGTGCCACGCTCGTTCACGATTTCGTCCAACGAAATCTTGGAAGCCTTGACCGACCCGCTGAACAACATCGTCTCTGCCGTGAAAAACGCGTTGGAGCAAACACCGCCCGAACTGGGGGCAGACATTGCCGAGCGCGGCATGATGCTCACCGGTGGTGGCGCGTTGTTGCGTGACCTCGACCGCTTGTTGGCTGAAGAAACAGGCTTGCCTGTTTTGGTGGCCGAAGACCCGCTGACTTGCGTGGTGCGTGGTTGCGGTCTGGCGCTTGAGCGCATGGAACGCTTAGGCTCCATCTTCACAAGCGAGTAAGTCCGTGCCACTTGGCACTCTGGGCAGTCCGCCTCCTGCCTTTTTCAAACAGGGGCCCTCAGCGGTCTCCAAATTGCTGTTGTTCAGCGCTTTGTCGGTGCTGTTGATGGTGGCCGACGTGCGCTTTGGCGTGACCCAACCCTTGCGGGCGGTGTTGTCTGTGGCACTGTATCCGGTGCAATGGTTGGCGCTGCGTCCGCAAGCGATGGCTGAGTACGGCAGCAGTTACTTTGAGGCGCGTGACACGGCACAGGCTGCCGAGCGCGAGCTGCGCCAGCAGTTGCTCGTGCAAGCGCAGCGTTCAGGCCAAGTCGATCAACTCACGCTTGAAAACAACCAGCTGCGCCAGCTGTTGGCCTTGCGCGAGCGCTTGACCACCACGGGTGTTGCTGCCGAGGTGTTGTATGACGCGGCCGATCCCTACACCCGCAAACTCATCATTGACCGAGGTCTGACGCACGGCATCAAAATCGGCGCCCCCGTGATGGATGCGCATGGCATCTTGGGCCAAGTGACCCGTGTGTTGCCGCTGGTGAGTGAGGTCACCTTGGTCATCGACCGCGAACATTCCATTCCCGTGCTCAACACGCGCACGGGTGCGCGTGGTGTCGCGTATGGCGAAGCCGGTGGTGCGCCGTTGTTGGAGTTGCGCTTCATGGCGACCAACGCGGACATCGAAGTGGGCGACATGCTGTCCACCAGTGGTGTGGACGGTATTTATCCCGCTGGCGTGATGGTGGCCAAAGTGACCAAGGTGGAGCGCCGTGCCGAAACCACTTTCGCCCGTATCTTGTGCGAGCCTGTGGGCCGTGTGCAGGGGGCGCGTCATGTGATGGTGTTAGAACCGTTGAACACCCAAATGCCTGCGCGTCCACAGATCGATAAACCTCAGCCTATTGCAAATCCCAAAGGGGGCCGTCGATGATCATGCCGCGTGGCCATCAGCTGCTGTTGCCGGCCAACCCGTTGTTTATTTTGTTCACGCTGTTGATGGCGCTGCTGACCAACATGTTGGTGCACATGAGTTTGGTCAGCCATGCGGCGTGGATGCCCGATTTCTTGGCGCTGGTCTTGGTGTTTTGGTGCGTGCATCAGCCGCGCATGGTGGGCGTTGGCGTGGCGTTTTTCTTTGGTGTGGTGACCGATGTGCACCAGTCGGCGTTGTTGGGCCAGCATGCATTGACTTACACCGCATTGAGCTTCATGGCGACCTTGATTCACCGCCGTTTGTTGTGGTTCACGGTGCCATCGCAAGCCATGCAAGTCTTCCCTATCTTCGCCGTCGCGCATGCCTTGGAATTGGCTGTGCGCATGATGTCGGGTGCTTTATTCCCAGGTTGGACCATCTTTTTGGCGCCTTTCTTAGAGGCGGTCATGTGGCCCGTGGTGAGCGTGGTTTTGCTCGCGCCACAACGACGTGCGCCTAACCCTGACGCCAACCGTCCGCTATGAGGGTGATTCGTAACATCGAGTTCGACCTGCAGCGGTTCAGGTCGCGCGTGGTGGTGGTCTCGGGCTTTATCTTGGTGGCATTTTTGCTGCTGGTTCTGCGCTTGTTTTATTTGCAGGTCATTCGTTACGAAGATCTGAACGAGCAAGCCGAAAATAACCGCACCGCCATCGTGCCCATCGTGCCTAACCGTGGCGTCATCATGGACCGCAACGGCATTGTGTTGGCGACCAACTATTCGGCCTACACCTTGGAGATCACCCCTTCCAAAGTGGTGGCGCCTTTAGAAGAAGTGATCGAGCAGCTCGCGGGTGTGATCGACATCCAAAGCCGCGACAAACGCCGTTTTAAAAAGCTAATGACCGAGTCCAAAAGCTTTGAATCGGTGCCCATTCGCACGCGTTTGAGTGATGAAGAGGTGGCACGTTTTGCGGCCCAGCGCTTTCGTTTTCCGGGCGTTGAAATTCGGGCGCGCTTGTTCCGCAACTACCCTTACAACGAATTGGCCAGTCATGTGATTGGCTACATCGGGCGCATCAACACCGCTGAAAAAGCCAAGATCGAAGAGTCCGAAGATGCCGGCAATTACCGAGGTACCGACTACATCGGCAAGCTCGGGGTCGAGCAAAGCTACGAAGTACAGCTGCACGGCACCACCGGCGTGCAAGAGATGGAAACCTCGGCGGGCGGACGTGCGGTGCGTCGCCTCAACAGCAGCCAAGCGGTGCCCGGCAACAGCGTGGTGTTGTCCATCGACATCAAGTTGCAAAAGCTGGTCGAAGATTTGTACGGCAAACGCCGCGGTGCGTTGGTGGCCTTAGACCCCAAGACTGGCGAAATCTTGGCGTTTGTCAGCAAGCCCACGTTCGACCCCAACTTGTTTGTCGACGGCATTGATTTTGAAAACTGGCAAGCGCTCAACGAATCGATTGACAAGCCCTTGCTCAACCGAGCCTTGCGCGGCACCTACCCACCGGGGTCGACCTACAAGCCGTTCATGGCCTTGGCCGCCCTGCAAACGGGCAAGCGTTCAGAGAAAACATTGATTCCCGACCCGGGTTTTTTCATGTTCGGCAATCACCGTTTCCGCGATGACAAAGAAGGCGGCCACGGCATGGTGGACATGTACAAATCCATCGTTGAGTCCTGCGACACCTACTACTACACACTCGCCCGCGACATGGGCGTGGACTTGATGTACGAGCAGATGAAGCCCTTGGGGTTTGGTCAAATCACGGGCATCGATATTTTGGGCGAGTCGCGGGGCGTGCTGCCTTCCACCGAGTGGAAGCGAACAACCTATAAGCGGGCAGACCAACAACGTTGGTACTCGGGCGAAACCATTTCGCTGGGCATTGGCCAAGGCTACAACAGCTTCACCATGTTGCAAATTGCGCACGCCATGGGCACGGTGGCCAACAACGGGTTGAAGATGAAGCCGCATTTGGTACGCGAGGTGCTGGATGTCGAAACCAAAACAGCGACGCCCGTGGCCAAGGAGCCAGTGGGGCAATTGCCTTTGTCGCCAGAGAATTTAGACGTGATCAAGCGCGGCATGATTGGTGTGAACATTGAGGGCACGTCAGCCACCAGTTTTGTGGGCGCACCGTATGTGAGTGCGGGCAAGACCGGTACGGCGCAGGTTTACACCGTCAAACAAAACGAAAAATACAATGCCGCCAACATTGACGAGCGCATGCGCGACCACGCGCTGTTCGTCGCGTTTGCGCCGGCGGACGACCCCAAAGTTGCATTGGCGATGGTGGTCGAGAACGCAGGCTTTGGCGCCCAAAACGCAGCGCCCATCGCGCGGCGCGTGTTTGACTTTGTGTTGACCGGCCAGTACCCCTCTCAAGAAGACATTGAGGCGGTGCAAAAGGGCCAAGCCACACGCCCGATTGGCAAGTCGCGTCCTGTGGCGAGCGTGCCGTGGCCGCCGAAGAACTTGGACTCGTCAGAGCAAGAGGCAGCTGCAGATGCCAAAGCTTCGGCCAAAGCCGATGCGAAAGCAGACGCCAAAATTGACGCCAAAGCGGAAGCCAAAAATCGGCGTTGACCGCATCGGTTCAGCGTAAAAACGCATCCCAACTGGTTTTGCAAATCAGGGCGCTGACCACCACGATGAACATCACGCGCACAAAGCCTGCGCCATGTTTGAGCGCCATGCGTGTGCCCAGCAAGCTGCCCATCACATTGGCCACGGCCATGGGCAGGGCCAAATGCCACCACACATGACCTTTCAGGGTGAACAGCACCAAGGCGGCGGCGTTGCTGGAGAGGTTGAGCAGTTTGGCGGCGACGGAGGCGTTTAAAAAGTCGTAACCCAACCAGCGCACCAACAAAAAGACAAAGAAGCTGCCCGTGCCCGGCCCAAAGAACCCATCGTAAAAGCCAATGCCAACGCCTACCGTACAGGCCGCCAACAGCTCAGCGCGACCCTGAAAGCGCGGCGTGTGGTGTTGTCCCATGTCTTTGCGGACCAAGGTGTAGCCCAGCACGGCCAGCAGCACGAAGGGCAGCAGTTGGCGTAAAAACTCAGGCGACACCCGCGTCACCAGCCAAGCACCCGCGAACGAGCCTGCCATGGCCAACGCTGCCGCGGGCAACATGATGCGCCAAGGCATTTGCACGCGGCGGCTGTATTGCCAAGCCGCAAAACTGGTGCCCCAGACCGAAGCGCTTTTGTTGGTGCCCAGCAGGGTGGCCGGCACACCCGAGGGGTAAACCGCAAACAATGCCGGCAACAAGATCAAACCACCACCGCCCACGATGGCGTCTACAAACCCAGCCAATGCTGATGCGAAGGTGACGAAAAGGAGTTCCATCCGGGGGATTGTGAGGTGAAAGACAGCGTGAAGCGGTTGCAAACGAAAGCCACAAAGCAAAAGGCACCGGTGTTTGCCGGTGCCTTCTCTAAAACGACCCTTTGAAGGGTCTGTTGTCTTGTCTCCTCGAGCCCTCGTTGAGCTGCGCTTTGGCGGCTCCGAGTGCCACTACTGTAAGCGCCGCTAGCCCCCGAATTGCCTAGGAGTTTCCCTTGCGGATTAACCCGATTTCAAGGGCGCAGCGTCAGGCCCGATTCAGTTTGACAGCAAAGCGTCGTGGGCCAGCCATTGGGCGGCTTTTTCGGCCAGCATCAAGGTGGGGCTGTTGGTGTTGCCGCTGGTGATGGTGGGCATCACGCTGGCGTCCACCACGCGCAGGCCGCGCACCACGCCGCCGCGTCCGTCACGCACGCGCAGTTCGGGGTCAACCACTGCCATCACATCGTCCAAGCGGCCCATGCGTGCCGTGCCGACAGGGTGAAAGATGGTGGTGGCGATGTCGCCTGCCAAACGCGCCAAGTCCTCGTCGCTTTGGTATTGCACGCCGGGCTTGAACTCTTCGGGCTTGTATTTCGCCAACGCGGGTTGGGCGGCGATGCGGCGTGTCACGCGCAGCGAGTCAGCGGCGACCTTGCGGTCTTCGGGGGTGCTCAAGTAGTTGGGCGCAATCTTGGGCGCATCGGCGAAATTGGCGCTGGTGATGTTGACCGTGCCGCGGCTGGTCGGGTTCAAGTTGCACACGCTGGCGGTGAAGGCTGGGCAGCTGTGCAGCGGCTCGCCAAAGGCATCGAGGCTGAGCGGTTGAACGTGGTACTCGATGTTGGGGTAGGGCTGGTCAGGGCTGCTGCGGGTGAACGCGCCGAGTTGCGAAGGGGCCATGCTCATAGGGCCGCTGCGCTTGAACGCGTATTCCATGCCGATCATGGCTTTGCCCCACCAGCTGTTGGCGAGTGTGTTGAGCGTTTTCACGCCTTGCACCTTGAACACCGAGCGGATTTGCAAATGGTCTTGCAAGTTCGCGCCTACGCCGGGCAGGTCGATGACGGGTTCAATGCCGTGTTGCTTGAGCAGGTCGGCTGGGCCTAAGCCGGAGAGCTGCAAGATGTGCGGCGTGCCGATGGCGCCTGCGCTCAACACCACCGATTCTTTGGCAGTCACGGTCACATATTCTTGGCCGGTCCACACCTTGGCGCCGGTGCAGCGTTGGGTGCCGTCGGCTTCGGTGGTCATCAACAGCTGGGCCACTTGCGCGCTGGTCCACAACTCGAAGTTGGGGCGGGCGTAGCACATGGGGCGCAAAAAGGCCTTGGCGGTGTTCCAGCGCCAGCCGCTTTTTTGGTTGACCTCAAAGTAGCCCACGCCTTCGTTGCTGCCGCGGTTGAAGTCGTCGGTGGCGGGGATGCCCGCTTGCACGGCCGCTTGGGCAAACGCGTCGAGCACGTCCCAACGCAGGCGTTGTTTCTCGACGCGCCATTCGCCGCCTGCAATGTGGTGACGCAAGGTTTCGCCATACACCGTGGTGTCGCCCACCAAGATGTCACTGCGTGCCCCTTTGGCACCGTGCAGAGCATTGGCACCGGCGTGGTGGTCTTCGTGCAGTTTGAAATAGGGCAGGCTGTTGTCCCAGCGCCAGCGGGCGTCACCGGTGATGTCGGCCCATTGGTCGTAGTCACGCGCTTGGCCGCGCATGTAAATCATGCCGTTGATGCTGGAGCAGCCGCCCAGCACTTTGCCGCGCGGGTAACGCAAGCTGCGGCCGTTCAAGCCCGCGTCGGGAGCGGTGTTGAACAGCCAATCTGTGCGCGGGTTGCCGATGCAATACAGGTAACCGACGGGAATATGAATCCAGTGGTAATCGTCTTTGCGGCCTGCTTCAATCAGCAAGACGCGTTTGCTGGCGTTGGCGCTCAGGCGGTTGGCCAACAGGCAGCCTGCGGTGCCTGCGCCAACGATGATGTAGTCAAACTGGGTGTCGCTCATTCGGTTGTCTCTGGTGCTTGTTGTTATGAGTCGCGATGGTAGCGCGGGGCGGGGTGCCGGTTGACGACAAAAAGGCGGGCAGGGCCATGTTGTTGACCCTGCCCGCCTCGCGATCGACCTCTAACGGGCTCGATTACTTCGATGTTGGCATCACAAATTCAGCGCCCTTGCCAATGCTCTCAGGCCAACGCTGCATGACACTCTTTTGCTTCGTATAGAAACGCACGCCCTCTTCGCCGTAGGCGTGCATGTCGCCAAACAAGCTTTTCTTCCAGCCACCAAAGCCGTGCCATGCCATGGGCACAGGAATCGGCACGTTGATGCCGACCATGCCCACTTGGATGTGGCGCGAGAACTCGCGTGCCACGTTGCCGTCGCGGGTGAAGCAGCTCACGCCATTGCCAAACTCGTGAGCGTTGATCAGGTCCACGGCTTGGGCCAAGTCGGCCACATGCACGCAGCTCAACACGGGGCCAAAAATTTCTTCTTTGTAGATGCGCATGTCAGGTGTGACGTTGTCAAACAGCGTGCCGCCCATCCAGAAGCCGTCCTTACAGCCTTCGCCCGCAGCAGCGCCGTCAAAGTTGCGGCCGTCGACCAACAAGCGCGCGCCTTCTTTCACGCCTTGCTCGATGTAGCCGGTGATGCGCTTGTGCGCCACGTCGGTCACGATGGGTCCCATTTCGGCGGCGAGGTTGGTGCCGTTCAACACCTTCAAGGTTTTGGTGCGCTCAATCAGTTTGGGCATGAGGCGCTCGGCCACATCGCCCACCAGCACGGCCACGCTGATGGCCATGCAACGCTCGCCAGCGGAGCCGTAGGCTGCGCCAATCAAGGCGTCCACCGCTTGGTCGATGTCGGCGTCGGGCATGACGACCATGTGGTTCTTCGCGCCGCCCAAGGCTTGCACGCGCTTGCCGTGGTGGGCGCCGGTCTCGTAGATGTAGTTGGCGATGGGGGTAGAGCCCACAAAGCTCACGGCCTTCACATCGGGGTGAACCAAGAGTGCATCGACGGCTTCTTTGTCGCCTTGCACCACGTTGAACACACCGTCAGGCAAGCCTGCTTTTTTCAGCAAATCGGCGATGAACAGCGCGGCGGTTGGGTCGATCGGGCTGGGCTTCAACACAAAGGTGTTGCCTGCGGCGATGGCCACGGGGAACATCCAAGCGGGCACCATGACGGGGAAGTTGAAGGGCGTGATGCCAGCCACCACGCCGAGGGGTTGGCGCATGGTCCAGTTGTCGATGCCTGTGGACACTTGCTCGGTGAAGTCGCCCTTGAGCAACTGTGGAATGCCCGTGGCGAACTCGACGATGTCGATGCCGCGTGTCACTTCGCCCTGTGCGTCTGTGAATACCTTGCCGTGCTCAGCCGTGATGATGCGTGCCAAGTCGTCTTTGTGCTGGTTCATCAGCTCCAAGAACTTGAACATCACACGGGCGCGGCGCAGGGGCGGGGTGTCTGCCCAAGCGGGGAAAGCTTTTTGCGCGGCGGCGACCGCGGCGTTGACGTCAGCCACATTGGCCAAGCTCACGTTGCCTGTCACCGCGCCTGTGGCGGGGTTGTAAACGGGCTGCGTCCGGGTGCTGGTGCCGTTGGCAACGGCGCCGTTGATGTAATGCGCAATGTGAGCAAGTTGGGTCATGGTGTGTCTCTGTTATAGAAAAGATAGGGCAGTGTAGGCAGGCTTCTTGACCTGAACAAGCGCAAAAACTTGAATTGATTGTTCATTATGGTGAACAATCTATGCATGGATGAGCAAAAAATCAACGAGCTTTGGAGTCATTTGCACTGGCTGAGCGTGCTGGCCCAGCAAGGCAGCTTCACCGCCGCAGCGGCACGACTGGGCGTGAGCAAGGCGGCCATGAGTCAGCGCATTGCCGAGCTAGAGCGTGCGGCCCGCGTGACGCTGGTGCAACGCACCACCCGCAGCGTGCGCCTGACCGAGGCGGGGCAACGGCTGGTGGACGACACCCGCGCCTCGTTTGCGCAAATTGCCCAAAGCTTTGCGCAGGTGCAAGACTTGGCCGATCAACCCAGCGGCTTGTTGCGTGTGACCGCGCCTGTGGCCTTTGCTCGGCAGCAGCTGGTGCCGCTGTTGGCCGACTTTTTGAAAAACTACCCCGAGGTGCGCTTGGAGCTGGACTTGTCGGACCGTTTGACGGCGTTGGCCACCGAAGGCTTTGATTTGGCCATTCGTCACACCGCTCGTCCACCGGATACGCATGTGGCCTGGGCGCTCTGCCGGACGGAGACAGTGCTGGTTGCCACGCGAGCCTATTTGCGTCGACGCGGTGAGCCGCAAACCCCCGCCGATTTGCACGCGCACAACTGTTTGCATTACCCCCGCTCACAAGACACCCCCGCTTGGACGTTTGAGCCGCGCGACCCAGAAAAACCGAGCGTCGAACCGAACGACGGCCAAGAGCGCTTAGCCCCTGAGCGTGTGACCGTGCCCGTGTCAGGCAACTTTGCCGCCAACAACAGCGAAGCCCTGCGCGAAGCCGCGTTGACCGGAGCGGGCATCGCTCTCATGCCCGACTTCAGCGCACAAGAGGCCTTGCGCCAAGGCAAGTTGGTGCCTGTGCTGCCCGCGTGGCGTTCGATGGGTGCATTTGCTGAGGAGATTTATGCCATTCGACCGTATGCGCCGCATGTGCCGAGGGCGGTGGCGGCGCTGGTGGCGCATTTACGGGCAGGTTTGGCGGAGGGGTTTGCGCCCAAGGCCTAAATATTTGGCTGTTATGATTTTTTGAAAAGGCGGATTCAAGGACGAAGTGCAACACGCTTTAACGAGGCATGGAATACCTCGTGAGGTGTCTTGAATCCTAGTCGCTTTCTGGGGCGATGATTCAATCGGTTTTCAATCATAGTCAATTCCTCATCCGTCACGGTT
>NZ_JAVKLQ010000024.1:0-4713 GCF_031539175.1 Limnohabitans sp. | reverse complement strand
TGGTATCGTTCTTCTCGGCTGAGGTGCTTGTACATTGGGCAATTTCGATTTGGCGGTTAAAGCGGCCATGATGCTCTCGCATCCTCAGCCACCTATAACCAGTTCATCTTTGTTGCACTTCGTCCTTGAATCCGCCAATCCTTGTTTCTCAAGGGAATGTTGCTTCTCATGGCGTTTTTACTAGGCCTGCAGATGGGGCAATCCCGTCTGCAGCGTCAGTGGGATGCTGAGAAACAAACCGTGCAAATCGCACAAGTAAAGCAAGAACTACACGTGGCCGATGTCGCTCGAGTTCAAAACCAAATATCGAAAGAGATCTCTGATGACTACCGCAAGAAGTCTAGTTTGTTGGCTAACCGTCCTGTTGTGGCTGGGCGGGTGCTCGACAAGCCCGAAATCAGCTCAGGTGATTTGTCCGCCGTTTCCAGTAATGCCTCAGGAGTTACTTCAGCCAGCGCCTGCTCTATACCTTTTACCAATGGAGATCAGGTGACGATACCCTGTGAGCAACTAATTAAAGATGCGACGCAAACTGCATTGATGTTGCATGAAATGCAACGTTGGTACATACGACAGGTAGCCATCTCTTCTTGCAACTGTTAGGCTTCAGTACGAAGGAGATCAGCAATTGACGAACAGACAACAAGCCATTGAAGCGTTTGTTGCGAACGGCTACGAAGAGATCTGCACGGATTCAGGCACGGGTTCGAGCATTCTGGTGAACGCAAAGCAGCAACGCGTCGCAAAGATCAATCAGGATGCGGCGTACGCGAAATTCGCTGACTTCTGCCTTGGTAACCCAGAGCTCGCAGTTCCGAAGATTTATTCACACGAATATCCACTTGGTCCATTTCTTCCTTCGTCAAATGATCCCTATTCCGTGGCAGTAATGGAGCTTCTCACGCCGCTTACCGAATATGAAGGGGCAGAGTTAATTCAGTGGGTGCATTCTGTCTTTGAGATTCTCAAGCTTGACAAGTCGATGTCTGAGTACCCGAGCGACGCGTTTAATCTCACACATACACTCCAAATGTTGGTGGATGCGGCGCGTCGTGTTGAAGTAAATCTAGATGTATTAAAGAGCACTAATTACTTGAAACGCGTATCCGGAGGTTCTGCGTGCATTGTTTTTTCCGATCCCTTCAACTGAAGCCTGACCGCTGTGGGGCGGTAGTACCCAACAGTAATTGATGTCGATTGATAGCTATCGTTTTGTCATGATTCCGATGCTCCCCGTCCTTATGCAGGCGACCAAGAGTGCCCGCACTACCATGGCCGAGTGGTTTGATTGCTATCCGCCTAGATATCCGTGGATGGTCGCTTCCGACTACTGTATTGGCGACATCAACAAGCCAAACGACGTTTTGAGCTTCGTCATCATTGCACCGCACGATACAGCCGACAACATCTGCGAGTACATCGCCGGAGCCGCTCCAAAGGACCTAAAGAACACCAAGAATATTCCGGTAGGCTTAATGCAGTACCTAACCTGCGAGGTGCCCGTGACGTTCAGTATTTCTTTCGTGCTGAAGCGTCAGGAAGCCCTCCTGCGAGCGCATTTGAAGGTCGAGAATATGCTTGATTTTGTGCCGGGTGCAATCGCTTATCTAGAGCATCGTCTGGAGAAGTACCCCGCTGAGCGAACAGTCGAGGTCCACGAGGAAATGGTGACGCGTTTCAAGGCCTTCGGTCGTGAGTTGGCAAGCAAGAATTTGAACGCCAAGCTGGCCCGCCAGATGCACCTAGCAGCTGCAACCTCAGCAACAGTATTCAACAACTTGAACTTAGCCAAGCAGCCGAAGGCAATACGCTGGATTTCAGACCGCGACGCTCTGATTGCGCGGCATGATGCCGTTGTCTACGACCTGACCTACGTCTATTACATGTTGCAGGCGGAAATTCACGCAATGGGAGAGATTGAGGCTGGCCGTACGGTGCCAACTACGCAGGCAGACCTCGGATTTGAGATTCCCGAACAGACGGGAAAACACCGCTACGATGAGATTGTCCGGCTTCCTGACTACCTCGCTGGCACGCTGGCCGATCTAAATAATGAGACGATGACCTTGTCGCGCGACAAGTTCGACGTGGTGCTCAACAACGTGTTCGTTAACTCAAAAACGAATTGGGTGGTCCAGCTTCTTTCCGGCGAGGGCTTGGTAACAGCGCGGTCGGCACTATTCCGTGGGCAACACCAGCGACGGCAATAGAAAAGTATTAATCCAGCACATCCTTGCTCCGCCTGCCAATCAGAACGCATATGCAGAGTCATACAACTGAAGATTCAGAAATTTATGACTGAACGAACACTGGTTAATTTGCCTCCAAAAAGAGGGTGTGATCGTCAAAACGTGCCGCCGGGAATCAAACACATCTTCGAAACATTGCTCACTTTAATATTTGTGTTAAAAAAGGGTGTATGCAGATAGCTATGAAACGCTGCTAATTTTGTGCGTTCCAAGGACTAAGCGGCAACGGTGGCCAAAAAACAAGGAGTTTGCATGACACGACCAGTAATACAAGGCATGCGCACATGGCCCCGTAATTTGAGTACTTCCCAAGGCGGAGGGCTCTCTACCTCTCAGTATGGCGGTATGTCTACTTCCCAGTACGGAGGCGCTTCAACCTCGCAATACGGAGGTTTATCCACTTCACAATACGGAGGTATGTCGACATCACAGTACGGCGGACTTTCTACATCGCAGTACGGTGGCCTTTCAACCTCGCAATACGGAGGATTGTCTACATCTCAATACGGAGGTTTATCGACTTCACAGTATGGAGGCCTCTCTACTTCGCAGGGGGGCGGAATGTCTACCTCCTCGAGCAATGTATATCGAAGCAACATCCCTCCATGGCCTCACTTCGTTCTTGAACTTGAAGCTAGGGGATTTCAAATGCAAGCGAATTTAATTCGCCAGCACTTACCGCCATATTTGTGGCCTGAAAACTTTTTCAAATGAAATCAGATAGCTGTTCAGATACGAGTTTGAAAATAACAAATGTTGCGTTGCTTTTCGCTGGATTAGCTTGCCTTGTAAAAGGTGTGCACGTTTTATGGACTGCAAATGAAGGCAGTAGTGCGGCAACGGCATTAACAGCGGGCTTGTTTTTGTTGCTCGCATCTACGATTGATCGGTTCGAGGTTCTGAAGGGCTGGGGGCTTGAGGCTAGAACAAAGCAGTTAGATAAGACCCTCAGTGAGGCCGTTGCAACACTCAACCAACTCAGAGAAATAGCCGAACTTTCAAGTGAATCCATAGTTTCACTTAATTCAAAGGCCGGGCGTTGGGATAGCGCTCCAAGCGCTCAAGTTGCGTACGAGGTTGTGAAGCGAGTACGCGCTAATTTGATGGAGTTGGGTTCTGCTGAACAACGAGTCAAGCAGATCATGGAGCCTTGGGTCAAAGTGACCACAAATGACTTGGTTCGAGTGATGTTGACAGAGCTTCGCAAATCTCTGCAGCTTGGCAGCGAACACTACAGGATTCAACTTCAGTCGTATCCACTACCCATCCAGGCAGGCGATTCAAATCATCAACTTCTTTTAGATAGTCTCAATAAATTTGGTAGTTTTGAAGGCGATTATTTCGGAAGTGGTAACGATTGGCCAATCGGTAGTCATGCCTCTAAATTAGTAGAGTTCGTTGAGAAGATGCCTTTGCTCGATGAGTCGGATAGGCTGAAACTTCGGCATTTCATTTCTCCTTGGCTCTCGCGTCTTGAACGCCTTGCGAGTGATTATGAGCTGTTAGATGAAGACGAGTGGTTTAAATCGTTAGATGAAGAAAAACCAAGCTCGAATGGCAGCAATCAGAGCAGTGCTGAAATCTAAAGATCCAGCGAAATGGCTGTAATGACAATCAATGTGCCGAATTCAATTTGTAAAAAATTTATTAAATGGGCACCATGAAAATTTCAATCCAAGATCTCACTCTGGCTTACCGAAAGGCAAAAGTTGATCTTTACTACTCAAGCCATCCATCGATTTTTAAGATTGCAGAGTATGAGGAAAAGATTGCTAAAAATCTAAATGACTTGCTTGAAAAAATACATCTAAAAGATGAGAGTTGGGTGACGGAAGCTACTTTCTACGGAGAGTGGTCGCTTGATCCAAAAGCAATAAAGAAAAGCCTCACTTCTGTTAACGATGGTCTAGTCTTCGCATCACCGACTGACGAATGGACGGCCATAGTAGAAAACAAACTCTTCCCTGAAGCAGAATTTCGTCTGATGGCACATTGCAGTATTGATATGCATGTACTTTCTGCATTGTGGATGTTGAAGGTAGGCGATATCTACGATAGACAACTGAGCGCTAACTCTTATGGCGGCCGACTACGCAGAAAGCCAAATAATGACCTAGACCATCTTGCCCTTGGATCATTTAAACCGTATTTGAGACCGTTCAAAGAATGGAGAGAAGGCGGCATCAAAGCCATGCAGGCTGGCCTTGCCTCAGATAAGAAAATTGTTGCTTTGACAGCGGATATCAGTAGCTTTTATCACGAGCTAGATCCTGAATTCATGCTGAATGAGACGTTCATGTCTCGACTTGGAATCAATTTAAATGAAGGGCGGATTCAAGGACGAAGTGCAACACGCTTTAACGAGGCATGGAATACCTCGTGAGGTGTCTTGAATCCTAGTCGCTTTCTGGGGCGATGATTCAATCGGTTTTCAATCATAGTCAATTCCTCATCCGTCACGGTT
>NZ_JAVKLQ010000023.1:0-10899 GCF_031539175.1 Limnohabitans sp. | reverse complement strand
CCGTGACGGATGAGGAATTGACTATGATTGAAAACCGATTGAATCATCGCCCCAGAAAGCGACTAGGATTCAAGACACCTCACGAGGTATTCCATGCCTCGTTAAAGCGTGTTGCACTTCGTCCTTGAATCCGCCAATTAAGGTTTGATGCAAACCATTGATTTGCAAGCACTACAACCTGAATTTTTTCATCTCCAGCGCTCCATGCTGTGACAATCCAAGGCCACATTAAAAGCTCTTCATAGCAAAAAATGACAGCCAATGATGTTGACCCAACTTTGATCAGTCCACTGTCAAACCAGCGCATGGGCATATGTCCGGCCGATCTCCAAGGATGCCAGCCGCCCACAGGCATCGGAATTCTTGCATGGACTGTTCTAACAGAGTTTGCTTCAAAAAGGATTGCGCTGTTCGATTGCTCATGGTCTGTATCAACGATGTCAAATCCCACGATAAGCCCATTGTCAGGGCTGGTGCTCGCGGTCGTCATGCTTTTCCATAGCCATTCGATGTTGGTTTGCCACACACCGCCCACACTTTCAGGTAAGACCACTAGGTTTGGAGAATCAGCAGCACCTAATGCGCGACTGGCAAGATTAACCAATTCAAGTTGACGATTGAAGTGCTCTGATTTGCTTGTCGGGTAGCGTGGCAGCTGCGTATCAATATTTTTGACTGCTAGATCCCCCGTGTTTTGGTTTTGTTCCCACGCAATATTTGCGACTACGGATGTTACGAATAGCAACGCAGTTGCAAAAGCTGAGGCAACTCTAATTTTTTTGTTGTCTGCTAAAAAAATCAATGCAGTGAATGGCCATGAAACGATGCAAAATATCAATCCATAAAATCCTAGATTCGGAAAAAGCCACCCAGCGCTCAATAGTGGAGAAGGGGCGTTGAAAGCTGCTAATGGAGGCAAATTTGTTACTGTCAATAGGGCAATCAAGCTAATGCACCTTGGTGCAAGTGACCTTGTCCACGTAACGGACCAGATCAGTGTCAACACGCAGATGTAGACCGTGAGCACACCAAAGCCTAGTGACTGCGACCAATCTGTGATTCGTTGCGCAGCGATGGGCAAGTCAATCCACGCAACAAAATGGTACGCCCCAATCAAAGCAACGACTTGACTGCGCGACGTACACGTTAACCAAACAAATGGGATCAACCAAGTCAATAACATTTGACTAGGTGTTTGGTCTAAGTGCCAAGCGCAATATGCGATGGCGGCTCCCACACTCATCATCAGCAGGATGCTCTGAGAGTTCTTCGAATTCAAAAACATTTTGGAGCGTTCAACCATTTGAACCAACGTTCATCAATGAGGCCATCAGGTGGACGTTGCAATCGCCGCATATCAGGTTAAGCGTTGGCTTGCCCCATGCCTGCGCTCGGCACTCAGGACATACATATTTCAATCTGTTAGATGAGTTCTCTGCGCGAATAACCAATCCAAGTGAACTGTTGACACTTGCTGGTGCCGGTGAGTGAATTTGACTAGGGGAGGGGACAGATTCGTTCGGAATATGAGAATGCTTCAATGGGCTTTGGTCGCTATCCCATTTTGGGGGCTGTGTTGCTGGATACCTGTCGTACCAACTGATTCGAAATTTAGTCGCTAAAAGTTCACGGCAAGCCTTGAGAAATGGTCCTTCAACAATGTAGTGATCCATTTGATCACCCGTAGTTTTTCCACCAGGTTGTGCAGTGCTTGAAGGATGCAGACCTATTGACAACATCTTGTCGGCCCATTCTTGATTGTGATATTTGCCCCTGCCTGGCTTGCCATGGTGTTGTTGCCATAAGTGAACCATCTCATGGACCTTCGTAGAAAGGACTTCCTCGATTGACTGAATCGCAAAGTATTCGGGATTCAAAGCGATCTCATCGGTCTTGTGTCCATGCTCATCCACAAAGCGATCAGGGCTGTAGTAGCCCATGGTTCGTTTGTTTCGTTGTAATGTGATCAAACATGCAGGCAAAGTCTCACCAAACAAACGTTGGTTGAACCAGTCATAGGCAATCTGAAGCTCTCTGTAGGTTTGCTCAGTCGGACTTCCTAAATATTTCATTCACAAATTGTATTGCACAATACAATTATTGATGTAAAATTCACCAATCGGTTTTGAAACGAGGGGAACAACATGGCAAGTCAATCGACAATTGAATGGACGGAACAGACTTGGAATCCAACGACTGGTTGTACCAAAGTTTCACCTGGCTGCAAACACTGCTACGCAGAGGTGATGGCTCGCCGATTGACCGCAATGGGGGCAAGTGGTTACGAAAATGGTTTTGAGTTAACGCCACATCCAAGCCGTTTGGATCAGCCGAAAAAGCGCAAAAAGCCAACGACCTACTTCGTTAACTCAATGAGTGATTTGTTTCACGAGGAGGTTGACGATGATTTTTTGGATCAAGTGTTTAACGTAATCCGATCCACGCCGCAGCACACCTATCAAATTTTGACGAAAAGAGCCGAGAGACTTCCTAAATATTTCTCAAGTCGTCAGTGCCCATCAAATGTTTGGCTTGGGGTATCAGTTGAAGACAAAAAATATGGTGTCCCGCGCATTGAGCATCTCAAAAAAGTTAAGGCACACATACGATTTTTATCGGTAGAGCCACTTCTTGAAGACCTTGGGAGCCTCAACCTCAATGGCATTGATTGGGTCATTGTGGGTGGCGAATCTGGGCACAAAGCACGTCCGATGATGGAAGACTGGGCGCTTGGCGTCCAAAAGCAAGCGGAAAAAGCAGGTTCCGCTTTTTTCTTTAAGCAGTGGGGGGGGTGGGGTGCTGATGGAGTGCGGCGTCACAAAAAAGCAAACGGCCGCACTCTTGGCGGTCGGACTTGGGACTCGTACCCAGTGATTCAAATAGCCGCTGCTACTTAACCAAATAAGCTTCCTTGCCCCTCAGGGTTGGAAGCGACTTCCCAGAAATCGTGAGCAAGTTCGTGTTTGGCTGCCAACAATAACCAATACAAGGGCTGATTTTTTTCACCCGTTATCAGTTTATGTTGTTGAGATGGCCAAACCCCCAAGGATTCGATTTTCGAACGCCAAAACTCAACGATGCGGCGGCGAATTTCAATGGGCGGGGCCAGCGTATCGACTGCCTCTCGCCAACCAGGTGCAAGAATGTCAAACGTAGACTCATCTGCCTTTAGGTTGCTCTCTAAATTTCTTTGCAAATCCATGGCACTTAAATGGACCAGCATATCCATTCTCTTGCATGATGCAAGTTGCTGGATGATTTCAAAGTTCAGCGCTAAGTTAAAGGGGTCTACAAACGCAAAATGCAAACCGTGCGGATAGCGTTGTTTGATTTCTTTAACGATTTCGATAACGGCTTCATGAGCTGGAAGGCAATAGCCTGTAACGGGGGCTCCAAGTTTTTGAAGTTTCTCAGTACAAGCTGCTAATAAGTCGGAGTTTGAGTCGTTGATAAATATTTGCGAAAATGGGGCTCCACCTTCAACGCTAGCCTTCCAAGCGACGACCGCACTCCCATCGACGAGTTCGCTAGACCCACGAATTGAGGCTTGTCCTGAGCCACAAAAAAGATCTATATACGTAGCGCCGCCTCTGCCAAGAGGGGGCAAATATTTTTGTCGTGTTTTTCGTGCTGTATTGATATATCGTTGCAAATACGCATGTTTTTCTCGGACCCAAGGTCCGACGATGCTTTGTTCATGATTGTTCTTTGTGTTCATGCCAAGGTGTCGAATTTTTAACGATGAATATTGCGAAACAAATTTATACTATCATCGTTTTAACTAATTACTCATCATATGTTTGATGAAATGCATTCTTATGCACTGATTTACCAAGGAAACTCATGCTCACGAAAAATTTTATTTTCTTACTCTCAGTCACCGTTGCTCTTAGTGGTTGTGTCGCAGCTGCGTTTGTTCCCAGTGCAGGTATTTTGGGCGCAAATGCTGGTGGCGTAGGAACCGCTGACGAGCAAAAACTCACTGAAATTACGGCTAAAAACTTTGGTGTCGATAAAACTCAAATTTCAGTATCAAATTTACAGAAAGACTCTTCTGCTCTAGGTGGATCATCAATTTATTACGATGTCGAGATCACAACCAAAGGGCAGAAGAAGAACCTTAAATGCATGGTTTCCAGCAGTTTTGGAGTTACATCATTACCGTTGTGCGCCAAACCAGGTGAATCATTGACCGGTGGTGGCTCTGATAGCTGTAACGCGCTTTTGAAAGCTGCTGGGAAGTGCTAAATATTTAGTGCGTATTCTGGCTACTCATGGTCGGCACACGTATTGGAGTTCTACTTTCTCATAGGCTTCAATGCTGTTTAGTTCTTTTTTCACAAAAACCACATCGGCATTGCCACATACTTTATGGATGGTTCTCAGGCAATCTGATTGTGGGGAACACGCAGTCGTGTGAATCACTCGACCTGCGCTATCTCTTTCTGCAAAAAGCGAGCACCCTGCGAACAAAATAGAAACAAGGATCAGAGACGCGAAAGACTTTTTCATATAGGGAAAAATTAAATTATTCGTATTAACTATAGCAGCTCGCCCATCAAAAAATCCCCCAAGCCTTTCGACTTGGGGGGGGAGAATCAGCTAACTAGCTGCTTGGCCAAGGCAACTTCAATTGAGTCACCATCTTGATTTAATACCTCTAATCCCGTTTGGGGCATGTCTCCCGAAGTAGATTGAGAAACTGCGATTTTCTTGGCCATGAGAGTCAGACATTGCTCTTGTGCACTGCCTTCGTACCCCAAAAATATGACTTCTACAGCCACCTTCTGACCAATGCGCCAACTTCGACGTGCCGCTTGCTGCAATGTATAGACGTTGTAACCCGTCTGCATGAACACGATGGTTGGAAATTCCAGCATGTCCAAGCCCGTTTTGACAAGCTCAGGATTGGTGATGATGACATCAACCCCACGTTCAACCTGATCGGCCAACCAGTCTTCACGCTTTGCAGCTTCGACCGTAGCTCGTAGCACTGCGACTTTAAAGCCTGCCTGCTCCAACATAACTTTGAGTCGTGCCGTGGTATCACGTCCACCTGTGTAGGTGGTGTAAACCAAGACTCGACGTCCGCGTTGACGCTGTTGCCTACAGATTTCTAGTAGCTTGCGCTCTTTAGGCATAAGCTCAACATCACTGTAGAGACTAGGTGCCGAAGCCAGCATGGTTTTACGGTGTGGGTGATAGACGTATTCCTCGCGGAAACAGCAATCAGGCCACGCTAACAGCACGTTGAGCACCACGCCTAGAAGCGAATGATCTCCAGCACGCAGCGAGTCGTTCAAAATTCGGCGCAGCGTTGAAGCTAACCGCATTTCGTAGACTTGCTTTTGCATCTCATCCATAGCGATTGGAATGAAGATCTCCTCATAAGGCGGCAACACATTCCCGCCAATGTCTTTGAGTTTCAAAAACGCGGTATAGGGCACCACATAACGCATGATGCCCTTAGGTCCAAAGCCTGGCCCCTTGGTGATGCTGGTTTTATCACGGTTGCCACGCGCTGTGCGATGCGAACCTTCGTCACGCTCTTTCTGCGTTTCAATCAAAACACCGTGAGCAGCCATGAAGGCATTGCTCGCTGGCCCAATTGAATTGCGCTCGTTGTAGCTGAAACCATCCTCAATCATCATCTTGGGATTGAGGCGATAAAACAGATGAAACAAGTCATCTGCATAGCCGCCCATCAAAGTACCGGTGAGCAAAATGGTCTTGCTTGCACAAGCGGCCAACACACCCATGGCTTGCCCTTGAGCTGAACCCTCGTTCTTGTACTCATGACCTTCATCTACCAACAATGTGCCAAAGAAGCCTTTGGGCAAATACCGTTTAATGAACTCGGTGGGCTGGTAGCCCCCCTGACCAAAGCTAATTTCGTTGTTCCCAAGGAACCTCTCCATACGCTTGGCTTGTCGATCAGAAAATAACAGCTCGCCGTCTTCGTCCATCAAGTTGATGAAATTGTGAAAGTTGTCTTCCAGCATGTTGGCCAACATGGCTTCGCCAAAATTTTTAACCAAACGTTCAGCGGTTTTGTCGCCGATGCTTGGAATTTGACGAAGCGCATCGAGGACACGATCGCGTTGAGACTTCTCAGGAGCCTTGCCTCGTGTCAAAGTCCACAAGGGCTCGTGGCAATGGTTACAGGACATACGCCGACGATTGAGGTAATCGTCAGCTAGGTATACCTGCAAGGGGGCGTTTTCATCGTCATGCATAGTCTCTCCGCAATGGCCGCAAGCGGCCACCCGCAAAACTTGATAGTCACCTTCTTCACGACTGGTGCCAACGATTCGGGTGACGTAGGAGGGTTTCCAATCAAAGCCCATGCGCATGCGCACGCGCCCCAGGATGAAAAACTCAGGATGCTCAGGCTTATCCCGCATTGAGCGGATTTGCAAGAGCTTTCGCAATGTGTCAGGACCATTCAAAATCCAAACTCGTGCATGTGGCACCGTCTGAATAATTTCACGTCGCCACTTGTAGACCAAGTGAGGGGGTGAAATCACCAAAGTGCGAACAAAGCCCTCTTTGTGCAAAACAGCGGCTGTTGCAATGCCCATGAGAGTCTTGCCCGTGCCCATTTCGCCGTTGATAACGGCTCCGGACTCACCTGAACCGATCAACAACTCACCTATGGCGTGAACTACCTCGCTTTGAGCAGGGAACGGCTTGCGAAGCAAACTGTCGAGTAGCTGATCCCATTCAAGCCGACGAACCTCTTGGTAAATCGGTGGGTTTTGCTCTTGAACAGCATCCAGTAGGCCTTCGCCAAACTGACGAATGAAATCCGGCAGAGTGATGATTTGCTCCAAAGCTTGTCCGTCTGCATTACCGCTTGACTGGTTTTTTGAAGGGCTAATCTCAATTGCTTCGAGCACATCGACTTCGGGTGTTGCATATGCATTCATGGGGAAATCTCCAAAATTACGCGAAGACATCCCCTTGCGGGGATGCGTCCCCGCTAGGGTGGTTAAAAAATGTCCTGTAAACCGTCTAAACGGCCTTCAGGCAGGGTTACATGGCCAAAGCCATGGGGTTATGTGCAGGCAATGCGCCTGATGTAGTTGGAGGCACTTTTTGAGATCCAAGGTCTAAGCGTCCGGTACGCACCAGGTCTGTGACGATCTGGGCAAACTTTGATTGATCCAAAGTAACCTTCAAAACTATGAAGTCCCCGACAGGCTCAGAGAGCAGTGGATTGATGTCTTCGTGGCCACGTTGACCCATTCGCAGCAGCATGCTGTGCTCAATTGCCGCGATCACAGGATCGCGCCAGTGAGGCAACAGCGGGATGCTGGCCAAGTGGCTAATCGCTGCCCACAAACGAGTCTTGATCTTGTCCACCATCTCAGGATCGAGTTGATGGGCTTTCGTGACTTGAATGTTTGGCAACTTGGGGACTTGCTCAATTACCCATGCCACATCAGCGCCTTTTACAGGGGCCAAAATGACAGGGTTATAAAGCCACAAGTGATTCAAATTTCCGTACACGCACTTGGGCAGTCGCCCACTTAACTTGTCCAGATCTTTGACATTTCCAATAAAGACTTTTTGCGACCGCGCTTCGTTAGATTGCGGCTTAAGCGTTAGCTCCTGCAAGCCATCTTGGTGCTGAGCGCCGAGTTGCATGCGAGCAAGAAGTTCCTTGATAGCAGTATCGCGCCCGTAGGCACTTAGCATCAACAAACGACCAGCTTCATCACGTATACAAGCGTCTACAAAGATGCCTTGGCAACGTTCAACTTCATAAAGCATTCGAAGCCTCCTGTTCCATGCCTTGCTTGGCCTGATTTTGTGCTTCGTAGTGCTTTTGAATTTCACATTTAAGTGCATCAAGAAAGCCTGGTGTTGTAAACACTTGGTTGTGTTGATCACGCACCACGACTTCTGTAATTCGCTTTGGCAAGTTGTGGATTAACGTCTTTGAAAAGTCACCAGCGATGCCGTATGAAAGTACATGACGTTCAAAACCACCTTCAACTTGGAATACAGAAGCTTGGGTTCGAAGACCTTTGCCTGGTGCCATTGGTTTGTAGGTTGAAATTTTGAGCACCTGCTTGGCGTTCACTTCAATGCGCGTTAATGCTTTCCATCCATCGCGCTTGTCCTTATGGACGTTAATTTCAAAATTTTCCATGGTTGCTCTCCTAAAAATACGAGAACATCCCCCATGCGGGACGTTCCCGCTAGGGTTGAAAAAAGTCAGTAAATGACGTGTCGTGAAAATTAGTGCCCTGGCGCTCTTATCCAATCATGAAAGATTTGAATGAAACGTTCTAGCACTTGGTCGCTACCTGTGAGTGATGAGTCCTGATCAATTAGCCATTCACCCAGTGGTTCAATGATTTCGTAATAAAGAACACCTGGATAAATTTCATTCACTCTTTCTGGCTGGTTCAAATACTTGGAAATGAGTTCAGCACATTCAGCGGCAAAGTAAACAAAGCCAGTGTGGCCGTTCCAGGCCTCATAGTCTTTGCTGTGAGTAGGGTGCTGCAAAGCTCCCGCATACAAAAAGGCGCATATCTGCGCGCAATCCAATAAATTGGCTGCTGTGTTCATGGTGGATCTCCTAAATAAGCGAAACCACCCCCATGCGGGATAGTCCCGCAAGGGTTAAAAATTTCTAATCACTGAATCGTGACTAGATTTCCGAACATCGGTCCTGGTGTGAACTCAATCGCACGAATGACTGGAACGAACTTGTCGGTGAATGTACGGATTTCGCGCATGTCACCGTCTTTGCCCGTCTCTTCAAACGTCACTTTTAAAGCACGATCTTTGTGCGTGTCGCCCTTGACCAGCAGCATGCGGCCATCGGGTGAGCGCACAACTCCTGAAATCTGACCTGCGGCAAGTGCCAACGCCAAATGCCAATCACGTAGTGCACGCAAAGGACGTCGATGCTTTTGAACACGGCCACCAAAGTGTTGTTCAAATTGCGGCCAAAGGGTAGATCGGTGCATTCGCTCGACTTCATGAGCTAAACCATCTGTTTCGATGCGATGAGCAACGAACTGGATGGAATCTAAGACACAGTTTGGCACCTGATAGCAAGGCCAAGTCCAGTGATCTGGTAACTCGGGAGGAAGAGTTCCTGTACCCATGGCTTCAAGTTGACTGGCCAGCTCGGGATCGAGGCGATCAGCTTTTCGTTTGACACCAAACAAGACACATTGCTTAAATTTTTGCTCTGGTGCCATGAATACTCGCACATCACGATAGCTCTTGGCAATCAAGGCAGAAAATTCAGCATCAAAAACGTAGTGAGGCACAATTAAAATCAGCACACCTTCAGGCATGAGCCATGGATGTGACAGCCTGTAAAAATGCTTCTCAAGACGTTTTTTTCCACCAGTTGCAGCATCAAGCTGCGCTTGATCTGAAACCATGTCTCCGTATGGTGGATTAAGTAGCAGCAATCCAAATTGACGTACCTTTATTGCCATTTCAGCAATGTCGGCATGAGCAACTACGTCAAGCCATTGCCGAGCATTTTGTGATCGCTCCGCGTTGTATTCCACCCCAAAAGACTGGGGCTTTGCTCCAAGCTCTTGTAAGTGGTTTTTTACTTCAGCTAGTGCTGCACCTTCACCGCAACAAGGGTCAAGGATCGCCAGTTTTTGATCGACAGAGGCATCAAGCGCTTGCAAGATGCGTCCCATAGTGACTTCATCTGTTGGGAAATATCCGTTCTTGATGAAATTGTGTGCGAGGCGCGAAAACATAAGTGCCATTGAAATCTCCTTCTGGGTTTTGAATGGAGATGCCCTAACGGCATCTCCGTTAGGGGGTGGGATTAATCTTGGACTATTGTCCAAACTTGATCTTGCGCATTGAAGCGATAGCCAGCTTCTTTAAGGCGGTCACGCTGCCTACGGAATTGCTCCCGATCAACCGTGGGGTCTAGCGCGATTTGAGCGCACTGGATAAAGGCAGAGTACAACTCGATACCAAAAAGTTCCATGTCATCGTTTTCAGTTGACTCAGATCGTTTCTTGGCAATAGGGCGTACAACTTCTTGTATTGGCGCAGACTGAGAAGTGTTTTGAAATTTCTCATCAACGGGATCTGGTTCCGCCTGAGTCGATGGAAGATCTTGCGGTGGAGCGTCGCTCTCATCGGCGATGATGAAACCACCCTCTGCAATTTTGGCGATCAGTTCTGTGAAAAATCCACCACGCCATGGCACGCCCTTGGTGTAAATTTTTTCAACAAGAAAATCACCTTCATAACTCCCACGCTTGAATTGATCAAGCGCTGGATCTTTGACTTTGAAGTCTCCAATTGAAGTTTTCAAAGTTCCTACACAAAAAAGGCCATTACGACCTTTGATTTCTTCGACGATGAGTCGGCCTGCAAATTTTTGCATGTGATCTCCAAAGTAAAAAATGGAGACCCCCGTGAGGAGAGTCCCCACGGGGTTGATGAATTGGTCAAACGACCAAAAGGTGATTTTTGAATGTATTTAGTAAGACAAAAAATTACAGCCAACGCCCTGGCGTTATGCCTGTAAATTGAGCTTTAACTTCGCTATCAAACAATGGGAGCATTTTTGTATGGTGAGAGTACACATACTTGAAGAGCCAATGAACAATATCAAAACGTGAATCTTTGATTTCTTGTATTGCTTTTGCATATGCACGACTTTCACAACATTCGGAGGCAATTTGCCACAGATCGCTAGAAACCGCATCTACATCATTGGTTTGAATCGCTTCAATTTTGAAATTTTCAAAATCGGCGGATTCAAGGACGAAGTGCAACACGCTTTAACGAGGCATGGAATACCTCGTGAGGTGTCTTGAATCCTAGTCGCTTTCTGGGGCGATGATTCAATCGGTTTTCAATCATAGTCAATTCCTCATCCGTCACGGT
>NZ_JAVKLQ010000022.1:0-28381 GCF_031539175.1 Limnohabitans sp. | reverse complement strand
GACGGATGAGGAATTGACTATGATTGAAAACCGATTGAATCATCGCCCCAGAAAGCGACTAGGATTCAAGACACCTCACGAGGTATTCCATGCCTCGTTAAAGCGTGTTGCACTTCGTCCTTGAATCCGCCAAATAAAAAGCATATGAACTTCTTGAAAACTTCTTTCTCCGCCGCCTGCGTGGTCGGCGCCATGGCTTGGGCACTGCCCGCTGGGGCACAACAAGCGGCGAGCTTCCCGACCAAGCCGGTCAACATCGTCACCGCCTTTGCGGCGGGCAGTGGTCCCGATGCCGTGCTGCGTCAAGTGTCTGAAAAACTTTCCAAGTTGTGGAACCAACCGGTGACCATCACCAACAAACCCGGCGGTGGTGGTTTCATCGCCATTGACGCGACCCAACGCATGCCCGCCGACGGCTACACCTTGTTGCAACTCGACAGCGAACATTTGTCTGCGCTACCGCTGCTCTATAAGTCAAAAAACTTTGTCACGCTGAATGCGTTTGACCCTGTGGCCCCGCTGTTTCGCACCCCATTTTTGGTGGCCGTTGCCACCGATTCGAAATGGCAAAACATGAAGGACTTGATTGCAGCTGCCAAGTCCGAGCCCAACAAAGTGAGCTACGGTTCGTGGGGCATCGGTAGCCCAGGCCATTTGGGTGGCGAGCAGTTGGAGTTGCTCACAGGTTCAGAGATGACGCATGTGGCGTACCGCGAGGTGTCGCAGTTGTTCACCTCGGTGGGCGCAGGCGATATTCAGTGGAGCTTTGCCAGCATTCCATCGAGCCAAGGCGTGTTCAAAGCCGGCAAGATTCGTTACCTCGCTGTGGCTGCAGCCAAGCGTTTGCCTCAAATGCCTGAGGTGCCCACTGTGACCGAAGCCACCGGTTTTGCCGGTTTCGATGTCAACTCTTTTGTGGTCCTCGTGTCGCCCAAAGGCTTACCCAGCGATGTGAAAGCCAAGATCAACGCCGATGTGCTCAAAGTGTTGGCCGACCCTGAAGTCAAAGCCCGCTTCAACACTTTTGCGTTTGAGACCATCACGTGGTCACCGGACGATATTCGCAAGAATGCCGACGTGAAAAGCAAAATCTACGATCAGTTGGTCAAGCGCAAAAACATCAGCTTAGATTGATGCGAGATCCAGTGGTGGACGGGGATTTCTACTCTTTCATGCAGAAATAACCCCAGTCCAACAGCGCAGCCCCACGCAAACCCTGTCAGTGCGAAAGCGGTGACAGGGTTGTAAAAATGGCTGGTGTTCCACATCGCGCTGAACACCACAATCACGCCGAAGTGCGTCAGAAACAGCACATAGGCACTGTTGGCCAAGCGATGCACCACGCGTTTCATGGGGGTCCAATGGACCATGCTCTTGGGCTTGATCGTGAGCCAAATGGCGATGACCAGCGCCAAATTCAAACGCGTGCGGTACTCCACCCACAAGGCCCCCACGCCCAGCAATGCCGTGACCCAAAACACCCCAGCGTCAAAGGCCGAGCGCTTGGCCCACGCCGCCAAAACACCCAAGCCATACGCGCCAAAGAAATAGATGGCCCAGATGTCGAGCGCGCGCTCACGGTTGAACCACCCCATCGACGCCACGCACAGCAACGCCACGCCGAGTGACAGTGCGCGCGTGCCCAACCCCTGCAACCTGTTGCACAGCACCACCAAAACCACGAACAACTGAAAGTCGATGGCCACGTACCACACGCCGCTGGACAGGGCCTCCACCCCGAGCAGGTCGTGGACCAAGAACGCGTGGGCTAAAAATTGCGAAAAGGTGGGAGCGTTGGGCAACCAATCGGCATTGATGTTGGCGCGAGACAGCGCAACGGCCAAGGTGATGAGGCTGAGCGTCAACATGTAAATTGGCGCCAAACGCAAGAAACGTTTGACGATGCTGATGACAGGGTGGGTCACGGTTTTGTTCATCACCGATTGCGCGGCCAAAAAGCCGCCCACCACCAAAAATACCTGCACGGCCAGCCGCGCGTTGTTGTACAGCCAGTCGATCAACTGTGGCCACTGCAGGTTCATCGTGTCCGACATGGGGCCGTAGGCTGAGAAGTGGTGCCACACGATCAACTGTGCAGCCACCACTTTGAACACATCCACCGTGAACGAACGTTGTAACAAACCGACCTTGTCTCGCGCGTGTTGGCGGGCTGTTAATCGCGGGGGCGGAAGCTGATGATCAGCGGCGAGTGCACGCGCCCATCGGTGTCGCGTGGCAGCACTTCGGTTTTGTCGATGGCTTTGAGCACCGCGTTGTCCCATGCGGTATTGCCGCTGGATTTGACCAGCTTGCGGGCCACGATGGTTCCATCAGGCGCGCAGCGCACTTCCACCTCCGCAGGCGTGTTGCTGGCGATGTCTTCGGTGAACGTGATGTTGGGCTTGATGCGTGCACGAATGCGACCGCCGTAACTGTCGGACGGACCGGAGGCGCGCAGCGCTGTTCCAGTGGCGTTTTCGCTGCCTGTCGCGCCAGCCATGCCCGCGATGCGACGCATATTCTCGGAGCGAATGGCATCGAGCTTTTTAGCGTCTTCAGCGGCTTGCTTGGCGTCTTTTTGCGCTTGCAGTTGCTTGGCTTCTTTGCGCTCTTTTTCTTTGCGTTCGTCGTCACGCTTGGCGTCGAGCTTGCGCTTTTCTTCTTCGGCCTTGAGCTTGTCTTTTTTCTCTTGGGCCTTTTTCAACTCGGCTTTTTTGTCTTCTTCTTTTTTATGTTCGAGTTGCTTGCGCTTCTCTGCTTCTTTGGCCTCTTGCAGCTTTTTTTCATCGTCGAGTTGTTTGCGGCGTTTGGCCAACGCAATTTCAGCCTCGCGGTTGGGCTCGGGCGGCGGCGGTTTGACCACCACAGGCTTCTGAATGGGTTCAGGTTTGGGCTGAGGCTTGGGCTCTGGCGGAGGGGGCGGCGGTGGTTCAACAGCCGCCAACGGGGGCGCGGCAGCCATCGGCACAGCCGACCACAGCTCGGCTTCGACCGACAGGCTATCGTCTTGTTGCCATTGAATGCCCGCGGTCAGTGCCACCAGCAACAAGCCGTGCACAAACAAGGCAGCCGCCAACGAGCGACCCGTGCCTTCAGCGGGCGGCGGGGCAAATTCCAGATGTTGGGCTTGGACACTCATGGCAGCGACAACGGGCGTGTGGGCGTCACTCAGCGAGTTGGACCGACAAGCCCACGCGCTGCACGCCTGAGCGTTGCAGCGTGTCCATGGCTTTCACCACGGTTTCGTACTTGATGGTGCGATCGGCCGTGATCACCACGGGGCCTTGTGCCACTTCGCCTTGCAAGGTTTTGACATCACGCGCCAAAGTGCTCAGCGAGCTTGGCATGGTTTTGCTCACGGTACCTGTGCTTTTGAGCGTGATTTTTTCGTCTTTGCTGATTTCGACGTGAATCACTTGGTCGGGCACCGACGAGGCTTTGCCCACGCTGGGCAAGTCAATCACGCTGGGCGAAATCAAAGGCGCGGTCACCATGAAGATGATCAGCAACACCAGCATCACGTCGATGAACGGCACCATGTTGATGTCGTTCATGGCGCGACGGCCACGGCCTGAGCGGGGAGCGATGGAAGCCATGTTGGGTCTGTCGCTCAGTTGGCGTTAGGCGATGCGCTGACGTTGCGCTGCAAGATGTTGCTGAACTCTTCAATGAAGGTTTCCAGCTTGATCGAGATGCGGTCAATGTCACGCGAGAAGCGGTTGTAGGCCAGCACTGCTGGAATGGCGGCAAACAAACCAATGGCGGTAGCCACCAAGGCTTCGGCAATGCCGGGCGCCACTTTGGCCAAGGTCACTTGTTGCATGCCAGCCAAGCCTGTGAAGGCATGCATGATGCCCCAGACGGTGCCGAACAACCCGACGTAAGGTGACACCGAACCGACCGATGCCAGCAACGACAGGTTGGACTCAATGGCGTCCATTTCGCGTTGGTAGCTGGCACGCATGGCGCGACGTGCGCCGTCCATCAACGCGCTGCTGTCGTTGATGCGACGTTCACGCAGTTTTTGGTACTCGCGCATGCCGCTGGCGAAGATGCGTTCCATCGGGCCAGAGTGCTTCGCGTTTTGCGCGGCCGAGGCAAACAGCTCGTTCAAACTGGTGCCAGACCAGAACTCGCGCTCGAACTCATCGTTCAACGCTTTGACGTGTTTGATCGAAATGATTTTGCGGAAGATCGCGGTCCAACTGGCGATGGATACGCCCATCAGCATCAGCACCACCACTTGCACGACCCAACTGGCGTTGAGCAACAAATGGATGATGGAAAAGTCTTGTGTCATGTCAAACGTTCCAATACAGAGGGGGGGATTCTCGCAGGCTTTAGTGTGCTTTCGTCCACCCAGCCGATGCGAATGGTGCCTTCGCACAGCAGGGTATCGCCGCGCCACGCCTGTTGGGCAATGACCAAGCTGGCGCGCCCACCTTCACTCAGACGCGCCGTGACGCGCAGCAGGTCGTCGAGTTGGGCGGGGCGGTGGTATTTGACGGTGGTTTCGCTCACCACAAACATGCCACCTGTTTCTTCGCGCAGGGCGTGTTGGCCAATGCCTAAGGCACGCAACCACTCGGTGCGCGCGCGCTCAAAAAACTTCAGGTAATTGGCGTAGAAGACGATGCCACCGGCATCGGTGTCTTCCCAATAAATGCGCACAGCGTGTTCAAACGGGGCGGGGTGGGTCATGCGGTTCAACCTAAAAGGGTTTGCAAACGCGTCACAGCCGCTTGCAATTCGGGCAAGGAACGCGCTGTGGAGAAGCGCACAAACTGCGCGGTGTCGGCATGGCCAAAATCACGACCGGGGGCAATGGCAATGTTGGCTTGTTTCATGACCTCAAAAGCGAAGTCCCAGCTGCCTTGAATGCCCAGTTTGTCACAGGCTGCGGTGCAGTCGGCCCAGGCGTAAAACGCCCCGTCAGGCATGACCGGCACGTTCAGGCCCAGTGCGTTCAAGGCGGGCACAAAGAAATCGCGGCGTGCTTTGAATTCGGCACGACGGCGCTCGTATTCGGCAATGCTGTCTGCCTCAAAGCAGGCCAATGCCGCATGCTGAGCCACCGTGCTGGCGCAGATGAACAGGTTTTGTGCCAAGCGCTCCACCACGGGCAGCAGCGCATCGGGCACCACCAACCAGCCCAAGCGCCAACCGGTCATGTTGAAGTATTTGGAGAAGCTGTTGATGCTGATGACTTGGTCGTCCAGCCCAAGCGCGGACTGGCCAAACTGCGCGTCGTAGCTCAGACCCAAATAAATCTCGTCGATCAAGGTGAAGCCACCCCGTTGCGACACCTCGTTGTGAATGGCGCGCAATGCATCGGGGTGAATCGAGGTGCCCGTGGGGTTGGACGGCGAGGCCAACAACACCCCTTGTGTTTGGTTATTCACCCAGTGCTCACGCACTTGCGCGGCACTGAGCTGAAAGCGCTCTGCTGCTGTGGTGGGGACCAACACGGCACGGCCTTCTGCGGCGCTCACAAAGTGGCGGTTGCAGGGGTAGCTGGGGTCGGGCATGAGCACCTCATCACCCGCTTCGACCAAGGCCAGACAAGCCAGCTGTAAAGCGGCAGAGGCACCCGCCGTCACCACAATGCGTCGTGCCGGCACGTTCACGCCAAATCGTGTGGCGTACCAAGCGCTGATGCGTTCGCGCAAGGCGCTCAAGCCCAGCGCGGGGGTGTATTGGGTGAGGCCATCGTGGACGGCGCGGGCAGCGGCTTCTTGCACCAACGGTGGGGCGGTGAAGTCGGGTTCGCCAATGTTCAAAAAGATCATGGGCGCCTCGGTGTGCGCCACTTTGGCTGCGCGTTCGGCGGCGGCTTTGGCCACCTCCATCACGTAAAACGGCTCAATGCGCTGCGCGCGCTGGGCAATTTTCATGGTCAAGAACGCACGATGCCTTTGGCGCGGTCGGCTTGCACTTCGTGCGGACGCAGTTGCGGGGCCAAGCCGTTCAATACCGCATTCACATACTTGTGGCCGTCGGTGCCGCCAAATGATTTGGCCAATTCAATGTATTCGTTCAGCACCACGCGCCAAGGCACGTCGATGCAATGCTTGAACTCGTACGCGCCCATCCACATCACCGCGTGTTCGATGGGGGAGATTTCTTCGATCTTGCGGTCCAGCAAGGGCACGATCAAGGCGTCGAGCAGCTCGCGTTGTTCCACGCAACCGTACAGCAGTGCGTCGTAGTGCACCGAGTCGGATTTGTGGAAGCCGCTCAAGTCGCGCGTGAACACATCGATGTCAGCGGCTTCGTTTTTGCCCACCAAAAATTGGTAGAGGCCTTGCAACGCAAATTCACGCGAGCGGCTGCGGCCTGATTTTGCGGCGCTCTTAGTCTCGGTTTTACGTGGTGCTTTGTCGGCGCTGGAAGGGGTGTGGTCGCTCATGCCAATTGCTCCAACAACAACGCCATTTCGACCGCCACGCGTGCCGCATCGCGGCCTTTGTCGGTTTGACGTGCCACCGCTTGGGGCATGTCTTCGGTGGTGAGGATGGCGTTGGCAATCGGGATGTGATAGTCCATGCCCACGCGCGTCACGCCTGCGCCCGACTCGTTGGCCACCAACTCAAAGTGGTAGGTCTCGCCGCGGATGATGCAGCCCAGCGCGATGAGGGCGCTGAACGGTTCGGGGTCTTCAATTTGCGCGAGTGCAGCCAAGGCCAAGGGCACTTCAAGCGCGCCTGGCACATGCACATGGGTGATGCGGTCGTCGGCCACGCCCATGGCTTTGAGCTCGGCGATGCACGCAGCGGCGAGTGCGTTGGTGATGTCGTCGTTGAAACGCGCTTGGACAATGCCAATTTTCAAAGCGCTGCCGTCGAGCGTGGTGGTGGAGGCGAGGTTAGAGACAAACATATTTTTATTCTTTGCGAGTTTTATTCTGTGAAGGTTTTACTCTTTGGAGAGGTAGCCCGTGATTTCAAGTCCGTAGCCGGTCATGCTGGGCATGCGGCGTGGGTTGCCCATGAGGCGCATTTTGTGCACGCCGCAGTCGCGCAGAATTTGCGCGCCCACGCCATAAGTGCGCAAGTCCATGCGGCCACGCTCTGGGGCATGGGCTGAACGTGCCGTGCCTTCAAACTGCGCCAGCAGCTGCTCGCCGCTTTCGCCACAGTTCAGCAACACGACCACGCCGTGGCCTTCTTTGGCAATGCGCTGCATGGTGGCATCCAAGCCCCACGAGTGCATGATGCGGTTGGGCTCTAAGGCATCGAAGACAGACAGCGGTTCGTGCACCCGCGCCAACACTTCGGCGTCAGGCTGCCATGTGCCTTTGACGAGTGCCAAATGCACGGCGCCACTCGTCATGTCTTTGTAGGCGTTCGCCGTGAACTCACCGTGTGCGGTGGCCATAGGGCGCGAGCCCACTTTGTGAACCAGAGATTCGTTGCGGCTGCGGTACTCGATCAAATCGGCGATGGTGCCGATCTTTAGGCCGTGTTCGGCCGCGAAGATTTGCAAATCAGGCAAACGGGCCATGGTGCCATCGTCTTTCATGATTTCGCAAATCACGGAAGAGGGCGAGCAACCGGCCATGGCGGCCAAGTCGCAACCGGCCTCGGTGTGGCCCGCGCGCATCAGCACGCCGCCATCCACCGCTTGCAGCGGGAACACATGGCCGGGTTGCACCAAGTCGGTGGGCTGGGTGGCTTTGGCCACGGCCACTTGAATGGTGCGTGCGCGGTCGGCCGCCGAAATGCCGGTGGTCACGCCTTCCGCCGCCTCGATCGAGACGGTGAACGCCGTGCTGTAGACCGTGCCGTTGCGCGCGGCCATGGGGGGCAATTTCAAGTAATTGCAGCGTTCGCGGGTGAGCGTGAGGCAAATCAGCCCACGGCCAAAGCGGGCCATGAAGTTGATGGCTTCGGGTGTCACGTGGTCCGAGGCCAACACCAAATCGCCTTCGTTTTCGCGGTCTTCTTCATCGACCAAGATCACGATGCGGCCGGCCTTCATCTCGGCGACGATGTCTTCCACGGGAGAAATGCCGACGGGCGCCTTGTACGTTGCTGTTTGGGGTGCACTCATGGGTGAGCTTTCAAAGAGGTGGGGGCGGCCAACGAGGCGTCGACGCGCAACATGCGTTCGACGTACCGTGCCACGGTGTCAATTTCGAGGTTCACGGTGCTGCCTGCTTGCAGCGCGCCGAGTGCGGTGTTGTCCACCGTGTGGGGAATGAGGTTGATGCTGACTTCCGAGCCGCGCAGGGCGTCGTGCCCTTGCGGACCGTGGTCGCCCAAGAAGTCATCGACGCGGTTGACGGTCAAGCTGACGCCGTTGATGGTGATCGAGCCTTTGTAGGCCAAGTACTTGGCCAAGTCAGGGGGGGCCATCACGCGCAATTCCCAGCTTTCGCCGATCTGTGCGAAATAGGTGACGGTGCCGATGCCATCGACATGGCCTGACACGATGTGCCCGCCCAAGCGATCGTGGGCGCGCAAGGCTTTTTCAAGGTTGACGCGACCCAATTCGGCCAAGCCACTGGTACGGGCCAGCGATTCGGCGGAGATGTCGATGGTGAATTGATCGGTGTCGAGGTCAAAGCTGGTGACGGTCATGCAAGCGCCGTTCAAAGCGATGCTGTCCCCCAAACCGACGTCGTCGAGATAACCAGCGGGCGCCTGCAGGGTGAGGCGCTTGCCGTGGTGTAAAGAGCTTCCCAGGTCGTGGACAGCGGTGATGCGCCCCACGCCGGTGATGATTCCGGTGAACATAGTCTATATTTTCGCAGGTTTACGCGCGGCTTACCGCGCAGGTCGGGCCAATATCCGTAAATCAGGCCCGATTTGTGTCACTTCGTGAAAGTGAAGGGGTTTGGCATCGCTCAATTGGGTGAGCGGGCCGAGGTTGGTCATGCCACGCCCTTGGCCGATGAGTTGGGGGGCGAGGTAGACCAAAAATTCGTCCACCAAGTCCGCCCGCAGCAGCGAGCCGTTGAGTTTGTGACCCGCTTCGACGTGAACTTCGTTGATTTGCCTAGATCCCAAATCTTTCAACATGGCCGCGAGGTCGACTTTGCCTTGGGGGTTGGGCAGGCAAATCACCTGTGCGCCTTGGGCTTCGAGGGCCGCGCGTCGTTCTGGCAGGTCGATGGCGCAATAAATCCAAACGGGGCGCTGGGGAGCAAACAGCTTGGCGGCGAGCGGGGTTTCGAGTTTGCTGTCCATCACCACCAGTGTGGGCTGACGTGGGGTGGGTACGGCGCGCACATCGAGCTGCGGGTCGTCTTCGAGCACGGTGCCAATGCCGGTCAGGGCGGCGCAGGCGCGGGCTCGCCACGCGTGACCATCTTGGCGGGCAGGTTCGGCGGTGATCCATTGGCTGACACCGTTTTCGAGCGCGGTTTGACCATCCAGTGAGGCGGCGATTTTGAGGCGCACCCATGGGGTGCCTTGTGTCATGCGCTTGAAAAACCCGATGTTGAGCTCATGAGCTTCATCCTCGAGCAAACCCACTTCCACCTCAACACCTGCCGCACGCAAACGTGCGATGCCTTGACCCGCCACTTGCGGGTTGGGGTCGCCTGCGGCCACCACCACGCGTGTCAGCCCCGCTTGGATGAGGGCATCGCAGCAGGGGCCGGTGCGGCCTTGGTGGCTACAGGGCTCTAGCGTCACATAGGCCGTGGCGCCTGTGACGGTCTGGCCTTTGGTTTGCGCATCACGCAAGGCCATCACTTCGGCATGCGCTTCGCCAGCGCGCTGCGTGTGGCCGCTGCCCAGCACCACGCCTTGGGGGCTGACGATGACGCAGCCCACGCGAGGGTTAGGTGAGGTGAGGAAAAGTGCTTCACGGGCCAGGGCCAAGGCTTGGCGCATGAAGACGGTGTCTGGTGCAGAAAAAGGCATAGGTCAATTATCAATGGCCCATGACTTGGTGCTTTTGCTGTGCTTTATTTGCCCCAACAGAGGGCCGCCGTTTGGCTGGCGTTTTGCACGCCGCGAGCGCCAAGGTGGTTGAGCGTCAAGGTGCCACAGACGTCTGCGTTTTGAGGTCCGAGTGGCGCGGCACTGAGGGTGTAGGTTTGGGTGGTGCTGATGAGACTGAGTTTGTAGCTGCCGCCGTCGAGCTGCAAAACGCTCGCAGGCACATCGGCAGGCGCGGGGTAGTTGCCGTTGGCACTGGCGGCGCGCTCTAGCCCATGGGCGGCTTGCAGCAATGCCGTTCGGGCTTGGGCCCGTTGGTTGCGTTGCATCAGGGCTTGGTAATTGGGCCACGCCAAACTGGTGAGGATGGCTGTGCAGGCGAGGGCGACGGTCAGTTCCAGCAGGGTGAAACCTTGCTGAGCGTCGGATGGTATGGCGCTTTGATGGGCGCAATTCGCCCTGCTTTTGGCGCTGTGGGGGTGGCTCATCAGGTTCTTAGTCTTGCAAGATGCGCCAGCTGTGGCGTTGTCCGCGGGTGTCGCTCAGGCTGGCACGTGTCCACAGGGTTTGCAGTACGGTGCTGCTGCTGCTGGGCAGTAGGCCATTGGCCAAGACGGTGATGCGGTAAATAAAGGGTGGCGTGCTGTTGGCGCTCGCCGCTGCGGGAATTTGGGTTGAGTCAGGCTGAATGTCGACCCAGTACCAAGCCGTTTCAGCACCGTAGGGCGTGTCGCTGGCGCTGACGGGCATGGCCGATGCGGTCATGCTTTTCCAAGTGGTGGGCAGCGAGAAGGGGTCTGCTTTGTCGGGTAGCGGTGGCGTGACCGCGCAAATACCCGCTCGACAGACGTCGTTGCCCAAGCGTTGGCGCAACAGGTCGCGCTCAGCCAAGGTGGTCGGAAAGAACGGGTGCGTTTGCGTGTTGTCGCCTGGGGTGTGACGCAGGTCGGGCATGCTGGGGGCGCTTGCTGCGCTGGCGCTGCCCACGATGTCTTGCACTGCCAAGGGCAGCACGGCTTGCGCTTTGTGTTGGGTGCGCAGTTGATCGGCTTCGGTTTTCAGCAGTACCTCGTTGACCCACAAATGACGCCACGCCAGCAGCGTGCTGACACTGGCCAGTGCGAGCATGACCATCACCGTGGGCAGAGCCAAGCCCTTGTCGCAGGGGGGGGCTTGTCTCATGGCATGCGTCCATCGCGATTGCGCAAGGTGATGACACGGCGAAACACCCGTCGCAAGCGACCATCGGCGGTCACCGTTTCGCCCGAGCACCCTGGGCTGGTCGTGTTGCCGGTGCCTAGGTTGTTGACCGTGTTGATGCTCGCCAAGCGCAAGCAGACCTCGATGGCCAGCACTTGCGACATGGCGCTGACTTGGTCGGCTGTTTTCCACTGCAAAGTTTGGGCGATGGGATCGCCTTGGGCGTAGCGCACTTGAAAGTCTTCTACGCCTTCGGCCAGGGCTTGGTAGGTGCTGCTGGTGGGGGTGAGGTCTTTGCAGGTCAGTTCTTTGTTGGTGTTGAGTTTGAAATCGTTTCGGATGGTGGGGGTCGTGTCGACTTTGTTGCCTTGGCAGTCGCGCTCGTTCACCAGGCGCCAATGGCCCAGTGCGACGCGTTCTTCGGCTTTGTTGCCGTTCACGCCTTGCAAATCGGGTTGGTCGGGGCTGTAGGCGGCAGAGAGTTTGGTCGCAGGCGAGGCCGTTCGGTCGAGGTAGGCTGCGCCCGCGATGTGTGCATGTTCGCGGACTTTGCGCAAGGCCATGCGGGCATTGGCGTGAACGGCATCAATGGCGGACATCGTGGCCCACGTTTGTCGGCTCACGCCGTAGGCTGCGGTGGCTGCTGCGATCACCATCAATCCCAAAGACAGGCCAATCAGCAACTCGGGCAGGGTGTAGCCGTAGGCGTTGGGTGGGCCGCGCATCTCACACCGCCGGACGAAAAAACAGGCGCCAACAACTTTTGTTGTCGGGGCAAACGGGGGTTCCCGAAGCGCTGTCGGTGCGGTAGGTCATGCGGTCGTCGCGCCACGCGAGCACGATGCCCCACCAGCCGGGAGCATCGGTGAGGGTGAACACGGCAGCGTCGCCATCGGGCAGTTGACTTTGTAGGGTTTGTTGCAGTTGCTGCATGTCCCACTGGGCAAGTTCGGTGCGTAAGCAGGGTTGAGCGGTGCAGTCAGGCGGCTTGCCTGTGCCTAGCGCGGAGGTGCCCCACGTCTTGGCGTAGTCGGCACTGCGAGGGGCGTTGAGCTGCATGCGCTCGGCCAAATCGTCCGCCAGTCCCATCGCGACGGCACGCAGGGTTTGCTGGCGTTGTAAGGCCAAGGCTTGTTGGTGCATCCACAACAAAGACAACACGCCTGAGGCGAGCAGCAACAGTGCCATCAAGGCTTCCAGCAAGGCAAAGCCGCGTTGCTGATTCGAACCTGTGCGTTGGCTGCTGCGTGCTGGACATGGAGAATTCAACTGCAACTCTCCCCCGTCACCCAACGAATCCGGCTGGCGCTGTTGAGGCACACGGTGTTCGCCGCAGTCAGCCCTGTTTGGCGCGATTTGATCACCCAGCGATCGCCCACGGTGCCTAAATCGCCGCGCAGGCTGATCTCGAGGGGATCAGATTTGGCGAACGTCACGCTGAGCGCCGTGTGCAACGGCGTGGTGAGCAGGGTCTGTTTGTCGGCTTTGGTGCTCAGCTGCCAACCGCAGCCCCAATCAGCGCCTGCCGAGGTGGCCCATGTGCAGTCGTTCAGTCGCGACAGCTCCAAGGTTTGGCCGAGTTGCAGGGCGCGCAAGCGTGCGTTTTGCAGGTCGTTGACCAATTGGTCGCGGGTGGCTTCGATGCGGGCACGTTCTTGAAATCGGAGCCAATTCGGGGCAGCGAAGGCCGCAAGTACGCCCATTAGCCCAAGGCAAACCAGCAACTCCACGAGCGTGAAGCCTTGCGGGTTAGATGCTCTGAAAACAGAAAAGCCCAGCGTTTGCATGTCGCAAATGCTAGGCCTCTGAGTTTGGGCGACGCTTTGTTACAACTCGAAAACTACGTGCGAACTTCGTCCACCAAACTCTTGAAGTCGTCGATGTCCTCGAAGCTGCGGTAGACGCTGGCAAAGCGGATGTAGGCCACTTTGTCGAGTTTTTTCAACTCGCGCATCACCAACTCGCCGATGCGGGTGGTGGGCAGTTCGCGCTGACCCGAGCTGAGCAGCTTTTCTTCGATGTGCTCAATCGCGTTGTCCACCTGTTCGGTGCTGACGGGGCGTTTGCGCAAGGCCAAGCTCATGGAGTCGAGCAGCTTTTGGCGTTGATACTCGATGCGTCGACCGTCTTTTTTGACAATGTTCGGAAAGCTCACATCGGGCCGCTCGTAGGTGGTGTAGCGCTTGTCACAAGCGCCACACTGCCGACGACGACGCACGGATGTTGCGTCTTCTGAGATGCGCGTCTCGACCACTTGGGTTTCCAAGTGGCCGCAGAAAGGACATTTCATAAATCAGCAGTCCGTGGCGTCGATCACTTGTAGACCGGGAAGCGGCTGGTCAAGGCATGCACCTTGGCACGCACTGCCGCAATGTTGGCCTCGTCGTGTGGATTGTCCAACACGTCAGCGATCAAGTTGGCGGTGATGCGCGCTTCTTCGTCCTTGAAACCACGGGTGGTCATCGCGGGTGTGCCAATGCGCACACCGCTGGTGACGAATGGTTTTTCTGGGTCGTTGGGGATGGCGTTCTTGTTGATCGTCATGTGGGCCGCGCCCAAGGCGGCTTCGGCTTCTTTGCCGGTGATCTTCTTCGAGCGCAGGTCCACCAACATCACGTGGCTTTGTGTGCCGCCGCTGACGATGCGCAGGCCGCGCGCTGTCAAAGTCTCAGCCACGATCTTGGCGTTTTTCACCACTTGGGCTTGGTACGCTTGGAACTCAGGCTGCATGGCTTCTTTGAACGCCACGGCCTTGGCTGCGATGACGTGCATCAACGGGCCGCCTTGCAGGCCAGGGAAGATGGCGCTGTTGATGGCTTTTTCGTGCTCTGCCTTCATCAAGATGATGCCGCCACGTGGGCCGCGCAAACTCTTGTGGGTGGTCGATGTCACGACGTCAGCGTGAGGCACGGGGTTGGGGTATTGGCCTGCGGCGATCAAGCCCGCGTAGTGGGCCATGTCGACCATGAAGATCGCGCCAACTTCTTTGGCGATCTTGGCAAAGCGTGCCCAGTCGATGTGCAAGCTGTAGGCCGATGCACCCGCCACGATCAACTTGGGTTTGTGTTCGCGGGCTTTGGCTTCCATCGCTTCGTAGTCGATGGCTTCTTTGCTGTCCAAGCCGTAAGACACGACGTTGAACCATTTGCCAGACATGTTCAGGGCCATGCCGTGGGTCAAGTGACCACCTTCGGCCAAGCTCATGCCCATGATGGTGTCGCCGGGCTTCAAGAAAGCGAGGAACACCGCTTCGTTGGCCGATGCGCCGCAATGGGGTTGCACGTTGGCAGCGTCTGCACCGAAGATTTTTTTGATGCGGTCGATGGCGAGTTGCTCAGCCACGTCGACGAATTCACAGCCACCGTAGTAGCGCTTGCCAGGGTAGCCCTCGGCGTATTTGTTGGTCAGTTGCGAGCCTTGGGCTTGCATGACGGCGGGGGAGGCGTAGTTTTCGCTGGCGATCAGTTCAATGTGGTGCTCTTGGCGAGCGTTTTCGGCTTGAATGGCGGCCCAAACTTCGGGGTCGGTGTGTTCGATCAAGATGTTGCGGTTGTACATACTGGCAGTCCTAGAAAAAGGTGGAGTAATGGCTGCCCAGGCGAACGGCAAAACACCTCTTCATCAAAGAGGCTGCGCGCTTCCCAGTGGTCATACATCCACGTCAGCGGTCAAGGGCTAAGCCCCCTACGCCTATCGCCAGTTGCGCGCGGTCAGAGTTTACCGTGGATCTTCTTCGTCTTTGGGCTCTTTGCCGAATGGCGTCAGACGCTGGGCTTTCTCCCACAAACTCTCCAAACGGGCCGTGGCCGCTTCGGCAGCGGTTGCTGGCGGTGGGGTGGTGGGCACTTTGACGCCCTTGGCGACTTGCAGCAAGCGCCCATGCTCGGCCACAACTTTGGCGGCGTAACCGCTGTCGTCTTTGGTATTGCCTGCGCCCACATAAAGCCGCAGGCCACCGTCCACGCTGCCCGCGCGGGTGATGCATTCTTTGAGCACGTTCACACCGACGCGAAGGTTGGCGACGGGATCAAAAGCGGCCATGGCGCCGCCAAAGCTTTGGTATTTCTCGGCGTGCACCTTGGTCATCACTTGCATCAGGCCTTGGGCGCCCACATTGCTTTGCGCGAAGGGGTTGAAGCTCGATTCGACGGCCATGACCGCCAAAATCAGCGTCGGGTCGATGTCATTGCGGGGCCCCAAGTCGTAGGCTTCGCTGACCAGAGCGCTCACGGGCTCGGGGGCCACGCGGTATTTGCGGCTCAGCCAATAGGCCAAATTGGCTTGTTGCTTGGGTAAATCTCGGGGGTCGGTGGCGGTGGCACGGTCGACCGCATCGACGTCGGAGGCCAAGCCAGTGGCATCGTACTGGCGTTCCTGCAACCAGCCAATCAGCTTGGTCTCGGTGATGGCGCGCAAATCGGGACGCACCGTCATGGCCACCACGAAGAAGAACAAAGACAGGCCCACCACGGCCATGCCGTTGTGGGTGATGGCAAAAAAGCCTTGGGCCACGTCGGATGCAAACGTGCGCAATCCTCGCGTGAATGTGGCAACCAGGGTCATTAGTGCAAATTTATAAAGTCAGGAGAATGAAAATTTTAAAGCCTAGGCGACAATCACTGCTAATTTACTGTGAGCTCTACTTGTGACTGATTCTTCTGCGAAACCCCTCGACCTAGCTGCCCTTGACGTTTTGACGGGCGGCGCCTTCACCGCTTCTAACTCGGGAGACCGCACGGCACGCCTGCGCGACTGGCTGGCTGGCCAACCCACGCTGGAGCAATTGCAAGCCGTTTTTAACGAAATGAGCAGCAAAGACAAGGGCGCGGCCAAAGTGTTGCGCGAAAAGCTCGATGAGCTGCGTCGCACCAAAGATCAAGACGCCCTGATTGTGGAGTGGGCCACCAAAGGCGAGGCCTTGCGCGATGCGGCCCGCATCAACTTGGCCGATGCCATGGGTTGGCAACGTGACGCCGCCAAAGCCGGTGCGCCTTTGTCGCGTGAACCCTTGGCCGGTTTGAAGACTTCTTTGGCCGAACGCGTCAAAGCCATTGAAGATTTGCAGCACCAAACCCAAGTGCAGCGTGAAGCCGCTGTGCTGTTGGCGCAGCGCATTGAAGTGCTCTCCACCAAGCCTTGGCAAGACGCCTTGGCCCTGCGCGATGGCCTGCAAGCCGATTTAGACCGTTGGAATGCCCAAGCCCAAGCCTTGGCCGCCGATGCCCAATGGCCCAGCGTGGATGCCAAATTTGCCCCCGCTTTGCAAACCAGTGCGCAACAAGTGCAAGCGGTGTGGACCGCCTTTAGCGCCGCGTTGACCTTGACCGAAGCCGCCGCCGCAGACGCCGCTGCACCGTTGCCCGCCGTGCCTGCTTGGGCCGATCAAGTGCGTGTGGCCCGTGGCGAAGTGTTGCCCCAAAAAGCAGCGCCTGCGCCCAAAGCCCCTGCCGTTGGTGGCTTGGACGTGACCCGCAAGGTCAAGCCTACCGCCGACAAAGCCGTGGTGGACCAAAAGCGCATGGAGTTGGTGCTCCAAGCCGAAGCCTTGTTTAAACCTGCTGCTGCACCTAAGAAGCCGCGTGTGGTTGCGGATACGACCACGACCACGACCACGACCACGACCACGGCCGCACTGGCTGCTGACACCGAGCCTGCTATCGCGGCCGAAGTCGTGGCACCTGTGGCCGAAACTGCACCTGAGGCTGTCGCAACCCCTGAAGTGGTGGCACCTGCTGACGTCGCACAACAATCGGCCCCAGTCGCTGAAGTCGCTGCGGCACCTGCTGATGCCAAATCCGCCCAAGCTGCGCCAGCGGCTGAAGCGCGTGTGCCTGCCATGGGCGGCCGCAAGTTGCAAGAAGCTTTGCGCAACCTGCGCGACCAATGGAAAAAGATCGACAAAGAAGCAGCGCCCAACCCCGCGTTGTGGAAGCGCTTTGACGCCGCTTGTAACCGTGCGCACGAAGTGGTCGATGTGTGGCTCAAGGAAGCCCGCGCACAAACTGCAGCGCACAAAGCCCAGCGTTTGGCCCTGATTGAAGAAGTCAAAGCGTGGTCGGCTGAGCATGCACAAGGCCCTGATTGGAAAGGCGTGGCGCGTCAATTGCACCAATTCGCACAACGCTGGCGCGACAGCGGCCATCTGAGCGAAAAGATGTTTGCCGAGTTGCAACCGACATGGAAAGCGGTCATTCACGCGGCCCATGAGCCTTTAGAAGCGGTGCAAAAAGCCAGCTTGGCCCGTCGCCATGCCTTGATTGCCGAAGCCCAAGAGTTGGGTGCTGCGCCCACCTTGCGCATTGATGCGGTCAAAGCCTTGCAACAGCGTTGGCAAGAAGAGGCCCACACCGTGGTGTTGGACCGTAAACAAGAACAAAAACTGTGGGACGCCTTCCGCCAGCCGATTGACGAGGCGTTTGCCCGCAAAACATCGTCGCGTGAACAGACCCAAACTGCGTTGACACCGCATGACAAAGCCGTGATCGACGCGTCCAAGGCGCTGGAGTCGGCCATCGCCAAAGGCGACGGCGCGCAAATTCGCTCAGCCATGCAAGCGCTGGAGCAAATTGCGCGTGGCGAAATGCCTGCACCCGTGGTAGCTGCTGCGACTCCCGCCCCTGCCGCGGACGCAGCAAAGCCTGCTGAATCATCGGACGTGCTGCCTGCTGAAGCATCTTTGGTCCCAGAGGCCAGCGATGCATCAGCCGATACGTCCGCCGCTCCCGAGGTCGGCGCCGAGCCTTCCTCTGAAGCTCCGGAGTCAGCAACCGCTGTAACACCAGCCCCCGCGCCCAAAGCTGCACCACGTCCTGTGGTGGCGGTGCGTGGTGATGACCGCCCAGGTCAAAAACGCACCGAAGTGGCCCCCGTTGGACGCGGCCGTGATGGCAAGCCCGGTGGCGGCAAGTTTGGCGACCGTGCCGGTGATAAAGGTGCCGGTTTTGGTCGTGACCGTGACGGCGCAGCTCGTCCTTCACGTGACGGTCGTGATGCGTTTGCCCCACGCGGTCCACGTTTGGGCGATGCGGCGTTCCGTGCACAGCGCTTTGCGTTGGAGTCTGCACAAGACGCGTTGCGTCGTTTGGCTGCCCAAGCACACGGCGAAGTGCTCACACAATTGATGCACGCTTGGGAAAAACGCGATGCCAGCCAGTTGCCTGCGGCACAAGCGATTGGCTCCAAGCTCACGCCCGCGCAACGCACGCAATGGGCGCAGGCTTTGTCGAGTGATCCCAAAGCGGACACGGTCACGCCTTTGCTGCGTTTGGAAGTGGCGGCTGAATTGCCGACGCCTGCTGCGCAAATGGACGCACGTCGTGCCTTGCAATTGCAAATGTTGACCCGTCGCAACGATCCCTCGCCTCAAATGACATGGGCGGCTGATGCCGCACACGTTTTGGCGGGTGCTTATGACGAGGCCGCTGCGCGTCGTTTGCAATCGGCGTTGAAGGTGTTGCTCAAGCGTTGAGTGTGAAGGGGACGGTCCGAGACCGTTCTTTTGAGGCTACTTTTCTAGGTCAAGCCTCAAATCGAAAAAAGCCGTGGGCTCCTTAAGAGTGGCTCAGCGGCAATCGACAAAGCCCCCTCGTGGGGCTTTTTTCTTGGCCACGCAACCAACTCAGAACTTCCAAGCGGGGGGGCTTGGCATCGGCATGCCAGTCGCTGAGCACCCAGCGCGTCAGGCCGTCTCCCAAGTCGTGGATGGCGGGCTTGTGGGTGTGGCCATGTAAAAAATCCGAGGCTTGCGTTGCTTGCAGCCATGCGCGTGCGGCGGGGTGGTCGACATCGGCATAGTCGGTGTGCGTGGTCTTGCGGGCTTCGCTTTGCTCGCGCACATGGCGTGCAAAGGCTTGGCGTTCTGCCAGCGGTTGGGCTAAAAATTGTTGCTGCCACGTCGCTTGACGCACTTGAGCCCGGAAAGCGAGGTAGTCGCGATCGTCCAAACACAGGCTGTCACCATGGCTGAGCAAAAGCCGCAGGGCGGGGTGCGTGTGATCGATGGTGTCGATGTTCAAGATCGTGGGATCACTCAAGCCTTGCATGCCCGTGGCTTTGAGCAGGGCTTCACCCACCAAAAAATCGCGGTTGCCGCACATGAAATACACAGGCATGCGTTGCGTTGTGCGCTTGAGCACGTCCATGCATTGCAGGGCAAAGGGGTCTTGGTTGTCATCGCCGATCCAGACCTCAAACAAATCGCCCAAGATGAAGAGGGCGTCTGCGGGGGTGTGCGCCATGTGCTGGGCCCAGGCCTCAAAGGTGGCGGGCTCATTCGCGTCTAAATGCAGGTCTGAGATGAAGTCAATGCGCTGCCAGTGCTGGGGGGCTTGCACGCAGGCTACAGGCAGATCCAGCAGAGGCAGTGAATTTGGCATGAATCGTGGGCTCTGAAATCAGCGTTGAGCGTTGAGCAGTGTGACTTCAGGCCAGTGGGAGCGAAGCAGGGCGGCTTAAAGCGCAACAGCTTTTTCGATGACCACGTCTTCTTTTGGCACGTCGTCATGGAAGCCTTTACGGCCCGTTTTGACGGCTGCAATTTTGTCAACCACGTCGTTACCGCTGATAACTTTGCCGAACACTGCGTAACCCCAGCCTTGTTGGCTTGGCGCTTTGTGGTTCAAGAAGTCGTTGTCTGCCACGTTGATGAAGAACTGGGCGGTGGCTGAGTGAGGGTCAGACGTGCGCGCCATGGCGAGGGTGTAGTGGTTGTTTTTGAGGCCGTTGTTGGCTTCGTTCTCGATAGGTTCGTCGCATGGCTTTTGGGTCATGCCGGGCTCAAAACCGCCACCTTGCACCATGAAACCGGGAATAACGCGGTGAAAAATGGTTTTGTCGTAGTGACCTTTGTTCACATAGCTCAAAAAGTTCTCGGTGCATTTGGGGGCTTTTTCGGCATCGAGTTCGATGGTGATGACGCCGTGGTCCAAGATGTGCAGTTCGACTTGTGGGTTGCTCATGGTGTGTTTCCTGAAGATGAAAAAAGTGGCGTCTGTGCGTGTTTAAAGCAAGGTGGCCGATTGGATAACGATGGGCGTGCGTGGCACGTCAGAGGGGAAGGGGCCGCCAGAGCCTGTCGGCGTGGCTTTGATGCGGTTGACCACATCCATACCTGAGACCACCCGACCAAAGACGGTGTAGCCCCATTGCTGGGGGGTGGGGTCTAGAAAACCGTTGTCCACCACGTTGATGAAGAATTGCGCGGTGGCTGAATGTGGGGCGTTGGTGCGCGCCATGGCGAGGGTGCCCACGGTGTTACGTGGCCCCCCTTTGGCGAGGGCTTCACGGCCTTCGTGCATCACGGGTGCACGGCTGGGGCGCTCCATGTAGCGGGTGTCAAAGCCGCCGCCTTGGACCATGAAGTTGCCAATCACGCGGTGAAAAATGGTGCCGTCATAATGTTTGTCACGCACGTATTGCAAAAAGTTTTCTGCAGTTTTCGGGGCTTTGTCTGGGTAGACCTCGACCACAAACTCGCCCGCGTTGGTGACGAATTTCACTTGGGGTGCTTTGGTCGCGTCTTGTGCCATGGCCAAAGGCGTCGCTAAGCTGCAGACGGCCAAACTGAAAGCGCAGAGGGCGCGACGAGAGATGCTCGAAAGTGTCATGGTGTAGAGCCTTGGGTGAGTGCAAGTGCGGGTTGGAGAGCTTCAATTTTCTTGGCGGGTGCGCGGTGCGCAGGCTCAAGTCTTAGGGCACGTTCGTACGATTGACGTGCCATTTGCACCATCAAATCACCCATGTTTTCATGGGCTGCGGCGTAGTTGGGGTTGGCGCGCAGGGCGGCTTCAATGGCGACTTTGGCGCGGGCGTAGTCACCTTGGGCCGCGTAGAGCACGCCTAAATTGTTGTGGGGCTCGGCCAACTCTGGGTAGTCTTGCGTGAGGCTGAGGTAGAGAGGCAATGCCACGGAGGCTTGCCCCATTTGCTCGACGAGGAAGGCTTGCCAAAACCGCATTTGTGGGTCGTTGGGGTTGGTTTTCAGCGCGTTGTCGACCAGCACCAAGGCTTGTGGGTACTTGGCTTGGCGCAGCAACTGACGCACGTTGTCGTGCGGATCGCTTTGCATTTGAGGAACGGAGGGCTGCCCTGGCTGCCAATCTTGGCTGGCGTTGGTTTGGGCCATGGCCGAGTTGGCTGCGCACATGAGGCCCGCGCAGAGCACGAAGCCTACAACCCAACGCTGCAAAAACAGCCGAGAGCGCGTGGTGTTGAAAGTGAAGGCAGGGTTTTTCATGTGCTTTGTATACTGTTGCTATTGTAAAACAGAGGGTCTAGATCGCACCTCTCTGTCACACCCCTCATGTCCGCCTCAAGCGCGGCCTTTCACGACTCACTCATGACGCTTCGCATTCACAACACGCTCACGCGCGCGCTGGAGAAATTTTCGCCGCTCGAACCTGGCCACGTCCGCATGTATGTGTGTGGCATGACCGTGTACGACCTGTGCCATTTGGGGCACGCCCGTTCGATGGTGGCATTCGATGTGGTTCAGCGTTGGCTCAAAGCCAGTGGCTACCGCGTGACCTATGTGCGCAACATCACGGACATTGATGACAAGATCATCAAACGCTCGCTGGAAAACGGCGAAACCGTGCGCGGCCTGACCGACCGCATGATTGACGCGCTGCACCAAGACGCTGATGCTTTGGGCATCGAACGCCCCACGCACGAGCCCCGTGCGATGGATTACGTGCCGCAAATGCTCTCGATGATCGGTACGTTGCAAGACAAAGGCTTGGCCTACCAAGCCAGCAATGGCGATGTGAACTACGCCGTGCGCAAATTTCCAGGCTATGGCAAGTTGTCAGGCAAGTCGCTGGACGAGTTGCAGGCAGGCGAGCGTGTGGCCGTCGACGACGGCAAGCAAGACCCACTGGACTTTGTGTTGTGGAAATCAGCAAAGACCAGCGAGCCCGAAGAAGTGAAATGGGCCAGCCCCTTTGGCGCAGGCCGCCCCGGCTGGCACATCGAGTGCTCGGCCATGAGTTGCGAAATGCTGGGTCAAAGCTTTGACATTCACGGCGGTGGCGCTGATTTGCAGTTCCCCCATCACGAAAACGAAATTGCCCAAAGCGAAGGCGCCAATGGCAAGCCAATGGCCAGCGTGTGGATGCACAACGGCTTCATCAACGTGGACAACGAAAAAATGTCCAAGAGCTTGGGCAACTTCTTCACCATCCGTGATGTGCTCCAAGAGTTCGACGCGGAGACGGTGCGTTTCTTTGTGGTGCGCAGCCACTACCGCAGCCAGCTCAATTACAGCGATGTCCATTTGAATGACGCGCGTGGCGCATTGAAACGCCTCTACACAGCCCTTGGCACGGTCACGCCTGATGACGTGACGATTGACTGGGCCGAGCCGCACGCGGCGCGCTTTAAAGCGGCGATGGACGAGGACTTTGGCACGCCCGAAGCCGTGGCCGTGTTGTTTGAACTCGCGGGTGAGGTCAATCGCACGGGTTCAACGCAAACGGCAGGTTTGCTCAAAACCTTGGGCGGCGTGTTGGGCTTGTTGCAAGACGACCCGAAAGCCTTTGCTCAAGCGGGGGCTGGCGTCGACGAAGACGCCATTCAAGCCCAAATTGCCGCCCGTGCAGCCGCCAAAGCGGCCAAGAACTTTGCAGAAGCTGACCGCATTCGTCAAGCGTTAGCTGCCGAAGGCATTGTGCTCAAAGACTCGCCCACAGGCACAACGTGGGAGCGTGGCTGAACATGCCCGTGACCGAAAAAATTACCATCGCCACGCCTGAATATTGGGCAGAGGCTTGCAAGCACTTGGTCAAAAAAGACCGTGTGATGAAGCGCCTCATTCCTCAGTTTGGCGAGGCTTCGCTGCAGTCACGCGGCGATGCGTTCGTCACCTTGGCGCGCAGCATCGTGGGTCAGCAAATCTCGGTGAAGGCGGCTCAAACCGTGTGGGACCGCTTTGCCTTGTTGCCTCGCAAGATCACCCCCACCAACGTGCTAAAGCTCAAGGTGGACGATATGCGGGCGGCAGGTTTGTCTGCGCGCAAGGTGGAGTATTTGGTCGACTTGGCGCTGCACTTTGACAATGGCGCCTTGCCCGTTAAAAAATGGTCCGAAATGGACGATGAGGCCATCATTGATGAACTGGTGGCCATTCGCGGCATCGGCCGCTGGACGGCTGAGATGTTTTTGATCTTTCACCTCATGCGGCCCAATGTGCTGCCGCTGGATGATGTGGGTTTGATCAATGGCATCAGCCACAACTATTTTTCGGGCGAATCTGTCAGTCGCAACGAAGCACGCGAGGTCGCCGCAGCGTGGGCCCCGTACCGCAGCGTGGCGACTTGGTATATTTGGCGCTCGCTAGATCCGCTGCCGGTTGAATATTGAGCAGCTAAGGAGTATTGAATTTGGCTAAGAAAACTTTCCTCGACTTTGAACAACCGATTGCCGAACTTGAAGGCAAGATCGACGAGTTGCGCTATGTGCAAAGTGAGTCGGCGGTCGACATCTCGCAGGAGATCGAGCAGCTCAGCAAGAAAAGCTTGCAGCTGACCAAGGACATTTATAGCGACCTCACGCCTTGGCAGATCACCAAGATCGCGCGCCACGCAGAGCGTCCCTACACGCTGGACTACATCAACGACATCTTCACGGACTTTGTGGAGTTACATGGCGACCGTCACTTTGCCGATGACTTGAGCATCGTCGGTGGCTTGGCCCGCTTCAATGGCAATGCCTGCATGGTGTTGGGCCATCAAAAAGGGCGCGATACCAAAGAGCGCGCAGCGCGTAACTTTGGCATGAGCCGCCCCGAGGGCTACCGCAAGGCCTTGCGTTTGATGAAAACGGCTGAGAAGTTCAAGCTGCCCGTGTTCACCTTCGTGGACACCCCTGGCGCCTACCCCGGTATTGATGCCGAAGAGCGTAGCCAGTCCGAGGCGATTGGCCGCAACATTTTTGAAATGGCCCAACTCGAAGTGCCGATCATCACCACCATCATTGGTGAAGGCGGCTCGGGCGGCGCGTTGGCCATCAGCGTGGCCGACCAAGTGTTGATGCTGCAGTATTCGGTGTACTCGGTCATCAGCCCTGAAGGCTGTGCGTCGATTTTGTGGAAAACGTCAGACCGCGCCGAAGATGCGGCTGAGGCTTTGGGCATCACCGCCCATCGTCTGAAAGCGTTGGGCTTGATCGACAAAATCGTCAACGAACCCGTGGGCGGCGCACACCGCGATCCCAAGCAAATGGCCGCACAACTCAAGCGTGGCTTGAATGACGCTTGGCGCCAAGTGACCGACATGAAGGTCAAAGAGTTGCTCGACAAGCGTTACGAGCGTTTGCAAAGCTATGGCCGGTTCACCGACACCAAAGCTGACGCCCGCTGATTTCCCCTCGCTGGACGCGCTCCAGCATTTAGGCCCCTTTGCCGTTGCGCTCAGCGGTGGGGCCGATTCCACTGCCATGTTGCTCGCCTGTGCCACCCGATGGCCGGGTCGGGTGCGCGCCATTCATGTGCACCATGGGTTACAGGCGGCAGCGGAAGGGTTTGTTCAACATTGTGAAGCGCTCTGCCAGCGCTTGAATGTGCCGTTGGTGGTGGTGCGTGTGAATGCCGCTCATGCCGCAGGCGAAAGCCCCGAGAACGCGGCGCGCCAAGCGCGCTACGCCGCATTGACCGAGGCGTTGCAGCAGAACTGGGGGGGGCACATCAAAGACATCGTGCTGGCGCAACACGCGGATGACCAAGCTGAAACCTTGTTGTTGGCCTTGTCACGCGGAGCTGGCTTGCCGGGGTTAGCCAGCATGCCCGCGCTTGCTGAGCGTGGCGGTGTGACTTACCACCGTCCTTGGTTGCACGTGCCTGGCCAAGTTTTGCGCCTGTCGTTGACGCACGCTGGGCAAACTTGGGTGGAGGACCCCACCAACGCCGACACCCGTTTCACCCGTAACCGCATCCGCGCGCAGGTGCTGCCTGTGCTGGAACAAGTCTTTCCCTCATTCCGCCAGACTTTTGCGCGCAGTGCCCGTCATGCGGCGCAGGCGCAAGTCCTGTTGACGGAGCTGGCCGAGCAAGATTTACAAGCTGTGGGGCATCCGCCTTCAATTCGCGCGCTGCAGGCACTCAGCGAGGCGCGACAGTCGAATGTGTTGCGTCATTGGCTGATGCGGGAAGGCACCCAAGCCAGTGCGGCGCAAATGCAAGCGCTGCTGCAGCAAGTCCATGCATGCACCACGCGTGGCCATCAGATTGACATCAAGGTGGGGCGTGGCTTTGTTCGCCGCGATGGTGCGGTGCTGCGTTGCTACAATCTTTAGCTTTTGCCTGACATAACAACCCTTTTTCCACGCAATATGGCATTGATCGTTCACAAATACGGCGGCACTTCGATGGGCTCAACAGAGCGCATTCGCAACGTCGCCAAGCGCGTGGCCAAATGGGCCCGTGCTGGTCACCAAATGGTGGTCGTCCCCTCCGCAATGAGCGGTGAAACCAATCGCTTGTTGGCCTTGGCCAAAGAGCTGGCACCGTCGAAAGCCGATACCGCTTACAACCGCGAACTCGACATGCTGGCCTCTACGGGCGAGCAAGCGTCGTCTGCGTTGTTGGCCATTGCACTGCAAGCCGAAGGCCAGCCTTCGGTCAGCTACGCTGGCTGGCAAGTGCCCATTCGCACCAACAACGCTTACACCAAAGCCCGCATTGAGTCGATTGACGATGCACGCGTGCGCGCCGATTTGGATGCGGGTCGCGTGGTCATCATCACGGGCTTCCAAGGCAAAGACGATGAAGACAACATCACGACCTTGGGGCGTGGTGGTTCAGACACCTCGGCCGTGGCTGTTGCTGCGGCCTTGAAAGCCAATGAGTGTTTGATTTACACCGACGTGGATGGCGTGTACACGACCGACCCGCGTGTGGTGCCGGAAGCGCGCCGTTTGCAAACCGTCAGTTTCGAAGAAATGATGGAAATGGCCTCTTTGGGCAGCAAAGTGTTGCAAATTCGTTCGGTTGAATTTGCCGGTAAATACAAGGTGCCGCTGCGCGTGTTGTCCAGCTTCACCGCGTGGGACATTGACATCAACGAAGAAGCCAAATCAGGCACGTTGATCACCTTTGAGGAAGACGAAAAAATGGAACAAGCTATCGTATCGGGCATCGCATTCAACCGCGATGAAGCCAAAATTTCTGTGGTCGGCGTGCCCGATAAACCTGGTATCGCCTACCAAATCTTGGGTGCTGTGGCCGACGCCAACATCGAAGTGGACATGATCATCCAAAACATCAGCAAAGATGGCAAAACGGATTTCAGCTTCACGGTGCACCGCAACGACTACGCGCGTACCACCGATTTGCTCAAAGAAAAAGTGCTGCCTGCATTGGGTGCGAGCGATGTGCAAGGCGACACCAAGATCTGCAAAGTTTCGATCGTGGGTATCGGCATGCGCAGCCATGTGGGTGTGGCCAGCAAGATGTTCCGCTCGCTGAGCGAAGAGGGCATCAACATCCAAATGATCTCAACTTCTGAAATCAAGACCTCAGTTGTGATTGACGAAAAATACATGGAACTCGCAGTCCGCGCGTTGCACAAAGCTTTCGATTTGGATCAGCCAAGCGCCTAAGCTCAGGCTATAATCTAATTCTGCTGGAAACGTGACCGAGTGGCCGAAGGTGCTCCCCTGCTAAGGGAGTATGGGGTGTAGAGCCTCATCGAGGGTTCGAATCCCTCCGTTTCCGCCAGCAAACCCTAAAAAGCCGTTGTTTATCAACGGCTTTTTTCTTTTTCATTCGGGTAACAGATACTGGTTACCTCACTAGTTACCACGTAACTGAGCAAAAATTACCACTACAGATAAGATTACAACATACGCCCACATTGCGTTTCATCGGTGTGTGATTTGATGCATCTGTCTTGGTGAAGCAAATTGTTGGCGAAAAGGCAATCCATTTGGTGATGGACCAGCCAATGGCGATCACTGTACCCAGCACTTCCTGATGCGTTTGTCAGACCTTATATGGCTACAACACACTCACACACCTTTGAGGGTGACAAGTTCATCATTCATTCGATGGACCGCTTTTATCGCTCTTTAACGAATGGATCGGTATGGTCAAGGGCTTTAGCGGCAAAACGGATCAAAAGTTAAGTTCATCAGGAAAGCTGTTTGTTCCAAGTCTTTGCCCAAGTGCTATGGTGGGTATGCTCGGCAGTGGCGAATTGCCTTCGGAACGTTCAAGATGAGAGGCTGATTGTTGGTCTTTTTAGGAACCCAAATAGAACGCCATTCTTTCTGATACTCATATTCTGGGTCTCTCATCACCGCAGGGTGCAGAGTATGCGGTTGTGTGTAATGGGTCGTTTTGTTTAGATATGTGACGGGTCCTAGTCCGTTAAAGACGGCTTGATGGCGAATTTTTCTGCTGATTGCATCGAAGAACTCATATGGTCGAAAAATCTGTAGGCAGGCATCGCAACCGAACTCCTTCATAACAGTTGGGCTGTATTCTGAAGATACGCAGTAGATATAGAGATCTGGGGAATTGCTATGTGCAATTAGGCGCGCACCATCTTCGAGAATAATTTTGACTTTGGCATCTCGCTGTTCTGGCTGTAATACATGTTTACGAAAATACTCAGACTCTGGTGAGTTGGATGCTAGGTCAATTTCGCCACCACCTTTCAAAAACAACTCTGTCTTGTGAAGGCCTTCATTTTTGTCGCCGATGACATCCCCATAGGATTCAGTTTTTCTGTAGTCGTGCAGTGTGCCTATCTTCAAGCTGCCACGTGAAAGGAATGCTTGCAGATATTGCTTGGGTATGTACTTGTAGAGTGGCTGTTGCATGTATCCAAATCACCATGCCGAACAAAAATAAATTTAGTCAATACACTTGGAAGTATGCAACAAGGCCTTATCTTGGTACGGACAAGCATGTAGCTCAATCAAAAAATTTGTTGCAAAGTACTTGATTTGTTGATATTGAATAGCGCATACTTATACAAGGCATGAAGAAACTGACATTGAGTCAGTATTGCACGATAGCTTAATTACATAAATTGACGGCTTTAAACGGTCAATTTAAGTTTTAGTCTGCATATATGTCTTACACATACGAGAGTTACACATATGAATAATATAAATTGAAAACCAAATAAATCTCTATTTTTAACCTGCTGAGCCCGGCGGATTCAAGGACGAAGTGCAACAAAGATGAACTGGTTATAGGTGGCTGAGGATGCGAGAGCATCATGGCCGCTTTAACCGCCAAATCGAAATTGCCCAATGTACAAGCACCTCAGCCGAGAAGAACGATACCAAAT
>NZ_JAVKLQ010000021.1:0-93573 GCF_031539175.1 Limnohabitans sp. | reverse complement strand
TTTGGTATCGTTCTTCTCGGCTGAGGTGCTTGTACATTGGGCAATTTCGATTTGGCGGTTAAAGCGGCCATGATGCTCTCGCATCCTCAGCCACCTATAACCAGTTCATCTTTGTTGCACTTCGTCCTTGAATCCGCCTTATGAAAAAGCCCGCTTTTAGCGGGCTTTTTTACGTCTGTAGGGGCGGTGTTTTTAGTCGCGTGTGGCACGCCTCTGCACAGCGTCGATGTAGGCGTGACCGTCAGGCGGGCGACCGCTGCGTTGGCTTTCCCAAATCATTTGACCCAAGGCGTCCATGGTTTCATGGTGGGCCGTGTGCAAGCTGTCACGCCTCGCGGTCAGTAACTCAACGGCTTGGCGGATGCCGCGGGGTTGGTCAATCGAGCATTGCTCGCTCACCGACAGATGCATCGACAAATGGAGGAAGGGGTTCACTTGGCCGTCTTTGACCTCGTACATGCGCGCCAAGGCGGCATCGACATCGGCAAAGTCGGCGTGGTACTCGGGGTGCTCGGCCACCCATTGGCTGGCCAACGTTTCGAGCGCGTCCATAGGTTGTGCATCGCGCCATTTGGCATAGACCGAACAGAAAAAGCGCCGAACATCGGCTTGGCTAGGTTCAAACATGGCTGCATTGTCACTCAGGCGTCCTGATTAGAGCGCAGGAAGGTGTGATTGGCTATATTCAGCCATCGATATCCAAAATGAACGAGGAAGACCATGAACCAAGCTTTTATTTGTGACGCCATTCGCACGCCTTTTGGTCGTTACGGCGGCGCTTTGTCATCTGTGCGTGCCGATGATTTGGCGGCTGTGCCCCTGAAAGCGTTGATGGCGCGCAACCCGAATGTGGATTGGTTGGCCGTGACCGACTTGATTTATGGCTGCGTCAACCAAGCCGGTGAAGACAACCGCAACGTGGCTCACATGGCGAGTTTGTTGGCTGGTTTACCGATGGAGTTGCCCGGTGCCACCATCAACCGCTTGTGTGGCTCTGGCATGGACGCGATTGGCACGGCAGCACGCGCCATCAAAGCCGGTGAAGCCACGATGATGATTGCGGGCGGTGTGGAGAGCATGAGCCGTGCCCCCTTTGTGATGCCCAAGGCCGAAAGCGCCTTCAGCCGCAGCAACACCGTGTACGACACGACCATCGGCTGGCGCTTCATCAACAAATTGATGAAAGAAAAGTATGGCGTCGACTCCATGCCCGAGACCGCCGAGAACGTCGCCACTGACTTCAAGATCAACCGCGAAGACCAAGACAAGATGGCTTTGGCCAGCCAGATGAAAGCCGTGGCGGCACAGCAGTCGGGCTACTTCGATGCTGAAATTTGCCCCGTCACCATCCCCCAGAAAAAGGGCGATGCCGTGGTGGTCAGCCAAGACGAGCACCCACGCGCCACCAGCATGGAGTCGCTGGCCAAACTCAAACCGGTGGTTCGCCCCGACGGCACGGTGACGGCAGGCAATGCCAGCGGTGTCAACGACGGTGCCTGCGCTGTTTTGTTGGCCGATGAGAAAACGGCAGCCAAGCAAGGCTTAACGCCGCGCGCGCGCATTGTTGGCATGGCCACCGCAGGTGTGCCTCCTCGCATCATGGGCGTTGGTCCCGCACCCGCCACACAAAAAGTGTTGGCATTGACGGGCTTGACCTTGGCTGATTTGGATGTCATTGAACTCAATGAAGCCTTTGCTGCGCAAGGCTTGGCCGTGTTGCGTCAACTGGGTTTGCAAGACGACGATCCCCGCGTCAACCCCAACGGCGGTGCGATCGCGTTGGGCCATCCCTTGGGTGCCAGTGGCGCACGTTTGGTGACCACGGCCATCAACCAATTGCACCGCACCGCCGGCCGTTACGCCCTGTGCACCATGTGCATTGGCGTGGGTCAGGGCATCGCCATGATTGTTGAGCGCGTGTAAGCACCATGATCAACAAAGTGGCTGACTCCATCGCGCAAGCGCTGGCCAACATTCCCGACCAAGCCACCGTGATGATTGGTGGCTTTGGCACCGCAGGCATTCCCGACGAGCTGATTGAGGGGCTGATTGCCTCGCTGTCTGACAGCGCGGTGCAAGGCCTGACCTTGGTCAACAACAACGCCGGCAACGGTGATGCGAGCATTGCGGCCTTGTTGAAAACGGGGCGCGTACGCAAGATCATTTGCAGCTTTCCGCGCCAAGCCGACAGCTATGTGTTTGATGAACTTTACCGCTCGGGCAAGTTGGAGTTGGAGTTGGTCCCGCAAGGCAATTTGTCTGAGCGCATTCGCGCGGCAGGCGCAGGTGTGGGCGCATTTTTCTCGCCCACGGGCTATGGCACCGAATTGGCTAAAAACGCAGACGGTTCTCCCAAAGAAACCCGTGAAATTAACGGTCGCATGTATGTTTTGGAATACCCGATTCATGCCGATGTGGCCTTGATCAAGGCGGAAAAGGGCGATCGTTGGGGTAACCTGACGTACCGCAAGTCGGCCCGTAACTTTGGACCTTCCATGGCCATGGCCGCCCAACGCACCGTGGCCTCTGTGCATGAGGTGGTCGACTTGGGAGCTTTGGACCCCGAGGTCATCGTGACGCCTGGGATTTTTGTCACCCATGTGGTGAAAGTGCCGCGTGTCGCCACCCAAGGTGGTGGTTTTAAGAAGGAGGCTTGAGCATGGCCTACATCCGCAGAACCAAAGACCAGATGGCCGCCCGTGTGGCGCAAGACATGCCCGAAGGCGCGTATGTGAATTTGGGCATTGGCATGCCCACCTTGGTGGCCAACCACCTGCCAGTCGGCTTAGAAATTATTTTGCACAGCGAAAACGGCATCTTGGGCATGGGCCCTGCGCCTGCTGCGGGCGAAGAAGATTTTGACTTGATCAACGCGGGCAAACAGCCCGTGACCTTGATGCCGGGCGGGTCGTATTTTCACCACACCGACAGCTTTGCCATGATGCGTGGCGGGCATTTGGATATTTGTGTGCTGGGTGCCTTTCAGGTCAGCGAGCACGGTGATTTGGCCAATTGGCACACGGGTGAGCCCGGTGCGATTCCCGCCGTTGGCGGTGCCATGGATTTGGCGATTGGAGCCAAGCAAACTTGGGTGATGATGGATTTGCTCACCAAGCAAGGCCAAAGCAAAGTGGTGCGTGAATGCAGTTACCCGCTCACCGGCTTGGCCTGTGTGAAACGCATCTACACCGACTTGGCGACTTTGGCGGTAACGCCCCAAGGTTTGCAGTTGGTCGATTGCGTGGACGGCCTGTCGCACGCTGAGCTAGAGCAGTTGGTGGGACTGAAAATTCAGGCGTAAAAAAAGCACTCAGCGCGGACCGCTGAGTGCTTTTGGTGATGTCGCTTTGCTTATTGCTCGGCGAACGCGCGCTCAATCACGAAATCACCAGGCTTGGTGGTGTTGCCTTCTTGGAACTTGCGTTCTTCCAGCATGTGCTTCAAATCTTTGAGCATTTGTGGGCTACCGCAAATCATCACGCGGTCGTGGACTGGGTCGAGCGGAGGCAGGCCGAGGTCGCTGAACATCTTGCCGCTTTCCATGGCATCGGTCAGGCGACCTTGGTTGCGGAACGGCTCGCGGGTGACGGTGGGGTAGTACAGCAGTTGTTGGCTGACCATCTCGCCCAAGAACTCATGTTTGGGCAACTCTTGGGTGATGTAGTCGTGATAAGCCAGTTCTTTCACTTCACGCACGCCGTGCACCAAGATCACTTTTTCAAAGCGCTCGTAGGTGTCTGGGTCGCGGATGACGCTCAAAAACGGCGCCATGCCTGTGCCTGTGGAGAGCAAATACAGGTTTTTACCGGGCAGCAAATAGTCGATCAACAAAGTGCCGGTAGGCTTGCGGCCCACCACGATTTTGTCGCCGACTTTAATGTGTTGAAGCTTGGAGGTCAACGGGCCGTCTGGCACCTTGATGCTCAAAAACTCCAAATGTTCTTCGTAATTGGGGCTGACGATGCTGTACGCGCGCAGCAGCGGCTTGCCGTTTTCGCCACGCAGGCCAATCATGGTGAAGTGGCCGTTAGAGAAACGCAGCGCTTGATCACGGGTGGTGGTGAAGCTGAACAGGCGATCGGTCCAGTGGTGGACGGACAAAACTTCTTCTTCGAGAAATGCACTCATGGGTTGAATAAATCTATAGAAATCAAGCCTCTAGTGTAGGTCAGTGCTTCTAACGCTTGGCTATAAGGTGTTGCACGCTGTTGCATATGGTGAGCGGCCTCGCAGCAGGGGGGGTGATACATTCTTGACGTTCATTTCTTTATTTTTGTGCTTTTTCACCTGATGACAGACGTCACCCCTTCTTTGCCCTTGACTGATTTACCCGGTCACCACATCCGTCGTTTGCAACAAATTGCGGTGGGCTTGTTCATGGAAGAAACCCAAGCGTTTGGGCTCACGCCCGTGCAATTTGCGGCTTTGAATGCGGTGGTGGCCCAGCCCGGGATTGACCAGCGAACGCTGGCTGCCAGCATCGGGTTTGACACCTCCACCATCGGCGGGGTGGTCGATCGCCTGGAGGCACATGGTTGGGTGCGACGTCAGGTGTCGCCCGACGACCGGCGTGCTCGCCTGCTGCATGCCACCCCTGAGGGGGCGACGTTGCTCAGGCAAGTGAGTCCGTCGGTCTTACGGACGCAACAACGCATCTTGGCGCCCTTGCCGGAGGCGCAGCGGCAAGAGTTTGTTCGGATGTTGTCGGTTTTGGTCGAGGCCAACAACGACGCCAGCCGTGCGCCGCGTAGCGTCGAATAAACGGGCGCTTGGGCAGGCTGTCTCTTCGTCGACAGCACGGGCTTTGCAGCGGTTTCAATCTGCGTCAAAGTCGGTCACATGAAGTTATTCAACACACTCCAAGATGTACGGGCTTCGGTCGGTCAAGAGGGCGTCGTCAGCGATTGGCTCACGGTCACCCAAGATCAAATTAACCAATTTGCCCAAGCCACGGGCGACCATCAATGGATTCACATCGATCCTGAGCGCGCCAAAGAAGGCCCCTTCGGGACCCCTATTGCGCATGGGTTTTTGACCTTGTCGCTGTTGCCGCGTTTTTTCGCCACCGCTTTCAAAATCGACAACGTGCGCATGGGGGTGAATTACGGTTTGAACAAAGTCCGCTTCACAGCGCCTGTGCCGGTCGGCAGCCGCTTGCGTGCACACATGACGCTCCAAGCGTGTGAGCCGATTGACAACAACGGCATGCAGCTGACATGGCTCGTGTCGGTGCAGCGAGAGGGCGCTGACAAGCCCGTGTGCGTGGCTGAGTCGTTGACTAGGCTTTATGCGTGAACCCGTTTTGTCGCCAAGCTTCAAACACGATCACCGCCACGGCGTTTGACAGGTTGAGGCTGCGTTGACCCTCGCGCATGGGCAAGCGCAGACGTTGGTTCAGTGCAAAAGTTTCACGCACTTCAGCGGGTAAACCGCTGGTTTCTGAACCGAACACAAACCAGTCGCCAGGCTGAAATGTCATGTCGTGCGCTGTGTCCGAGCCCTTGGTGGTCAAGGCAAACATTCGGTCCGTTGCCGGTTGGGCGTCTTTCAAGAACGTGGCCCAATCGGCGTGACGCAAGACGGGCGCGTACTCGTGGTAGTCGAGCCCAGCACGTCGCATGTGCTTGTCGTCCATCGAAAACCCCAAGGGTTCCACCAAGTGCAAGGTACAACCGGTGTTGGCCGCCAAGCGAATGATGTTGCCCGTGTTGGGCGGAATTTCGGGGTGAACGAGGACGATATGAAACATGCCCCCATTGTCTCGCATGCGTTAGGGGTGGTCGTCCATGTCGGTGCGCGTTTCGGTGCGGGCGAGAACCACCGCCGTGATGTGTGTAGCGCCCGCAGCACGTAAGGTGCGGGCCGCCTCAAACAATGAGGCGCCCGTGGTCATCACGTCGTCCAGCAGCACCAAGCGTTGGTTTTTCACGTGTGCCATGCGCAATGGATCGACCCAAAAGGCATCGCGCACATTGTCAAATCGTGCATCGCGTTCGGCACCCACTTGATGGGCGCTGTCTGTGGCGCGTCGCAGGGTGTGTGCGTCGGCTTTGTGGGGCGCGAGATGGCGTGCCAGCTCGTAGCTTTGGTTGAAGCCGCGTTCACGCAACCGCTGGGCCGACAGTGGCATGGCGATCACAACAGACGCGGCTTCGAGCGCAGGTTCGACCCATGGCGCATGCCGCATCACGTCGGCCAAGCTGCGGCCCAAGCCTGGATCCGCCTGAAATTTGAAGCGTGCGATGCATTCAGACCACGGAAATGTGTAACTCACGGCGGCGACGCAAGCATCAAGCGGTGGCGGGCTTTGTGCGCAGTGCGGGCATGTGGCTTGGGTGAGTGTCAGCGCGCAGGTTGGGCAGCGTGTTTGCGGCTGCGCGAAGCGCGTCATGCAGTTGTCGCACACGGGGTGACTGGGCCACGCTTGGCAAATCTGGCACAAGCTAGGCCATTGGCGTACTGTGAGCCAAGGTTTCAACCCAAGTCCGAACAAGGCTTTGCTGCGTGATGCGAAAGTCATGCCTCAATATACTGCTGACCCATGTCTGATATTCCTGCTGAGCAACCCCCGACCCTTGACCCCATTGCATGCGCCCGTTGGGCGCAGTGGCTGCACGTGCAGTCGCCTTGGCTGAATGAAGAGGTGGGGCGGCGCATGGAAGACCGGCTGCAATGGATTCGCCTGGAACCCAAGCGTTGGGTGGACTGGGCGCCTGTCAGTGGCGGACTCCAAGCTCATAAGGCCGTTCGTGCGCGCTATCCCAAGGCCGTGAGTGACGTGGTGGAGCCCACACTTGCGCGTCAAACCGTGGCCAAACATGCGTTGCAAACCCCGTGGTGGCAACGTTTGGGCCGCGCGGACAGCGTGTCAATTGGCTCGCATGCGCCTGGCAATGCCGATATGGTGTGGGCCAACATGGCGCTTCATACGGCAGCAGACCCTCAGGCTTTGTTGCGTGAATGGCACCAAATGTTGGCGACCGACGGCTTTTTGATGTTCTCGTGTCTCGGACCGGACACCTTGCACGAGCTCAATGCGGTGTATGCCCAAGCGGGATGGCCCCCTGCCTGCCATGCCTTCACCGACATGCACGATTGGGGCGATATGCTGGTGCAAGCGGGCTTTGCCGAGCCCGTCATGGACATGGAACGCATCACCTTGACCTACGACAGTCCAGCCAGTCTGCTGGCTGAATGCCGTATTTTGGGGCGCAACTTGCACAAAGACCGATTTGCTGGTTTGCGAGGACGGGTTTGGCGGGCTGATCTTGAAAAAGCTTTGTTGAATTTGGCCCAGCCCCTTCAGGACGGTCGTTTGGCTGTGACGGTTGAAGTGATTTATGGCCATGCGCTGAAGCCTTTGCCACGGGCCAAAATGACCAGCCAAAGTACCGTGACACTGCAAGATATGCGGTCTCTGCTGGGTCAGTCGAAGCGAGATTGAGCCTTGCTAGAATGCTCGCTGGATATTTATAGGGCAAACACCAACCTTGGACATTGAGTTAAGTCAGTGTTTGTTGAGTTTGTAATGCTGAAAGCTATCAATTGAGGCAATCTAACGTGATGAAGAACAATCTTTTACAAAAGGTGGCTTCGGGTTTGCTGTTCGCCGCCGCCTGGGCGAGTACAGCAGCTTGGGCTGTGAATGACTTGCCCGGAGGCCCGGGCGTCAGGCAACTGAACCTGCAAGCCGGTGCAACAAAAATTGCGCAAGAGCAAGGCTGGTTGCATTGGTTCATGCTCATCATCTGTACGGTGATTTTTGTGGCCGTGTTTGGTGTGATGTTTTATTCCATCTGGAAACACCGCAAATCCGTGGGCCACAAGCCAGCCTCTTTCCATGAGTCTGTCAAAGTGGAAATCGCATGGACTGTCATTCCTTTTGTGATCGTGATCTTGATGGCGCTTCCCGCGACCAAGGCTGTGGTGGCACAAAAAGACACATCCAATGCTGACCTGACCATCAAAGCGACGGGTTACCAGTGGAAGTGGGGTTATGACTACCTCAAAGGCCAAGGTGAGGGCATTGCCTTCATCTCGACGTTGGACAACGCACAGCGCGAAATGTCTAACAACGGTGCCAAGGGCGTGGACCTGGATGACTACTTGCTCAAAGTTGACAATCCTTTGGTCGTGCCTGTGAACAAAAAGATTCGCATCATCACGACGGCCAATGACGTGATTCACGCGTTTGCCGTGCCTTCATTGGGTGTGAAGCAAGACGCGATCCCCGGCTTTGTGCGTGACACTTGGTTCCGCGCTGAAGCCGTCGGCAACTACTATGGTCAATGCCAAGAGTTGTGCGGTAAAGAGCACGCCTACATGCCCATTCACGTCAAAGTGTTGAGCGCAGAAGACTACAGCGCTTGGGTGGCCGATCAGCAAAAGAAAATGGCTGCGTTGCAAGACGACCCATCCAAAGTCTGGACCTTGGACGACATCACCAAGCGTGGTGAGAAAGTCTATGCAGCCAATTGCGCAGCATGTCACCAGCCCAACGGCAAAGGTGCAGGCCCGATCAAGCCACTCGACGGCGCAGCTGTCGTGTTGGACGCTGACAAGACCAAGCAAATCAAAGTGTTGTTGAATGGCCAAAACAATTTGGCGATGCCAAGCTGGAAGCAGCTGAGCGACACCGACATTGCGGCTGTCATCACCTACACAAAAAATAATTGGTCGAACAAGACCGGCCAGCTGGTTCAGCCCGCCGATGTCAAAGCCGCCCGTTAATTCACTAGCGTTTAGAAGGAAAACATCATGAGCGCAGTACTCGACTCTCACGGTCACGCAGTGGGCGACCACGGCCACGACCACCACGGTGCCCCACACGGCTGGCGCCGTTGGGTTTACGCGACCAACCACAAAGACATTGGTACTTTGTACATGTTGTTCGCATTCACCATGCTGATGATTGGTGGCGTCTTAGCGCTGCTGATTCGCGCCGAGCTGTTCCAGCCCGGCCTGCAGCTGGTCAATCCTGAGTTGTTCAATCAACTCACCACCATGCACGGTCTGATCATGGTGTTTGGCGCCATCATGCCGGCCTTCGTGGGTTTTGCGAACTGGATGATCCCGTTGCAAATCGGCGCGTCTGACATGGCTTTTGCCCGCATGAACAACTTCAGCTTCTGGTTGATGATTCCTGCTGCAGCCATGTTGGCCGGTTCGTTCTTCATGCCTGGCGGCGCTCCCGCTGCTGGTTGGACACTGTATGCACCTCTGACCCTGCAAATGGGTCCTTCGATGGATGCTGGTATTTTTGCCATGCACATCTTGGGTGCTTCGTCCATCATGGGTTCGATCAACATCATCGTCACCATCTTGAACATGCGCGCCCCTGGCATGACCTTGATGAAGATGCCCATGTTCGTTTGGACATGGTTGATCACGGCTTACTTGCTGATCGCTGTGATGCCTGTGTTGGCTGGCGCGATCACCATGACGTTGACGGACCGCCACTTCGGCACCACGTTCTTCAACCCCGCCGGTGGCGGTGACCCGATCATGTACCAGCACATTTTCTGGTTCTTCGGTCACCCTGAGGTGTACATCATGATCTTGCCAGCTTTCGGCATCATCAGCCACATCGTGCCTGCTTTCGCGCGCAAGAAATTGTTCGGTTACGCCTCGATGGTGTATGCCACTTCGTCGATTGCGATTTTGTCGTTCATCGTTTGGGCGCATCACATGTACGCCACAGGCATGCCTGTGACGGGTCAGTTGTTCTTCATGTACGCCACGATGTTGATTTCTGTGCCAACGGGCGTGAAAGTGTTCAACTGGATCGCGACCATGTGGAAAGGCTCGATGACTTTCGAGACCCCCATGTTGTTTGCCGTGGGCTTCATCTTCGTGTTCACGATGGGTGGCTTCACCGGTCTGATTTTGTCGATGGCACCCATTGACATTCAAGTTCAAGACACCTACTACGTGGTGGCTCATTTCCACTACGTGTTGGTGGCGGGTTCGTTGTTCGCCATGTTCGCTGGCTTCTACTACTGGTGCCCCAAGTGGACGGGTGTGATGTACAACGAAACACGCGGCAAGATTCACTTCTGGTGGACCCTGATCTCGTTCAACGTGACCTTCTTCCCCATGCACTTCTTGGGTTTGGCCGGCATGCCACGTCGCTACGCTGACTACCCCATGCAGTTTGCCGACTTCAATGCCTTGGCTTCGGTTGGTGCGTTCTTCTTCGGTTTTGCTCAGGTCTACTTCTTCCTGTTTGTCGTGGTGCCTGCCATGCGCGGCAACGGTGTGAAAGCATCTGCCAAGCCTTGGGAAGCTGCGGAAGGCTTGGAGTGGGAAGTTCCTTCTCCTGCACCTTTCCACACCTTTGAAAACCCACCCAAGCTGGATGCCACGGCAACCCGCGTGATTGGCTAATGATGATGACGCCCGAGCAGCGCAAAAAGAACCTCCGCATGGGCCTGATCTTGGCCTCTGTGGCCGTGGTTTTCTTCGTTGGCTTTTTCGCCAAAGTCATGCTGTTGAACCACTGAAGCCATGTCCACCACACGCAATAACTTGCTGATGTTTAAAAAGCTGCTCGTCGTGGCAGCTGGCATGTTTGCGTTTGGTTATGCCTTGGTGCCCATGTACAAAGCGATTTGCGAGTTCACGGGCATCAATATTTTGGCTTTGGGCGAGCGTGAATTGCCAGGGGTGGGCTCAGCCCGTGCCAAGGTGACGAACACGCAAATTGACACCAGCCGCACCATCACGGTGGAGTTTGATGCCAATGCCCGCGGTCCGTGGAAGTTCAAGCCTGCGCAAAGCTCGTTGCAAGTTCATCCGGGCGAGATGATGACGGTCATGTACGAATTTGAAAACGTGCAAGACCGTGTCATGTCGGCCCAAGCCATTCCAAGTTATGCGCCACGCCAAGCGGCGGCCCATTTCAACAAGTTGGAGTGTTTTTGTTTCAACCAATACACCTTGGCGCCCGGCGAGAAAAAGCAGTGGCCCGTGGTGTTTGTGATTGACCCTAAGCTGGGCAAAGACGTGACCACCATCACCTTGTCTTACACCTTCTTTGAAGTGGGTTCCAAAACCCCACCTGCACCGACAGCCGCTTTGGGTGTGCTGCCTAAAACAGGAGAAGGCGTGTGAGTAACAAAGGGTCTTTGTGGCGCTCTGTGCGCGCTGTGGCTTGGTCGTTCATCGGAATTCGCAAAGGTAGCGGGTTCCAAGAAGATGTTGCCAATATCAAACCTTTGCATGTGCTGGGTGTGGGTGTTGTGGCAGCGTTGTTGTTTGTGATTGGGTTGATCGTGTTGGTCAATCTGGTCGTTGCTAAATAAGAATTGAAGGAGTGAACATGAGTAGCACCGCACACGGTTCAACACCGTATTACTTTGTGCCCAGCGAGTCGCGCCATCCGGCGTTCGCCGCGTTAGGCTTGTTTTTTGTGATCTTGGGCGCAGGCCAATGGGTCAACGGTGCAGATTGGGGCAAATATTCTTTGTTCTTTGGTCTGGCACTTTGGCTGGGTGTGTTGTACCAATGGTTTGGTGATGCCATCTCTGAGAGCGAAGGCGGTCAATACGGTCACAAGATCGACTTGTCGTACCGCTGGAGCATGAGCTGGTTCATCTTTTCTGAAGTGATGTTCTTCGGCGCATTCTTCTCTGCATTGTGGTGGGCTCGTTCGCATTCGGTGCCCATGCTTGGCAGCTTGGACAATGCCTTGCTCTGGCCTGATTTCAAAGCGGTTTGGCCATCGATGGCAGCTGGCATGACAGCGTCACCTGCTGGCATCATTGAGCCGTTCCAAACCATGACACCTTTCTGGTTGCCCACCATCAACACCGCTTTGTTGTTGAGCTCTGGCGTGACTTTGACCGTGGCTCACCATGCGATTCGTGAAAACCATCGCTCGACAGCGATCAAGTTCATGTGGCTGACGGTGCTGTTGGGTGTGGTCTTCTTGTTTGTGCAAGGCTATGAGTACTACCATGCGTACCATGAAATGAACTTGAAGCTCACTTCGGGCATTTACGGTTCTACGTTCTTCATGTTGACCGGTTTCCACGGCTTCCACGTCTTTTTGGGCATGTTGATGTTGTTGGTCATCACCTTGCGTTTGCAAAAAGGCCACTTCACGGCAGACAAACACTTCGGTTTCGAAGGCGCTGCTTGGTACTGGCACTTTGTGGACGTGGTGTGGTTGGGCTTGTACATCCTGATCTACTGGCTGTAAGTCAAACCGATCACCCATGAGAAAAGGCCGCATGTGCGGCCTTTTTTGTTGAGATGACGAACTGTGGATGCTGTGTTTATTGACCTGCTGCGATGCCTGTCGGGTGGATATAACCCAGCTTCCAGCCGATCAAAATAAACAGAAAAATCAGGATTGAAAATCCGACGCGAAAAGCCAAAGCCTTCACCATATTGCTTGATTTTGCTTGCCCATTGCGACCGTCTCGCATCATGAACACAAGCGCGGAGCCCAAGCTCACCAAAATAGCCAAGAACGCAATTGCAACAATGAATTTCATAGGCACCATTATCTCTTTACCGCGCAGCCGTGCTTTCGCATGGGTGACGCTGGCCATGCTGGTTGGTGTGGCGGTGACGGTGCGTTTGGGGTTTTGGCAATTGTCTCGGGCGGATCAAAAGCAGGCACAACATGCGGCTATCGTGGCGCAACAGTCTGCGCCTGTATTGCATACCGATGCCTTGTTGGCTGAGCCAGCGTTGTTTACCCAGTTGCACCGTCGTGTGCAGTTGCAAGGGCGCTGGTTGCGTGAGCACACCGTTTATTTGGATAACCGCCCGATGCAAGGCCGTGCTGGGTTTTGGGTGGTGACGCCTTTGGCGTTGAATGAGCACATCACGGTGCTGGTCCAGCGCGGTTGGATACCACGCAACAGCCTTGATCGCACCCAGCTGGCGCCCATTGATACGCCTGAGGGCTTGGTGCAGTTGCAAGGCCGTTTGGCACCGTCACCCTCGGCTGTGTTGCGTCTGGGTGGTGCAGAGGCAGATGCCAGCGCTGATCCAAGGACTTCCAACATTCGGCAAAATCTAGACCTCGATCAAATGGCCGCTCAGATGGGCGTTCACTTTTCTGCGACTGTGCTGCAAACCGATCCGGCATCGGAAGGGCTGTTGCGTGAGTGGCCCGAAATTGCCTCCGGAATCGACAAAAACCTCGCCTACGCTTTTCAATGGTTTGCTTTGGCTGCTGTGCAGCTGATGCTTTATCTTTGGTTTCAATTCATCACACCTTATCGCCATGTCCGACGCTCCACGCCCTAAATCTGATCATCCCTTAGGGATGACGGTGTACGACTTGCCTTCGCCCGATGCCGTGGCACAAGCCGATGCCAAGCGCACAGCCATGGGCCGGTTGCGCATGCTCGCGGTCTTACTCATTTGTGCGGCGCCTGTGTTGGCGTCTTATTTCACGTACTACGTGGTGCGACCTGAAGGTCGTCGCAATTTTGGTGAGTTGATCCAGCCTACGCGCGCCTTGCCCGATGTGACGGTGCAGAACCTAGAGGGCCAAAAAATCCAGTTGCCTGAACTCAAAGGCCAATGGTTGCTGGTCAGCGTGGCCGATGCTGCCTGCGATGCCACTTGTTTGCGCAACTTGTATTTGCAGCGTCAAATTTTGATGGGTCTTGGCAAAGACCGCGACCGCACGGAATGGGTGTGGTTGGTCACCGACGCAGCCAATGTGCCAACTGAGATCACGCCTGGCTTGAAAGAGGCCAATGTGTTGCGCATCGATCCAAAAGCCTTGCAGCAGTGGCTGGTGCCTGCAGAGGGCAAAGCCTTGTCGGAGCACTTGTTTGTGGTGGACCCGCACGGCGAGTGGATGATGCGCTTTCCTGCGCAACTGAGCGACGAAGGTGCGCTCAAGGCCAAGAAAGATTTAGAGCGTTTGCTGCGTGCGGCAGCCGCTTGGGACGAAGCAGGCCGCTGATGCAAAACTTTGACCTCGGCCCCGTGATTCACCTGTTGGTGATGGGGGCGCTCGTTGCCATGGTCCCACTGTGTTGGGTTTGGCTGCGTAACCCGCGCGCTTCGACAGCCCGGCGCGTGCAATTGCTCACCTTAGTGACCCTTTTTCTGACCTTTGATTTGGTCTTGTTTGGCGCATTCACGCGTTTGACCGACTCTGGGTTGGGCTGCCCTGACTGGCCTGGTTGCTATGGCCACGCGAGTCCGGTGGGCGCGCACGCCAGCATTGCGGTCGAGCAAAGTCAAATGCCCACAGGGCCTGTCACACACACCAAGGCTTGGATCGAGATGGTTCACCGCTACATGGCGATGGCTGTGGGTGGTTTGATCCTGACCTTGGCTGCGTTTGCGTGGGCGCGTCGCTGGCGCGGGGGTAGCTACAGTGGCGTGGCTTGGCCCACATTCACGTTGATATGGGTGTGTGTGCAAGGTGCGTTTGGTGCCTTGACTGTCACCATGAAGTTGTTTCCGCTGATCGTCACATTGCATTTGTTGGGTGCCTTGGTGTTGCTCGCTTTGTTGACTTTGCAGGTGCAGCGTGATCGTCTGCAAAGTGGTGCTGGAGCGGCCTCGAACATGTCTTCTGGCCTGTTCATCGCGACGTTCCTAGGGTTGATGGCCTTGACCGCGCAAGTGCTGCTGGGCGGTTGGGTGAGTACCAACTACGCGGTGTTGGCTTGCAACACTTTTCCACAGTGTCAGGGCACTTGGTGGCCGTTGATGGACTTTGAGCAGGGTTTCACCCTGTGGCGTCACTTGGGGCAAAACGCACAAGGTGAGCCGTTGACATTTGAGGCGCTCACGGCCATTCACTACGTACACCGACTTGCGGCGTACGCGGTGTTGGTGTATTTGGCATGGCTGGCTTTGTGTTTGCGTCGTGTGGCTGAAACGCCTGCCAAGTTGTTGCTGGGTTTGTTGTTGTTGCAGTTGCTAACGGGTTTGTCCAACGTGGTGTTGGATTGGCCATTGGTCGCTGCTGTCTTGCACACCGGTGGTGCCGCTGCGATGGTGGTGGTGTTGGTGTGGTTGTTAACAGGCGCGCGCACGTCGCGCACCACTTTGAATTGATTGTTACGAGACCCGTTTTATGAGCCTCGCTGTTCCTTTTTTCATTCGTTTGCGTCAGTTCAACGCGTTGACCAAACCACGCGTGATTCAACTCATCGTGTTTTGTGCCTTGATAGGCATGGTGTTGGCTGTGCCTGGTGTTCCTTCGTGGGATGAAGTCAAGCTCGGTGCTTGGGCTTGTTTGGGCATTTGGTTTGTCGCAGGGGCAGCCGCGGCATTCAACTGCTTGGTCGAAAAAGGCATCGATGCGCGCATGAACCGAACGGCTTGGCGTCCCACGGCGAAGGGCGAGTTGAGTGATGCCGAGACTTTGTTGTTCTCTACGCTGATGTGCGTGGTGGGGTCGTGGATTTTGTATGCCTTGGTCAACCCGCTCACCATGTGGCTTACCTTTGCCACGTTTGTGGGTTACGCCGTGATTTACACGGTCATTCTGAAACCGCTGACACCCCAAAATATCGTGATTGGTGGTGCTTCGGGGGCCATGCCACCGGTGCTGGGTTGGGCTGCGATGACGGGCGATGTGGGCCCTGAAGCCTTGATTTTGTTTTTGATCATTTTCTTGTGGACACCGCCGCACTTCTGGGCCTTGGCTTTGTACCGTGTTGAGGATTACCGCAAGTCTGGCTTGCCCATGTTGCCGGTGACCCACGGCAATGCGTTCACGCGCTTGCAGGTGTTGCTCTATACCTTCGTGTTGTTTGCCGCTTGTTTGATGCCATTCATTTATCGCATGAGTGGCTGGTTTTACTTGGCCAGTGCGATCATTCTGAGTCTGGGTTTTTGCGGTTACGCATTTGCCCTTTGGCGCAACTATTCGGATGCGCTGGCGCGCAAAACCTTCCGGTTTTCACTCATCCACTTGAGCTTGTTGTTTGCAGCGCTCTTAATTGACCATTACCTGTGATGACCCCATTTCGACGTTTCTTTGGCGCGTGCATTTTGGCTATCTTGGCAATGGCCTTGATCGCTTGCACGCCTGACAAGCCCAAATTCAATGCCATTGATGTCACGGGGGCCGACTACGCCAAAGGGTTCACGTTGACCGATCATCTGGGTCAGACCCGCAGCTTGAGCGATTTCAAGGGCAAAGTGGTGGTGCTGTTTTTTGGCTACACCCAATGCCCTGATGTGTGCCCCACATCGATGGCCGAATTGGCCGAGGTCAAACATTTGTTGGGGGCTGATGGCGAGAAGTTGCAGGGGGCCTTCATCACGGTGGATCCTGCGCGAGACACCGCGGAGCTGCTCAAGGCGTACATGGAGAATTTTGATCCCAGCTTTGTGGCCTTCATTCCGACGCCTGAACAACTGGCCACAGTCGCCAAAGATTACAAGGTGTATTACAAAAGGTCAGAGGGCAAGACGCCCACGAGCTACACCATGGACCATTCCGCAGGCAGCTATGTGTATGACACACAGGGCAATTTGCGTTTGTACAGTCGTTACGGCAGCGGCGCACAAGCTTTGGCACAAGACATCCAATTGCTTTTGAAAACACAACCCTAAGCCTCTCGCGACGTCTGAAGGGGTAACAAAAAAGGGCCGCAATTGCGGCCCTTGTCACGTCTGCGCAAGCCGCCGCTTAGGCGTATTCAGCCAAAGCCGTTTTCATTTTTTTCATGGCCGCGACTTCGATTTGGCGAATGCGTTCAGCGCTGACGCCATATTCGGCCGCCAAGTCGTGCAGAGTCATACCGCCTGAACCGTTGTCTTGCACCTTGAGCCAGCGCTCTTCCACGATGCGGCGGCTGCGTGCGTCCAGCACATTGAGTGCCGCTGTCAGCCCGTCCGAGGCCAAGACGTCGCGTTGGTGCGCAGCAATCATGGCGGTGGGTTCGTGGTTGGTATCGGTCAAGTACGCGATGGGACCATAGGCGTCTTCGTTGTCGTCGCCGGGTGTGGGGTCCAGCAACACGTCGCCACCGGACATGCGCATTTCCATCTCGATCACTTCTTCGGGCTTGACGTTGAGCTTGTGTGCGACGGTGTCGATTTCAACCGCATTCAGTGTGTTGCGGTGCGTGGAGGCATCGCCTTCGCCTGCGTCGGCTTTGAAGCCTTGCTTCATGGAGCGCAAGTTGAAAAACAGCTTGCGTTGGGCTTTGGTCGTGGCGACCTTGACCATGCGCCAGTTTTTCAGAATGTATTCGTGAATTTCGGCCTTGATCCAGTGCATGGCGTAGCTGACCAAGCGTACGCCTTGGTCAGGGTCGAAACGTTTGACGGCTTTCATCAAACCCACGTTGCCTTCTTGAATCAAGTCAGCGTGGGGCAGGCCGTAGCCCAAATATTGGCGCGAAACGGACACCACCAAGCGCAGGTGCGAGAGCACCAGTTTTCCGGCGGCTTCGAGGTCGTTGTTGTCGCGCAGCTTGCGGGCAAACTCTTGCTCTTGCTCCAGCGTCAGCATGGGCAAGCGGTTCGCTGCCGTGATGTACGCATCGATGTTGCCCAGTGGGGGCACCATCGACCACGGGTTCACGACGGAGAGGGGAGCAGCATGTGTCAAGTTTGTCATTTTGTAGTCCTTTCGGATACCAATGACCCAATATTAGCACTTGAAGGGTGAGAGTGCCAAAACCTAGAAAAACTAGGGTTTACCCGTTCATGCGCAGAAGGGGTTGGCAACAGTTGCGCCAAGGTGTGGCGAACTTGCGTTAAGCGTGGATCGTCGGGCATCGCATCGTCCGTCGTGTCGTTGATGCAAAAGAAATCGAGTTGGCCAAACTGTGCTGTCAACTGCGCCAGCGCAGTACTGACGAGTGCATCGCCGGTGGCCACATAAAGGTGCGAGTGGTCCTTGATTTGTGCGACACCGTGGGCCAAGGACCAGCGCAGCACAAAGTCAGAGACGATGGTGGGCTTGTCCCAGCTGCGAAAGACAGTGGAGCGCACACGCGCAAACAAATCAGCAGCTTCGTCTTCAAGCGCCATCAAGATCGATTTGAGCATCGGGCGTGGCGAGTGTGCAAAAGTTCGCGCCGTGTGGGTGTAGGCCGCGTCGAGTTGATGCACTGGTTGGTGTTGAGCCAATGTGCTGGACTGAGCCTCTGCCTTGGTGTCGAGCCATTTTTTTGACAAGCGGCTGGCGTTTTCCAGCGACGTGGCATCGGTTTGCATGGCGTGGCCCATCACCTCGGGGTCGTCGGACCATGCGACGTAGAAGCCGCCATCGAAAAACCAATCGTTCACTTGGACGGGGGCGCCAAAGAACACGTCATCGTTGAAATAGAAATAACGCTCAGCTAACCCAGGGATGCGGTGGATGTAAGACTCGATGTTGCCCGAGTCAAACGTGGGCAAGGAGGCTTCGGGAATCAAATCGCGGTGATCGATCACGGTTAGTCGGTCTGACGTTTGGAGCCATGCGGGTACTTGGCCATCGGTCACGATGTAGACGTGGCCATGATCGGGGAAAAATTGCGCCAGCGCTCGCAAGCTGTAACGCAGCTCGTCGTTGTCTCGAAAACGGCCTTCAACATTACCGAAGCGGGCGATGGTTTGGTTGCCTTGTGGACTCAGCAGAGCCGAGGCATTTTGACGCTTGGCGCGCCATCCGTCGTCGTTGCCATCCACCCAAAGGTAAACGATGTCGATGGGTGAAGAGATTTGCATGCGGCATTTTAGAAGTGGGGGCTAAGCCTGGGTTAAATTGGGCCTATGTCTGAATCTCAATTTTTACCCCCTGTTGTCGTGCTGGAACAGATGCTGCCTGAGTTGCAAGCCAAAGGCTATGCCGTGTTGGGGGCGCAAGACGTGGCGCGTTGGGTGCATTGCAGCTTGGCTGAGTTGAACGCGTTGTGCAGTGACTGGAATGACATGCCACCTGATCTTTACTTGAAAGACGGCGGTCATTACCGTCGCCGCCGTCATTCATGCTTTGAGTACGAGGGCGGCGTTGTGACGCAGGTGCCGCATCGGGCACATTGGCAATCGTTGGATTACAACGCTTTGCACGGGGGTATGCAGCGTTGGTTCGAACCCATGCGGGCCGACATCGTCGCTCGGCCTGTGTGGCAGCAGCTGTTGTGTGCTTTCGGGCAAACGGCGCAAGCCCTGCGGGGGTTTAAACATCCCGACGCAAGCCCTGCCAAGGGTTGCATCGAAGCGCATCAATTCCGGATTGACACGACCGATGGCATTGGGCGTCCCACGCCAGAGGGCGCGCATCGCGATGGGGTGGATTTGGTGGGCGTGTTCATGGTCAACCGCACGGGGATCAAAGGTGGTGAGACGCGTGTGTTTGAAGCCAATGGCCCAGGTGGGCAGCGCTTCACGTTGACGGAGCCTTGGTCTTTGCTCTTGTTAGATGACGCACGCGTGATTCATGAAACCACGCCTATCCAACCCTTGGCGCCGAGTGGCCATCGGGATACGTTGGTGTTGACGTGTCTGGCCGGTGCGTTTCAAAGGGAAGACGCTTAGCCGGCAGGCCATGTTCAGCAGCGCATGGACAGCTGAAACACGGAGTTAGGGGCGCGGGGAATGAACATCTCTGGCAAGGGCTTGAATTTGAAGCGATTGTTCGAGGTGCTGTTTGTCGGTACGTCCCAATCACGCACATCGACCAACTCGGCCAAGGTGGTGGCAGTCAGGTGCTGCTCAATGACCTGTTGCAATCCCAGTTCAAAGTCAGTGCTGACCAATGCGCCTTCGTGTGGGTTGGCCGTGCTGGGGGTCAGGGGCGTTTCAAAAATCTTGGCAATGTCCCACACCGTGACAAAGGACGGATCGGCATTCATTTGATAGCCGCCACCTGGGCCTTTGCCTGAACGAATCAGATCATGGGCTTTGAGTGCTTTCAAAATGCTTTCTAAGTAAGAGACCGACAGGTTGAGTCGCTCCGACATGGCCTTGGTCGTCAGAGGCCGGCCTGCGGGTTGGCTGGCGATGGCCAGTACGGTTTTCAATGCGAAATCTGTTTTGTTGGAAATCATGGCTGTTTTCTCATGTGTTGCGTAGGATTATCCGTTTTGAATGGTTATTTGTCTATGTTTTAACTATTAATTTGAAATTAACCTATTCAATATCTATGCAAATGAGGTGGGGTCGTGATGGCATACGCATGCCATGTCTCGTGGTTTTGCTGATACCCGTGCCATTTGTTATCTTGTGGACATCTTTGGATCGATCTGGGGTGTGTGGCTCTAGAATTCATCCATCTTTATTGAAGATCAACTCAGAATCCAAAGGACACGCATGGCTGATATCAACCCCAACAACAACAACCTCGTGATTGGTGAGGGCGTCACATTCAAGGGCTCTATCGCCGCCCCAGGCAAGGCTGTGATCAACGGCAATGTGACCGGCGAACTCATCGCGGATGACTTGTTGATCGGTAACAAGGGCCAAGTGACCGGCACCGTGCGCGCACGCGAGATCGATGTGCATGGCGAGCTCAACGAAGACATCATTTGCAAAGAGCATTTGTTGATTCACAGCACAGGCAAAGTGTCGGGCACCTTGGAGTACCACGAGTTGGAAATCCAACGCGGTGGCCAATTCCGAGGCAACATGACGCAAAAATAAGTCATGCCTTGAATGACAAAGCCCGCTGTTGCAGTGCAACAGCGGGCTTTTTTTATGGGCCCAGGTGCGGTGGCTTTTACCAGTGCCAACCCAAGCGGCGCAACAGCACTTGCGCCACAAACAACGGACCCACCCAGAGGTATTGCAGGTCTTCAAAGAAAGACGGCTTTTTGCCTTCTAACTTGTGTCCGATGAATTGCCCAATCCACGCCACAACAAAGATCGTGGTGTAAATCGCCAATTGGTGTGCCTGCAAAGACGTGATGAGCATCCACAGCAGCGAACTCCAAACTGACATCAGCACAGCAGCTCGTGCAGATAAGCGCAGGTAGTACACCATGCTGGCGCTGAGAAATGCCAAGGCCGCCAGAGGATGCAAGGTATAAATCAAGCCTACCAAGCTGAACATGATCAATGGCACGCAGATGCAATGCAGCGCTTCGTTCGTGGCGTTTTGATGGCTTTGGGCGTAGTGCGCGATCAAGGTGTCAATGCGTCGCTCGGGGGCATCGCCTGTCGCGGGGTCTTGGAGGGGATCGGTGACGTTCATGCGCAGGCTCCTTGCATTGTGGGTGGGTCTAATCGAGCAAAGCCTCGGCAAATTCTTGGGCACTGAAGGTTTCTAAGTCTTCCACAGATTCACCGACGCCGATGAAATAGACCGGCACGACTGAGCCACCGTTGGCAGCGCGACTTTGGCCCCACAAGGCAATGGCTGCCAACACGCCACCCTTGGCTGTACCGTCGAGTTTGGTGACGATCAGACCGGTGAGGCCCAAGGTGTCGTCAAACGCTTTGACTTGTGTCAAGGCGTTTTGTCCGGTGTTGCCGTCAATCACCAACAACACCTCGTGGGGGGCACTGGCTTCTGCCTTTTGGACCACGCGTTTGATTTTTTTCAATTCTTCCATCAAATGCAGTTGGGTAGGCAAGCGGCCCGCAGTGTCGACCAACACCACGTCTTTGCCGCGTGCACGTCCAGCGGTGACGGCATCAAAACTGACAGCGGCAGGGTCGCCGCCTTCTTGGCTGACGATTTCGACCGTGTTGCGGTTGGCCCATACCGCGAGCTGCTCTTTGGCAGCCGCTCGGAAGGTGTCAGCAGCGGCCAGCAGCACCGAGGCACCGCTGTCACTGAGGTGGCGGGTCAGTTTGCCGATGGATGTGGTTTTGCCCGCGCCGTTGACGCCCGCGACCATGATCACGGTGGGCTTGTGCGCACCAATGGTGAGTTGCTTTTCCAGTGGTTTGAGCAGCTGCGCAATGCTGGCCGCCAACAGCGCCTTGACGGCAGAGGGCTCCGTGGTGTGCGTGTCTTTGACGCGTTGTTTCAAATCGGCCAGCAGGTATTCGGTGGCTTGCACGCCCGTATCGGCCATGAGCAGCGCTGTTTCTAGCTCTTCGTACAGTGCATCGTCAATTTGGGTGCCCGTGAACACCGTGCTGATGCTCTGGCCCGTGCGACGCAGTCCCGCCCCAAGACGCTTGAGCCAACTTTGACGTGGCCGCTCTGCGGGTTCTGCGATGGCCGCGCTCGGGGCGGGCGCCTCGGGGATTGACGCTGTTGGCGTTGTCTCAACAGGGGGGGAGATTTTTTTCTTGAAAAAGCTAAACATGTGCGGAGGTTTCTAGAATCAAGCCATTCTATGAAACCCATGACACCTCCCCCCCAAAAACCTGCCAAGCCCCACAAAGGCGCAGGCGAAGTTCGCATCATTGGCGGCCAATGGCGCCGTACCAAATTGCCCGTTGCCTTGAAACCGGGTTTGCGTCCCACACCCGATCGGGTGCGGGAAACCTTGTTCAACTGGCTGGGGCAGTCCTTGTTCGGTTGGCGTTGTGTGGATCCGTTTGCGGGCACGGGCGCATTGGGCCTAGAGGCAGCCTCCCGCGATGCGGCGCATGTGTTGCTGTGCGAGGTTGACCCAGCCTTGGTCGAGCAATTGAACAAACAGGTGGCGCGCCTGAAAGCCACGACTGTGCATGTGCAGCGCACCGATGGCGTGGCGTGCCTTAAACAACTCATGCCGTCTAGCGTGGACTTGGTCTTTTTAGACCCCCCGTTTGACAGTGCCTTGTTTGAGCCCGCTTTGCAGGCGGCAGCCAAAGCCGTCAAAACCGAGGGCTGGGTGTATCTGGAAGCCCCTGTTGTGTGGACCGACGAGGCATTGGCACCCTTTGGGTTGATGCAGCATCGCCATTTGAAGGCCGGTGCAGTTCATGCGCACTTGTTGCGTCGCGTTGCCTAACTTTTTACCGTTCTAGATTGACAGGAGCATCCATGTCCAAGTCCGTGATTGCCATTTATCCAGGTACGTTTGACCCAATCAGCTTGGGTCATGAAGACATTTTGTTGCGTGCTGCTGCTATGTTTGACAAGGTGATCTTGGCCGTGGCCACGGCGCATCACAAGAAAACCTTGTTCACTTTGGATGAACGCATGGACATGGCGCGTCAAGCCATGGCGGCGCACCCACAAATCGAAGTGGTGCCCTTCACAGGCTTGGTGCGCGACTTTGCCCGCTTGCATCACGCCAAAGTCATGGTGCGCGGTGTGCGCGCGGTGACGGACTTCGATTACGAGTTCCAACTCGCGGGCATGAACCGCCAGCTCATGCCTGATGTGGAAACCGTGTTTCTCACACCGAGCGCGGAGTACCAATTCATTTCCAGCACGTTTGTGCGTGAAATTTCGATGTTGGGCGGTGAGGGCGATGGTCGTAATTTGGTGTCGCCAGGCGTTTATGAGCGCTTGATGGCCAAAAAAGCAGCCGCGGCTTGATGCCCACATGGCCGAGTTTTTGCTCATCCGCCATGGCGAGACGGATTGGAACCGTGAACTGCGCTTCCAAGGTCAAATTGATGTGCCGTTGAACGACATCGGCTTGTTGCAAGCACAGCGCTTGCAGCAACGTTTTGATGAGGCGTTGGCCGGTTGGCGTATGGAAGGCCGTGTGCCTACGCGTTTGATCAGCAGCGACTTGGTGCGCGCCCAGCAAACGGCCCAAGCGGTGGCCCAAGCTTTGGGGCAACCGTGTGCGACCGAGACGGGCTTGCGGGAGCAATGTTTTGGCGTGTTTGAGGGCTTGCGTGCTGCGGATATTCAGGCTCAGCATCCTGATGCGTGGCAGCACTGGTTGAAATTTGATGCGCACTACGCCGTGGAAGGCGCCGAGAGCACCCAAGTGTTCTACGACCGTGTGATGGCAGCCATGGCGCAATTGGCAAAGCAGCACGCTGGCGAGCGTTTGGTGGTGGTTACCCACGGTGGCGTGCTGGACATGATTTGGCGCCATGCGCAAGCCTTGTCGTTGCATGGCCCCCGTGCTTGCGAGATCCCCAATGCTGGCTTGAGTCAGGTGGCTTGGCGTGACGCCACTTTGCATATTTTGGATTGGGCCGATACATCGCATTTGGCGGACATGCCGCCTCAACCGCACTACCGCCAAACAGCCGCGGCCTCCCGACCCGCAGACGCCAAGTCATGAAAGCAACCGCACGGCGTGTGCGGGTGTTGCTGGCAGGGATAATCGTTCTTTATCTTTGAATTTGCGGATTTTTTATGGCCTTGATGATCACCGATGAATGCATCAACTGCGATGTGTGTGAGCCCGAGTGTCCCAATGAAGCGATCTTCTTAGGCCCCGAAATTTACGAAATTAACCCCGACAAATGCACCGAGTGCGTGGGGCATTTTGACGAGCCGCAATGCGTGCAAGTTTGTCCTGTGGCGTGTATCCCTGTGAATCCACAACGCTTAGAAGGGCGCGATGCCTTGATGGCGAAATTTCGCCTGTTACAGCAACAGAGTTCATGAACGCTTGACGCCAAAGCTAGGGCGCAGCTTTCGGGCTAGCGCCATTTTTTTCGGCTTTTTTCTGAGGCGACTTCGGCGTGCTGTCTTTGGCCGTGAAGTAAGGGCTGGCAACTTTTCGGTGTTTCCCATGAGACGGCGGCATGGGGGGCGCACTGTCGACGGTGCTGCTGAACATGGCATCACGGTTGTAGGTGGGCATGACGGCCGCATTGCGTTGGGTTTGTTGCTCTGCCTTGAGTCGATTTTTCTCTAAGGCATCGGCTTGTTGTTGCGCTTGCACGGTCTGCATTGTTTGGGTTTGAGCTTGTCGTGCATTGCGGGCATCCGAAATCGAGGGGATGGCCGCACCGTTGCATGAGGGGTTGGCGCTGTATTGGTCGCCGCAGCGGTACACCGTTTGGGCTGCCGCCGCTGACGCCATCAGGACGAAGACCCATGCGCAAGACGCCAGCCTGTGCTCAACGCATGTCTGGTTTTGTCTCGCCGTCGTGCGTGGGTACGGTTGTTGTGGCATGGCCAGACTCCTCTTTGGCGGCTAAGTTCGCCGGCCTAGGGGGTTTGGGCCGAGGAGGCTTCGCGGTGTGAATCATTTGTGTGGCTTTGACCATATCGCCCGAGAGCAAATGAGGCAAAGCCAAGCTGGTACGTGACACACAGTCTTCAATGGCACTGCGTTGGTCTGGCGCTGGTTTTTTCAAAACCCAATTCGCGACTTCAGACTTATGGCCTGGGTGGCCAATTCCGATACGCAGTCGCCAGTATTGGTCGGTGCCGAGTTGTGCATGAATGTCGCGCAGGCCATTGTGTCCGGCGTGGCTGCCCCCGAGTTTGAGTTTGGCTTCGCCAGGTGGAATGTCCAACTCATCATGGATGACCAAAATTTCATCGGGTTGAATTTTGAAAAACCGAGCTAAAGCGGCAACGGATTTGCCTGACAAGTTCATGAAGGTTTGTGGCTGCAACAACCACACGTTTTGCCCTTTGACAGTCGTGCGTGCCACCAAGCCGTGGTATGCACGGTCAGGCTGCAATTGAACTTTGAGGTCCCGAGCGATGGTGTCGATCCACCAAAAGCCAGCGTTGTGGCGTGTCGATTCATAGTCTGAGCCTGGATTTCCAAGGCCAACAAGCAGCTTAATCATGTGCGAATTATCCGTGAGTGGGTGTGGCAAGCCTTGTTCAGGAGCCCACAAGCAAAACGGCCCACCGAAGTGGGCCGTTCAAAGCAAACGCTCAAAGAGAGATTACTTCTTCTTTTTGTTGTCGCCAGCAGCAGCGGCGGCTTCTTGAGGTGTAGGTGCCTCGGCCTTTGTTGCCACCACAGCCACCAACACGGGGTTGGAGCTGCCAGGCGCCACAACTGTCACGCCTGCGGGCAGGGTGATGTCTTTGGCGTGCAAAGAGTGACCTTTGGTCAAGTTGCTCAAGTCCACAGCGATGAACTCTGGCAAATCTTTTGGCATGCAAGAGATTTCCAATTCAGTGGCGATGTGGTTGATCAAGCACTGGTCAGCTTTCACAGCTGGCGAGTTCTCTTCACCTGAGTAGTGCAAAGGCACTTTTTTCTTCATCTTGGTGTTGGCATCGATGCGTTGGAAGTCGATGTGCAAGACGAGTTGTTTGAAGGGGTGGTATTGCACGTCGCGCAACAACACTTCAGTGCTCTTGCCGTCGATTTCCATTTGCAACACAGAAGCGTGGAAAGCTTCTTTTTTCAGGGCATGCCACAAAGCGTTGTGATCGATTTCGATCAACGAAGCTTCAGTAGCGCCACCATAGACGATGCCTGGTGTACGACCTGTTATACGCAGACGGCGGCTCGCACCCGTTCCCTGCTTAGCGCGCTCAAAAGCGACAAATTTCATAATTAACTCCTGTAGGAACCCACCGCGACCAGTGTGGCTCTCGTTTAAAAAAAGGCTGCCGAAGCAGCCCAGGTTGATGTTCGACGATGAAACGAGCTGTTTAGAACAGCTGGTCTTGATCGGAGAACAAGCTCATGACCGACTCACCTTTGGCGATGCGCTGAATCGTCTCAGCGATCAGCGGAGCCACGGTGAGTTGGCGAATTTTTTTGCAAGCCTTCCCAGCTTCGCTGAGCGGGATGGTGTTGGTCACAACCACTTCGTCAAGTGCATCGCCTTGGGCAATACGTTCGATGGCAGGACCTGAAAAAATAGGGTGTGTGCAGTAGGCGTAAACTTTTTTTGCGCCACGTGCTTTGAGGACTTCGGCGGCTTTCACCAAGGTGCCCGCAGTGTCGATCATGTCGTCCATGATGACGCAATTGCGGCCATCGATGTCACCAATCACGTTCATGACTTCAGACACGTTCGCTTTGGGGCGGCGCTTGTCGATGATGGCCAGATCGCAACCGAGTTGTTTGGCCAAGGCGCGAGCACGGACCACACCACCCACGTCGGGGGACACCACGATCAGGTCTTCGTAATTCTTTTGACGCAAGTCGCCCAGCAACACAGGCGAGGCGTAAATATTGTCGACCGGAATGTCGAAGAAGCCTTGAATTTGATCAGCGTGCAAATCCATGGTCAATACGCGTGCCACGCCAGCGGTTTGCAGCAGGTCAGCCACCAGTTTGGCAGAGATTGGCACACGGCTTGAACGTGGGCGGCGATCTTGGCGGGCATAACCGAAGTAAGGAATCACGGCACTGATGCGTTCTGCCGAGGCGCGCTTCAATGCGTCAACCATGATCAGCAGTTCCATCAAGCTTTCGTTGGTGGGGGCGCAAGTACTTTGCACCACGAACACGTCACGAGCGCGAACGTTTTGGTTGATTTCGACCGTCACTTCACCGTCAGAGAAGCGTCCAACGTGGGCCGCACCCACTTCAATGCCAAGATGCGTGGCAATTTCGGCAGCCATCGCAGGATTGGCGTTGCCGGTAAAAATCATGAAGTCTGGGGTAGGGGTGGACATGATGACGGAGTGACTTTCGCTTCAGGACCAATGACGCCAACATGCCGTCGAATAGAAACATAAATTTTGGCAGGGGAAGAAGGACTCGAACCTTCGCATGCTGGAATCAAAATCCAGTGCCTTAACCAACTTGGCGACTCCCCTACACAGGTCAACAGCTTTGCAGCTGCTAACCGTTAACTTTCTCTGATAACCCATCCAGCCAAGGGATGAACCATCATATTGCTGCACACCCGCATTTGCCAATTGTGCGGTGCTGATTCTATCAACACATCACTGGGCATTTGCGCAAAAACTGCACTGCCAGATCCTGTCATGCGTGGACTTAAACCGAAGGAGGCGAGCCATTGAATGGCTTCATCAATTTCGGGACACAGCGCCTGAGCAACTGGCTGCAAATCGTTTCTACCGAAGTCGAAAGGATGAACAGCGAAGACCGGCAGTATAGCAGTTTCTGAGTCCCTTTTCAAATTTGGATCGCGAAAAATTCTTTCGGTGTTCAATCCAGCATGCGGTTTGATCACAACAAATTGAGCCGATGGCAGTTCAATGGCCGTGATTTTTTCACCAATGCCTTCTACCCAAGCGTTGTGACCTTGCAAAAAGAAAGGTACATCGGCGCCCAAGCGTAAACCAATGGGCATTAGCTGCGACAGCGGCCAATTCAAGTTCCAGAGGCGATTGAGTGCAAGTAACGTGCTGGCCGCATCTGATGACCCGCCGCCCATCCCCGCTTGCGCAGGAATGCTTTTTTCAATGGCGATGTGCGCGCCTAATCGCGTACCGCTGGCGATTTGTAACGCTTTGGCTGCTCGAATGATCAAGTCGTCCGCAGGTAGTTGGGTCGTCAAGTCTTCACGGCTAATTTGTCCGTTGTCTCTCAGATCAAAGTGCAGGGTGTCGCACCAGTCGATCAGCATGAACACCGATTGCAGCAAGTGGTAGCCATCCGGGCGCTGGCCCGTGATGTGTAAAAACAAATTCAATTTGGCAGGAGCCAAAACATGGGTCAGCGCGCGCATGGTGTGTGAGTGCTTAATCGAGTTTGATGCGCAGATGCACGGTGGGGTTGGGCGTGATGCGCTGTGCGATGAGCAGGCCTTGGGGCAATTGCGAGAGGTCTGCTTGCCAACCTGGTGCGAGACTGGGCACGCCATGGAGCCAGTCAAACAGGGCACTCACGGGAAGTGCGGCCCCAGTCGCTTGTTCGGTCAGTTCGTCCAATGACTCAAACCGTTGCAGTTGGCCACCTTGTTGCAATTGCACGTTGTCGGGTGACCAACGCAGTGCCGCCAAGGTGGTGCCTAAGGGTGAGTACAAATCTAAGCGTCCGTGGGTGGCCTCACCGCATAGCAAAAAACCAGCGCTTATGGATGTGGCAGGTTCACTCTGGATGCGCAAGCTCAGCCGTCCTTGCCATTCAGGTGCATTGGCTTGAATCTCGCTCAAAACGGTGTTGGCTTGCATGGCTGGCATGTTGGGAGAGGCGCAACCAGCCAGTGCCAATGTTGCCCCGATCACCACAGGCCCAAGTCGCCAGACATCACAGCCGCCAAACTGCATGGCTTAAAGCGCGGGTTTGAGGCGTTGCAAAGTTTCTTGCAAAGTCTCGTTGTTGGGCGCAACGTCAAGTGCTTCGCGCCACACTTTGCGGGCATCGTCGGTGCGTTGAAGGTGCCACAGTACTTCGCCCAAATGTGCGGCAATTTCTGGGTCTGTGCGGTCTTTGTAGGCTTTTTGCAAATAGGTCAGCGCGGCGGAGGTGTTGCCCAATCGAAACTCTACCCAGCCCAAGCTGTCTGTGATGAACGGGTCATCGGGCACAAATGTCAGGGCTTTGATGATGAGTTGCTTGGCTTCATCTAAGCGCAAATTGCGATCGGCCAATGAAAAGCCCAGCGCGTTGTAAGCGTTGTGGTACGACGGATCGAGTTGCATCACGTTGCGAAGCAGCTTTTCCATGTCGTCGAGACGGTTGAGCTTTTCAGCCAACATGGCTTGTTCGTACAACAAATCGACATCGTTGGCGCTGGCGTCAGCTAACAAATCGTAGGCGATTTGCCATTGACGGTGCTCGCGCAGCAACTGAACTTCTGCCAGTAATCGGCTGCGTTGTTCGTCGGCATTGCGCGCTGGCAATTGCGCCAACAACTGACGCGCTTCGCCGAGTTTGCCTTGACGTGCGAGTAAGCTGGCACGACGCGTTTGTGCTTGCGCAATGCCGCGCGCCGTGTTGTCGTTGTTGACTGTGGCTGCTAGCTCCACATAACGTGACAGCGAACGCTCTGCCAATGCGTCTTGCCCTTGTTCGAATTGAAGTGAACCCAGCACTAGCCAAGCATCGGCGTGTTGAGGAAACTTTTGTGTGATGGTTTGCAGTTGTTCGTTGGCGCTGTCGTAGCGCTGCATTTCAATCAGCACGCGCACGTAGCTCATGGCCAACTCAGGCGTGTTTTGGCGGCGCAAGGCTTGCATCACCAGAGGCTCGGCTTCTTTGATTTGACGCCCCATCAGCTCTAAGGCCAACAGGGCAGGGCTCAATGCGTTGCCGTCTGCTGCGCTGCCTTGACGCGCAGCGTCGAGGGCGGCAGCGGTGTTGTCTTGGGCGAGGCGCATGCGACCTACGCTGGTCCAAGCTTCGCTTGCGGTGGCACTGTTACGCAAGTACGGTTCGAGGGCTTGCTGAACGATGTCGGCCGCTTGCTTTTTGTCGCTGACGCGTGCGTATTGCCGCGGAATCTGGCTGATCACGGCGTTGCGCTCTGATTCAGGTGTGAAGCTCAGTTCTTTTTTCAGCGGTCCCAAACTGTCCGTCACCTGATTCAGGGCGATCAAAATTTGTAACAAATGGCCGTTGGCCTTTCGGTCTTGCGGGGCCGCTTGACTCCAAGCGCGCGCCGCCATCAGAGCGCCGTCGCCTGAGCGGGCTTGCAGTGCGACATCCACCGCACGTGCGTACAGCTGAACATCGTTGGTCTTGCGTGCTGCGTCCAGCAGCAGAGCAAAGCCCGCTGCGGGTTCGCCTTGACGCAGATTCAGCTCTCCCAGCAAAATTTCATACAGCAGCTCGCCTGACATGGCCGAGTTGTTGATTTTTTCTACCTCGGGCGTGGTTTGTGCCTGGCTGGTTGTGGCCAACGCAGCATAAGCACTTGCACACAGAGCAACACGCAAAGCCCAAAGACGGGCTGCAGACAAGGGGAATTTCATAGGCGCATCATAATCGCGGCAGTTTTTTTGAGTCTGTCCATGCCTGAATTACCTGAGGTTGAAGTTACCCGTTTGAGCTTTGCGGATCGCATTGCCGGTGCCCGCATCACCGGCGTGCGCGTTGGCAAACCGTTGCGCTGGTCGTTGGGCTGTGGTCCGCAGTCTTTGCGTGGCCGCGTGGTGTTGGGCGTGCGTCGTCGCGGCAAGTATTTGTTGGTTGATTTGGACCAAGGTTTGCTGCTGTGGCATTTGGGCATGTCGGGCAGTTTGCGCTTCAGCGACGACCGAAGCCCGCCTCAAGCGCATGACCATTTCGACTTAGACACCAGCCAAGGTTTGTTGCGATTGAATGACCCGCGCCGATTTGGTGCGGTGGTCTATGCCTCAGATGAGCACAGCCCCGAGGCCGTCAAGCTGTTGGGACATTTGGGGGTTGAGCCTTTGAACGGTGATTTTGGTCTGGATGCCTTTCATGCAGGTTTGAAAAAGCGCAAAACCGCCATCAAACAAGTTCTGTTAGGTGGTGAGTTGGTGGTCGGGGTGGGCAATATTTATGCGTCTGAGGCCCTGTTCTTGGCGGGCATTCGCCCGACCGTGCGTGCAGAGCGTGTCAGTCGCCCACGGGCAGAAAAGCTGCGCTTGGCCATCATTGATGTGCTGGCGCGTGCCGTGCAAAAGGGCGGTAGCACCTTACGCGACTTTTCAAGCGCTGACGGTCAGCAGGGGTACTTTCAGTTAGAAGCCCATGTGTATGACCGAGCTGGCGCACCCTGCCGCGTCTGCGGAACCCCCATTCGTCGTATCCAGCAAGGTCAGCGCTCCACCTATTTTTGCCCTGTATGCCAAAAACCTTGATGCAACCCAAGACGTTTGCCCAAGCGGTGGTGGCTTGGCAATTGGCACATGGTCGCCACGATCTACCTTGGCAAAACACCCAAGACCCCTATGCCGTGTGGCTGTCAGAAATCATGCTGCAGCAAACGCAAGTGGTGACGGTACGGGATTACTTTGCGCGTTTTATGACGCGCTTTCCTACGGTGGCCGATTTGGCAGCCGCCCATCCAGACGAGGTGATGGGGTTGTGGAGCGGCTTGGGCTACTACAGTCGCGCGCGCAATATGCATCGGGCCGCGCAAGACGTGGTGGCCTTGCATGGGGGTGTTTTTCCTCGCAGCTCGGAAACGCTGCAAACGCTGCCAGGCATTGGTCGATCCACCGCCGCTGCGGTGGCTTCGTTGTGCTTTAGCGAGCCGATTGCGATTTTGGATGGCAACGTCAAACGCGTGCTGACGCGATTTTTGGGGTTCAAAGAAGACTTGGCGTCTTCGCGCCATGAAAAAGCGTTGTGGGAAATTGCCCAATCCATGCTGCCTCAGCGCGACTTGACCCAGACCATGCCGCGCTACACCCAAGGCGTGATGGATTTAGGCGCCACGGTGTGCACGCCTAAAAAACCACAATGTGACCGTTGTCCGGTGCAGGCCCAATGCGTTGCTGCTTTGGAGGGGACGCCCGAGCGGTATCCCGTTAAAACTCGCAAACTTAAGCGCAGTTCCGAGCAACTGTGGCTGCTGCATGCGCAGACAGCGCAGGGCGATGCGTGGCTGATGCAGCGCCCGCAAACGGGGGTGTGGGCGGGCTTGTATTGCTTGCCTGTGTTTGACAGTTTTGAAGTGTTGCAAGCGGCCGTTCCCGCTTCACACCGGTCGCAGCTGGTCGATGGCCCCGTGTTCAAGCACGTGTTGACGCACAAAGATTTGCACTTGCACCCTGTCCGATTGGCGTTGCCCAAACCGGTCTCTATCTCCGTGACCTCTCGCGTCGTGGCGGCTGACGCTGCCACTGTTTCAGCCGAAGCCAAAGGCGCTGCTTGGGTGGCTGCTGCTGATTGGCCAGCTTTGGGCTTGCCCGCGCCCATACGTAAATTGCTTACGGGGTGATATCCAATTCGCGGTGGCGCTTGAGCGTGATCCAACTTTTGGCAAACCGCTGACTCAACAACTCCACCAAATATACCGAGCGGTGTTGCCCACCTGTGCAACCAATGGCGACTGTGACGTAGCTGCGGTGGTCGTGATTCAAGTCAGGCAACCACGTCTCTAGAAAATGGCTGATTTGCTCGGCCATTTTCTCGACCGAAGCTTGTGCCGCCAGCCACTCGGCCACGGGCTCATCACGACCCGTCAACGGTTTCAGTGCCGCTTCGTAATGGGGGTTGGGCAGCATGCGCACATCAAACACATAGTCGGCATGCACAGGAATGCCACGCTTGAAGGCAAACGACTCAAACATCAAAGTGAGCTGCGTGGCAGGTGCTGAAATCAGCGATTTGATGTAGCTCTGAAGTTTGGTGCTGCGCAGCAAGCTGGTGTCGATGATGTGCGACTCTTCGCGTAACTCAGACAGCAACTCGCGTTCCAACTCAATCGCTTCAACCAAATCGCGTTGCTGGTCGCGTACGAACTCGTCGTCTTTGCGTGACAAGGGGTGACGGCGACGAGTTTCCGAAAAGCGGTGAACCAAAATCTCTGTGGTGGCATCTAAAAACAGCATGCGCACATCGACGTCTAAAGCGCGCAAATGTGCCAGTTGTGCAGGCACCAACGGCAACGATTGGGCGCTGCGAACGTCCATCGCGATGGCAATTTTGCTGGCGCTGTGCTGCTGTTCAAGTTGTACAAAAGGCAGCAGCAATTCAGGGGGCAGGTTGTCCACACAGTAATAGCCTGCATCTTCGAGGGCATGCAGCGCAACCGATTTGCCGGAGCCCGACATGCCGGTGATCAGGACCAATTCTTGTTTCATACGTGGGCTTTCGGGGGCGCGGTGTGGCTGAGCATTTCGCGGGCATGGGCCAAGGTGGTGTCTGATACTTTTTCACCGCCCAACATGCGGGCAATTTCGCCCACACGATCCGAGGGGTTCAGCGCGGTGACTTGGCTGGCCGTGCCTTGTGCGTCGCTGTGTTTGGAGACAACCCAGTGGTGATCGGCGCAGGCCGCGACTTGTGGCAAGTGGGTGACGGCCATGACTTGGCGGTCACGCCCCAGCTGTTGCATCAAGCGGCCCACGGTTTCGGCCACGGCACCACCCACGCCGGAGTCAACTTCGTCAAAGATCAAGGTTTGGGCGGTGCCCAGCTGACTGGTGGTGACGGCGATGGCCAAGGCAATGCGCGACAGTTCGCCGCCTGAAGCGACTTTGCCCACAGGGCGAGGTGTGCTGCCGTGGTGACCTGCCACCAAAAAGCTGACGTTTTCTAAACCGCTGGCGGTGGCTTGTTCGGTGGGCTCGAGTTGCACTTCAAATCGGCCGCCCTGCATGCCCAAACCTTGCATGGCTTGGCTGATGGCGGTGGCAAGTTTGGGGGCCGCTTGGGTGCGTGCTTTCGAAATCAGGCGGGCTTGTGTTTGGTAGGCCGCTGCGGCTTTGGCCTCTGCGGCCTCAAGGGCGGCCAAATCGGTGGCCGCATCAAGTTGCAACAGACGTGCTTTCCACTCTTGGTACAGAGCGGGCAATTCTTGGGGCGTGCGCTTAAAACGGCGAGCCAGCGACATCCATAGCGCCATGCGATCGTCCAGTGTTTGCAGGCGCTCGGGGTCCAGTTCGGTGTGACTCAGGTAGGCGTGTAGCGAGTGGGCCACGTCACCGGCTTGCGCCAAGCTAGACGCCAGCACATCGACCCAATTCGCAAATTCAGGCGCCACATCGGCTTGGTTTTGCAGGGCGTCTTGGGCTTTGCTGAGCAAACGCAAGGCGCCTTGGTCGTCATCTTCGAGGGCGGCAATGGCGCTTTGTGCGGCATCCATCAGGGCTTGTGCATGCGACAGACGGGTGTGTTGGCTGTTGAGCTCTGCCCATTCGTCCGTGGCTGGGGCGAGTTTGTCGACCTCTGCCATTTGCCACAACAAGCGCTCACGTTCTTCTTGGAGTGTGGCCTGAGCGGTGCGCGCTTCTTGGAGCGTTTGGGTGGCGCGACGCCATGTGGTCCATTCTGTGTTCAAGGCTTGCAGGCTCACGCCGGCGTAGGCATCGAGCAGGCCGCGCACGGCGTCGGGGCGGGTCAAGCTTTGCCATGCGTGTTGCCCATGGATGTCGAGCACGCGGTCACTCAAAGCCCGCAGTTGCGTGGCCGTTGCGGGGCTGCCATTGATCCATGCGCGGCTTTTGCCTTGTGTGTCAATGGTGCGTTTGAGCAGCAAGCTGCCTTGTTCGGCAGCATCTGCAAAACCTTCTTCTTCGAGCCAAGCCTGCAGATCGGCTGTGGCATCAAATTCAGCACAAATTTCTGCCCGCGTGGCCCCTTCGCGCACCACCCCCGCATCGGCGCGCGCGCCCATGACCAGTTGCAAGGCATCAATCAAGATCGATTTGCCAGCACCGGTTTCGCCAGTGAGTGCGGTAAAGCCGAGCGAGAGGTTCAGATCGAGCTCGCGCACGATCACAAAATCACGCAAGACGATGTGCTGCAAACTCATGCCACGCCCTCGTTCCAGTGGAGTTTTTTACGCAAGGTGTCAAAGTAGTTCCAGCCACGTGGATGCAAGAAGCGCGCGTAGTGCTTAGAGCGCGTGACCGTGATGCGGTCGCCCAGCAGCAACGAGGCGAGTGACTGCATGTCAAAGTTGGCACTGGCGTCGCGGCCAGCCACCAAATCAATCACCACCTCACCGGTGTCGGGCAGCACGATGGGGCGGTTTGACAAGGTGTGTGGCGCGATGGGCACCATGACCCAGGCGGGTAAAGACGGGTGCATCAGGGGGCCGCCCGCCGACAACGCGTACGCTGTGGACCCTGTGGGGGTGGCGATGATCAAGCCGTCTGCGCGCTGGTTGGCCACGAAATGCCCGTCGACTTCGACGCGCATTTCCACCATGCCAGTGGTGGCGCCACGGTTGACCACCACGTCGTTCAAGGCCAAGGCGTCAAACACGCAATGGCCATCGCGCCAGACTTTGGCATGCATCATGACGCGCTTGTCTTCCTCATATTCGCCATGGATCATGGCTTTGAGGGTGGTTTGAAAATCTTCTAGGGGAATATCGGTGATGAAACCCAATCGGCCTTGGTTGATGCCAATCAAAGGCACGTTGTATTGCGCCAGTTGACGGCCATAACCCAACATCGTGCCGTCGCCACCGACCACCAGTGCCAAATCGCAGCTTCGGCCAATGCCTTCTACGTCCATCACGGGGTAACCCGTCAGGCCGGTGTTGGCGGCGGTGTCATGCTCCAAAATGACTTCACAGCCTTGGGTGTGTAAAAACTGAGCCACCTTCTCCAAGATCAAGCGAGACGATGGCTTGGTGCCGCCCGCGGTTGGGAGTTGGTATTTTCCAAGTAAGGCAATGTGACGAAACTTTGATTTCATAGGCAAATTACATCACTAAAATTCGACAACAAATGACCATGCTAGACGATCGCGCCAAGTTGTTGCTCAAAGCGCTGGTAGAGCGCTACATCGCCGACGGGCAACCCGTCGGCTCGCGCACGCTTTCTCGTGCCACAGGCATCGAGTTGTCTCCCGCCACCGTTCGTAATGTGATGTCTGATTTAGAAGCGCTGGGTCTGATCGTCAGTCCGCACACATCGGCGGGGCGCATCCCAACCGCACGGGGCTACCGTTTGTTTGTGGACACCATGTTGACGGCTGATCGCGGTCATTTACATGCCCCTAGTTTGGCGCCCGATCAGCCGCAAAAGGTGATCGCCAATGCGGCCCATTTGTTGTCCGATTTGTCGCAGTTTGTGGGGGTGGTGATTGCACCGCGTCGCAGCTCGGTGTTTCGCCACATTGAGTTTTTGCGCTTGTCTGACCGGCGCTTGTTGGTGATCATCGTGTCGCCTGAAGGCGATGTGCAAAACCGAGTCATCTTTACCGAGGCGGACTACACCGCGTCCCAACTCATCGAAGCGTCCAATTATTTGAATCATCATTTCGCAGGCATGGCCATTGAGCAAGTGCGCGAGAAGTTGTTGGCCGAGGTGGAGTCTTTGCGTGGCGAAATCGCCACCCTGATGCAAGCTGCCGTGCAAGTCAGCACCGAGGCGTTGGCGCAAGAACAAGATGACGTGGTAATCAGTGGCGAGCGCAACTTGCTGTCGGTGAGCGATTTTTCCAGCGACATGGGCAATCTGCGCCGAGCCTTTGATTTGTTTGAGCAAAAAGCCCAATTGGTGCGGCTGCTGGACATTTCAGCCCAAGCTGAGGGGGTGCGTATCTACATCGGCGGCGAAAGCAAAATTGTGCCGATGGAGGAGTTGTCGGTCGTGAGCGCGCCCTACGAGGTCGATGGCCAAGTGGTCGGCACTTTGGGTGTGATTGGCCCGACCCGCATGGCTTACGACCGCATGATTCATATCGTGGACATCACCTCTAAGCTGGTCAGCAATGCGCTGAGTCACAAGTAACGCTTCTTGGTTAAGGCCATTTCTTGGGCCACTTCCGCCCTGTCACTTGCTTTACTGCCAAAGGCGTTGCATGTGGCAAACCCTCTTTTCATCGCTTCCTTTTTGACCAACCATAGTCAGGTGTGATTTTTTAAACGCAAGGAAACTTATGAAATTAGCTGCTTGGTTGAAACTTAACTGCGCTGTCGCGCTCACGGCTGTGGCGCTGTGTGGCGGTCATGCCCACGCCCAGACGGCGGCTACGGCCACTGCTGCCAATGGCAAGACTGAAATGCTGTGGCTGGGGCAGGCGGGTTACCGCATCAAGACACCCGGTGGCAAAACCATCGTGATCGACCCTTGGCTCACTGGCGGTCCCAAAGCGCCCGCGCCCTACAAAACAGATTTTGCCGCGCTCGGCAAGATCGACTTGCTGCTGGTGACACACGCCCACGTTGACCATTTGGGTGACGCACCCGCTTTGGCCAAGCTCAACAACACTGTGTTGTATGGTCCTGCCGACATGGTCACGCCTTTGATTACCTTGGGCATGCTGCCAGCCAATTTGGGTCACCGTTTCAACAAGACGGGTCATGTCAAGCCTTTGCCCGGCATCAAAGTGACGGCTGTGGCGGCTGAGCACTCATCGCTTATTGTGTGGAACAACCCCGCCACCGGTAAAAACGAGTCACACCCAGCAGGCGAAGCGGTGGGTTACATCATTGAGCTGGAAAACGGGTTCAAGATTTGGCACATGGGCGATACCGGTTTGTTTGGTGACATGAAATTCATCAGCGAGCGTTACAAGCCCGATTTGGTTTTGATGCCCATTGGCGGTAACTTCACCATGGACCCAGAAGATGCGGCATACGCTGCCCGCAACTGGATTCAGCCCAAGATGGTCATGCCCATGCACTACAACTCCAACCCTTTGACCAAAGGCACCTTGGCTGAATTCCAAGACGCCATGAAAGGCAGCCCCATCAAAGTGGTGCCTATGACTGAAGGTCAAACCATCGAGTTCTGAGTCGGGGTTTAAGACTTACGCACGCCGAACAAAATGCCGCAGGTCACCAGCGCGAGGCCTGCGAGCAAGTTCAGGTGCATGGGCTCACCCAGCACCGCCACCGCGCCCAAGGCCGAGAGACCCGGCACGAGGGCGGTGATCATGGTGGAGCGCACGGGGCCGTAGTGGCGAATCATCACATTGAAGGTGATGCCCGAAATGACCACTGAGCCCACGCCTTGGTAAATCGCTTGAAACAACATTTCCGACGCTGGAGCTGCGTTTAAATGGCTCGCGATCAGGCCACTTGAAACGGCCAATGCATAGATCGGCACAAACGTGACGCACGAGAACGCTGTGATGGCGATGGTGGCGCGCACGGGGTCTAGCGAGTGGCGACGTACTGTCACGCTGTAGCAAGACCAGCAGAACGCGGCGCTCATGAACAGCAAGTCGCCTTTCCACACCTCGCCACCCTCAAAGGCTTTGAGCAAACTGGCACCACCCACCAGCAAATCGCCCAAGACGATGCAGGCTAGACCGATGGCGCGTGTTTGAGAAATACGCTCTTGCAACACCACGATGGCCAGCAGCGAGGTCCACAGAGGCAGGCTACCTGGCATCAGCACGGAGGCGTGTGCTGCGGGTGCGAAGAAAAAACCTGAGTAAGCCAACATGGCGTAAAGCATGCTGCCAAATACGCCTGCAATCGCCGTGATACGCAGGGGCAGGGGAGACAGCCCACACAACGACCCCACTTTGTCGCCTGTTGAACGTTGCTTGCGAAGCAGCCACCAACCCCAAGGCAGCAACACACTGCCAGCGCCCAAAATGCGTAAAAACGCAATATCGAGCGGCAATAAGCTGTGTGATGCGGAGGCGCGGGCGATGACGATGAAGGATGTCCAAATCAACACCGTGACTACGGCCGAGACAAGTCCAGCCGATCGAGGGGAGAGTTTCATCCGCATGATGATACGACCCCCCACTTTTACGTTAGCTCAATAAGACGTAGCCCTTGTTGATCAAGCAGTGACGCACATCGATGATGGCGTTGTTGGAGATGTATTTGTCCCCGTATTTTTGGATGATTTGATGCTGGCAGGCGGCGACGTCCGCGTAATAGGCGGTCAGCGCATCCCCTTTTAAATTCACATCGGGGATGTAACCACCGTGGTTGATCGGCATGTTTGTTGAGTAAGGGCTTGCACAAGCTGAAAGAGCAACAAGAATGCACGTTGTAAGTAGATAAGTTGATTTAAACTGAATTTTCATAAGTCTAAATATTATCACTAATATAACCAATACTTAAGTGTGTCATCGTTTGGTGCCTGCAACCACAATGGATACGTATGTTTAAAACGGTTGTATCTGCCTAGGCTGCATCTTCAACGGTGCCACTACAATAAAGTTTGTATTTGGGGCGTTAGCTCAGTTGGTTAGAGCAGAGGACTCATAAAAATTGTGCACCGAGATAGGAAACTGCTCGCGTGAATGACGTCAAATTCGGTGAAACCTACGTGCAGTGATGCATATGGCAATGCCGAGCGAAGCTAGGTGCGCAAGCACCCTGAACGTGTAGAGACTAGACGGCGTCCACCTAAAGCGTAAGCCACGGTGAAGGCATAGTCCAGGGAGTAGTGAAAGCTACACAAACCAGAATCCTTTGGTCGACAGTTCAAGTCTGTCACGCCCTACCAGCATGTAAGGGGACTGCCTAAAAGCAGTCCCCTTATTTGTTTCTGGAAATTAAATGGCCGCTTCAGTGGGCCAAATATCAAGCCATCCCTAAGTTGTCCGAATGTGCCTTAGCCACTTCATGGACTGTGACGCGCCGTACAGACAAAGTAACTTGCGCGTTTAAAAATGCGAGCGTAAATTTCGTCAGACGCGCACGCAATGCATGCCGAAAACGCAAATGACCAACACATCTGAAAGGAAAGCAAGATGAGTGGAAATCATGTGAATTCTGCGGGCAAATGTCCTGTCATACACGGCGCTGTCACGACGGCGGATGCGTCAAACACCGCGTGGTGGCCTAAGGCGCTCAACCTTGACATCTTGCATCAGCATGGCACCCAAACCAATCCGATGGGTCCAACCTTCAATTACCGTGACGAGGTCAAGAAATTGAATGTGACGGCCCTCAAAACGGATCTCAAAGCCCTGATGACAGATAGCCAAGATTGGTGGCCTGCAGACTGGGGGCACTACGGTGGTTTGATGATTCGCATGGCTTGGCACTCTGCGGGGTCCTATCGCATTGCCGACGGTCGTGGCGGCGGCGGGACAGGCAATCAACGCTTTGCGCCGCTGAACTCTTGGCCTGACAACGTCAATTTGGACAAGGCGCGCCGTCTGCTTTGGCCAATTAAAAAGAAATATGGCAACCAACTCAGTTGGGCAGACTTGATCATCCTTGCGGGCAACATGGCTTACGAGTCGATGGGGCTCAAAACTTTCGGCTACGGCTTTGGTCGAGAAGACATTTGGCATCCTGAAAAAGATATTTATTGGGGCGCAGAGAAGGAGTGGCTGGCCCCGACAGACAACCCCAACAGCCGTTACTCCGGTGATCGAGTGCTGGAAAACCCACTTGCTGCCGTGATGATGGGCCTCATTTATGTCAACCCTGAGGGGGTGGATGGCAAGCCCGATCCGCTCAAAACTGCGCGTGATGTGCGTGAGACCTTTGCGCGCATGGCCATGAACGATGAAGAAACGGTGGCTTTGACGGCGGGCGGCCACACGGTGGGTAAGGCGCATGGCAATGGCAGCCCTGCCAATCTGGGGCCCGCCCCTGAGGCTGCAAATCTTGAGGAACAAGGTTTGGGTTGGAACAATCACACCAGCCGAGGTGTCGGCCGCAACACCGTGACCAGTGGCATTGAAGGTGCTTGGACCACCCATCCCACCCAATGGGACAACGGCTATTTTTCGATGTTGCTCAACCACGAGTGGGTGCAGAAGAAGAGCCCTGCAGGCGCTTGGCAGTGGGAGCCGATGGACATCCAAGAAGAGGACAAGCCCGTTGATGTCGAGAACCCCTCTGTTCGCTGTAATCCGATCATGACGGATGCCGACATGGCGATGAAGATGGACCCCGAGTATCGGAAGATCTCGGAGCGCTTCTACAAAGATCCCGACTACTTCTCCCAAGTGTTTACGCGAGCTTGGTTCAAATTGACGCATCGGGATCTGGGACCCAAGGCCCGCTATATCGGTCCAGACGTTCCGCGAGAAGACTTGATCTGGCAGGACCCTGTGCCCCAAGGGCCTAAGGACTATGACGTTGCTGCCGTTAAGACCAAAATCGCAGCCAGTGGCTTGACGGTCAGTGAGATGGTGTCAACAGCGTGGGACAGTGCCCGCACCTTCCGCGGCTCAGACAAGCGCGGTGGTGCCAACGGCGCACGCATCCGTCTTGTCCCACAAAAAGATTGGCCAGGCAATGAGCCAAAGCGGTTGGCCAAGGTGCTTGCTGTGCTCGAACGCATCGCCTCTCAGATGGGGGCGAGTCTGGCCGATGTGATTGTGTTGGCGGGTAACGTGGGTGTGGAACAGGCCGCAAAGGCCGCAGGCTTTCATGTGACCGTTCCGTTCACGCCTGGTCGTGGCGATGCGACGCAGGACATGACGGATGTTGCGTCGTTTGATGTGTTGGAGCCCGTAGCCGATGGTTTCCGTAACTGGATGAAGAAAGACTATGTGGTCAGCGCAGAGGAGCTGATGTTGGACCGTGCGCAATTGATGCGGTTAACCGCCCACGAGATGACCGTCCTTGTGGGGGGCATGCGTGTTTTAGGTGCCAATCACGGTGCAAGCAAACATGGTGTGCTCACAGATCGTGAAGGGGTGTTGACGAATGATTTTTTCGTTCATCTGACGGACATGGCTTACACGTGGAACCCGGTAGGTCATCACCTGTACGAAATTCGTGATCGCAAGACGGGCGCTGTGAAGTGGACTGCGACACGTGTTGATTTGGTATTCGGTTCTAACTCGGTGCTTCGTGCCTATGCGGAGGTTTATGCACAAGATGACAACCAAGAAAAGTTCGTCCAAGATTTTGTGACGGCTTGGACGAAGGTCATGAACGCCGACCGCTTCGATCTGCTCTGAAATTCTGTGCTATACTTCGATTTATCCAAGCGGCTGTAGCTCAGCTGGATAGAGTACTTGGCTACGAACCAAGGGGTCGTGGGTTCGATTCCTGCCAGCCGCACCAAATTGAACAAGGGTTTACATCTTCGGATGTAAGCCCTTTTTCTTTGGCATCATCCAAACAGGGTGATTGCTTTAGGTGACCGTTTGTTTTTGTGTTTTCTTCTCTAATGTGCTCAAAAGCCTTGGGCTGCATTAAAAAAACGGAGACAAACACATGAGATTCACGCGCGCTATTTCTACTTTCCTTTTGTTGATCGCGGCTGTATCGGTTCAGGCTCAGCAGAGCTATCCCAATCGCCCCGTCAAAATCATCGTGCCTTTTGCTGCGAGTGGTCCCGCTGACAACTACGCGCGGTTCATGGCGCAACGTTTGCAAGATGCGTTGGGGCAGCCCTTTGTGGTGGATAACCGTCCTGGCGCGGGCTCCATCATTGGGACCGATGCCGTCGCCAAGTCGCCAGCCGATGGCTACACCTTGTTGATGATGTCCAACACGCAAACGGTCAATGAATCGTTGATTCCTAACAAGCCGTTCAATTTGCTCAAAGACTTTGCGCCGATTGCCCCTGTCAACTATTCCGACTTGGTGCTGGTCGTCAATCCCAAATTGCAAGTCAACACCTTGCCGGAGTTGATCAAGCTCGCGCGCGCGAATCCGGGCAAGCTCAACTACGCTTCTTCGGGCAACGGCACGCCGTACCACATGGCTGGCGAGTTGTTCAAATACATGGCCAGCATCGACATGACGCACATTCCCTACAAAGGCAGTGCTGCTGCTCGCACGGACGTGTTGTCAGGTCAAGTCGACATGATGTTTGATGCGGTCACGACCATGGCTGAAAACATCAAAGCAGGTAAGGTACGCGGTTTGGCGACGACTGGCAAAGCTCGCTCCTCGGTGATGCCCGAGCTGCCCACGGCCAACGATGAAGGCTTGCCCAAATACGAAGCCGTCATTTGGTTGGGCTTCATGGCGCCTGCAGGTACGCCTGAGGCCATCGTCACGCGCTTGAACAACGAGATCAACAAAATTGTGAATGCGCCCGATGTCAAGGCCACATGGGCCAAGCAAGGCGCTGTGCCCATGTCGATGACGGTGCCCGCTTTCACCAAGTACGTGGCGGAAGACGTGGCCAAATGGGCCACCATTGTCAAAATCTCGGGCGCTAAGGCTGACTGATCGTCATGGCCGAATTGTGTTTTGAGTTGAACGGCCAGCCCCAAGCGGTGCAGGCCGATGACAACGATTCATTGCTAGACGTTCTCCGACACACATGCCATCAAAAAGCCACCCGTTTTGGTTGTGGCTTGTCGCAATGCGGCGCCTGCCATGTACTGGTTGATCAGCATGCGGTCCCCGCGTGCAGCACGCCCATGTGGGCCGTGACAGGCAAACGCGTGGTCACGGTCGAGGGCTTGGGGACGGCTGAGCAACCGCACGCCTTGCAAACGGCCTTTGCCCAAGTGCAAGCTGCGCAATGCGGCTATTGCAGCAGCGGTATGTTGATCACGGCCGCAGCCTTGTTGCACACCACACCTCGTCCCACGCCTGAGCAAGTGCGTGCGGCTTTGCAAGGCAATTTGTGTCGGTGTGGCGCGCACAACCGCATCGTGCGTGCGGTGTGTCAAGCAGCTGAGGCAATGGGTGTGTCATGACCGGTCAAGCGGCATCACCCCCTCCATTGCCTGGCAGCTTGCAGACCAACCGCCGTTTGTCGCAGTGGTTGGCGTTCTTGCCCGATGGCCGAGTTCGGCTCTATTCGGGCAAGGTCGAAATTGGCCAAGGTATCTTGCATGCCTTGGCGCAAATTGCGGCCCAAGAGTTGTCCATACCCACGCATGCCATTGAGGCCGTGCCTGCCAGCACGGCCATGAGTCCCAACGAGGCCGTGACGTCGGGCAGTTTGTCTATCCAAGATTCAGGCAGCGCCGTGCGCCACGCATGTCGCCAAGCGCGGGCTTTGTTTGTGGCGTGTGCTGCAGAGACATTTGGCGTGTTGGTGTCAGACATTCACATCTTGAACGGTCGCTTCATGCACGGTTCACGCACGCTGTGCGGTTATGGCGACCTGTGTGAGCGCGTCAGCCTTGATACACAGGCGCTGCCCGTGAGCGATGCGGCACGTGGGCCTGCCTATTTGCCAACCCCACATGCGCCGCCACGTCCTGATTTGTGGCGTAAATTTTTAGGGCATGCCGATTTCATTCAAGACCTTGAGTTGCCCCATGTGCTGCACGGTCGCATGGTGCGCCCGCCTAATTTGCAGGCTACGTTGAATGAGGTGGCATGGCAGCACGCGGCCGAGCGCGCCCAATCTATGCCCAGCGTGCAGGGCGTTTACCGTGACGGTTTGCAAATTGGCGTGCTGGCGCACAACGAAGCGGCAGCAACCCGAGCTGCCGATCAGTTGATGGCTGATTTGTCTGAGGCGCAGGCTTGGACCGTCCCACCTGTGTTGCCCGATGCCGAGCAGTTGCAAGCATGGTTGCGTCAAAGCCCGTTGCAAACCAGCACGGTGCACGCGGCCGATGAGGGATGGGCTAATGCCCAAGCGCAGACTGTTCAAACCCTGCAAGCGGATTACAACCGTGGCTACCTGCAACACGCATCCATGTCGCCGTCCTGTGCGCTCGCGCATTGGCAAGGTGAGGCTTTGAGGGTGTGGAGCCACTCACAAGGCATTTTCAATTTGCGTCGCGATTTGGCGCTGGCTTTGGCATGTGCCCCTGACCAAGTGACGGTGCAGCACGTTCAAGGTGCTGGCTGTTATGGGCACAACGGCGCCGACGACGTGGCGTTTGATGCGGCATGGCTGGCGCGTTGGGCTGAGGGGCAGCCCGTGCGCGTGCTCTGGTCGCGCCATGACGAAATGGCTTGGTCACCTTTAGGGCCTGCCATGAGCGTGCGTTTGCAGGCAGGGCTTGATGCACAACAACGCATCAGCTTTTGGCAACACACGGTGTGGAGCCCAGGCCACGGCACGCGGCCTGGGCGTAACGCCACCCCCGCGCTGCTGGGCAGTTGGCTGACGGCGCAACCCTTTCCCATTTTGTTGGCCGAAAACGCAACCATGGCTGTCGGCGGTGGTTCGGAGCGCAATGCGGTGCCGCCTTACGCCTTGCCTGCGCTGGAAGTGGTGAACCACCGTGTGATGGACATGCCCATGCGTGTATCTGCCTTGCGCGCCTTGGGCGCGCATGTGAACGTGTTTGCTGCGGAGTCGTTCATGGACGAAGTTGCATTCGCCGCAGGTCAAGACCCACTGGCGCTGCGCTTGGCGTATTTGCAAGACCCACGCGCACACGCCGTGCTACAGCATGCCGCGGCGGTGTCGAACTGGTCGCAACGCGATGCTGCTAAAAACGCATCTACTTTGACGGAGGGCGAATGGGGCCTCGGTCTGGCATTTGCCCGTTACAAAAACACGGGGGCCTATTGCGCCGTCGTGGCCGAGGTGGTGGTGGCCGAGCGCGTGCACCTGAAACATGTGTGGGTGGTTGCCGACATCGGTCATGTGGTTGACACGGACGGCGCCATCAACCAACTCGAGGGTGGCGCCATTCAGGCGGCGAGCTGGACTTTGCTCGAAGCCGCAAAATTTGACCGCCATCGCCTGCTCAGCGTCGATTGGGAGGCCTATCCCATTCTTCGCTTTGACGAGGTGCCCGACGTGTCGGTCTCCCTCATCGATACAGGTGAGCATGCATCGTTGGGCGCTGGCGAGGCTTCGCTGGGGCCGTGTGCCGCAGCGATTGGCAATGCCGTTTTTCATGCGTTGGGCGTGCGCGTGCGCGACATGCCCATGACACCCGAACAAATTGTCAAAGCCATCGATGCGGTCGATGGCGCGACAGCCCCTGTGATTTGAACCAAGGAACTGAGATGGAACTTTGTATTTTGAGCGGCGGTGCCGCCGCCGGTTTGGTCAACCCTTTGAAGGCTGACTTTGAAGCTGCCCACGCGTGCCAGATTCGCAGCACCTTCAGTGCCGTGGGGGCCATGAAAGAAAAACTGTTGGCCGGCGAGCCCTGTGATTTGCTGATCTTGACGCAGGCCTTGATCGAGGGATTGATGGCCTCGGGTCATGTGCGTGCAGGCAGCTTGGCGGCTTTGGGTGTGGTGAAAACAGGCATTGCGGTCAAGGCAGGTTCGGCGCGTCCGGCGATTCAAACCCGTGCCGATTTGCAAGCGGCATTTCGCGCAGCAGAGGGCATTTATTTTCCTGATCCTAAGCTGGCCACTGCGGGCATCCATTTTTTCAAAGTGCTGCAAACTTTGGGCCTGGATGTGGAATTGGTCGACCGCTTTCGTACCTTTCCCAATGGCGCGACAGCCATGGCCGCCATGGCAAAAGACACGGGCGCCCACTTGATCGGTTGCACCCAAGTGACCGAAATCAAATACACCGCCGGCATTGATTTGATCGGTTTGTTGCCCCAAGAGTTTGAATTGGCGACGGTTTATGCCTTGGGAATTCCGACAACGGCTCAGCAACCTGAGTTGGCACGGCAGTTGGCACAGCTGTTGACGGGCTCCTCGACGCGTGAGTTGCGCATCGCGGGTGGTTTTGAGTTGCAGGACTAAAATTCGCGGCATGAAACACCATGCCTCTTCCTCCTCCGTTGTCGCCGCTTTGGGCCTCTGTGCCGCGCTGTTGTCGGGCTGTGCCACACCTGTGGCCAAACCTGCGTTTTATCCCAACGCGCATTACCAACAGATGGGGCCCGCCCAAGCGCAGGCCGATGCGCAAGCTTGTTCAGAATTGGCGCGTCAATCGGAAGTGGGCGCTGTCAACAAGATTGATGCCGGTCGTGCAGCTGCGGCGGGCGCTGCAGGCGTCGGTACAGCGGGTGTGGTGGGCTCGTTGCTCAGCGGTCACAAACCCGATTTGAAAAACATTGCAGCAGGTGCAGCAGCCATTGGTGCAGGCGGTGCAGCGGCCACAGCGGCTGGGCAATCGATCGGGGGCAGCGGCATGTACCGCCAATTTGTGCAGCAATGCTTGGGTGAGCGCGGCTACCAAGTCATCGGTTGGCATTGAGCGATTGACACCGCATGAGTTCGCAGGACGCTGACGACGAAGACAGCACGCTCCCACCCATTCCCCCAGGCAGTAAAAACTACATCACGCCCGAAGGTTATGCCGTGTTGCGTGCGGAGCTGTTTGAGTTGATGGACAACGAACGCCCCCGCATGGTGGAGATCGTGCACTGGGCGGCGAGCAACGGTGACCGCTCTGAAAACGGCGACTACCACTACGGCAAAAAACGGCTGCGTGAGATTGACCGACGCATTCGTTTCTTGACCAAACGTTTAGAGATCGCCGAGGTGACCGACCCGAGCGTGCATCACGGGCGTGACCAAGTCTTTTTTGGTGCCACTGTCACCTACGTCGACGAGGTGGGCACCGAGCGCACGGTGACGATTTTGGGTATTGACGAAGCGGACAGCCTGAAAGGGCAGGTCACGTGGGTGTCACCCATTGCCCGAGCTCTGCTCAAAGCACGTGAAGGCGATGTGGTGAAGTTGGTGACCCCCTTGGGCGTGCAAGAGGTGGAAGTCTTAGACGTTCACTACCCAGCCCCAAAGGTGGCTTAATACCGCGTTATTGCTCGCGCTCGACGCCCGAGACCACGCGTTGCGCTTGCAGCACCGAGGGCACGCGGCGCAAATTGCGCAGCACCAGTTCTAAATGCTGCACATCGCGTACCGCGAAGACAAAGCGCAAATCAGTGGCCTCTTGGCCGCTCACCTCATCGGCCATGTTGACCATGGTGATATCGGCTTCGGCATGGGTGATGGTGGAGGCCACGCGTGCCAAGACGCCTTTGCCATTGCTCACGGTCACGACCACGCCCACTTCAAAGGCGCGCGTGGGCTCTTCTGCCCACTCCACGGCAATGAAGCGTTCGCTGTCTTTGTGTTTCAGTCTTTGGGCCACGCCGCATTGGTCGGTGTGAACCACCAAACCTTCACCACGGCCTAGGTAACCCAAAATGTGGTCGCCCGGAATAGGTCGGCAACACGGTGCGTATTGCACAGAGGCGTTTTCGCTGCCATCAACGATGACGCTGCCTTGCGAGACGTTTTCGTGCGCGGTGAACCGTTCACGGCTCATCAACAACGCGTCTGGTTTGAGGCCAATTTCAGACAGCAACAATGCCAAACGCTTGGCCACAATGCTCGCAACACGCTTGCCCAAGCCAATGTCGATCAGCAATTCGGCTTGCGTTTTGCTGCCTGTGAAGCGCAGGAGTTTGTCCCACAAGGTGGCATGCGTGTCGTCCAGCGCAGGCATTTGGTCAATGCCTTCGGCGCGCAAGGCTTGGGCCAAGAGCTTTTCACCCAAGTGTTGTGACTCCGCATGCGCCATGGTTTTCAAATGGTGGCGAATTTTGGAGCGTGCACGTCCTGTGCGCACAAAGCCTAGCCATGCGGGGTTGGGGGCCGCCACGCTGGAGGTGACGACTTCCACCACATCGCCATTGCGTAACTCGGTGCGCAGCGGCACTTGTTCGCCGTTGACTTTGGCGGCCATCGTGCGGTCACCCACATCGCTGTGGACGGCGTAGGCAAAGTCGACCACGGTTGCGCCGCGTGGCATCGCCATGATGCGGCTCTTGGGGGTGAACACATACACAGCATCGGGGAACAAGTCGACCTTGACGTGGTCCCAAAACTCCGTGGCATCACGCGTTTCGTCTTGGATGTCTAACAGCGATTGCAGCCACTTGTTGCCCAAGTTTTGGCCAGGCTCGTTGCTCGAACCTTTGTCTTTGTAGAGCCAATGTGCGGCGACGCCCGTTTCAGCTACCAAGTGCATGGCTTCGGTGCGCATTTGAAACTCAACGTTCAAACCTGAGGGGCCCACCAGCGTGGTGTGCAGCGACTGGTAGCCGTTGAGTTTGGCAATCGCAATGTGGTCTTTGAACTTGCCGGGGACCGGCTTGTACATCTGGTGCAGCACGCCCAAGGCGGTGTAACAGTCAACCACTTGCGGCAAGATGAGTCGAAAGCCGTAAATGTCGGTCACTTGGGCAAAGCTCAGGTGCTTGCTGTCCATTTTTTTGTAAATGGAATAGAGCGTTTTTTCGCGCCCCGAGATGCGCACATTCAATCCAGCTTTGGCAAATTCGGCCTCGACTTCTTGTTGCACCTTTTGCATCAAGTCGCGGCGGCGATGGCGGGCCTTATGCACCGCTTTGCTGAGCACTTTGTGGCGCCAAGGCCAGAGGTGTTCAAACGACAGTTCTTGCAGTTCGCGGTAGGTTTGGTTCAAACCTAAGCGATGGGCAATGGGCGCATAAATCTCTAGGGTTTCGTTGGAGATGCGGCCCCATTTGGAGCGTGGCATGTCGCCCATCGTGCGCATGTTGTGGCTGCGATCTGCCAGCTTGATCAGGATGACGCGCACATCGCGCGCCATGGCCAACAGCATTTTGCGAAATGACTCGGCTTGGTTCTCCTCGCGGGTGTTGAACTCCAGCTTGTCCAGCTTGGTTAAGCCATCCACCAAATCAGCGACTTGGATACCAAAGCGTTCAATCAAATCTGACTTGGTGATGCCGCAGTCTTCCATCGCGTCGTGCAGCAGGGCGGCAGACAGGGCTTGCGCATCGAGTTTCCACTCGGCGCATTGGGCCGCGACGGCAATGGGGTGGGTGATGTAGGGCTCACCGCTGTTGCGCATTTGCCCCAAATGGGCCTCGTCGGCGTAGCGGTAAGCGCGACGCACCATGTCTAAGCCTTCAGCATTCAAATAGCTGAGTTTCTCGGTCAACGCGGCAAAACTGGCCGCTGCTGCGTTGGCCGCGGCAGGGCTCACCACCGGTTTTGTGGAAGGCTTGGTCAAAGGCTTAGAAGAGGGCTTGGCAGCAGACATGAACAACACTTTACCCGCAATGAAAAAAGCACCGAAAAATCGGTGCTTTTTTTGATGTTAAGTGATGGGTTTGATCAATTAACCTGGAACTTTTTTCAGCATTTCGATGCCGATTTGGCCTGCTGCAATTTCACGCAAAGCCGTCACGCCTGGCTTGTTTTTGCTTTCGACCTTGGGGGTGTGGCCTTGGCTGAGCATGCGAGCGCGGTAAGTGGCGCAAAGCACCAACTGAAAGCGGTTAGGGATCTGTTCGAGACAGTCTTCGACAGTGATGCGGGCCATGTGGATACTCCAGAATTCAGGTGATGTTCAGGGCTTGAAAGATATCAGCCCGAGCCCGGCGCTGTGCCAGGTATTTGAGGCGCTGGGCATGCACGATCGCTTTCAGGTCGAACAAGGCAGTCTCAAATAATTCGTTGATTATAACGTAGTCAAATTCTTTGGCCTGCGCCATCTCATCGGCCGCATTTTGCAGGCGCAGCTCGATGATCTCAGGCGCATCTTCGCCACGGTTGTGCAGGCGCGATTTGAGCTCTTCCCAGCTGGGTGGCAAGATAAAAATCAGCACTGCGTTGGCAAACAGCTTTTTGACTTGGATGGCGCCTTGAAAGTCGATTTCCAAAATCACGTCCGCACCTTGGGCGATGCGGTCTTCAATGGCTTTGCGCGAGGTGCCGTAGCGTTGGCCGTGCACATTGGCCCACTCTAAAAAAGAGTTGGTCGCCACCATTTGGTCAAACTCGGGGGCTGACACGAAGAAGTATTCGCGTCCGTGCTTTTCTTGTCCGCGTGGCTGGCGGGTGGTGTGGGACACCGAGGGGCGCACTTTGGCATCGAGCTCCATCAGCGCTTTGACGAGGCTTGATTTACCAGCCCCGCTGGGGGCTGCGACCACAAAAAGGTTGCCTGGAAAGTTGTCCATTATTCGAGGTTCTGTACTTGTTCGCGGAGTTGTTCGATCAACACTTTCATGTCCACCGAAATACGGGTCATTTCCATCGTGGCCGACTTGGAGCCCAAGGTGTTGGCTTCGCGGTGGAGTTCTTGGATCAAAAAGTCGAGGCGTTTGCCCACGCCTTCGGCTTTGCCGCCTTTGGCGAGCAAGTCGTCCATTTCGTCAAAGTGAGACACCAAGCGGGTCAGCTCTTCGGCGACATCAATGCGAATGGCAAAGGCGGTGGCTTCGGTCAGCGCACGGTCTTGGGCTGCTTCGGGCAGTGTGGTGCCTTCGGCTAACGCCATGGCGTCGCGCCAGCGCTCTAAAAATTTCAAACGCTGCTGTTCAACCAATTGCGGCACCAGAGGCGCCGCTTGTTGGGCCAGCACGCGCAATTGACCCAAGCGGTCACGCAGGGTTTGTGCCAGACGGGCACCTTCACGCTCGCGGCCCTCGCTGAGTTGCTTCAAGGTGGTTTTGGCCAGTTTGAGCAGGCTGGGGCCAATGTCAGCAGGGGCCGATTGTTGGGCGGTCGTCAATCGCAACACATCGGCCACTGACAGTGGGTTGGCTTTGGGCAACCAAGCATGCACGGTGTCTTGCAAGGCAGAGAGTCGTTGCAGCAGCGCAGGTGTGGGGGCTGCAAACTCTGTGCTGGCGGTGCTTTCGAGGTTGGCACGCACTTCGACTTTGCCGCGTTTGAGGTGCTGAGTGATCAACTCACGCACGGCAGCTTCATGGGGGCGAAGCTCCTCGGGCATTTTGAAAGTCAGGTCAAGGAAGCGGCTGTTGACTGAGCGAATTTCCAGTCCCAAGCGCAGGGCCGGGCCCGTGGGGGCGGTGTCGACCGTTTCGCGAGGCAGCTCGGTTTGCGCGCTGGCATAACCTGTCATGCTGTAAATGGGCATGTGTGTTGTTCTTTTTGCAAAGACTGCATTATCTCAGGGCCAAAGCACCGTGCTGAATAAGTCCGCCGATTGGTCGACAATTGACGTTTTACCGAATCGCTAGAAGCCCTAAATATGACCACCACCTTGCCCGACTCTCGCCACACCCGTGCCGCCGACCAACTGCGCCCCGTGCGCATCACCCGCAACTACACCATGCACGCCGAAGGCTCGGTGCTCATTGAGTTTGGCCACACCAAAGTGCTGTGCACCGCGTCGGTGGAAGAAAAAGTGCCGGGCCACAAAAAAGGCTCGGGTGAAGGCTGGGTCACCGCCGAATACGGCATGCTGCCCCGCGCCACCCACACCCGCAGCGACCGCGAAGCTGCACGTGGCAAGCAATCGGGCCGCACCCAAGAAATTCAGCGCCTCATCGGCCGCTCTATGCGCGCTGTGTTTGATCTGAAGAAGCTGGGCGAACGCACCATCCATTTGGACTGCGACGTGTTGCAAGCCGACGGCGGCACACGCACTGCCAGCATCACTGGCGCGTTTGTGGCTGCGCAAGACGCGGTGAACAAGCTCATCACCGCAGGCAAGCTGACCGAGAGCCCCATCATCCAAGGCGTGGCTGCGATTTCGGTGGGCATGTTGGGCGACTTGCCTTTGCTCGATTTGGAATACACCGAAGACTCCGCCTGCGACACCGACATGAACGTGGTCATGACCAGTGCCGGCCACTACGTGGAAGTGCAGGGCACCGCCGAAGGCCTGCCTTTCACCCGTGACCAAATGAACGCCTTGTTGGCCTTGGCCGAAAAAGGCGTGCGCGAACTCATCGCCATGCAGCAAGAAGCTTTGACTGCCTAACCGCATGACTGCACCGATGAAGCAAATCGTTTTGGCATCCAACAACAAAGGCAAGCTCGCCGAGTTGCAAGCCATGTTTGCGCCGCTGGGTGTCGAACTGGTGCGTCAAGGCGATTTGCACATTGGCGAAGCTGAAGAGCCGTTTCACACCTTTGTAGAAAACGCCTTGGCCAAAGCTCGCCACGCCGCGCGTGAAAGCGGCTTGCCCGCTGTGGCCGACGATGCGGGCCTGTGTGTGGACGCCTTTGGGGGCCTGCCCGGCGTGCAAACCGCGTACTACGCCACCCAGTTTGGCTACGAGAAAAGCGACGACAACAACGTGCGCGCTTTGCTTGAGCAAATGGCCAACATCGACAACCGCCGCGCTGCTTTGGTCAGCACCTTGGTGGCCGTGCGCCACCCCGATGACCCCGAGCCACTCATTGCTGTGGGCCGTGCGGTGGGCGAAATCACCCGTGCGCCTGTGGGCGCAAATGGCTTTGGGTTTGACCCCATCATGTTCATCCCGCGCTTTGGCAAAACCTTTGCCGAGCTGCCCATCGAGGTGAAAAACGCCAACAGCCACCGTGGCCAAGCCGCGCAGCAAATGCTCGCGCTCATGCGTGAACGTTGGTTTGCTTGAAACACTGTCAATGACCCAAGACATCCAACACCTCATGCGCCCCGGCACGCTGTCGCTGAGCAGCTTGCCGCCGCTCTCGCTGTACGTGCATTTGCCTTGGTGCCTCAAGAAGTGCCCGTATTGCGACTTCAACTCGCACGAAGCACAAAGCAGCGTGGGTGGCGAGCTGCCCGAGCAGCGCTACCTCGACGCCCTGTGCGCCGACCTAGAGCACAGCCTGCCCCTCATTTGGGGCCGCAGCGTGCACAGCATCTTCATTGGTGGCGGCACGCCCAGCTTGTTCTCGCCTGCTGCGATTGAGCGGTTGATCAGCGACATGCGGGCGCGTTTGCGCCTAGAGGCCGATTGCGAAATTACGCTAGAGGCGAACCCCGGCACGTTTGAAAAAGACCGCTTTCGCGCCTTCCGCGCCGCAGGCGTGACCCGCTTGTCGGTGGGCGTGCAAAGCTTCAACGACCAACACTTGCAAGCCTTGGGCCGCGTGCACAACCGCGACCAAGCCATTGCCGCGGTCGAAGAAGCACGCGAAGCCTTTGACACCTTCAACCTCGACCTGATGTACGCCTTGCCCGGCCAAACGCTGGCGCAGTTGGACGAAGACCTCGACATGGCTTTGTCCTTGCAGCCCCCGCATTTGTCGGTGTACCACCTCACCATCGAGCCCAACACCGTGTTTGCCAAATTCCCGCCCCAAGTGCCGGAAGACGACGACGCCTACGTCATGCTCGATCGCATCACCGAGCGCACCGCCGCTGTAGGCTTGCACCGCTACGAAGTGTCGGCCTACGCCAAAGACAACCACCGCTGCTGGCACAACACCAACTACTGGCAGTTTGGCGACTACCTAGGCATTGGCGCTGGTGCGCACAGCAAACTCAGTTTTGCCCACCGCGTGCTGCGCCAAGTGCGCAACCGCGATCCACGCTTGTTCATGGACCACGCGCTAGACAGCAACCGCGCAGATCGCGCCGTGGCTCAAAGCACCGAAGTGGCGCGCGCCGAACTGCCGTTTGAGTTCATGCTTAACGCCCTGCGCCTGCGGCATGGCTTTTCGTTGGCCGACTTCACCGACCGCACGGGCTTGCCCGTGACTGCCATTCAGTCAGCCTTGGCAGAGGCCGAAGCCAAAGGCCTGATCACGCGTGACTTTCAGCGCGTGGTGCCCACCGAGCGCGGCTTTGATTTCTTGAGCGATTTGCAATCTTTGTTTTTGCCAGAGGCCTGAAAGCTCAAAACAGGGCAAAGAGCCATTACAATCTCGCCTGAAATTCAACTAGGAAGCGTGGCAGAGCGGTTGAATGCACCGGTCTTGAAAACCGGCGAGGGTGTGAGCCCTCCGTGAGTTCGAATCTCACCGCTTCCGCCAAATACAAAAACGCGCCTCTCAAGGCGCGTTTTTTTTGGTGTGTGTCTTTATCGACCCTTAGCTCGGCAAGCCGCCTGCATATCGCGGTCACTAATAAAACCGCATTGCCCGCTGCCGCCGCCCGTTTCGGCGCGGCACATGGCTTGAAGGTCGCTGTCACGGATAAACCCACACTGGCCGCTTCCTCCACCTGAAGTCGCGCGGCAATAGGCTTGCTGGTCTGGGTTTTGAATAAACCCACATTGCCCAGAGCTGCCAGATGATGCGTTTGATCGGCCTAGGTTGGCGCGACACGCAGCTTGCATGTCGTGGTCACGGATAAAGCTGCATTGGCTGCTGCTACCTCCTGTTTCGGCACGGCAACGTGCTTGCAGGTCGGTGTCTCGAATAAATCCACAGTGGCTAGAGCCGCCTCCGCTGATGGCGCGGCAATAGGCTTGGCGATCTGAGCTTTGGATGAAGCCGCAATTGGAGGGTTGGCCATGGCTGGATAGGGTCCAAAACAAGCAGCTGAGCCATAACAACGATTGCAGCAGCGAAGTCATATACAAAAAAACACAGGCCTCACGCTGAAGCCCGTTCAAATGCGTTACTACGGCTAGAACTCAATTCAACCTGCGCTGTAGAAAAATCCGTCACGCCGCTGAGTTGCATCGCCCGGCGCAACTCATCGATCAAAATTTCAATGGCGCGGTACGCGCCTTGTTCGCCACCCACGCACGCGCCGAGCAGCGCGGCGCGGCCAATGCCCACGGCATCGGCCCCGAGGGCTTTCGCCGTGAGCGCATCGATGCCGCGTCGCACGCCAGAGTCCATGATCAAGATGGTGCGTCCTTGGATGGCGGCGTGAATGGCGGGCACGGCGTCCGCAGCGGCAATGGCGCCGTCAAGTTGACGCCCGCCGTGGTTGGACACCCAAATGCCGTCGATGCCCATCTCGGCCATGCGTGCCGCGTCAGCGGGGTGCTGTACGCCTTTGACCAACAGCTTGCCCCTCCATTGGTCGCGTAAGCGAGCCAAGTCCGACCACTGGTAGCTGGCGTTCAGGCTTTGGCCTACGCGTGCGGCAATGGTCAGACCGGCACCTTCTTCGCCCATGAGACCACGCACGTTTTCAAACTCAGGCAATCCGGCACGTAGCATTTGTAATGCCCAAGCTGGGTGGGTGATGCCTTCCCAAAGGTGCTTGCCTTTGAAACGCAGCGGAATAGAAATGCCGTTGCGCAGATCGCGTTCACGTTTGCCGCCCACGGGCAAGTCAACCGTGACGACCAAGGCTTCATAGCCCGCTGCTTGTGCACGTGCCACTAGCGTGTCGTTGACGCTGGGGTCTTTGAGCACATAGAGTTGAAACCACAAGCGCCCTTGCACGGCATCTGCCATGCGCTCAATGCTGGTGGTCGACATGGTGGATAAAGTGTACGCAATGCCGTGCGCCGAGGCTGCGCGCGCAATCGCAATGTCGGCCTCGGGCCAGCCAAGCACGCAAGAGCCCATAGGACTCACCACAAATGGGGCTGCCCAAGGATGACCAAAGATAGGGGTGGTCAGTTGGGGGTTAGCCACATCGACCAACACACGCGGCACGATGCGGTGGCGGGTGAGCGCGTAGCGGTTGTCTGCCAGCGTGCGTTCGTCTTCGGCTCCGCCGTCGATGAATTCAAACACCGAGGCCGGTAGGCGTCGGCGTGCCAATTCACGCAGGTCGGCGATGGAGAGGGCGCGTTGTAGTCGTGTCATGGTGGCGGCAAGGTGGTGCCAGTTTGTTTGAGCGCGACGGCCAACTCACTCAAGGCGCGGTAGGCTTGCGCCGCGACAGGGTTCCATTGCTCGACCACCGCAGATTGTGCATTCACCACGGCCGTGTCCCCGCGCGCAGCGGGGCCCGTTAAGGCGTGTGTCGGGCCCAAGGCGAGCAGGTTTTCGGTGGTGCTGGTGAGCAGGGCACGATTCAAGGTTTGCATCATTTCGGGCGACACGCCCGCGCTGAGCCAAGCGTCTTGTGCGATGCCTTGCAGCACACCCGTGAAGTTGCTCGAAAACACGGCCGCCGCGTGGTACAGCGCTTTGTGGTCACTGTCGATGTCAAAGCATAGGCCGCCAATGGATGACAAATGCGTGCGCAACCATTCGACCGCCAGCGCCGATCCTTCCAAGGCGCAGGGTGTGCCTGCAAATTGGCGAATGCCAGTTTCAGGGGCTGCAAAGTTCAAGACAGGATGCACGCTGGCGACGTGCCAACCTTGGGCATGCAAAGGCTTCAAGGCTTCGGCACTCAAAAAACCACTGCAATGGAACGCGATGGCTGGTGGTGTGTCGGGCGCCAAAGTGTCGGCCAATTGATGGGCCACGTTGGCAATTTGCGAATCGGGTACAGACAGCATCCACACCTCGGCTGTGCGCATGTTCGCCACATTGGGGGTGGGGTTGCCAGTGCCGAGAAAGCTGGCGGCTTTCTCGGCGCTGGACAGGTTGCGGGAATGGAGGTCTTGAAGCGTGACCTGCTTTTTTTCAAACAACAGGCGCGCGATGGTTTGTCCCACGCGGCCACAGCCAATCACGTTCAAGCGCTTCATGTCTGCGTTCCGTCTTTAGGCTTTGCGCGATGCCATGTAGTTGTCGAATGGCATTTCGCAGAATTGCGACCACATCACTTGCTCGTCGCGGAACTTTGACCACGGGGTGTAAATTTTTTTGAACGCAGGGCTCTTCTCCGACAATTCGGCGTACAGCTCGGTGGCTGCTGTGCTGCACATGTTCAACACGGGCGTTGGGAAACGACGCAATTGCGCACCCCCTGCCACCAAGCGCCGCAAGGCTTGTGGGTTGGTCACGTCGTACTTGGCGGTGGACCACTGGTTGGCCTCTGCTGCAGCCACGCGCAAAGCCGCAGCGTAATCGGGAGGCAAGGCGGCCATGGCTTTGGGGTTGATGAACAACGACAACGTTGCCGCGCCTTCCCACCAGCCGGGGTAGTAGTAATACTTGGCCACTTTGTGCAGCCCCAAGTGTTCGTCGTCTGCTGGGCCCACAAACTCGGCGGCGTCAATCACGCCTTTTTCCAAGGCAGGGTACAAGTCGCCTGCAGCCAATTGCTGGGGCACCACGCCCAGTTTGGACAAGACCATGCCAGCCAAGCCACCCACGCGAAACTTCAAGCCTTTGAGGTCTTCCACGGTTTTGATTTCTTTGCGGTACCAGCCGGCCATTTGTGCGCCAGTGTTGCCGACGGGCAGGTGTTGCACGCCGTAGTTGGAGAAAAATTCGTTCATCAACTCTTGGCCACCGCCCAAATACATCCATGCGTTTTGGCCCCGTGCGTTCAGGCCAAACGGAAGCGCGGTTGCAAACCCAAAAGCGGGGTCTTTGCCGATGTAGAAGTAGCTCGCGCTATGGCCGGCTTCGACCGAGCCACCTTGCACGGCATCAAACACTTGCAGCGCTGGCATCAACTCTCCCGCAGGGTGCATGCTGATTTTGAAGCGGTTGTCCGTCAACTCGGCCACACGTTTGCACATGTTGTCGACAGCACCGTAAATCGTGTCTAACGACTTGGGGTAGCTTGATGCTAAGCGCCAACGGATCTCAGGGCGGCTCGATTGCGCGATGGCCGGTGCGGCCAGCGTGGAGGCTATGCCGCCGACAAGGCCTGCATGGGTGACAAATTTTCTGCGTTGCATGAGGTCGTCTCCTTCTTGTGTGGGTGCGATGTTGAGATGCGCTTAGAAATACTAGCGGTATTGCTTTTGCGTGTTAGTCACCTAAAGCGCAAAAGAACTTTTGAGTGAGATCAACTCTGAGCCTCGATCGGGCTGGTTAAAATGAAATCAACTTCCAAAGCCAACTCTTGCGGTTGGCTTTTTTATTTCGGCAGCTGCCGAAAAGCAAAGGCGACCCGTGTTCAAAAATGTGATGGTGTATCGAATCGGTGAGGGCTGGAACCCCACCCTAGAACAAATCGAACAAGCGCTAGATGCCGAGCGTTTTGTGCCTTGTGGCGCGAGCCAAGAAAAGGCTGTGGGTTGGATCGAACCGCGTGGCGAAGCACACGGACCGCTGGTCGAGGCGGTGAGCGGTCAGCGCATTCTCAAGCTGAAAGTGGAAACCAAGAGCGTGCCAGGCTCGGTGGTCACACGCAAGGCCAAAGAGCGCAGCGCTCACATCGAGGCCACGACGGGCCGTAAGCCGGGCAAGAAGGAGATGAAGGAGATCAAAGACGACGTCAAGATGTCTTTAATGCCGATGGCCTTCACCAAAGAGTCGTCCGTGCTGGTGTGGATTGACCCAGCCACCAATTTGATGGTGATGGACGCAGGCAGCCAAGGCAAGGCCGATGAAGTCGTCACGATGTTGGTGAAGTCTTTGGCGGGGTTGAGTGTGACTTTGCTCAATACCGAGATGTCACCGCAGGCTGCCATGTCACAGTGGCTCATCACGCAAGAGCCACCCGCTGGCTTCACGGTGGACCGTGAGTGCGAATTGAAGGCGGCGGACGAGTCGAAGTCGGTGGTCCGTTACGTACGCCACCCGCTCGACACGGAAGAGGTGAAGCAATACGTGGAAGGCGGCAAATTGCCCACACGCTTGGCGTTGACGTGGGACAGCCGCGTGTCCTTTGTGTTGACCGAAGCGTTGCAGCTCAAGAAGCTGGCCTTTTTGGAGGTGGTGTTTGAAGCCACGTCGACAGAAAAAGACGAAGGCTTTGACGCCGATGTGGCCATCGCCACGGGCGAGTTGCGCAAGTTGCTGCCCGAGCTGTTGGACGCCTTAAGCGGTGAAGTGGTGCTGGGCTAAAGCTTGGGGCATTCACATATGAGAATTAACTTAGTCACTCCCTTTGCTGAAAAAGACGCCGTGAAGGCGTTGGGCGCTCGCTGGGATGCCACGAAAAAAGTTTGGTACATCGTGAACGTGGAAGACCTGTCGCCTTTCATGCGCTGGATTCCCGATTTGGCGTCGGCACAAGATGTATCCGGCTTAGCGCCTACGCAGCCCGCAGCGAAGGCGCGAAGCGCCTCAACACAGAAGGCCAAGCCTGTGGCTGCATCCTCGCCTGCCGTTCAGATCCCGCATTGCGGCTGTGCCGTACTGCCTTGGGAGCATTGCGCGCATTCGCTGGCCAAGGCGCCATAAGGCGCTCAAGCCCTTCCGCCTTGCTTAGTCGGTGATGCGTTCGGCGGCCAAGCGGCGTGCGCGTGGGTCCACGTAGTACCCCCCAAACTCGGTGTAGCGCAGCGCGTGTTGCTGACATTTGCCGCAGACATGGACATCGCATCGGTTGTACGGAAAAAACTTCAAGGCCACAGGCGCATCGGCTGAGTCGTAGCGGGTGCCATTCGGATGCTGCTCTTCAAAGGTCGGCTCGTACACATCGGGGTCACGCAGGGTGGCCACGCGTTGCATCTGTTGTGCAGGCCATACGGCCTCGCTGACACTCTCCCAGCCTGCACAGTGTTGCAGGCTGCATTGGCAGGGGGTGTGGGGTTGGTTGGCCAGTTGGCGCAGGGCCTCGGGGGTATTTAGAAACGGTACAGAACTCATAGCGCGAGAGCCTACCACTGCCCAAGGTTTGACTGTGCACCGACGTGAAAAAGCCCCGATATTCAGCGTGAACAGCGGGGCCTTGGATACCGTCAATATGTCGCGCACATGTCGCGACACCGGATGGTTGCAATTACTTGCGTGTGGCCAATGGCTCGACGTTGCGGTGAGCAGAGCCTGTGAACAACTGACGTGGACGGCCGATTTTGTACTCGGGGTCGCTGATCATTTCGTTCAACTGAGCGATCCAGCCCACGGTACGAGCCAAGGCAAAGATGCCGGTGAACAAGTTCACGGGAATGCCGATGGCGCGCTGCACGATGCCAGAGTAGAAGTCGACGTTGGGGTAGAGCTTGCGGCTGACGAAGTATTCGTCTTCCAAAGCGATCTTTTCCAAGGCCTTGGCCAGCTTGAACAAGGGGTCGTTCTCGAGGCCGAGTTCTTTCAACACTTCATCGCACGTTTCTTGCATCAACTTGGCGCGTGGGTCGTAGTTTTTGTAAACGCGGTGACCAAAGCCCATGAGCTTGACGCCAGAGTTCTTGTCTTTGACCTTTTCCATGAACTCGCCCACTTTAGAGACGCCGCCCATGGCTTGGATTTCTTCCAACATGTTCAAGCAAGCTTCGTTGGCGCCGCCGTGTGCGGGGCCCCACAAGCAGGCCACGCCCGCAGCGATGGCTGCGAAGGGGTTGGTGCCTGACGAGCCGCACAAACGCACAGTCGATGTCGACGCGTTTTGCTCGTGGTCTGCGTGCAAAGTGAAGATGCGGTCCATGGCGCGCTCGAGCACGGGGTTGACCACGTATTCTTCGCAAGGTGTGCCGAACATCATGCGCAAGAAGTTACCTGCATAGCTCAGGTTGTTCTGTGGGTACATGTAAGGCTGGCCTACGCCGTATTTGTAGGCCATGGCCACGAGCGTTGGCATCTTGGCGATCAAGCGGATCGCGGCGATTTCGCGGTGCTCTGGATTGTTGATGTCGGTGCTGTCATGGTAGAAGGCCGACAAAGCGCCCACCAAGCCTGTCAACACAGCCATAGGGTGTGCATCACGGCGGAAGCCACGCAAGAAGAATTGCATTTGCTCGTTGACCATGGTGTGGTTGGTCACGGTGTTTTCGAACTCAGCTTTTTGGGCGGCGTTGGGCAATTCGCCCTTCAACAACAAGTAGCAAGTTTCGAGGTAGTCGCAGTTGGTGGCGAGTTGTTCGATGGGGTAGCCGCGGTACAGCAACTCACCTTTGTCGCCGTCGATGTAGGTGATGCCCGATTGGCAAGACGCTGTAGACAAGAAGCCTGGGTCGTAAGTGAACATGCCAGTTTGGCCGTACAACTTACGGATGTCGATCACGTCAGGACCGACGCTGCCGCTGTACACGGGCATGTCGATGCTGGGGCTGCCGTTGCTGAACGACAGGGTTGCTTTGTTATCTGCAAGTTTCATGGTGTTTTCCTAAATTTCTTTTGAAAGCGTGACTTCGTTTCAGGGATCGGTCAGTGACGCAACATCTGAAGCACGTTGACGGCATCTGCTGACAGTGGTGCATCGGGCAACTCTTTGCGTTTCAACAAAATGTCGAGCAAGTCGTTGTCAGACAGGTCCATCAGTTCGTACATGCCGCGTGCGTGTCCCACAGTTAAGCGAGATTCGTGCCGTTGAAAGAAGCGTTGGATGAACAAGTCGTTCTCCAGCAAACCGCGTCGGCTGCGCCAATGCAGTTTGCTGAGGGCGCGTTCACCCAAGGGCAGCTGGCCATCAAGGCCATTGAGCTGCTCATCGCCGACTGACGTGTCACGAAATGGTGCGCTAGCGTCCATCCTGGTGCTCTGTGTGATGCGTTGCCTCGCCTTAGACGGCGCGGCGAACCATCATTTCTTTGATCTTGCCGATGGCCTTGGTGGGGTTCAAACCCTTGGGGCACACATCGACGCAGTTCATGATGGTGTGGCAACGGAACAGACGGTAGGGGTCTTCCAAGTTGTCCAAACGGCCAGCGGTGTCTTGGTCGCGGCTATCGGCAATGAAGCGATAGGCTTGCAACAAACCAGCGGGGCCCACGAACTTGTCGGGGTTCCACCAAAACGATGGGCAGCTGGTGGAGCAGCTGGCGCACAAGATGCACTCGTACAAGCCGTTCAACTCATCGCGCTCTTCGGGCGACTGCAGGCGCTCTTTTTCGGGCACTTGTGTGTCGTTGACCAAGTAGGGCTTGATGGAGTGGTATTGCTTGAAGAACTGAGTCATGTCCACGATCAAATCGCGGATGACAGGCAGGCCTGGCAGCGGCTTCAACACGATCACGCCGGGGAGGGTGCGCATGTTGGTCAAGCAGGCCAGACCGTTTTTGCCGTTGATGTTCATCGCGTCTGAACCGCACACGCCTTCACGGCATGAGCGACGGAACGAAATGGTGGGGTCGACGGCTTTGAGTTTCATCAAAGCATCCAAGAGCATGCGCTCGTTGCCATCCAATTCGACCTCGATGGTCTGCATGTACGGCTTGGCGTCGGTGTCTGGGTCGTAGCGATAAATTTGGAACGTGCGTTTTGTCATGGTGTTTGCCTGATCAGAAAGTACGGGTCTGGAGCTTGACGCTCTCGACGGTCAATGGCTTCATTTGCACGGGCTTGTAAGTCAGCTGGTTGCCTTCTTTGTGCCACAGCGTGTGCTTGTGCCAATCTTGGTCGTTACGACCGTTGGGGTGCTCAGGCGTGTCACCGTAATCGTTCACGGTGTGTGCGCCACGGCTTTCGTGACGTGCGGCAGCCGACACGATGGTGGCTTGGGCCGCTTCGATCAAGTTTTCAACTTCCAACGCTTCGATGCGCGCGGTGTTGAACACCTTGGAGTTGTCTTTCAAGCCGATGTTGGCCACGCGCTCGCGCAGGGCCGCGATTTGCTTGACGCCTTCGTCCATCAACGCCTGTGTGCGGAACACGCTGGCGTGTTGCTGCATGGTGTCGCGGATGTCGTTGGCCACGTCTTGTGCGTATTCGCCTGTGGTGTTGGCGTCCAAACGGGCCAAGCGAGCCAAGGTCACGTCCGCTGCATTTTCAGGTAGTGGCTTGTGTGTTTTGACTTTGTTGTTGAATTCAACAATGTGGTTGCCCGCAGCGCGGCCAAACACCAACAAGTCGAGCAAGGAGTTGGTGCCCAAGCGGTTGGCGCCGTGCACCGACACGCAAGAGCATTCGCCCACAGCGTACAAACCGTTCACCACCACGCTTTCGTTGTTGGCGTTTTGCGTCACAACTTGGCCGTTGATGTTGGTCGGGATGCCGCCCATTTGGTAATGGATGGTGGGAATCACGGGGATCGGCTCTTTGGTGATGTCGACGTTGGCAAAGTTGTGGCCAATTTCGAACACCGAAGGCAAACGCTTCATGATGGTGTCAGCGCCCAAGTGGGTCATGTCGAGGTTGATGTAATCCTTGTTTGGACCGCAGCCGCGACCTTCTTTGATTTCTTGGTCCATACAACGTGACACGTAGTCGCGTGGGGCCAAGTCTTTGTAGGCGGGGGCATAACGCTCCATGAAGCGCTCGCCATTGCAGTTACGCAAGATAGCGCCTTCGCCACGGCAACCTTCGGTCAACAACACGCCAGCACCGGCCACGCCAGTGGGGTGGAATTGCCAGAATTCCATGTCTTCGAGCGGGATGCCAGCGCGTGCTGCCATGCCCAAGCCGTCGCCGGTGTTGATGAACGCGTTGGTCGAGGCTGCAAAGATGCGGCCAGCGCCACCGGTGGCGAGCATCGTGGTTTTGGCTTCCAAGATGTACAACTCACCCGTTTCCATTTCGAGGGCTGTCACGCCAACGACATCACCCGCGTCGTCGCGGATCAAGTCGAGCGCCATCCATTCCACGAAGAACGTGGTTTTGGCCGCGACGTTTTGTTGGTACAGAGTGTGCAACATGGCGTGACCGGTACGGTCAGCCGCGGCACAAGCACGTTCCACAGCCTTTTCGCCGTAGTTGGCGGTGTGGCCGCCGAAGGGGCGTTGGTAAATGGTGCCGTCTGGGTTACGGTCGAAAGGCATGCCCATGTGCTCCAAGTCGTACACGACTTTGGGGGCTTCACGGCACATGTATTCGATCGCGTCTTGGTCGCCCAGCCAGTCGGAGCCTTTGACGGTGTCGTAGAAGTGGTAGTGCCAGTTGTCTTCGTTCATGTTGCCCAAAGAGGCACCAATGCCGCCCTGTGCGGCGACCGTGTGTGAACGTGTAGGGAACACTTTAGAGAGCACAGCCACGTTGAGACCCGCACGGGCGAGTTGCAACGAGGCGCGCATGCCAGAGCCACCGGCACCGACGATGACCACATCAAATTTACGACGGGGAATTGAACTTTTTGCTGTCATGACTTAGAGCCTCCAGAGAACCTGAATGGCCCAGCCGAGACACGACACCAGCCAAACCATAGTGAAAACTTGCAGGAACAAACGCACAGCCACAGGCTTGACGTAGTCCATCCAAATATCGCGAACGCCGACCCACACATGGAGGGTCAAGGCGATGAACACGGAGAAGGTCAGTGCCTTCATCCATTGGGTGCTGAAAATGCCAGCCCACTTGTCATAACCAATCTCACCACTGGTGAGCAGCACTTGGGCCAGCACCACCACGGTGAACAACACAATCAGCGCAGCGGTCACGCGTTGGGCCAACCAATCGCGTAAACCGTAATGCGCGCCCACGACGACGCGCTTTGAACCGTAATTGACGGACATCTTTTAGCTCCTAGAAATCAGTAAAGGCCAAACAGCTTGGCGCCCAGAGCGGCGGTCAGGCCCAAGCTCAGCACCAAGGTGACGACGGCGGATGACTTGCCGAACTCTTTGCTCACAGCGTGGCAAGCGTCCATGTACAAGTGGCGCAAGCCAGCGATCAAGTGGTGCAGGTAAGCCCAAATGATGGCCAAGGCAACCAATTTCACGAGGAAACCGGGCACAAAGCCCAAGCCCACGTTGAAGGCGGCGGTGAACTTGGCAAACGAAATCTCGGAGGACACAGAGCTGTCAAACATCCAAACGATGAATGGCAACAACAGGAACATGATCAGGCCGCTGATGCGGTGCAAGATCGAGACAATTCCCGCCGCAGGAAGGCGGTAGGTGGGCAGGTCAGTGAACGCATTGATGTTGCGGAACTCTGGCCGCTTTTTGGCAAGCTCGGTCATGGGTGAGGGTCTTTCTTCGGGTTTATCAGCGGGTGAAAACAACTTTTCATTCTATTTCTATTTCATCGCATCAAGCTGACATGAGGGTTTCATGGGTCAGCTCAGGGCGTTTCGGTAGTGATGGGTGTCTGTGCGGTAAAGGCCGCGGCGTAGCTCCATGGGGGTGTCGTTGTAGGTGTAGGCCACGCGTTCCACGCTCAACAAGGGCGCGGTGACGGGCACGTGAAGCAGTTGGGCTTGTTCGGCATCAGGGTTGACGGCTCGGATGGTTTCGTCGGCACGCACCATGCGCACGCCAAATTCGGTCTCAAACAGCGCATACATGGGGCCGTGGTAGTCGCTCAGGCGCTCAGCGGTGAGGCCTTTGAAGGGCGTGCCTGGCAACCAGAGGTCTTCCAAAATCGTGGGGACGCCTGAAAACGCGAGCACACGACGCACCTGCAAAACAGGATCGCCACTGCGCAAGCTCAGCGCACGGGCTACTTCTGCACTGGCGCGCAGCCGTTTGCAGTCAATGATGGTGCGTTCGGCAGGGCCTTCGCTTTGCACGTTGCCACTGTCGGGTTGCAGCTTCAAGAACCGATATTGCACCTGTTGCTCAGCATGGGTGGCCACAAACGTGCCTTTGCCTTGGCGACGCACCACCAAGTTTTCGGCGGAAAGTTCGTCAATCGCTTTGCGCACGGTGCCTTGGCTGACTCGGAAACGGGCTGCCAAGTCCATTTCGCTGGGAATGGCTTCCCCAGGTTTCCACTCGCCAGACTGCAAACTTTGCAGAATGAGTCCTTTGATTTGTTGGTAAAGCGGACTGAAAGCTGGCGTCAAACCGCCCATGCCAGACGCGTCGGCACCCAACAGGGGCGCCGAAGTGGCGTTGGTAAATAGGGAGGAGGGAAGCGTAGCCATCAAGGTCGAGTCAAAAAGGGAAGGGGCGTCAGGTCGTTGTCAACCTCTGATCATATCTTCTATAAGACATAAGACAGGTGCTTTCGAGGGTTTTCGAGGGTAAACTTGGTCGACATTCTTTTTTAATCACTACTTGGAGTTTTTCTCATGAGCAAGAAGCCTGTTCGCGTTGCCGTCACTGGCGCAGCTGGTCAAATTGGTTACGCCCTGTTGTTCCGCATCGCCTCGGGCGAAATGCTGGGTAAAGACCAGCCCGTGATCTTGCAACTGTTGGAAATCCCTGACGAGCGCGCTCAAAAAGCCCTCAAGGGCGTGATGATGGAATTGGAAGACTGCGCATTCCCATTGCTCGCCGGCATGGAAGCGCACGCTGACCCCATGACTGCATTCAAAGACACCGACTACGCTTTGTTGGTCGGTTCACGTCCACGTGGCCCAGGCATGGAGCGCGCTGAGTTGCTCGCCATCAACGGCGCCATCTTCACAGCACAAGGTAAAGCTTTGAACGCTGTGGCTTCACGCGACGTGAAAGTTTTGGTCGTCGGCAACCCCGCTAACACCAACGCTTACATCGCCATGAAGTCGGCTCCTGACTTGAAGCCAGGCAACTTCACCGCCATGTTGCGTTTGGACCACAACCGCGCTGCTTCGCAAATCGCTGCGAAAACAGGCAAGGCCGTGGCCGACATCGAGAAATTGACCGTTTGGGGCAACCACTCACCCACCATGTACGCTGACTACCGTTTCGCCACCATCAAGGGCGAGTCTGTCAAGGACATGATCAATGACCAAGAGTGGAACGCCAACGTGTTCTTGCCAACCGTGGGCAAGCGCGGCGCTGCCATCATCGAAGCCCGTGGCCTGTCTTCGGCTGCTTCGGCTGCCAACGCTGCCATCGACCACATGCGCGACTGGGCCTTGGGCACCAACGGCAAGTGGGTCACCATGGGTATCCCATCGCAAGGCTGGTACGGCATTCCTAAAGACGTCATGTTCGGCTTCCCCGTCACTTGCGAAAACGGCGAATACAAAGTCGTCGAAGGCTTGGCCATCGACGCGTTCAGCCAAGCTTGCATCGACAAGACGTTGAAAGAGTTGACCGACGAGCAAGCTGGCGTGGCCCACTTGGTCTAATTCTCAACAGAGAAACGTGATGAGCCATCCGCGCGACGTTCTGCTGGGAGCACAGGCTTCGGGAGCTTTGCTTCCTGTCTGTGACCATTACAGCGGTGTCGACGTGCGGATGCGCAAAAGCTTGCAATTGCAAGCCGAGATGACGCAAGAGTTTGGAACCTGCGTCTTCGATGTCACCTTAGATTGTGAAGACGGCGCCCCTGTGGGTGGCGAGGCAGAGCATGCCGCGCTGGTCACAGAGTTGGCGCTGGCTGCCGCGCCCCAAGCCCGTGTGGCTGTGCGTGTGCACCCCGTTGATCACCCCAGTTTTGATGCAGACATTGCCGCCATTGCAGGCAAAGCTGCCCATCGCTTGACGCACATCATGGTGCCTAAGGTGGAATCGGTCGCCGACGTTGTGCGCGCCGAGCAAGCCTTGAACCAAGCCGGTGCCCCTGATCTACCGCTGCATGTGCTGATTGAATCGCCAGCAGCTGTTCACCGTGCCTTTGACATTGCTGCGCACAACCGCGTGCAATCGCTCAGTTTCGGTTTGATGGATTTTGTGTCGGCCCATGGCGGCGCAATTCCTGCCGGCGGCATGTCTTCTGCCGGACAGTTCACCCATCCTTTGGTGCTGCGTGCCAAACTCGAGATCGCCAGCGCTTGTCACGCGCATGGCAAAGTGCCTTCACATTGTGTGGTCACTGAGTTCAACGACACCCAGGCCATGCGTGCCGCCGCCGAGCGTGCGGCCCATGAGTTGGGTTACACCCGCATGTGGAGCATTCACCCCGCGCAAATTCGCCCAATTTTGGAGGCGATGTCTCCTAAAGCGGCAGACATCGAAGCGGCCAGCGAGATCGTGTTGGCGGCCCAGGACGCTGATTGGGCGCCGATCAGCCACCGTGGTCAGTTGCATGACCGCGCCAGTTACCGTTTCTTTTGGCAAGTGTTGGAACGTGCGCACCGCACAGGCCGTCATTTACCCGCTGAAATCCAACGATTTTTTGAAAACTAATTCGGAGGTGTTCATGCGTTATTTGTATGCAGGAATATTGGGTTGTTTGTGTTCGAGCTTGGCGTGGGCTGCCGTTGACGATGCGCCCGCCAAAAACAAAACACAGCAACACGCCCATGTCCAAAAAATGGCCAAAGCGAACGCCAAAGCAGCCCCTAAGCTGTCGCCTGCTGAATTGGCAAACTTAGCCACCCAAAACGAAATTGCACAAAGACGTGCCGCGCTCGCCGCATCAGCGGCCGCTGCCACGACCATGCCCACTGTTGCGGCGCCACAAGCCATGGCGCCTTCTTTGGCTGCGGTCGTGCCCGCTGCCAAGCCTGCCCCTGCTGCGCCCATGCCCGCCACGGCGTCAGCTGAACCCGCAGCCATGCCCGTTTCGCAAGCGGCGGTGACGAACGATGTTCACGTGGGTCGCATGGTGTGCGAGTTGGGCAACGCGGTGTCTGTCACGCCTGACGCCAGCCAGCCAGGTAGCTACTGGGTGCAAATGCGCCAACACCGCTTTCACATGACGCCTGTCACCACCACCACGGGCGCTGTGCGTTTGGAAGATACCCATGCGGGCGCCATGTGGCTGCAGTTGCCTCATAAATCGATGCTGATGAACAGCAAGCTGGGTCAACGCATGGCCGATGAGTGCCAAAGCGCCCACCAGCTCGACGTGGCCACACGCATGAAGTCTGGCCCACCTTCGACCTTGTTGGATGGCCCCAGCTTCGCCAAAAAATAAGCCCCCCCATTTCCTTTTTGATTTGATAGACCGGAGAAAAACCATGTTGAAAGCCTACCGTGACCACGTAGCCGAGCGCGCAGCGCTGGGTATTCCCCCGCTGCCTTTGGATGCCAAGCAAACAGCTGAATTGATCGAGTTGATCAAAGCGCCTGCTGCGGGTGAAGAAGCGTTTTTGATGGACTTGTTGACGCACCGTGTGCCACCAGGCGTGGACGATGCCGCCAAAGTCAAAGCTTCTTTCTTGGCCGCTGTGGCTCACGGTGAGTTGAAAGTCGCGTTGATCTCCAAAGCCAAAGCCACCGAGTTGCTGGGCACCATGGTGGGTGGCTACAACGTGCACCCTCTGATCGAATTGCTCGACGACGCTGAAGTGGCCGCTGTGGCCGCTGAAGCCTTGAAGAAAACTCTGTTGATGTTCGACTTTTTCAACGACGTCGCTGAAAAAGCCAAGGCTGGCAATGCCAAGGCCAAAGAAGTCATGCAAAGCTGGGCCGACGCCGAGTGGTTCACCACACGTCCTGAAGTCGAGAAAAAAATCACCATCACCGTGTTCAAGGTGCCTGGCGAAACCAACACCGACGACTTGTCGCCAGCGCCTGACGCATGGAGCCGTCCAGACATCCCATTGCACTACTTGGCGATGTTGAAAAACACCCGCGAAGGCGCAGCGTTCAAGCCTGAAGAAGACGGCAAGCGCGGCCCCATGGCCATGATCGAAGAGCTGAAGAAAAAAGGCCATTTGGTCTCTTACGTTGGCGACGTGGTCGGCACAGGCTCTTCACGCAAGTCAGCCACCAACAGCATCATTTGGGGCTTTGGTGAAGACATTCCGTTTGTGCCTAACAAGCGTTTCGGCGGCGTGACGTTGGGCGGCAAGATTGCCCCCATCTTCTTCAACACCCAAGAAGACTCTGGCGCTTTGCCGATCGAAGTGGACGTGACCCAACTCGAAATGGGTGACGTGGTTGACGTGTTGCCCTATGACGGCAAGATCGTGAAGAACGGCGAAACCATCACCACCTTCCAGCTCAAGAGCGATGTGCTGTTTGACGAAGTGCGCGCCGGTGGCCGTATCAACTTGATCATCGGTCGCAGCTTGACCGCCAAGGCTCGCGAGTTCTTGGGCCTGCCAGCCTCGACCGTGTTCCGTTTGCCTACTGCCCCTATCAGCACCAAAGCTGGCTTCACGCTGGCTCAAAAAATGGTCGGTCGTGCAGTTGGTTTGCCAGAAGGCCAAGGCGTTCGCCCTGGCACTTACTGCGAACCCAAGATGACCACCGTGGGTTCACAAGACACCACAGGCCCCATGACACGCGACGAGTTGAAAGACTTGGCTTGCTTGGGCTTCTCGGCTGACATGGTCATGCAATCGTTCTGCCACACCGCCGCTTACCCCAAGTCGGTGGACGTGAAGACACACCGCGAATTGCCAGCCTTCATCAGCAACCGTGGCGGCGTGGCATTGCGCCCAGGCGATGGTGTGATTCACTCTTGGTTGAACCGTTTGTTGTTGCCTGACACTGTTGGTACAGGCGGCGACTCACACACACGTTTCCCCATTGGTATCAGTTTCCCAGCTGGTTCTGGCTTGGTGGCGTTCGGCGCTGCGACTGGCGTGATGCCTTTGGACATGCCTGAGTCTATTCTTGTGCGCTTCAAAGGCGACATGCAACCTGGCGTGACCTTGCGCGACTTGGTGCACGCCATTCCGCTGTACGCGATCAAGCAAGGTTTGTTGACTGTGGCTAAGGCCGGCAAGATCAACGAATTCTCTGGCCGCATCTTAGAAATCGAAGGCTTGCCCAACCTCAAAGTGGAACAAGCGTTTGAATTGTCTGATGCGTCTGCCGAGCGTTCTGCGGCCGGTTGCACGATCAAGCTCAACAAAGAGCCCGTGCAGGAATACCTGAAGTCCAACGTGGTTCTGATGAAGAACATGATTGCCGATGGCTATGCCGACGCACGCACCTTGGCTCGCCGCATCGAGAAGGTGGAGCAATGGTTGGCCGCGCCTAACCTGCTTGAAGCCGACAAAGACGCCGAGTACGCACACGTCATCGACATCGATTTGGCCGACATCAAAGAGCCCATCGTGTGCTGCCCGAACGATCCTGATGACGCCAAGTTCTTGTCCGAAGTGTCTGGCACCAAGATCGATGAAGCCTTCATCGGTTCTTGCATGACCAACATCGGTCACTTCCGCGCAGCTGCCAAGCTGCTCGGTGGCCAGCGCGACATTCCCGTCAAGCTGTGGGTGGCACCTCCAACGAAGATGGACGAGAGCGAGCTGATCAAAGAAGGCCACTACGCTGCCTTCGGCACAGCTGGTGCGCGCACTGAAATGCCAGGCTGCTCGTTGTGCATGGGTAACCAAGCACAAGTGCGTGAAGGCGCGACGGTGGTGTCTACCTCCACACGTAACTTCCCCAACCGTTTGGGCAAGAACACCAACGTGTACTTGGCTTCTGCCGAGTTGGCTGCCATCACCTCGAAGATGGGCAAGTTCCCCACCGTGGCCGAATACCACGAAGCCATGGGTGTGGTGAACAGCGACGGCGAAGCCATCTACAAGTACTTGAACTTCAACCAGATCGACGAGTACGTTGAAACTGCCAAAGGCGTGACCGCATAAGCTGTCTGCGTCTTGACCCAGCACCTCGGTGCTGGGTGATCAAACAAAACCCCGCAAAGTGCGAACCTTGCGGGGTTTTTGTTTGGTGCGTTGTGTGGCTTAGAACATGCGCGCCAACAAGCCGCCTTCAGCCGGTCCGTCCACCGGAATCCACACATGCGTGGGACTGCCTGCGGCCACGTCGATGGACGCGCCGTTTTTGTCTTTCATTTGCTCAAGCTTCACCTTGCGGTTGCCGCTGGGGTGAATGATTTCAATCGTGTCGCCCACTGAGAATTTGTTTTTGGTTTCAATCTCAGCCCAGCCGTCATTCACGCCGCGCACTTCACCCACAAACTGGCTGCGGTGGGCGATGGAGTGTCCGGTTTCGTAGTTTTGGTAGTCGTTGGCAGGGCGGCGATCCATCAGGCCCGCGGTGTAGCCACGGTTGGCCAAGCCTTCGAGTTCGGTGATCAGCTCGGGGTTGAACGGGCTGCCCGCCACAGCATCGTCAATCGCGCGGCGATACACCTGCGCGGTGCGGCTCACGTAATACAAGCTCTTGGTGCGGCCTTCGATTTTGAGTGAGTCCACGCCAATTTTGGTGAGGCGCTCCACATATTCCACAGCGCGCAAGTCTTTGCTGTTCATGATGTAGGTGCCGTGCTCGTCTTCCATGATGGGCATGAGTTGGCCAGGGCGGCCTTTTTCTTCGAGCAAGTAAATGTGGTCGGCCGCAGGGTGGCGCTCGCCGTTGCCGCACGACGAGAAGCTGGCTTCGGCTTCTTGTTGCGACTTGGCAAAGTCAAAGTCGCCTTCCATGGGAATGGCCATGGCTTCGCCGGTGTTGGGGTCGGTGGCGCTGGCTTGTGTGCCATAGCTCCAGCGGCAGGCGTTGGTACAAGTGCCTTGGTTGGGGTCGCGGCGGTTGAAGTAGCCCGACAACAAACAACGGCCTGAGTAGGCAATGCACAACGCGCCGTGCACGAATACTTCAAGTTCCATGTCGGGACACTCTTGGCGAATTTTTTCAATCTCGTCAAAGCTAAGCTCGCGCGACAAGATGATGCGCTTCACGCCCACGTTTTGCCAAAACTTCACCGCCGCCCAGTTGACCGTGTTGGCTTGTACCGAGAGGTGAATGTCCACCTCGGGCCACTTCTCACGCACCATCATGATGAGGCCGGGGTCGGCCATGATGAGGGCGTCGGGCTTCATCGCGATGATGGGCTCGATGTCACGCAAATACGTGCGCACCTTGTCGTTGTGCGGCAGCAAGTTGCTGGTCAAAAAGAATTTTTTACCGCGGGCATGGGCTTCGGCAATGCCGATGCCAATTTGCTCAAGACGGAACTCGTTGTTGCGCGCGCGCAAGCTGTAGCGGGGTTGGCCGGCATACACGGCGTCAGCGCCGAAGTCGTAAGCGGCGCGCATTTTGTCGAGCGAGCCGGCAGGCAAAAGAAGTTCAGGTGCTTTGAGAGTGGTCATGGGATGTGATGCTGACAGGGCATCTGGAAAAATCATTCAGGATCGATTTTCGCATCCCGCACCACCTTGGCCCAGCGGGGCGCTTCTGCTTTGATCAGTGCCGCAAATTGTTCGGGTGTGCCGCCGCCCACTTCGTTGCCTTGGCTCAAGATTTTTTCTTTCACCTCAGCCGTTTGCAGCGCTTGGTTGCACACGGCGTTGAGCTGTTTGACCAACTCAGGAGACATACCCTTGGGGCCAATCAGACCTTGCCAGTTGAGCACTTCGACCTCTGGAAAACCTTGCTCGGCCATGGTGGGGATGTTGGGCAAAAGGGGCGAGCGCTTTTTGCTGGTGATGGCCAAGGCGCGCATGCGGCCGCCTTGAATGGACGGCATGGCGGCATACATCTGCTCAAACATCATGTGCACTTGGCCACCCATCAAATCGGTGGCGGCGGCTGAGCCACTTTTGTAGGGGGCGTGAATCATGTCAATGCCAGCCGAGTGTTCAAACAATGCGCCGCTCAAATGGTGTGAGCCACCGATGCCACCCGAACCGTAGCTGAGTTTGCCGGGTGAGGCTTTGGCGGCTGCCACGAGGTCTTTGACGGTTTTGTAGGGCGAGTCGTTGCGCACCATCAAGATGAGTGGGCCGCGTTCAATCAAGCAAATGGGGGTGAGGTCGTTGATCGGGTCGAAATTGAGTTTTTTGAACAACGCTTGATTGACGGCCAGGGGCGCAAAGTTGCCCATGCCTAAGGTGTAGCCATCGGGCTTGGCACGCGCAATGGCTTCGGTGCCAATGTTGCCGCCAGCGCCCGCTTTGTTGTCGATGATGATGGGTTGACCCAGAATCGTTCCCATGGCTTTGGCCACTTGGCGCGAGCGGCTGTCGGCATTGCCGCCTGCGGCGTAGGGGCAAATCCACATGATCGTTTTGCTGGGGTTGGGGTATTTGTCTTGGGCTTGTGCGAACAGGGGCAGCAAGCTGGTGCTGGCGGCGGCTTGAATGAGGGTGCGGCGTTTCATCATGGAAGATTTCCTTAAACGGTGGCTTGCATCATAAAAGCAGGGACGGTCGGCAGGCACAATTCAGCCATGGCAGAACGTCTTTTAATTGCAGGTGGGGGTATCGGCGGTTTGGCTGCGGGTTTTGCTGCCGCCCAAGCGGGTTGGGACGTGCAACTCTTTGAGCGTGCACCCGCCTTTACCGAAGTGGGGGCTGGCGTGCAGTTAGGTCCCAATGTGACGCGAATTTTGAACGAATGGGGCCTGTCGGATGCTTTGAAAGAGGTGGCCGCATTTCCCGAGGCGCTACACGCACGCAGCGTGACGTCCGGTGCGGTGTTGTCGACCTTACCTTTGGGCGCGGCAATGCAGGCCCGTTACGGTGCGCCTTACGTCAGCGTGCACCGAGCCGATCTGCACGCCCTGCTGCTGCAGGCTGCCCAGAATCAGGGGGTGGTTTTGCAAACAAACACCACCGTGTTGAAAGCAGAGCAAGCCTTGGAGGGGGTGACTGTTCATGCGCAGTGCGGGGCAATGCACCCACGCTATTCAGGCCAAGCCTTGGTGGTGGCCGATGGGGTTTGGAGCCCCTTGCGCCAACAGCTGTTGCAAGACGGTCCACCCACCTACAGTGGGCATCTGGCCTACCGTGCCTTGGTGCCTCAAGCTCAGTTGCCGCAGCATTTGCGCACGCAAGATGCCACAGTCTGGATGGGGGCGCTGGCGCATGTCGTGGTGTATCCCGTTCGGGGTGGCGACTTTTTGAATGTGGTGTATTTGGTCGAGGCGCACGCGGATGGCGTGGATGCTGAAGCGATCAAATCTTGGACCGCTCACAAAACGGCTGCACAAACACAACAAGATTTACACACCGCCTTGCGCGATGCATGCACCCCTTTGCGTGCGTTGATCGATGCGTGTCATGGCTTGGGAGCTTGGCACTTGTGGCCGCTGTGTGCCCGCCCGCCCATGCAAGGTGCATTTCAGCAAGCCCAAGGTCGCATGGCTTTGTTGGGCGATGCTGCGCACCCCATGCTGCCGTATTTGGCCCAAGGGGCGGGCATGGCCATCGAAGACGCTGCCGAGCTCGGGGCGCAATTGACCCAATGCACCTCAACCCAAGTGCCCCAACGTTTGGCCGCCTACGCGCAGGCCCGTTGGCAACGCAACGCGCGTGTGCAAGCACGTGCCATGCGCAATGGTCGTATTTTTCATGCCACGGGGCCATTGCGTTGGGGGCGTGATCTCGGCTTGCGCCTGGCCGGTGCGCGTTTGATGGACACGCCTTGGTTGTATGGGGATAACTGCTAGGTTCATGGGCGTCGGGCTTGTGTTGCAATGGTTCGCACGGATATTTCAGGAGCGACCTTGTGAACCCCAACCCTATTTTTCGTTGGCGCCCAGTGGCTGGACTGGTTTGGCTGACCGCCTTGTCTGGATGCGTCAGCACGATTGAAAGCACCACCCCAGCCGCACAAAAAATTCAAAACGTCGTGGTGATCTACGCGGAGAACCACAGTTTTGACAACATGTACGGGCTCTTTCCTGGTGCCAATGGCATCGCGAATGCGACGGCTGCACAAAAAACACAGCTCGACCACGATGGCACGCCCTTGAAAGAGTTGATCGTGTTTGGTCACGATGGCAAGCCCGACGCTAATTTTCCCCGTATGCCCAATGCCCCTTTTCGCATTGACGCGCCTCCGGTGAACCGTCCGCCAACGCAAATTGTGCCCAGCCCCATCCATGCTTTTTTCCATAACCAAGAGCAAATCAACGGTGGGCAAAACAACCTGTTTGCAGCCATGTCGACGGTGGGCGGTTGGACCATGGGCCATTACGACGGTAGCCAGTTCAAGATGTGGAAATGGGCACAAGACTACACCTTGGCTGACAACTTTTTCATGGGCGCCTACGGGGGCTCTTATCTGAACCACCAATGGTTGATTTGTGCCTGCACACCGCAGCATGCGAATGCACCTGAATCCATGCGCGTACGCTTGGATGCCCAGGGGAAATTGCTCAAAAAAGACACATCACCGTCCGCCAATGTGGGTGCAGTTCAGGTGTTCAGTGCGGGGGGCGGTCAAGTCACCCCCGATGGGTGGTCGGTGAACACGTCACAGCCGCCGTTTCAACCGAGTGGCATCGCGCCAGCGCCGGGCGGTGATGCCCGCATGGCCAATCCGCAAGGGGCGGCAGGGCATGGTCAGCCTGTGCCGCCACAAACGACGCTCACCATTGGAGACACGTTGTCACGTCGGGGCGTGGATTGGGCTTGGTATGCGGGCGGTTACGCCCAAGCCTTGGCCGATGGCATGCAAGCGCCGGATGTCAAGCGGCGCATCATTTACCAGCGTGACCCTGGCAGTCCGATGTTTCAACCGCACCATCAACCGTTCAACTATTACGCACGGTTTTCGCCTGGCACCGCAGATCGGGCTCGGCATTTGAAAGACGGGGATGACTTTTTAGCGGACATGGCCGCTGGACGCTTGCCTGCGGTGAGTTTTTACAAACCTGCTGGGCGAGATACCCAGCACCCGTCTTACACCGACATCATGACGGGGGACACCCATTTGGCGGGCGTGCTGGACAAACTCAAGGCGAGTCCGCAATGGAAAGACATGCTGATCATCGTCACCTACGATGAAAACGGCGGGTATTGGGACCATGTGCCGCCGCCCCAAGGCGCGGGTTGGAGCGACCGTTGGGGACCCGGCACGCGTATTCCTGCGTTGTTGATTGGCCCTTCCGTCAAGCGCGGGTTTGTGGACTCCACGCCCTATGACACCACGTCTATTTTGAAGTTCATCACGCAGCGCTATGGGCTTGAACCCCTACCCGGTGTGCGCAGTCAAGTGGGGGCGTTCAAGGCTGCGTTGGAGTAGCCAAGGAGGGCAGGCCGTGACGCATGCGGGCGCGTTCGCAGGCGGGGCTGCCTTCTTCAAACTCTCGGCAAGGGGAGGGCCGCCATTCGTAAATGCCGCAGGTGGCTTTTTCGCCCACTTTGCCGCTGAGCGCTGCGCAGCGTGGCGGGGAATAGTCGGTGCCTCGCATGCGGCACAGGGTGGCGGTGAGTTCTTGGCCCAAACCTGAGGGCACAGACCCGCCGTGCGTGTCCATCTCTTCCACGCTGAAATCGACCCGAAAGCTGGCGCAGCAAGCGCCGCAGCTGGTGCAGGCCGACATCACTGACGTCCGAGCAGCAGGTACTCCATGAGCGCTTTTTGCACATGCATGCGGTTTTCGGCTTCGTCCCAGACGACCGATTGAGGGCCATCGATCACGTCGGCCGACACTTCTTCGCCGCGGTGGGCGGGCAAGCAGTGCATGAACAGCGCATCGGATTTGGCTGCCGCCATCATGTCGGCGTCCACGCACCAGTCGTTGAAGGCTTGTTTGCGGGCTTCGTTTTCAGCCTCATAGCCCATGCTGGTCCACACGTCGGTGGTGACCAAATCTGCACCTTGGCAGGCTTGCATGGGGTCTGCAAAAACTTTGTAGCAATGGCTGTTGGAGAGGCCTGCGATGGCGGGGTCGACCTCATAGCCGCTGGGCGTACTGACGTGGACGGTAAAGCCCAGCATGTCGGCCGCTTGCAACCATGTGTTGGCCATGTTGTTGCCGTCGCCGACCCAAGCCACCACTTTGCCTTTGAGGCATTCCAGTGGATGTGCAGTCAAGCCTCGGTGTTCGATGAAGGTGAACAAGTCCGCCATGATTTGGCAGGGATGAAACTCATTGGTCAAGCCGTTGATGACGGGCACACGCGAATTGCTGGCAAAGCTGTTGATTTTGTCTTGGCCGTAGGTGCGAATCATCACCAAGTCGACCATGCGGCTGATGACTTTGGCGCTGTCTTCGATGGGCTCTGAGCGTCCGAGTTGGCTGTCGCCGGTGGTCAAGTGCACCACCGAACCCCCCAGCTGATACATGCCGGCTTCAAAGCTCACGCGGGTGCGTGTGGAGGCCTTTTCGAAAATCATGGCCAACGTGCGGTCGGCCAAGGAGTGGTGCTTTTCGTAGGCTTTGAATTTCTTTTTGATCAGCGCAGCGCGTGTGAACAGGTAAGCGTATTCGTCGGCCGTGAGGTCGGTGAATTGCAGGTAATGTTTGATCGTCATGCTTTTTCTGCCAAGAAGGTTTTGATCAATGGCACCAAGATTGAAATCAGTTCATCGCACTCGGCTTGGGTGATGATGAGCGGCGGCAGCAAGCGCACCACGGTGTCGGCGGTGACGCTGAGCATGAGGCCCGCATCCAAAGCGCGTTGCATGATGGCGCCGCAGGCGCGGTCGAGCTCAATGCCAATCATCAAGCCTTGACCGCGAATGTCTTTCACACCGGGTTCGTTTGCAAACTCGCGCTTGAACGCGTCGGTGAGGTATTGGCCCATGCGAGCCGCATTGCCCATCAGGTCATCTTTTTCCATGATGCGGATGGTTTCTAAGCCCGCGCGCACGGCCAGCGGGTTGCCACCAAAAGTGGAGCCGTGGGTGCCAGCGGTCAACACCCCCGCCGCTTTGGGGCCTGCGACCACCGCGCCAATCGGCACGCCAGAAGCCAAACCTTTGGCCAAGGGCATCACGTCAGGTACAACGCCTGCCCATTGGTGGGCAAACCATTTGCCTGTGCGGCCCATGCCGCTTTGCACTTCATCGACCATCATCAGCCAATCGCGTTGGTTGCACAGCTCGCGCACGTCACGCAGGTAGTCCATGTGCATGGGGTTGATGCCGCCTTCGCCTTGGATGGTTTCAAAGAATACGGCCACCACATTGGGATTGCCTTCTGTTGCTTGTTTCAGGGCATCGATGTCATTCAAGGGCACGCGGATGAAGCCTTCGAGCAAAGGCTCAAAACCTTTTTGAATCTTGGGATTGCCCGTGGCGCTGAGTGTGGCAATGCTGCGGCCGTGGAAGGCTTTTTCGTACACCACGATTTGCGGGTTGCTGATGCCTTTGTCATGGCCGTATTTACGCGCCAGCTTGAGCGCTGCCTCGTTGGCTTCTAAACCGCTGTTGCAGTAAAACACATTGGTCATGCCCGAAAACTCGGTCAGCTTGGCTGCTAACTTTTCGGCATTGGGCGTGTAGTAGTAGTTGCAGCAGTGAATGACCTCGGTCATTTGTTGCTGCAAAGCCGCCACAAACTCGGGGTGGTTGTGGCCCAAGGTGTTGACGGCAATGCCAGCCAGCCCGTCTAAATAAGAGCGACCTTCCGTATCCCACACGCGGCAACCTTGACCGCGTGCAATGGCGATGGGCAAGCGCCCAAAAGTCGGCATGACATGAGGTTCGGTCGGCACTTTGCGTGTAGCGGTTGACATGTAGGTACTCCAAAAAAGAAAACGACCCAACGAAGGTTGAGCCGTTGAAGCGTGATTTTAGAGGCAGCTTTTGACGGTTCGATGAAAGAATGCTGACATGAGCTTTGTGGTAACTTCCCGACCTCAAAGTGGCACAAGTCTTATATAAGATAGAATACTTGACACACTAGCGACAGAGGGAGATCCCCCTTCGCTCAAGCCCAACATTCAGCATCTACCCGATGGTCTCACCCTCAGCCAAAGAAGTATTTATTCTGGGACTCACCCAAGACGGACGCACATTCCGCCCCAGCGATTGGGCCGAGCGTTTGGCGGGTGTGATGAGCCAGTTTCGTCCAGGCGGCGCAACGCCGGGTAGCCATTTGAGCTATTCGCCTTGGTGTGTGCCCAACACCTTGGATGGCAACAAGTGCGTCATTGTTCACACCGACTTGCGCGATGAAGAGCCCATGGCTTGGAGCTTCGTGATGAACTTTGCCAAAGACAACGGCTTGCAAGTCGTCGAAGCCTGCTTGTTGCCTGAGCATCCACCGAAATAACGTTTGACCCTAACGCTAGACTTGAAAAAGTCTAGGCAACAAAAAAGCCGCTTGACAGCGGCTTTTTGCTTTTTCTTTGCTGGCAGCGCACCCGTTACAAACGGCGGCTTGACGAATCAAGCCGGGCTGTTTGCCTGAATGATCAGGCGGCGAGGACCAAGGCCTTGACTTTGGTGGAGAGGCGGCTCTTATCGCGAGCAGCTTTGTTCTTGTGGAAGATGCCTTTGTCGGCAACCGTGTCCACCACAGCTTGCATCTTGGCAAACAGTTCGGTGGCTTTGGTTTTGTCGCCAGCCAAAACGGCTTTCTCGACGTTCTTCACCGCAGTGCGGTACTTCGAGCGCAACGAGGTGTTGGCGGCATTGATTTTGATGTCCTGGCGGACGCGTTTACGGCCTGATGCCAGGCGTGGGTTTTTTTTCTTGGGTTTAGCTGATGCCATGATAAATTTCCTAGAGGTTTGTGGATGATGCCAGCAAGGCCCATGATTGTAGCTTCAAACGCCGCGGTCGCTACACTGTGAGCCGTGTCACTGTTCAAATCTGCCTCCATCGTCTCGGGCTTGACCCTCATTTCCCGCATCACAGGCTTGATGCGCGAACTCCTCATTGCCTCCACCTTTGGTGCCAGCGCCTTGACCGATGCCTTCAATGTGGCGTTTCGGATTCCCAATTTGTTTCGTCGCTTGTTTGCCGAAGGCGCATTCAGCCAGGCGTTTGTGCCTGTTTTGGCGGCGAGTCGTCAGCAGCAGGGCGATGAGGCCACCCATGAATTGATCAGTCAAGTGGCCACCTTATTGGCTTGGGCGCTCTTTTTAACCTCTGTTTTAGGCGTTTTGGCCGCACCTTGGTTGGTCTGGGTCATGGCCAGTGGGTTACAGCAGTCCTCGCAGGGCTTCGAGGTGGCTGTGGTGTTGACGCGCTGGATGTTTCCCTACATTGCCTTCATGTCGCTGGTCGCGTTGGCCGCGGGGGTGCTCAATACATGGAAGCGCTTTGCAGTGCCTGCCGCCACGCCAGTTTTGCTGAATGTGTCCATGATCGTGGCGGCTTGGTGGGGCGGACCGTGGTTTGCCAGTTGGGGCATCGCACCCATTTATGCCTTGGCCGCTGGTGTGATGTTGGGTGGCGTGGCACAACTCAGCGTTCAAATGCTGGCGCTGCGCCGTTTGGGGTTGCTGCCACGCGTCGGTTTGCGCTGGGGCGACATTCGTCAGGCATGGTCTGGCCCTGGGCCTAAACGCATTCTTCAACTCATGGTGCCCGCCTTGTTGGGCGTGAGCGTGGCGCAAATTTCGTTGCTGATCAACACCCAAATTGCCTCGCATTTGGTGCCCGGCAGCGTGAGTTGGCTCAGTTACGCCGATCGTTTGATGGAGTTTCCGACGGCTTTGTTGGGCGTGGCGTTGGGCGTGGTGCTCATGCCGCAACTCTCGGCGGCCAAAGCGGCCAATGACACGGCCAAATATTCAGACATGCTGGACTGGGGGTTGCGTCTGGTGGTCGTGCTGGCGCTGCCGTGTGGGGTGGCTTTGTTGGTATTTCCGCAAGCGTTGGTGGCTGTGCTCTACAACTACGGTGCGTTCAGCGCACAAGATGTGCAGCAAACCACGCTTGCGCTGATGGGGTACGGCGTCGGTTTGTTGGGCTTGGTGGCGATCAAGGTGTTGGCGCCTGGTTACTACGCCAGCCAAGACATACGCACACCCGTGCGCATTGCGGTGGTGGTGTTGATCATCACGCAATTGTTTAATTTGATCTTGGTTCCGTTTTTGGCCCATGCGGGTTTGGCACTGTCCATTGGCCTTGGTGCTTTGGTCAATGCGGTTTGGTTGCTGTGGGGGCTGCGCCGTTTGGGGACGTATGTTCCTAGCCCAGGCTGGGGGCGGTTTGTGGCGCAAGTGCTGGTGGCTTGTGTTGTTTTAGGCGCTTGGCTCATGTGGGCCGTGCGCTACTGGCATTGGACCGATTTGCACGCGACACCTCTGCTGCGTGTGGCATTGATGGCGGGTGTTTTGGCCGTCAGCGCGGTTTTGTATTTGGGTATGCTGACAATCACGGGGCTGAAACTGCGTGTTTTGTTGCGTCGATGAAAGGCTAGTTGCATGAATTTCAAACTAGACGTGCCCACCGCACTTGAATACTTTGAGTCTTTGGTGCAGAGCGATGCGCACTTTCCTTTGCTTGAAGCGGCCAGCAGCTTGGCCCAAGATGAATACCCAGAACTCGACATTCAACAGGTGCTCGACCAAGTCGATCAACTCGGCAGTCGCCTCAAGCAACGCTTGCCTGCCGACGCAGGAGCGTTGCAAAAACTGCGTTTGCTGAACCAGTTTTTCTTTGATGAGTTGGGTTTTGGCGGCAACCTCAACGACTATTACGACCCTGACAACAGCTTTTTACATGTGGTGCTGCGCACGCGCCGTGGCATTCCCATCAGTCTGGCGGTTTTGTGGCTCGAGTTGGCGGCTGGCATCGGTTTGGAAGCGCAGGGGGTGGGCTTTCCGGGGCACTTTTTGGTGAAAGTCCGCTTGCCTCACCCACACGATGGCATGGCTGTGATTGACCCTTTTTCGGGCCGTTCCTTGGGCAAAGAGGATCTGATGGAGCGGCTCATGCCCCTCCATCACGAGTCGGGCTTGGTGCGCGATGGTGAGGTGTCAGATGACTTGCTCAAGCAGTGCTTACGCACAGCCACGCCACGCGAAATTGTGGCCCGCATGCTGCGCAATTTGGAAGAGGTGTACGTCAGCCACAACGATGCGCCGCGTCTCGCATTCGTGAAAAAGCGCCTGCAGGTGTTGATCCCTGAGGCGCCCGAAGTCGATTGAGAGCCCCGAAGGGCGGCAACCTTCGTTTTATTGAACCAAGACAGCTGCGGTGTCGCCGCGCTCAGCAATCACGCCAATGGTGTGCACTTGCTCGCCGTGCGCGCGCAGCACCTCGGCACAAGCGGCGGCGTGCGCGGCGTCAATGACCACCACCATGCCAATGCCGTTGTTGAACGTGCGGTTCATCTCGATGTCGTCAATGCCTGCTGTGTTTTGCAACCAAGCGAACAGTTCGGTTTGTGGCCAGCTGCCCTTGGTCAGGTGTGCGGCCATACCTTCGGGCAAGACGCGTGGGATGTTTTCGAGCAAACCACCACCGGTGATGTGCGCCAGCGCTTTGATGGGTTGCGTCGCCAATGCGGCCAACACGCTTTTCACATACAAGCGGGTGGGTGCCATGATGGCTTCTTTGAAGGGCTTGCTGTCCAAAGTAGCAGGGGCGTTTTCACCTGCGCGGTCAATGACTTTGCGTACCAGTGAAAAACCGTTGGAATGCACGCCAGCAGAGGCCAAGCCCAGCACCACATCGCCGGGTTTGACGTCTTGACCGGTCAAGATTTTGGATTTTTCAACGGCACCGACGGCAAAGCCTGCCAAGTCGTATTCGCCGTCGGGGTACATGCCGGGCATTTCAGCTGTTTCACCGCCAATCAGGGCGCAGCCTGACAGTTCGCACCCTTTGGCAATGCCGCCAACGACCGCAGCGGCGGTGTCTACGTTGAGCTTGCCGCACGCAAAGTAATCCAAGAAAAACAGGGGCTCAGCGCCTTGCACCAGCACGTCGTTGACGCTCATGGCCACCAAGTCGATGCCCACGGTGTCGTGCATGTTCCATTCAAACGCCAGCTTGAGCTTGGTGCCCACGCCGTCGGTGCCACTGACCAGCACGGGTTCTTTGTAGCGTTTGGGTACTTCAAACAAAGCGCCAAAACCGCCAATGCCTGCTAAGACGCCCTCGCGCATGGTTTTTTTGGCCAGAGGTTTGATGCGTTCGACCAAGGCGTCGCCTGCGTCAATGTCGACACCGGCGTCTTTGTAGGAAAGGGGTTTGTTCATAGTGAGGAGGTGCTGAGGCGTGCAGAAGGTGCGCGCCGATAGAATCAAGGCTTAATTTTAAAGCCATCACCCGTCCCGCTGTATGCAATTCACCCTCGCGCAACGACACGCCCTCGCATGGACTGGCCTCATCGCCGTGGCCGTGCTGATTTTGTGGCTGTTGGGGCCCGTGTTGATGCCGTTTGTGGTGGCAGCCGTGTTGGCTTATGCACTCAGCCCTTTGGTGCGCGGTTTGTCGCGTTTGTCGGGGGGGCGTTTTCCGCGCGTCTTGGCGGTGGTGTTGGTTGAGTTTTTTTTCGTGCTGGTGTTGATCGCGCTGCTGACCCTCTTGGTGCCGATTTTGGTGAGCGAATTGCCGCGTATGCGCGAACAGCTGCCGATCTTGTTGATGCGCGGTCAAGCCGTGTTGAAACCTTGGTTGCAATCGATGGGTATTTCTGCCGCCTTGGACCCCGAAAGCCTCAAAGCATGGCTGTTACAAGTCTTTGGTACCTCGTTGGACGAGGTGTTCAAGCAAGCGCTGACGTCGTTGCGCATTGGCGGCAGTGTGGCCTTGGCGGTGGTGGGTAACTTGGTGTTGGTGCCCGTGGTGCTGTTTTATTTGTTACTCGACTGGCGCCGTGTGGTGCGTCATGTCGAAGCCTTGGTGCCTTTGCCCATGCGCAGTCTTTACGATCAATTCATCGACGAGTGCGACCAAGTGTTGGGCCAGTACTTGCGGGGGCAGTTGTCGGTCATGGCGCTGCTGGCGGTGTACTACAGCTTGGCTTTGTGGGCTTTTGGCTTGGAGTTGGCGTTCCCCATTGGCGTGTTCACGGGCTTGGCGGTGTTTGTGCCGTACTTAGGGTTTGGCGTGGGCTTGGTCTTGGCGGCGCTGGCTGGTTTTTTGCAGTTCACACCGGCCGAAGCGCTGCTCATGGTCGGCGTGGTGTACGGCTTGGGACAACTCATTGAGAGTTTTGTGCTGACGCCGCGTTTGGTGGGCGAGCGCATTGGTTTGCATCCCTTGCATGTCATTTTTGCGTTGATGGCGTTTGGCGAGCTGTTTGGTTTTGTGGGGGTGCTGGTGGCCTTGCCTGTCAGTGCCGTGTTGCTGGTGGCCATTCGTCGACTGCGAGCGCAATACCAAGCCAGTCGCTTGTACCGAGGGGCCTGAGCTCGCATGCAACAAATCGCGCTCGACATTGGCTTGGCCTCTGGCCCCAGCCTGGCCAACTTTTTGGCGGGTCCCAATTTGGCGGCCTGGCAGCATATTCAGCTGTGGGTGGCCAGTGACACCCGTTCTCCCGTGCCCACGTATGTGTGGGGCGAGGGCGGCTCTGGCAAAACCCATTTGTTGCGCGCTGCCCAAGCTGCGCTGCGCGACCAAGGCTGTGCGGTGGGCTGGATGGATGCGTCGGTGTTTGAACCCACGGCGTTTGACGACGCGTGGCGCGTGGTCATCTTGGACGACGTGCACCTTTACACCGCTGTGCAACAACATGCGGCGTTCAATTGGTTTGTCAACGCCATGACGCCAGAGGATGGTCAGCAGCGCTGGGTGTTGTCCGCGGGCGATGTCCCCCCGAGCGCCTTGATGCTGCGTGAAGATTTGCGCACCCGCTTAGGCTGGGGCCATATTTTTCAATTGCAGGTGCTGAGCGAACCCGAACGCCGCGCCGTGCTGCGTCAACAGGCGGATGAACGAGGTGTGTTTTTGAGCGATGACGTGATGGACTTCATGCTCAAGCGCTTCAGCCGCGACCTCAGCAGCCTCATTCAATTACTGGACCAACTGGATGGCTATGCCTTGCAAACGCAACGTGCCATCACCATCCCGTTGCTCAAATCAATGCTGGAAAACATGTGATGAAACTCGCTTTATTTGACCTCGACCACACCTTGTTGCCCATTGACTCTGACCAATCGTGGGGCGAGTTCACTGTGCGTTTGGGTTGGCATGCGCGGGATACGTTCATTCAGAGAAATGACGAGTTTTATGCCCATTACCAAGCGGGTACCTTGGATATTCATGAATACGTGCGTTTTGCTGCCGAGGCGTTTTGCCAGCGTAGCCCCGAAGTTGCCGCTCAAGCCCATGCGCAATTCATGCAAGAGGTGATTCAGCCGGCCATCCGCTCAGAAGCGCAGGCGTTGGTGCAAAAGCACCGTGACGCGGGCGATCGCATCATCATCATCACCGCCACCAACGAGTTTGTGACCCGTCCCATTGCCAAAGCATTTGGTGTGGAAGACTTGATCGCGGTGGAGCTGGTGCGTGATGCACAAGGCTGGTTCACCAACGAAATCAGCGGCGTGCCGACCCTGCGCGAAGGCAAAGTGCAACGTCTGCAACAATGGCTGCAACGCGAAGGCTTGGACTGGGCCGATGTAGACGCCACGTTCTACAGCGATTCCCGCAACGATTTGCCCCTGTTGGAGCGCGTCAACCACCCCGTGGCGACCAATCCCGACAACACACTGCGTGCCGTGGCTATAGAAAAAGGCTGGCCGATTTTGGAACTCTTCCCAAAACAATGATCAAACAATTCATCAACAAGCTGATGGGCAAATCGCCAGACAGCACCAAGCCCAATTTGGGCAAACGCCAAGTGGTGCCTGCTAAGGTGCACGGCATCAACGTCGATTGGGTCGATGAACGCGCCCTCAATGTGGTGCGCACTTTGCAAGACCGTGGTTTTGAGGCCTACATCGTGGGCGGTGCTGTGCGCGATTTGTTGCTCGGGTTGAAGCCCAAAGACTTCGATGTGGCCACCAACGCCACGCCTGAGCAAGTCAAAGCCGCGTTTCGTCGCGCCTTCATCATTGGTCGACGCTTTCGCATCGTGCACGTGGTGTACGGCCGTGGTCGCGAGCATGAGGTGATTGAGGTGTCGACCTTCCGTGCGCACTTGGACAACGCCGATGCCGAGCAAGTCAAAGGCAATGAGCGCAGCAGCAAGCAAGAGCTGGCCAATATGAAGCATGCGGTGGACGCTAGCGGCCGTGTGCTGCGCGACAACGTGTGGGGACCGCAAGACCAAGACGCGGCACGCCGCGACTTCACCATCAACGCCATGTATTACGACCCTGAAACGGGCAACGTGATCGACTACCACGGCGGCATTGCTGACGCGAAGAAAAAAGTCATTCGCATGATTGGCGATCCTGCGTTGCGTTACCGTGAAGACCCCGTACGCATCATTCGTGCTGTGCGTTTTGCAGCGAAATTGGCGGCTTCTGGCTTCAAGCTGGAAGCCAAAACGGCGGCACCTTTAAAACGTGCGGTCAAGTTGCTGGCTGATGTGCCACAAAGCCGCTTGTTTGATGAAATGCTCAAGCTTTTGCAGACTGGCCATGCGTTGGCCAGTCTTGAGCAGCTCAAGTTGCAAGGCTTGCACAAAGGTATTTATCCCTTGCTCGATATTGTGGTCGAGCGTGCCGATGATCCGTTTGTCAAAGCCGCGTTGAGCGACACCGATCGCCGCGTGGGCGAGGGCAAGCCCGTGGCGCCTAGCTTCCTGTTGGCGTGTGTGTTGTGGTCGGATGTGCGCGATATTTGGGCGCAGCGTCGTGCCAAACAACCCTCGTTCCCTGCGCTGCAAGACGCGATTGATGAGGTGTTTGAGTCTCGCATTGGTGATGTGTCGGGCCGAGGCAAGCTTGGTGCCGATATGCGCGAGATTTGGACCATGCAGCCCCGCTTTGACAAGCGTGTTGGCAGCGGCCCTTGGACGATGGTCGAGCAAGTGCGTTTTCGCGCAGGCTTTGATTTCATGCGTTTGCGCGCCGATGTTGGCGAGATCGATGTGGTCTTGGCCGACTGGTGGCAAGAGTTCAGCATGGCCGACGACGCCACCCGCGAAGACTTGTTGCAACAAGTGCGTTTGGAGCAGCAAAAGGCCCAGCGCGCGCCGCGTGTCCATTCGGTGCGTCGTGCCGAAAAACCTGCCGTTGATCCCCGTTTTCGTGAGGTCGAGCCTGAAGGTGAGGCCGAGGCTTCTGACGCGCCCGCTAAAAAGCGTCGTCGTCGCCGTCGTAAACCCACAGGCGGTGGCGAGAGCGCACCCGCCGCAGAGTGAGTCGCGACGGTGGCTGCTTGGATTGAGCCATCCGTGTTGGCGTGTGTGGCGCTTGGCGCCAATTTGGGCGATGCAGCTGCAGAGGTCCGGCAGGCTTTGCGCGATCTGGCGACGCTTGACGGTACCCGTGTGGTGCGCGCCTCGTCGCTGTATCGAACAGCGCCTTACGAGGCCGTGGGTCCTGACTTCATCAATGCAGTGGCCTTGCTCGATACGCATTTATCGCCTTTGGCGCTGTTGCACGCCCTGCAACGCATCGAACAGGCCCATGGACGCGAACGGCCTTATCACAACGCACCGCGTACCCTCGATTTAGACCTCATCTTTCATGGCGATACGCAACTTGCCATGCCAGAATTGACGTTGCCGCACCCGCGTTGGCAAGAGCGTGCCTTTGTGTTGGTGCCTTTGGCCGACATATGTCCCGAGCGCGTGAATGCCGAATTATTGGCAGCCGTGCGCGATCAACCGATTGAAAAATTCACGGTATGACTTTCCCTGCCATCCCTTTTGCTCTGCAAACCGTGCTGATGCTGGTGGTTGCCAACGTTTTCATGACCTTCGCTTGGTATGGGCATTTGAAAAGTTTGGCCAATTCACCTTGGTATACGGCCGCGGTGGTGAGCTGGGGCATTGCGTTGATGGAGTATTTGTTGCAGGTGCCCGCCAACCGCATTGGGTTTCAGCATGCTGGACTACAGGTGGGGCAGTTGAAAATCATGCAAGAAGTGATTACTTTGGCCGTCTTCATTCCTTTTTCTGTTTTCTTCTTGAATGAGCCGCTGAAATTGAATTACTTGTGGGCTGGTTTATGCATGGTCGGAGCGGTCTATTTCATGTTTCGCGCCTGAGCTAGCGTTTACACTTCGCCGTCATCAAGTCGTTATATCGTTCATCTCATAGGAGAACCCATGCTATTTGGGAAGTTGTTGCCTACAGAAGGCAATTTTTTCGTCATGTTCAACCAGCATGCTGATCGCATCGTTGAGGCAGCACATGCTTTTTCAAATCTGGTCGCCAACTACAACGACCCCATCTTGCGCGATAAGTACAACCAAGATGTCGACAACGCAGAGCGTGCCGCAGACCGCGTGACACACGATGTCAATCGCGCCATTCACAAAACCTTCATCACGCCTATTGATCGCGAGCAAATTCACTCGCTGATCAACACCATGGACGACGTGGCCGACTTGATTCAAGACTCCGCCGAAACCATGGCGTTGTACGACGTGCGTCATATGACCGAAGAAATCGTGCGTTTGACCGATTTGAGCGTCAAGTGCTGCGAGCGTTTGCGCGATGCGGTGTATTTGCTCGAGAAGATCTCGGACCAAGCCACGGCTGAAGCTGCGCTCAAGACCTGTGAAGAGATCGACAAGTTAGAGTCAGATGCTGACCGTGTCATGCGCAGCGCCATGAGCAAACTGTTTCGCGAAGAGCCCGATGTGCGTGAAGTCATCAAACTCAAAGCGATCTATGAATTGTTGGAAACCATCACCGACAAGTGCGAAGACGTGGCCAATTTGATCGAGGGCGTGGTCCTCGAGAATTCTTGAGCTAGGCGGGTTACTCATGGAAACCGCACAAACCGCCTTTTGGGTGGTCGCTTTGTTGGTGGCGTTGGCGTTGCTGTTTGACTTCATGAACGGCTTTCACGATGCCGCGAATTCGATCGCCACCGTGGTCTCTACCGGCGTTCTGAAACCTGGCCAAGCCGTCTTGTTTGCTGCATTCTTTAACTTTGTGGCGATCTTTATCTTCCACCTGAGTGTGGCGGCGACGGTGGGTAAGGGCATTGTTCAGCCCGGCATCGTCGACACCCATGTGGTGTTCGGCGCCTTGGTCGGTGCCGTGACGTGGAACATCATCACTTGGTATTACGGCATCCCCAGCAGCTCGTCTCACGCGCTGATTGGTGGTATTTCAGGCGCCGTGATTGCGAAGGCGGGGACCAGTGCGTTGGTGTCTGCGGGCATTTTGAAAACTGTGGCGTTCATTTTTGTCTCACCTTTGCTGGGTTTTATGCTCGGCTCGTTGATGATGGTGGCAGTGGCTTGGATTTTCCGAAGCTTTCGTCCCTCACGCGTGGACAAATGGTTCCGACGTTTGCAGCTGATTTCTGCTGGCGCCTACAGCTTGGGTCACGGTGGTAACGATGCTCAAAAAACCATCGGCATCATTTGGATGCTGTTGGTGGCAACGGGTTACGTGTCGACGACCGATACGTCGCCGCCCACTTGGACGATTGTTTGCTGTTACATGGCCATTGGTTTGGGCACCATGTTTGGTGGCTGGCGCATTGTGAAAACAATGGGTCAAAAGATCACCAAGCTGAAGCCTGTTGGCGGTTTTTGCGCTGAAACAGGTGGGGCGATGACCTTGTTCTTGGCCACAGCCTTGGGTATTCCTGTTTCCACGACGCACACCATCACCGGTGCCATTGTGGGGGTGGGGTCTACGCAGCGCGCCAGTGCAGTACGCTGGGGCGTGGCAGGCGGCATCGTGTGGGCTTGGATTTTGACGATTCCCGCCAGCGCATTTGTGGCTGGCGTGGCCTACTGGATCAGCATGGCCTTGTATTGATTTACTGGGAAATCTTTTGCGCTTCTTCGATTTGATATTCGAAGTAGCGTTGAAAGCTGAACACGATGCTTGACATCAGCACCGTGGCACCAATCAGCAACGAACAAACGATAGCGCCGATGGTCAACCAACTGGTTTGACCAGCCGGCGCTTCTTCGTTGGCGCTTGGATTAAAGCGGCGATTCCAGACTTCAGGCGTCATCAACGCATACACGATGGCATTGAGTGCGCACGCGGCGAACGTGAAACCCGCTAAAGGAATGAGCCACCAACTGGCCATGTCGTCAAGACCGTACTGTTGCACCCGTTCGATGCCATAAAAGCCGAGCGCAGTGGGGATGGGCAGCAGCCAGCCCAAGGTGTCCCACATGCCGAAAAGATAGAAGCGATGCAGCCCCAAAGGGCCCCCAGCGAAAGCCAGCCAAGCGGCGACGGTTTTGTTTTTCATAGGTGGTGAGTGTAAGGCGCTATACTTGTGGGCTTTTCAGCGTGTCGCAGGCCGGGTGGCCTTAGCGCGTGTCTCAAACGTTGAAAACACCCACCACCCGAAGGATTCATCATGGTCGTCATCCGACTTTCCCGCGGCGGCTCTAAAGCCCGTCCATTTTTCAACATTGTTGTGGCAGACAAGCGCGTCCGTCGCGATGGTCGCTTCATCGAGCGTATTGGTTTTTACAACCCGATCGCCCGCGGCGGCGAAGAGGGCTTGCGCATTGCACAAGACCGTCTGACCCACTGGACAGGCGTTGGCGCTCAGTGCTCACCCACGGTTGAGCGTTTGATCAAGCAAGCTGCCAAAGCAGCCGCTTAATTTGACAGTCCCTGCATCTGCGATGACGCTGAGCCTTGAGTCTGCGGAACTTCCTGCAGACGCCATTGAGGTTGGTCGAATTGCAGACGCTTGGGGTGTCAAGGGCTGGTTCAAAGTCTTGCCCTACAGCGCTTCTCCGGAGGCGCTTTTTTCTTCTAAACGTTGGTTTTTACAACCCGCGACGCAAGGTGCCAAGACATTTTCTGGCACGCTGCTTTTCAAAGTCATTGAAGCCAAAGATCACTCGGGTTCTGTGGTCGCCCACGGACAAGATGTGGCAGACCGCAACCAAGCGGAGCTTCTCAAAGGTGCGCGCATTTTTGTTGCACGGTCTAGCTTTCCAACGCCAGAAGCGGACGAGTATTACTGGGTCGATTTGCTCGGCTTAGAGGTCGTCAACCGCGAAGGTGAGGCCATGGGCCAAGTGCGTGAGTTGTTGCACACCGGACCTCAAACTGTGTTGGTGCTGGAGTTCGTCGCAGACGACAAAACCCAAGAACGCATGATTCCCTTTGTCAGCGCTTACATCGACAACGTCGATTTGGCGGGTCGCCGGATCACGGTGGACTGGCACACCGATTACTGACGCCAACGCTGAAAGACGCCTTGTGCGCTTTGACGTCATTACCCTTTTTCCTGAGCTGTTTGAGCCTTTTCTCAAAATTGGCGTGACCCGTCGCGCTTACGAATCGCAGCTGGTGGATGTCCGTTTGTGGAACCCGCGTGATTTTGCTTTGGGCAATTACCGACGTGTGGATGACCGTCCTTTTGGTGGCGGCCCAGGCATGGTCATGATGGCGGAGCCTTTGGCGGCTTGTTTGGCCGCCATTCGCGCCGATCGTCAGCAGGCACGCGACGTCGCGCCCTTGGTGTTGTTTTCGCCCATTGGGCAGCCACTGCGTCATGCCGCCGTGCAGCATTGGTCTGACAGCCAAGGTGCGGTGCTGTTGTGTGGACGTTATGAAGGCGTGGACCAGCGCTTCATTGACATGCACGTGGATGTCCAAATCAGCTTGGGCGATTTTGTGTTGTCCGGTGGTGAATTGGCCGCGATGGCCTTGTTGGATGCTGTGGCACGTCTGCAGCCAGGTGTCTTGAATGATGAAGGCAGCCACCAACTTGACAGTTTCAACCCTGCTTTAGATGGCTTGCTGGATTGCCCAAATTACACGCGCCCCGAAGTTTGGGAGGCTCAGAGCGTCCCAGCTGAGCTGCTGTCAGGTCATCATGCGCAGATTGAGCGCTGGCGCCGTGATCAGCGGTTGCTGTTGACCGCTAAGTTACGCCCTGAGCTTTTGGAGGCGGCGCGTGCCGCCCATAAATTGACGCGACAAGACGAGCAGGTTTTACGGGTCAATAAGACGCTATAATTGTGGGCTTTTCGATCCTCTGATCGGCCGCTTCGGGCAATATGACCTGAAGCCTTTTGTGTAGCGCGATCAAGATCTTTAGAGGAAACCATGAACCTGATCCAAACTCTCGAGGCAGAAGAAATTGCTCGTCTCGGCAAAACAATCCCCGAATTCGCACCTGGCGACACAGTCATTGTGAGCGTCAACGTGGTTGAAGGCACACGCAAGCGTGTCCAGGCCTACGAAGGTGTGGTGATTGCTAAGCGCAACCGTGGCCTCAACAGCGGCTTCATCGTGCGCAAGATCTCTAGCGGCGAAGGCGTGGAGCGTACGTTCCAAACTTACAGCCCTTTGATCGCCAGCATCGAAGTCAAGCGTCGTGGTGACGTGCGTCGTGCCAAGTTGTACTACTTGCGTGACCGTAGCGGCAAGTCTGCGCGTATCAAGGAAAAGCTGGTCAGCAAGTCTGCCGCTGCTTCCAAAGCTGCAGCAGCCGCAGCAGCTCAATAAGCAGGTTTTTAACCGCTTGCGACTTGCTTGCCAAGAAGCCGCCTCAAGTGACAAGCTTGAGGCGGTTTTTTTATGAGCCAACTTCCTCTCTTTGATCCTGGCGGATTCAAGGACGAAGTGCAACACGCTTTAACGAGGCATGGAATACCTCGTGAGGTGTCTTGAATCCTAGTCGCTTTCTGGGGCGATGATTCAATCGGTTTTCAATCATAGTCAATTCCTCATCCGTCACGGTTT
>NZ_JAVKLQ010000020.1:0-11562 GCF_031539175.1 Limnohabitans sp. | reverse complement strand
TTGGTATCGTTCTTCTCGGCTGAGGTGCTTGTACATTGGGCAATTTCGATTTGGCGGTTAAAGCGGCCATGATGCTCTCGCATCCTCAGCCACCTATAACCAGTTCATCTTTGTTGCACTTCGTCCTTGAATCCGCCTTTCTATTAGATGGTGGGTCGCCGGGCTTATCGCGGCGTTGTTGACTGGAGGATATTTTGGAATTGAAAGACTCAACTCAATGGCGCAATTGCTTAAAGATCCGAAGTTAAGTACCGAAGGAATCATGCTCAATCTCTTGCTTACTTTACTCTCTGTCGGTGGTTCAGTTTGGTTTGCTTGGTTGTCAACACGTCAAGTCGGTCAACGCTTTAAACTTGCCGAGGACTACGCTTTCAAGGCATCCATATCTCGGGCATACGAGGGATATCGTAAGGAGGCAAATCGTATAGATCCAGCACTCGAAGCCAAATTACTGCGGTCAGCGTTGGATCGTCTTGATGAGCAACCAATTCGTTTTGTGGAACAAGGTAATCACGCTAGCCCATTGCATGAGATGCTCGCATCGGAGACGGTGAGAGACGCAGTTAAGTTGATACCTGAATTTGCCACGAACGTACAAAATTTGGCTAAAGATGCACTTTCTGCTGTTAAAACAGGAAGCAAGGCAGCGCCAGAACTTAGTACTGAACGCCCAATTAAACCCACAAGCAGTGAATAAGCGGGTGTTGTTTAAAGGTGTTTTTTGTAATAAGTCGCTTGCACTCGAATGAGGATTGCGGAAACTACAACTGTAGGTAGCAACACCCACTCCGCATGAATCACAACGGGGGCGCATAAAAAAATCAGTCCGGCAGCTGGGGGCAACAGACTAAATGCAAAAAGCTTTGCTCGGTGGTAGATTGCCGCTGATTCAGTGCCGCCGCACTCGCGACGGATTTCGCGCTGCACCAATCCATCAATGCCAAATACGCCAATCACCAATAGGCAAATTGGCAGGGCCAAAAGAACGATGGACAGCCTGACTCCAAACAAAACAGTCGCGTAGCTGGCAACCAGTAAATCGGGTGCGAAGGCCGCCCAAGTGAAACGATTGACACCTTCTCCGATCGTTGTTGCCTTGCTTTTGTCAGGTGGGTTCAGCTTGGGACGTTGCATCAATTTTTTAATGCCTGTCACATCAAAAATTAGCCAATGAATGTGTGTTGCAACTTGCTCAGAAAACCCATCAGATGCACTGCCTTCCATGTACTCATCAATGAGTGCCTCAACGTGAGCCACGCCATCTAGGTGGTGGTAGCGGACCCAAGTGATTTGTATGGCAACAGAGACGAACCAGATCAACAGGATCGACAGTGATAGGTTCCATGCCAATCGAAACGGCTTGAAGGTTGTTTCAGCGATTCCATTGTCATTGCGTGGTTCAGAAGCCATGACCTTTTCCCTCCACCGTCAACCCATCGCTTGTGTTGCCTAAAAAATCTATAGGGAGTGGGGCGGTTTGGCCTTCGTCCACCGATTTGATGTAGCGGCTGTATTGTTCGTGCATGCCATCAAAAACTTTGAACAAACTCTCTGGCCAATGAACATCGTCCACACTTTCAACAGCCAATGGCAAACGCACCTTAGCTAGTTGACCTCCGTCCAACAATGCAAATGCTTGCCCCTTGGGCAAGGATGTGAGGTCTGAGGGCCTGAGCATAGGCACCTTGTAGCTTCGGACAACATCACCCGATGAAGAACCAAAGTCAGCAAAGTCGTCGGGGTCTTGAACGTCTGTTGTGCGCGAATCAGATGCTATTTTTGAAACCTCGACTTCTGGTAACTGCTCAGTCAAAATTTCTGCGGTGTCAGTCGTTTTCACTCGAAGCATGATGAGTGAGTTCAGGTTGCCGCCGATTTGTGCGGCTTTTGCGCGGTTACCAATTTTTGCCTCAACGTCACTCCAAGTCTGCGTGTAGACCGTGACTTGGTAACCGGCACCGCCAGCTTTGTTCAGAAGCGGAACGAACTCATCGCCAATGAGTTCGTTGAATTCGTCGGCATGTATGGCCACTTTTTTGGAGTCTTTAACGTCCAAACCTTGGCTTTGGCCAAAAGCGGTGCCGAATTTGTAACGTCGGCCAGCCGTGGAGGTGAGGTCAGCGAACATCGCATTACCAACAGCTGCGGCAACTTCAGCGTCACTGAGGGAATCAAGACCCACATAAACAATGCCACCAGTGTTCATGATCTTGTCCCAATCGAACACACGTCGCTTCTCAGTCGGGTTGTCCCAAGTCGGTGATAGCAACTCACTCACCTTGCCGGTGGTGAGTTTTTCCAGCAACGGGTACAGCGAGTTGATGAGCATCTGAAATCGCGTCTTGTCGTTCGACAAGATGGACACAAGGCCATCAGCGACAGGGTCATGCCAGTCCTTCTCACGCAGCAACGCAATGAACTCAACTGTTTTGAGTGAACGCCCAGTTTTCTTCTGCATGGCTTCAATTTCTTTAGATGAAATGTTCTCAATTTCATCGACCCATTCGGGGTGCACTTTGTTGAGCCAATACTCAAAATACTTCTCCCCTAAAGCATCAACGTCCACTGCGTATTGATAAATCAAGGTGTACGTTGGATTCATGCCGAGCGCCGAAATCGCTCGGGATATCACGTTGATGAATAGCCACACAAACTCTTTAAAGGCTTGGCTCTGTCCTTCGCCTGGAAGCTGATTTGCAATACGAGTAGCCACTTCTGTGATGCGACCAATCGAAGAAATTGGGCTGTATCGGTCAGATAACTCGGGATAGCCAAGATGGAAAAACCAAAAGTCTTTTTCTCGGCCACAACGCGAGGCTTCTGCATACATGCGCTTCAAGAGAGCAACGTCTCCCTTGGGGTCAAAGACGATAACAACTTCGCCACGGCGAATGTCTTGGGTCACTAGCAGCTCAGCCAGTCGGGTTTTGCCGACACGGGTTGTGCCAAGCACCAGCAGGTGACCAACACGTTCTGCTAGTGATGTCCAAATTTCTCTTTCATCGGGTTCAACGCCGTGAATTGCTGGATCACCTCCAACTGGTGGCAGCGGTGACACGGGGTTTATTGGATGCTCATAGCCCAAAAACCGATTGAGCCAGTGCCCAGGGTGATCACGTTCAAACTGACGTGCCCATTCATAGCGTTTGTTGCGAGCCCTCAAGTGTTCATACTTGGGCAACCGCGCCGTGAATAAGCGCTGTGAATGTTTTTCACCCCACCAAAAGCCCATGCCCAAGAACAACTCTTTGGTGGATACGGGGATTTCTTCACTTTTAAGCTCGTACTTAGGAAGCCAACGAAGCTTTGTGTGAAAAAGCAAAATTTTGTAGCCTTGACGACCGCGCCAAACAGCCAACGCTAACAATGGCGCACTGATCGCAAACGATGTTGCCAAATCAAGCCCAAAGAACTGTTGATAAAACGCAATGCCAACGATTGAACCAGTGGCTGCTATGGACGAAATGAACTCAACAGGGGGGCGAAACGGATTGTCAATAGGGTAGGCCATATCACTTTGCCTCAGGTTTATCTGCTTTAGCTAGAAGCGGGTTTTGGGCAGGTACAGGACGCACATACGCCTGCGGGTTGGGAATTAAGTAGGTAGTGATGACGGCACCACGTTTGCCGTCGGCACGTTGTGTTTGGTAGTAGTGAAACTTTGAAGGCGGTGACACCTCTTTGTTCACAGCTAGGTAGCCAGCTTTTTGTATTTCGTTTTGAAGTGCACGCAAATGATCTATGGAGGTGCCAGTTGAACCTTCAAAACTGTTTTCTTCCAAATAGACCTTAAAGGCCTTCGGAGTCAAGATCGCCATACCTTCAGGGACAAAGTGGACCAACGAATCAGCCTCGTTGTAGCTCAGGCTACCAGTGCCTAAGCCTTGCTGAATCCATGCAACAAATTTGTCTGCGTTAGGGCGTGCAATTGCTCCAGGCATTCGATACAACGCCTTGGGTTGTTTGTTCGTAGGCGTTAGGGCTTGAACTGCTTTTGTCGGCTGACGGCCCTTTGTTTCAATTGCTGCTCCAGCACTCTCTCCCTCATCTAAAAATTCAGATTCATCGGTCGTTGCTGTCGATGGACTTGGTGATGGAGGAGGGGAGATTTCAGGCGCACCGACCTGTTCATTCGGCGTGTCAGAGGCAATGGTCATCCAAGATTCAGAATCATCAACAGCTGTAGGTGGTGTTTGAATGGCAGCACCGGCAACAGATTGCTCCATAGTCAATGGATCTTGCTGCTCAACCACTTGCGTCGATGCTTCTTGATCTGATCGTGGCGTGCTTGGCTCTACAGGGGTGATTGAGCCAACCAACGGGGCAGGGCGCTTCGCCTCCGCTGGGTAAACCAGCTCAATTGGAAATTTCAGTAACGTGAGAACATGATTCCAGTCGTCAATTTCAATGCGTGCCCACCAAACGGAACCCTTCCCGAACTCTTTAGGGGGCTGAATCAAAGCTCCGTATTCGTTCCAGGTGTCAAACAAGCGAGTGTTGTCTGTTGGAATACCGGCAGATTTACCTGGCTTAACTTCACGACTGCTCAACAGTTGTCGTACTTGATCTGCGGCTGCTCCAGCAACAAGCCAAATATGCTGACCATCGGGGTCAACAAACGCAGCAGCACCAGGGCGATTGATTGCCATATGCCCCTCTGCAAGCACTGCGCGTAGACCCGCCATTAATCGCTCAATTAGTGGGGTGCTGTTAGATGCAGCAAAACGAATGCGCGTGCCAGATTTGAGGTTTTCACTCACCGAAAGCTGATCAGCTTTTGTGATGATCTCTTTGAGGACACCATCAGTTGCTCCACCGTCAAGATAATTGAGAAGTTCTTTGAACAGCAAAGGGTCGGTAGAGAGCCATTGCAATGCTCCAGCAGGCACCATAGCGTGTAGCAGGCTCGTAGGCAGTCGTTGATGCGCTCCATAGTCGGACGTATCGGGAAAGTCCACCGTGTAGTGCGTCGCGTCTTGCGTCAGCCTCATGCTGCCTGCCAACCCTGACCAAGTTTTTAGTGGTTTATTGGGGTCAGACCCATACAGCGTGACTACGACGTCGGCCACAGGTTTGCCAATGTCGTGCAATAGGGCCGCTACAAGCAATCCAAAAGTCCAAACTGGACCAAGTCTGATCTGTTCTTCAGGGACTGTGCCCTTGGGGAGTTTGTAGCCTTCTCGCAATGCTAGGCTATGACTGGCGACTTCCAGTGTGTGTTGCATCAATCCACCTGGTTGTGCGTGGTGATGGGACTGTGAGGCCGGTAGCAGTTGAACAAACTCGACAAAGTTTGCAATCAATGGTGCAACGTCTCGCGCATAGTTTTCTGGTGTCAAGCCAAGTCTGGTGCGGATTTGTTCAACCATGCCCTGGCACTCAGCTTGTGCGAGTAGCTGTGCGGATGTTTGAATTGGCATCTGCCTTGCTGGACGCCGTGCAACGGGCGTTGACGGTGCCGCCGTTTGTGGCAGGGCATGCGTGGCCATTGTTTCAACTGTTTGATTCTGACGTTTGATTTGCCACAAAACCAAACCACCACCCGCACAAACCAAGAAAACACCTAGGATTGCCTCAGTCGTGTTCATTCGGCACACCGACGAATTAAAGCCTCGCACATTTCGAATGGTGCAGCTTTGATGTAAGGAATGACTACAGCGTGCGTTCTCGTGAAATCCAAATAGCTTTGCTCCAATGGATTCCATTGCTCACCAACTGCGCTGATGCATTGCCAATTCCATTGCTCCAGTGCAAATAGCTTAGGCGCCGCGTAAGTCAGCTCATACAAGGGGCCTACGGACAATCCAATATCTGCTATTTGTTGCTTCAGTACAACTTTTGAATCGGTGTTAGTTGAAAACTGCTCCAACCCTAGATAGTCCTCTCGCCAACCGGCGTACCGATCAATGAGAAAGTCTATAAAGCGCGGCATTCCAATGACTGGCGTGTTTAAGGGCGATTTGTTCATAGCACCAAGGATGCCGAAATTGACACTTCAACACGCGGTTTCGCTTGAACAACGTGATTTCAAATATTTCAAGCGAAACCGGATTTTTTCTGGTAAATTAGCTAGTGGAGATACTCTTTCTCAAAACAGCTATCCTTGCGAATCAAAGTCATTTATCCGTTCTAAATCCTTGATTCTATTACCCTTTTAGGCTTTTTTGCCGTTAGCCCTTAAGTCATTTGCAGGAGCCAGCGTTTGTAAAAAGCTGGCTCAATCCTTTTGATAAGCCCATTACCCCTTTGAAATCCTTGGTCTTTTCCAAGTTGTTGATTTTCAAAGATTATTTTTTCGATGTGCTGCCATTTACTTTGACAGTGCTTATTAAATAGGCGGTTTTTGAGCTTCTAAAAATAGTGGCTCTATTTATACTATATCACGAAAAAAATCTCGTTTCGCTTGAAATATTTGAAATCACATTGTTCAAGCGAAATCAGACAAAAAGCTTGACTTTTAGTGCAATGCATACGTGCGGCTGACCACCGCACGGATTGAAGCTCCTTTCAGTCCATGACCTCGGGGTGAGGTCTTCGGATCTCACCCCACCTTTTTAAAGGGTGTTGTGTGAAATCGCATTGCTTACTTGTCAAAGTGGCTGTTCTTATCTCGTGCACAAATGTGCTGCCTGTGCATGCGGCACAGCCGAGTGCGCTCATTGAACAGTGCTTGCAACAAGCTGCGCAATTTCACCAAGTCGCATACCCATTGCTGAGGGCTATTGCCGAGCAAGAGTCTGGGTTTAGTTCCGCTGTCAGCAACACCAACAAAGATGGGTCTGTTGATTACGGACTGATGCAAATCAATTCCAGTTGGTTGCCTAAGTTAAGTGCTTGGGGCATCACGAGGCAATCTCTGTTTGACCCTTGCGTAAATGCCAATGTTGGTGCGTGGATTCTTTCTCAAAATTTTCGACGTTTGGGCGTGAACTGGACTGCCGTAGGTGCTTACAACGCAGCATCAGAAGCCAAGCGTACAAAGTACGCATGGGCGGTTTATCAACGCTTAAACAGGTCCACAAGCGCAGTCGTGCTTGATCAACAGCGCATTGTTCCCAAGTCCACTGGTGGTCGCTTGGGCGTCTGGGAGCGTCCAGTTGAACAGGTGGCAATGGAATGAGTGTCTCAGCTCATTTAGATGGATCAAAAACCATGCTCGCTCATTGCGAGAGGGTGCTTCGCGGCGATCTTGGTAGCTTGTACCAATACTTTGACGATCCAAGTGTTCAAGAGATCATGATCAATGGACCTGAAAACATCTGGATTGAACGCGCTGGGCAGTTTGAACGTCTTGAGTTGAGCATTCCAAGCGCAACTCTGATTTCGGCAATTACCACAGTTGCAAACATCAACACCAAAAGCAGCACAAAGTCGCCATTACTTGATGCAAGGCTACCTGGCTTACGTGTAGCCGCAACGATGCCGCCAGTAGCGACATCCGGTGCCTCCATGTGTATTCGCCGACACAGCTCACAGGTGCGTAAATTGGATACCTACGTGGAGCAAGGGGCATTCGATCCTGTGTGGCGATTTGACTCAGCAAAAACTCAAAAGATCGTCGAGCGACCAAGTGATGAATCAATCGCCCAAGGCGGTCAAGCCATCGCTGATTTGTTTCGCTGGATCGTTAGCACTCGCCAAAACTTAGCGGTCACTGGTGCAACTTCGGCAGGTAAAACCAGTTTGCTAAATGCAATCGCTCAAGAAATACCCGCCACCGATCGTGTCGCAACGATTGAAGATACCGCAGAGTTGCAAATTAGTGTGCCAAACCATATTGGATTTGAGGCAAACCCAACGTATGGCGTAGACATTCGCTCATTGGTGAAGCACACCTTGCGATATCGACCACACAGAATTTTTGTGGGTGAAGTACGTGGTGGTGAAGCGTTTGACATGCTTGATGCATACAACACGGGCCATCCTGGCTCGGCTGTTTCATTCCACTCAGACTCCGCTGAATCTGGCTTGTATCGCTTGGAGAACATGGTCCGAATGGCCCCTGAAGCCTCGGGATGGCCACTCGCAGATTTACGTCGCCAGATCGCTCTAACTTTCCCATTTGTTGTGCATGCAGGTGTCCTGCATGGATGGCGTGCTCTCAATGAGGTGATTGAAGTCATTGGTGCAACTGCAGATGGCTATGTCACTAAATCCCTATTTAAAAAAACTGCTGAATATTACTAACCAAGAAGGTCTATCCATGAAAAAAGCTCAAACACTGCTTCAAAAAATCACGACAAAACTGGTGTCAATCAATGCATTCATTTGCACTGCTGCATATCTCATGTTGCTTCCAAGCGTTGCGAACGCAGGAATTCTGTCATCTGGCATCTGTCGTCCCTATCGACAACTTGTAGATAACGAGCTGTTTGTTGTTGTCTCAGCAATCATGGCCGTGGTCTTGGTTATTGGCTGGAAATTGGCTGGTACAGGCTCCAAAGCAATTCAAAGTGGCATTGGTCTATTGGCTGCACTTTTCATTGGTTTGAATATTGAAAACATCATTCAGACAGCAACTGGCGTAGGCATCTTCTGTTGAGGATTTAGTCATGGAAGAACTAGATAGCTCCGAAGTCAAGCAGTCACTGTTAAGTCAGCTCACCACGTTAGGTGTGGATGACTGGTTGTTCGTGATCAATTTGTGCACGGCAATTCTTGTCTCAGTAATTTTGCGCTTCCCACGCTTCTTGATTCTTTCATTGATCATGCATTTCGTATTGATGCTTGTGACACAAATTTCCCCGCAGTTGTTAGAGAAATACCTCAAACACATGAAGCAATCAGATCGCTATTCGCCGTGGCCTATGGTCACACAAAAGCGCGGGTTGCGTCCGCTTGGATACGGACGAGACGTGCAGATATGAAAACTCTATCAATCGCTGAAAAAACGGTTCACCATGCTCAAAGCGAAGGGCAACCAATTGCGGAATTGCTGCCTTGGTTGTTTCCGCTATCCCCCAATATGGTGGTATTGAAAGATGGCTCATTGCTGGCTTCATTTGCATTCAAGGGATTGGATATTGATTCAACATCCAATGCAGATATCAATTCAGCAAGAAGGCAGGTCATTTACGCCTTAGATCGGTTTCAAGAGCAACCGATCATGATGAATTGGCAAATGCGTCGCCGTGAGGCGACAAGTTATCCAATCTCAAAATTTCCTGATCCTGTCAGTCAACGAATCGACGAGCTGTATCGCGAAACGTTGATGGCAAATAAGCAGTTTATGAACGTTCCTGCGTTCTCTCTTGTGATGATGCCCCCCGCTGACAGCACACGCTTTCTGAACAGATTGAGTCGTGCCTCTTTACTAGGTGATGACAGTCTATGGGGAGCGTTGAAAGCAACTCTTTCTGGTGCTAGTGAAATTCTTCAAGGACGTAGTGATTTTCCTCACAGCAATTCAGAAGACCTATTTGATGCAGGGCAGCAGTTTGAAAAATACATCAGTCAATTTTTGGCTGCTACAAGTGCACTAGGCATTACACAACTATCAGGTGATGCATTCACTGGTTACTTGTGCTCATGCGCCAATCCAACACGAAAAATCTCTCGTATTGCCTTTCCAGATGCTGAATATTTTTGGGATACGACTTTGTGCGCGGATTACGTCAACAACCAATCATCTGATTTGATTGTTTTTGAAGGGCAGGGCAAGGTTTTCTCTGCAAGCTATTCATTTCGTTTGATTAAACGCGAACGTTTGTCACTTGACTTGTTTGACAAATTGCTTGCCGATCGAATTGAATTCACATTGACGCATGTCTATAAATTTTTGCCACGCAAAAAAGGAATGAATGTCGTTAAAGCGATGGCTAGATATCACGGTGACAGAAAAATGTCACCTATAGCATGGGCTGCGGGAGTTCTCAACGGCGGAGATTTTAGTAACGCAAAAATCAATGAAGAACGAGTAATTGCAGAGAGCGAAGCCGAGCGTTTTGCAGGTCAAATCGAAGTAGGTAAAAGTGGTGCAGGGTATTACTACGGCGGACTTGTTGTGTATGCACGGTCAATCACTGAGCTTGAAAATAGTTGTCAGAGGGTAGAGGAATTGTTCAATGGCGCAAGATTGCTGCCAATACGTGAAACTTTGCACAAGCTATCAACATGGACCGCAACCATTCCTGGTGCGCATGAAGAAATTGCCACTTGGCAAACGATTCAAACAGAAAATTTCGCTGATTTATTGCCTATTCGCACGATCGACGAAGGACATCGGGTCAATAAATATTTGACAGAAATGTTGAAAAAACCATGTCGTGCACTCATGGTCTTGCCAACTCGCTTCAAAACGCTTTATCACTTTACGGGCTATGTCGGAGATGTGGGGCATCTGCTCATCCTTGGACCAACAGGCCGAGGAAAGACGACATTTGCAAACTTGGGGTGGACTAATTTCCGTAAATACCCAACTGCTCGTGTACTCATTTTTGATAAAAATTACTCTACACGTCCAGCGGTGTTGCTACAAGGCGGCAAGTACATTGACCTTAACCCTGACACACAACATCAGGATTCAAACCGCTACCGTATGGGCCCACTAGCGGCGCTCCTCAAAGATGGCGATTTGGTGCACGTTGGCTATTTAAAAGGTTGGGTGAAGCTCCTTGCCCAAATGGTTGGCTACACACCAACCACAGATGACTTAAGCAGCATAGAGCGTGCTTTGATTTCAACAGCGGAATTGGGCAAGTCTGATCCAAGCATGTTGCGCTTGGCCACTTTGGTTTCCAAACTCGATATGAGTTTAGGTCTAGCACGCGCACTTGTTCAATGGACGCAAGGCCATTCGCTCGGCAGCTATTTTGATAACGACCGTGATGACATTGATCTGGAGTCTCTGACTGCAATTGAGAACGGCAGCATTCTTGAAAATGATGAAATCGCGCCCCCGTACATGAGCTACGCGTTTTACCGCATAGCCACTCAGATGCGCAGCTTAATTGGCGGGTATGAAATTGCGCCAACATTTATCTTCATCCCTGAAGTTTGGTACTTTTTGAAAAATCCAATCTTCATGACCGAATTCATGGAGTGGTTGGTGACATTGCGCAAGCTTGGAGCTTGTATTTGGATGGATACGCAGTCCCCTGACAAATTAGTTGAATCGTCTATTTATTCGGCGATCCGTGACAACGTTCCGACCATTGTTTTGACTGCAAATACAAGGGCACGATCTGAATCGTTAGGAACTCTTCTTCGTAGTGAATTCATGTTGTCGCAAGAGGAGCTTAAGCATATTGCCGAAGGTGTCCCCAAGAGAGATTTTTTTATCTCTCAAAGCGATGAAGGAAATTTCAAACGCATTTCCTTGAGCCTTACGCCTGAGCAAATGGTTTATTTGAGATCAGACAAATTGGCGCAAGCCACACTCAATCGCTGCCTTGAGCAGGGCGGTGATTGGCGCTCTAAATATAGGCGGATTCAAGGACGAAGTGCAACACGCTTTAACGAGGCATGGAATACCTCGTGAGGTGTCTTGAATCCTAGTCGCTTTCTGGGGCGATGATTCAATCGGTTTTCAATCATAGTCAATTCCTCATCCGTCACGGTTTC
>NZ_JAVKLQ010000019.1:0-24582 GCF_031539175.1 Limnohabitans sp. | reverse complement strand
ATCGTTCTTCTCGGCTGAGGTGCTTGTACATTGGGCAATTTCGATTTGGCGGTTAAAGCGGCCATGATGCTCTCGCATCCTCAGCCACCTATAACCAGTTCATCTTTGTTGCACTTCGTCCTTGAATCCGCCACATTTAAATTTAAATCAATTGTCCCGTTACTTTTTCTTGCCATGGTGGGTTGTGCAACTCAACCAACGCAACTGCCCACATCTTTAGCCGCGCCAACTTACGATCAAGCAGAACCACTAGGGGTCGGGATGGAAGGGTGGATTTACCCTTATCCAGTGCAGCACCTTCAGTTTGAGCAACAAGGGCATTTGGTAAGAATGGCATACATGGATGTCCAGCCCAGCGTCAAACCCAACGGACGTGCTGTGATTCTGTTTCATGGCAAAAACTTTGGCGCTGACTATTGGGAAAACACCATTCGTACCCTGTCTGCGCAGGGCTACCGTGTGATTGCCCCTGACCAAATTGGTTTTGGCAAATCGTCCAAACCCGAGATTCGCTATAACTTTGCAGATTTAGCGGACAACAACGTGCGCTTGCTTGATCAACTGGGCGTGAGTCGCGTGGCTGTGGTAGCCAACAGCATGGGCGGCATGTTGGGCGTTCATTTTGCACGCAGACATCCGCAACGTGTGAGTGCATTGGTTTTGGAGAACCCGCTGGGCTTGGAGGAGTATGTGCCTGCAATTCCGAAGCAGGCCACTCAAAGTCTCCAAAAGCAGGAAATGGCACAAACGACGGACAGCTATCGCAGCTTCATCAAGAGCTATTTCAAGGATAACTACCGCCCAGAGTTTGAACGCTTTGTCGAGCAATTTTCGCGTGTGCAGCGCAGTTCGGAATACCCGCGTTATGCCTTTGTCTCAGCTTTGACATATCAAATGATTTATGAAGGCGCCACATACAACGAGCTGCCCAAACTAAAGTTGCCTGTGCTGTTGACGATCGGACAGCTTGACCGTACGGTCTTCGGCCGGCGCTTTGCTCCCCCCGATGTGGTTAAAGGCATGGGCTATTTCCCTCAACTCGGCAAGGATGCACAAAAGCGCATTCCTGACTCGATATTGATTGAGCTGGACAACGTAGGCCATGTTCCACATCTGGAGGCCCCCGAGCGTTTTCATTCGGCAGTTCTGCAGTTTCTTGCTTACAAATAGCCATCTAGTTGTGCATCGGATGCTGAGGCATCCCATACACATTTAGGGTGCAACGACACACTGTATTTACCCTTGTCTCCGCAATTACTAAAACGCAGGTTGCGTCTCCTGCCGTACAAATGGTCAGTGGCAAAATTAATAAGCATTTAAGCATCGCTTAAATCCTGCTCATGATCAGCCCGTCCCAAGAGGCGCGCAGCGAGCACCACTTGACCCAGTGTTCAGGAGACAAAAACGATGGATTCCAAGACGGCGCCCAATCCGGGTCTGTACGTGTTCGAAAAGTTCGAGGCAGGGGTCATTCACCTTGACGCGCAGCGCAACGTGCTGGCGATGAACGATTACGCGCGCAGGGTGTTGCCGGTCGACGAAAAGCAACCCTTCAACAAACTGGTGACGTCGTTCCACCCGGAGCGCTCCAAACCCAAGGTTAAGTTTCTGCTGGATGAGGCCTCAGGTTGTCCGATGGCCAACGCCGTGCCGATGACGATGATCATCAACATTCCAGAGCAAGTGTTGTTGATCAAGGTCAGTCGTTTGGCGAATGAGAAGGGCGATACCACCGGTTTCGCCTTAGTGTTTTATGACGTCACCCAAGTTGTGGGTCAAGAGCCACCCCTTGCTGAGATCCCGGCACGCAACATGCGCCTGTCGCGCATTCCGATGGTGGCCAACCAAAAGGTGGCTTTTGTGGACACCCAAGATGTGTTGTCGCTGGAGTCGCAAGCCCACTTCACCCGCGTGCTCACGCGCGATGGCTACCACTTTTGCAATCTGAGCATTGGTGATTTGGCCTTGCGCCTAGATCCTGCGCAGTTCATGCGGGTACACCGTTGCTTTATTGTCAATTTACAAGCAGTGCAAACCTTGGGTCGTGAGGGCGCGAAAACACATGTGGTTCTGAAAGGAAAAAACACCCAGCCTGTGCCGGTGTCGCGCGGCGAAGTCGGTCGTTTGCGCCAGGCCTTGGGTTTGACTTGATCATTTCTAGCGTTTTTAACCCGAATTCCTAGGGTATGTCCTAGTTCCTATTTTGATCAGGGAATTCCCTGATTGTGAAATATTAAATTTTTGTTCTATGCGTTTCGTGTGCGAAAAAGTGTATTTCGTGCGTTAAATCAACCCATGAATCGCATATCTGCCTATAACCTGTAGGTTGAGTGGGGCAATGGTTTGCATCAATACTATGTTTTGTTCTAGACAAAAACAGGAGACCTTGATGATTCCACCGCGTTTTGAATACCACGCGCCCAAGACCGTGGGTGAGGCCGTGGCCTTGCTCGGCCAGTTGGGCTCCGATGCCAAGTTGCTGGCGGGCGGCCACAGCCTGCTGCCCATGATGAAGCTGCGCTTTGCCCAGCCCGAACACCTGATCGACATCAACCGCATCCCCGAACTCAAGGGCATCCGTGAAGAGGGTGGCACCGTGGTGATCGGCGCGATGACGGTCGAAAACGACCTGATCACCTCGCCCATCCTGCAAGCCAAAGTGCCTTTGCTGTGCGAAGCGGCCAAGCTGATCGCTGACCCCCAAGTGCGCAACCGCGGCACGATCGGCGGCGACATCGCCCACGGCGACCCTGGCAACGACCATCCTGCGCTGTCCATCGTGATCGACGCCTCGTTTGTGCTGGAGGGCCCGAGCGGCCGCCGCACCGTGGCGGCTGATGGCTTTTTCCTCGGCACCTACATGACGCTGCTCGAAGAAAACGAAGTCATGTGCGAGATCCGCGTGCCCGCTTTCGCGGCTGGCACGGGCTACGCCTACGAAAAACTCAAGCGCAAGACCGGTGACTGGGCCACAGCCGGTTGCGCCGTGGTCATCCGCAAGTCGGGTGACCAGGTCAGCCATGTGCGCGTGGCCCTGACCAACGTGGCCCCAGCCGCCGTGCGCGTTGAAGCTGCCGAAGCCGCCTTGCTGAACAAGCCCTTCAATGCCGCCAATGTGCAAGCTGCCGTGGAAGCCGCCATTGCCGCCTGCGACCCCGCCGAAGACCTGCGTGGCGACGTGGAATACAAAACCGCCATGGCTGGCGAGATGGTCAAGCGCGCCCTGAACAAAGCCTGGTCGCGCTGCGCTTAAAGCATAAGGAAAACAACATGTCCAAAAAACTCGTCACCGTTTCCGTCAATGGCAAGAAAGAAGAAAAAGCCGTTGAGCCACGCACCCTGCTGATCCACTTCCTGCGCGAAGAACTCAACCTGACCGGCGCACACATTGGCTGTGAAACCAGCCATTGCGGCGCTTGCACCGTGGACATCGACGGCCGCTCGGTCAAGTCGTGCACCCACCTGGCCGTGCAGTGCGATGGCTCCGAAGTGCTCACCGTCGAAGGCCTGGCCAACAAAGGCGTCCTGCACGCCGTTCAAGAAGGCTTTTACAAAGAGCACGGCTTGCAATGCGGTTTTTGCACCCCCGGCATGCTGATGCGCGCCTACCGCTTCTTGCAAGAGAACCCCAGCCCGACCGAAGACGAAATTCGCCATGGCATGGCGGGCAACCTGTGCCGCTGCACCGGTTACCAGAACATCGTCAAAGCCGTCCAGTACGCCGCCAAAAAACTGCAAGAGCCCGTTGCGGCTTGATGCGACAAACCATTTGATCGGAGACACACATGAACGCACCGGTACAAACCGCTGAAGCCCGCGAACTCGCGCTGGCAGGCATGGGCGCATCGCGCCTGCGCAAGGAAGACGCCCGTTTCATCCAGGGCAAGGGCAACTACGTCGATGACATCAAGATGCCCGGCATGCTGCACATGGACATCGTGCGCAGCCCCATCGCCCACGGCCGCATCGTCAAAATCAACAAAGAAGCCGCGCTCGCCATCCCCGGTGTGCACGCCGTGTTGACAGCCGACGACTTGAAGCCCCTGAAATTGCACTGGATGCCCACTCTGGCGGGTGACGTGGCTGCTGTGCTGGCCGACGAGAAGGTCCACTTCCAGATGCAGGAAGTCGCCATCGTCATCGCCGACGACCGCTACATCGCCGCCGACGCGGTGGAAGCTGTTGAGATCGAATACGAAGAGCTGCCCGTGGTGCTCGACCCCTATGCCGCGCTGCAACCCGGTGCCCCCGTGATCCGTGAAGACCTCGCTGGCAAGACCGAAGGCGCACACGGCAAGCGCGACCACCACAACCACATCTTCACCTGGGATGCCGGTGACAAGTCGGCCGCCGACGCGGCTTTTGACAAGGCCGAAATCACCGTGTCGCAGCACATGCACTACCCCCGCGTGCACCCCTGCCCGCTGGAGACCTGCGGCTGCGTGGCCAGCTTCGACCCGATCAAGGGCGACCTGACCACCTTCATCACCTCGCAAGCCCCTCACGTGGTGCGCACCGTGGTGTCCATGCTGTCCGGCATTCCCGAGTCCAAAGTGCGCATCGTCAGCCCCGACATCGGTGGCGGCTTTGGCAACAAGGTCGGCATCTACCCCGGTTATGTCTGCGCCATCGTGGCCTCCATCGTGCTGGGCCGCCCCGTCAAGTGGGTCGAAGACCGCATCGAAAACATCTCGTCCACCGCCTTCGCCCGTGACTACCACATGGACGGCGAACTGGCTGCGACAGCCGACGGCAAGATCACCGGCCTGCGTGTGAACGTGGTGGCCGACCACGGCGCGTTCGACGCCTGTGCCGACCCGACCAAGTTCCCGGCTGGCATGTTCCACATCGTGTCAGGCAGCTACGACATTCCTGCGGCGCACGCCAGCGTCAAAGGCGTCTACACCAACAAGGCCCCCGGTGGCGTGGCGTACCGCTGCTCCTTCCGCGTGACCGAAGCGGTCTACCTGATCGAGCGCATGGTCGACGTGCTGGCCCAAAAGCTGGGCATGGACAAGGCCGAGATCCGCGCCAAAAACTTCGTCAAGAAAGAGCAGTTCCCCTACACCAGCGCCTTCGGTTTTGAATACGACTCGGGCGACTACCAGACCGCTCTCGACAAAGTGCTCGAAGCCGTGGACTACAAAGGCCTGCGCGCCGAGCAAGCGGCCAAGCGCGCCGACCCCAACAGCCCCACGCTGATGGGCATTGGCTTGGTCACCTTCACCGAAGTGGTGGGCGCTGGCCCATCCAAGATCTGCGACATCTTGGGTGTGGGCATGTTCGACTCGTGCGAAATCCGCATCCACCCCACCGGCAGCGCCATCGCCCGCATGGGCACGATCACGCAGGGCCAAGGTCACCAGACCACCTATGCGCAGATCATCGCCACCGAGCTGGGTATTCCGTCTGAAGTGATTCAGGTCGAAGAAGGCGACACCAGCACTGCGCCTTACGGCCTGGGCACTTACGGTTCGCGTTCCACCCCTGTGGCCGGTGCTGCCATCGCGCTGGCTGCCCGCAAGATCCACGCAAAAGCCCGCAAGATCGCCGCCCACATGCTCGAAGTCAACGAAAACGACCTCGACTGGGAAGTGGACCGCTTCAAAGTCAAGGGCGACGACAGCAAGTTCAAAACCATGGCCGATGTGGCCTGGCAGGCCTACCACCAGCCACCAGATGGCCTGGAGCCAGGCCTGGAAGCCGTGCACTACTACGACCCACCGAACTTCACCTTCCCCTTCGGCATCTACCTGTGCGTGGTGGACATCGACCGTGCGACGGGCGAGACCAAAATCCGCCGCTTCTACGCGCTGGACGACTGCGGCACCCGCATCAACCCGATGATCATCGACGGCCAGATCCACGGCGGTCTGACCGAAGGTTTTGCCGTGGCCATGGGCCAGCAAATGCCATTCGACGCACAGGGCAACCTGCTGGGCAACACGCTGATGGACTACTTCTTGCCCACCTTCGTGGAAACCCCGCACTGGGAAACCGACCACACCGTGACGCCTTCGCCTCACCACCCCCTGGGTGCCAAGGGCGTGGCCGAGTCGCCCCATGTAGGCTCGATCCCCACCTTCACCTCGGCCGTGGTCGATGCCTTCTCTCACCTGGGTGTCACGCACCTGGACATGCCGCACAACGCTTTCCGCACCTGGAAAGCGCTGCGCGAGCACGGCGCAGCTTTGTAATCAGGAACCATCATGGAAGTCAAACTCGACAAACAATACCCGCTCGATGTGGACGCGGCACGGGCCTGGGCCCTGCTGACCGACCTGAAGGCCACCGCCAACTGCATGCCCGGTGCCGAAATCACCGAGCAGCTGTCCGAGACCTCGTTCAAGGGCGGCGTCAAGGTCAAGGTCGGCCCGGCGGTCGCGCAGTTCGGCGGCACCGTGGACGTGATCGAAGCCGTGGCGGCCGAGCGCAAGATGGTCTTGCGCGGCAAGGGTGCCGACAAGGGCGGCTCGTCCGCCTCGATGGACCTGACCGCGATCATCACCGCCGACCCGGCCAACCCCGCGCATTGCGTGCTGAATGGTCAAGCCGCCGTGATCGTGAACGGCAAATTCGCCCAGTTCGGCGGCCGCATGATGGTGCAAGTCTCCGACATGCTGCTGGCGCAGTTTGTCGAAAACTTCCGCCAGACCGCGCTGACCTTGCCTGCGGCTGAGGGTTCGCCTGCGGCTGCTGCACAGGTGGCTGGAGCTGCTGCATCCGGTGGTGAGGCTGCGGCACCTGCTGCTGCGCCCAAGGCACCCGTGGTGGCCCGCGAGATCAACGGCCTGGCCATCTTCTGGGCCTTGGTCAAGAGCTGGTTTGGTGGCCTGCTGGGCAAGAAGGCCTGAGCATGACGACGCCAGACCAACCCGGACAACCCGCAGCTGAGGAGCGCTTGCTGCGCGAGCGGCTGCAGCGTGCGGGCTATCTGGCCGATGCCGACCTGGCCACCACCGTGTGGCTGGCGTCTGCCTTGCAGCGCCCGTTGTTGCTCGAAGGCGACGCGGGCGTGGGCAAGACGGCGCTGGCCACAGCGTTGGCCCAATCGCAAAACGCCACCCTGGTGCGCTTGCAATGCTTTGAAGGCCTGGACCTGGCGCAAGCCGCTTACGAGTGGAACTATGGCCGCCAGTTGATGGCGATCCGCATGAGCGAAGCCGCACAAAAAGGCGGCAGTCATGATGGCGCTGGCCGTGTGCGCGAGTCGGACGTGTTCAGCCGCGACTATTTGCTGGAGCGCCCCTTGCTGCGCGCCATCAGCCAGCAAGGCCCCTGCGTGCTGTTGATCGACGAGATCGACCGCGCCGACGAAGCCTTTGAAGCCTTCTTGCTCGAAGTGCTGGCCGAATACCAGATCACCGTGCCCGAGATCGGCACCATCCGCGCCACGCAGATTCCGCAGGTCATTCTGACCAGCAACGGCACGCGTGAATTGTCAGACGCGCTGCGCCGCCGCTGCTTGTACCACTACCTCGATTACCCGACGCTGGCGCGAGAGATCGCCATCGTCAAAGCCGCCTTGCCCGAGGTCGACACCCGGCTGGTCGAAGACGCTGTGCAGTTCGTGCAGCGCCTGCGCCGCGAAGACCTGGCCAAGATCCCCGGCATCGCCGAAACCCTGGACTGGGTGAACGCCCTGTTTCAGATGCGTCACCACAGCTTGCCCGAAGACATGTCGGCGGTGCTGGGCACTTTGGGCTGCCTGCTCAAGACCCGCGAAGACCGCTTTGTGATGGGCCCTGAACGCCTTCGCCAGTTGGTCGAAGGTCGCCGCACCGTGGGCGTGGCCGAAAACGCCAACGAGCAGGCCAAGGCGACGACATGACTGCCCTCAGTTTGAGCACCGAATGTTGATGCGGCATGCACGAACGCCACTTCATCCTTCCTGCTGGAACGACTGCCCAGAGCGCCACCACGCCCTCTGAGCGGTTGGCTGGTTTTGCCGCGCTGCTGCGCGAACACGGCCTGACGGTGGGCGTGGCCGAACAACAGGCCATGCTGCAAGCGGCCCAGTTTTTTGGCCCGCTGCACGAGCGCCCCTTGCAAGCCGCCTGGCGCGCGATTGCTTGCCACAGCCACCGCGAATGGCAGCTGTGGCCCGATGTGTACGAGCGCTTTTGGCACCCCGAAAAATTGCGCGGTGGCGTGAAGGTCAGCGGCCAGACCCGGCCCAGCCGCAACCTGCGCCAAAGCGTGCAGGCGCTGCACGACCAGATGGACGCGGCGCAACAACCGAACACCCAAGCCAACGGCCAGCAGGCCGCGCCCCAAACCGCAGGTGACTCCGCATCGAGCCAGCATGACGAACAGGGCAGCGGCACGACCCGCGCCCAGGGCGGAGCCAGCCGCACCGAAGCCCTGCACCAGCGCGATGGACAGATGTGGATGCCGCAAGAGCTGAGCGCCCTGCAACAACTGGCCCGCCAGATTACCGCCAAACTGCAGCCGCACCCCACCCGCCGCTGGCGCGTGGCCCCACGCGGTCAACGGCTGGATTTGCGCCAGACCCTGCGCCGCAGCGTGGCCTGGGGTGGTGAGTTGATGCAGCCGGCCTGGAAAGTCAAACGCGTCGAGCCGCCGCGCCTGTTCATCCTGGCCGATGTGAGCCGCTCGATGGAATCACATGCTGCCTTGTTTTTGCGCGTGGCCCGCGCTTTTGCTTTGGAGGCCGATGCCCGTGTGTTTGTGTTTCACACCCGCTTGGCCGAAGTCACGCCCTACATGCACCGCGATACGCCCGCCATTCAGGAAAAAGTGAACGCCGTGACGGCGGGCTTTGGTGGTGGCACCCGCATCGCCGCCAGCTTGCAAGAGTTTGCCCGCCAGCACGCCCGCGCCCAGCTCAACCGGGGCGCACGCGTGTGGGTGTTCTCGGACGGTTTTGACACCGACGGGCCGGACCTGCTGGATGCCGCCTTGCAGGAAGTGCGCGCACGCGGTGCCCGCATCACCTGGTTTCACCCCACGCGCCAGGTGCCCGCAGCGGGTGCCTTGCAGCGTGCCAGAAGCCGCATAGAACGTTTTGTGCCGCTGGCCAGCTTGGCCGATTTGGCCGCTGCCCGACATGTGCTGCATTGAACGCATGAAGACGATTGAATTGAAAAGTCCATTGAGGACCGAACGAATCACCGAACAAAGTACCGAACAGTGAAGGAAAGCCCCATGAACCGCAATGAATGGATCACCCAAGCCGCCCGCTTGCAAGCCGCCGACCAGCCTTTCGCGCTGGTCACAGTGCTGAGTGCCCAAGCGCCCACCTCGGGCAAAGCCGGCGACAAAGCGGTGGTCACGCCGGACGGTCAAATCCATGGCTGGATCGGCGGTGGTTGCGCCCAACCTGCGGTCATCAAGACCGTGCGCCGCGCTTTGCTGGACGGCCAGCCGCGCAAGATCCGTATCTCTCCGTCGGACGAAAGCGCCGAGCGCGATCTGGGCGATGTGCTCGAATTCGGCATGGCTTGCCACTCGGGCGGGACGCTCGAATTGTTCATCGACCCGGTCATGCCCTCGGCCATGTTGACCGTGGTGGGTGACTCGCCCGTAGCCCGTGCGCTGGTGGGCCTGGCCCCCCGCGTGGGCCTGCGCGTGGCGGTGGTGGCGCACGGCGCGCAAGCGGCTGATTTTCCCGATGCCGACACGGTGCTGGACAGCGACGACGTGTCGCAAGTGAGCGCTCGACTGTCTTCGCCTTTTGTGGTTGTGGCCACGCAAGGCCGCCGTGATGTGCAGGGCCTCAAAGCCGCGCTGGCTTTGCAGCCGCAAGGCCTGTGGTTTGTGGCCAGTGCGCGCAAGGCCGAGGTGTTGCTGCAAAGCCTGGTGACCAGCGGCGAAGACCCGGCCGCTGTGGCCCGTATCGTGGCCCCGGCGGGCGCGATCATCGGCGCGCAGACACCCGAAGAAATTGCTTTGTCGGTGCTGACCTCCGTCGTGGCGGCGCGGCGCGGACGTGAATCCTTGGTGCCTGCGACTCTAGCTGCTTTGGCTGCCCCCATGGCTTCTTTCGTGTCGACTGCAACGCAGTCATCGGTTGCAGCTTCTGCGGCTGTTTCGTCTTCTTGCTGTTCTACAACTGTGAAAAGTCAGGACATTTCGGACAGTGCATCTACCGAGCCGGAAAAGCCCAAGGCCGTTGCGCCGGTGGCGGGGACCAGCAGTTGCTGCGGTGGGGCCAAAAAGGTCGCCGCCACGGCGACCGAATCCAGTGTCGTCTCGACCCGGACAGCCGAGCCCGTGTTGGCCCCTGTTGCTGTGGCAGCATCGGCCAAATCTTCTTGCTGTGGGGGCTGATCATGGGTTGCATTCTCAAAGGTGGTGGGGGCTTGTACAGCCGCGTCACCGTGGGCGCGGTGTTGTTGGCGGCGGGCTCGGCCTCGCGCATGGGCTACCGCCCCAAAAGCCTGCTCGAGCTGGGCGGTGTGCCGCTCATTCGCCGCCAGCTGATCGCGCTGTCGGGTGCGGGGGTCGACGAAGTCGTGGTGGTGCTGGGCCACTACGCCGACCGCATCGAAGAGGCGGTCAAAGAGTTCCCGGTCACGCTGGTGCGCAACCCTGATCCGGACGCCGGGCAGATTTCTTCGCTGCGCCTGGGCCTGCAAGCCTTGTCGCCCAAACTCGATGCGGTGCTGGTGGCGCTGGCCGACCAGCCGCTGATCAATTCACAAGACATCAACGACCTGATCGGGGCCTACAAAAAGCGGCCTGAGGGCGCACAAGTGGTGCAGCCCACGGTCGATGGTCTGCCGGGCAACCCGGTCATGTTCAGCGCCGAAGTGCGCGACCAAATTTTGGAGGGCGATGCCAACGTGGGCTGCCGTCAATGGCAGTCGGCCAATCCCGAACAAGTCCACCCCTGGGCCACGACCAACACCCGTTACCGCACCGATGTGGACACGCTCGAAGACATCGAAGCGCTGGCCGCACGCACCGGGCATCGGCTGAAGTGGCCGGCGGATTTGATGGTCACCGCCTGACCCGGACCTGCGCACCATGATCCAGCCCGACCCGCTCCACCAGCTTTGGCACACGCCCATCGGCGTGCACCGCTTCGCGCAAGCCGATGCGGTCAACGAGGTGTTGGTGCGGGTGTTTCAAACCATGCGCGCCACGGACCCCGCCGTGTCGGGTGAGCCCAAAGCTTTTTACGCCAGCCGCGACGATTTGCTGCAACGCATCCGTGTGGCGGAGTGGGAACAGTTGGTGCGCTTCATCGTGGACAGCGTGCGCCAGACGGTGGTGCTGGCTAACCAGGGTGCCTGGCCCGAGGCCAAGCCGGGCTTTCAGATCGCGCTGCGCGGCATCTGGTTTCAGGTCTCCAGCCAGGGCAGCCACCACGATGTGCACACCCACGGCAACTGTTCGTGGTCGGGCGTGTATTGCCTGCAAGTGGACCCGCCCGAACAGCGCCGCCAGCACCCGGTGCTGGGTGCGGCCAATGGCGTGACGCGGTTTTATGGCCCGCACTTCAACCGGCTGGGCGGCGCGGCCATGGATTTTGGCAACGCTTATTTGCAAAACGTGCACCTCGACATCGAACCGGTGCCGGGCCAGCTGGTGGTGTTCCCTTCATGGCTGGCGCACCAGGCCATGCCCTACCACGGCACGGCCGACCGGGTGATCGTGTCTTTTAATGTGAGCGTGCATGCAGCAGGCGGCTCGGACCAGTTGCACGGGTATGCGCATGTCTGATGCTTCGCGCCTGACACGATCTAAGACTGCAGAGCATGGTTTGCGTTCCGATGCCGGACATGCGTGGCTCTCTCATACGGGAGAGGTGGCGCAGTGGACAAACCAGCTGCTGGCTTGGCTTTGGCTGGGACAACAGGGCCAGCGCCTCGGTTGGTCATTGGCCAGTGGGGTGCTGGCAGTCGCCGTCTGGTGGGCGGCGCGGGTGCTATGCCGGGGTACGTCTTGGGCGTTTCGCTGTCCTTCGGTCGTCGTGGGCTTGTTGGGGGCTCTGACGGCTTTGGGGGTGGTTGGGCTGGGTTGGGTGGGTGCTTCTGCGGGGGCTTGGGTGCATGCCAGCTTGCTGGCGTTGGCTTTGGTGTGGGGTGTGTGGACGGCCCTGATCGAAACGCGCAGCCAAGTCAGCTCATTCCAGTCCGGGCGCATGGCGTGGCCACCGGTTTTGGCCGCAGCTTTGCTGGGCTTGGGCTGGCTCGGGTGGCGTGGGTTGGATGTCGGTGTCGGTGTCGGTGTCGGAGATCATGTCGTGTTGACCCGTGGCGTGGGTTTCTTGCTGGCGCTGTCCGCCGCTGTGCTGTACGCCAGAGACCGCCGTCCCGCAGGTCGGGCACGCGTTTGCGCCGGTGCGGTTGCTGCACCACAGACCCTGTTGGCCCCTTCGGCCATGGGTTTGATGATGGGCACGCTGTGGCTGGGTCATGACTGGTGCATGGGTGCAGGTTGGAGCACGGCTCAGGTCGTGACCACGCATGTCGCGTTGATGGCGGGTTTGCCCGCGCTGACGGCAGCGGTCTTGAACGGGGCGCTGCGCGTGCGACCCGGGTTGGGGCTTTCGCCAGCCGCGCAAGAAATGTCGGGCCTGGTCTTGATGGCGCTGGGTGCCCTGATGTGGCTGGGCGACAGCACGGCCTACGGCGTGCTGGCCATGCTGCTGCCTTCCATGGCTTGGGCGTTGCACTGCAACCGCACGCGTGCGGTGCCCGTTTCAGCGTTGCAAATTTCCCAGCAGATGAACCACCCCCATGTTCAGCGTGGCTTGGCCGTTTGTCTCGGACCGGTGTTGCTGGTCTGGGTGGGTCTGGCCAGTGCCGAGCAAGGGCCATCTGCCATGCAATGGGCACTGTCAGTGTTGGGCGCCTTGGCGGCGATTTGTTGGGTCAACAAAAGCAGCGATTTCTTTGCTGCGAAGCTGAAGTTCGAACACCTCGGTTGAAGGCGTTGAAGGCCGCTTGCTTTGGGGCCGTTGCTGTGGATGACTGTGGGCTGACCGTTGAGCTGCTCAACGATAATGCGAGCACTTTTATTTTTGTCCAACGCCCACCGTGAATTTGACTTCTATCCAAGTTGCTGGCGCTTTGGCTCCAAAGACTGCATTCCGTGTGTTGAGCCTCATCCCGCCGATGACACAGCTCAACACGCCTTACCCGTCCACGGCGTATCTCACGGGTTTTTTGCGTGCACAACAGGTCGATGCGGTGCAGGACGATTTGGCGTTGGCGCTGGTACTGGCGCTGTTCACACCAGGTGGTTTGGTGCAAGTGCGCGATCGAGCTTTGGCCTTGCCCGAAGCTGAGCGCAGTGCATCGGTCAACTATTTTCTAGATTTCTTTTCTCGCTACCACGGCACCATTGCGCCGACGATTGCCCTTTTGCAAGGGCGTGATTCCACCTTGAGTCATCGCATTGCGGGACGTGGTTTTTTGCCCGAAGGCCCGCGTTTCGCTGCTTTGGATGCGTACGAGGACGATGGCAGCGGCGACCCCTTGGCGTGGGCATTTGGGGCTTTGGGGCAACAAGATCGTGCGCGGCATTTGGCCACCTTGTATTTGAATGATTTGGCCGATGTGTTGCGTGACGCCGTGGATTCGCGCTTTGAGTTTGTCCGTTACGCGGAGTCGTTGGCGGGCAGTCAGGCAACTTTTGAGCCCTTGGCGCAAGCACTGGCCGCGCCTGAAACCTTGGTGGATGAGGTGCTCCAAAGCTTGACCTTGGCCGCGATGGCCAAGCATCAGCCGCAGTTGGTGCTGTTGTCGGTGCCGTTTCCGGGGGCGGTGTATGCCGCGCTGCGGATTGCACAAACGATCAAGCGTCATCACCCTGAAGTGCGCATTGCCATGGGCGGCGGGTTTGTAAATACCGAATTGCGTGAGTTGACCGATCCGCGGCTGTTTGATTTTGTCGACTTCATCACACTTGACGCGGGCGAGAGGCCCTTGCTCGCGTTGTTAGAGCATTTGCACGGCAAGCGCAGTGCGCAGCGTTTGGTGCGTACCTTCATTCGCAGCGATGACCACCAAGTGCGTTTGATGAACTGGGCCGAGCCTGATGTGCCTTTTGAAGACGTGGGCACACCCACGTGGGACGGCTTGCCCCTGAATCGCTATTTGTCTCTGTTGGACATGCTCAACCCGATGCACCGTTTGTGGAGCGATGGGCGTTGGAACAAGTTGACCGTGGCGCACGGTTGTTATTGGAAAAAATGCAGTTTTTGTGACGTGAGTTTGGACTACATCTCGCGCTACGAAACGGCGTCTGCCAGCACCTTGGTGGACCGCATTGAACGCATCGTGGCCGAAACCGGGCAGACAGGGTTTCACTTTGTGGATGAAGCTGCACCGCCCAAAGCCTTGAAAGCTTTGGCCGAAGAGTTGCTGCGTCGCCAAATTCAAATTTCTTGGTGGGGCAACATTCGCTTTGAAAAAACCTTCACGCCGGAATTGGCCGAGTTGTTGGCTGAGAGTGGTTGCATCGCCATGTCCGGCGGTTTGGAAGTCGCCTCAGACCGCTTGTTGCAGTTGATGAAAAAAGGCGTTTCTGTGGAGCAGGTGGCACGCGTGACCAAAAGCTTTTCAGACGCGGGTGTTTTGGTGCACGCTTACTTGATGTACGGTTTTCCAACGCAAACGCTGCAAGACACCGTGGATGCGTTGGAATATGTGCGCCAGCTCTTTGAGAATGGTTGTATCCAAAGCGGTTTCTTTCACCGCTTTGCTTGCACCGTGCATTCGCCCGTGGGCAAAGACCCTGATGCGTATGGCATTCAATTGGTGCCACTGCCCGATGTGAGTTTTGCGAAGAATGATATTGGTTTTGTCGACCCCACTGGCACGGATCACGACACGTTAGGGTTGGGTTTGAAAAAGGCGATTTATAACTTCATGCACGGCATTGGCTTGGAGCAGGATGTGCGCAGTTGGTTCCCACTGCCCAAGGGGCAATGTCCAAAGTCCACAGTAGGGCGCAACCGGATTGCGAAAGCTTTGGGCGCTTGACGCATTTGTGAAATATTTCAAGCTTGCGGCTGTAAAGTAGATAAAAACCCTTTATACTTTGGCCTTCGTTAAATACGAAGCAATGCGGGAATAGCTCAGTTGGTAGAGCGCAACCTTGCCAAGGTTGAGGTCGCGAGTTCGAGTCTCGTTTCCCGCTCCAATTACAGAGCCTCTGAAACTTAGTTTCAGAGGCTTTTTTGTTCGTGCTTACATAATTTATTCAAATGATCAAGATGACTCCGCGGCCCTACAAAGCTACGGCACTTTTTCGCCTGCTTGACGACGGCCATGGTGGCTGGTTACAAACGGCGAAGCGTCATCTCAAATTCAACATACGTCACTGGTTGTGTCGCCGAAAACTAGCGCAGATTCGCCAGTACTTTGATGCGCGCGATTTGAGGGGGGTGATGACCCACCATGATCTGCCAATGATGTTGAGACCTATGCGCTCTTACCTCTGGCGCTCACTCAATGCACAAAAGCGAACCGATGCGATGTTGTCGCATTTTGATTGGCTGACAACGCATATTTCAGCACCCGTTATCCGAGATTTTTACGCACAGGGCATCATCGAGCTTTACACCCAAGAATGTGCTGAAGGGGTGATCAGCATCGATTTACAGCCCGGGCGTGCATTGGGTCGTGAAGGTGAGATGGAGTTGCATCTCAAGCTCAACAAGATCACAGTCATGAAAGCCGCGTTGAGTGTGTTGGCGCATACGCATTTGCGAGGCGGCCACCCGGGTGACATGTTGGTGATTGGCAATATTCAAGGTCAACGCCAAGCGCAGCAAGAAATCAAAGTGGTCACGCAGCGGCTAGAGCGCACACGGCCGCACAATATTTTGTTGACCGCTTTTCAGGCGCTGGTCTCAGGTTGGCGACTGACGGATCTTTTGGGTGTTGCAGACCATGAGCATGCGTACTCGGGTTATCGCAGTCTGTCGCGTCGGGTCGGCCAAAACTACGATGCCATTTGGAAAGAGTTGGGTGCTGAGGTGTTGGTCGGAAAATCTCACTGGCGCCTGCCGATGGAATGGGTACCGCGTTCGGAGCAAGACGTGGCCTCTAGCAAGCGTTCACAGTTGCGTCGAAAAAATGAAATTCGACAAAAAATCTTTGACCAAGTTGCTGCGCGTGCCGCCGCACTGTTTAAGTAAAAAAGCCTGCGTTTGAGCAGGCTTTTTGTTGGACGGCTGCAAAGCTATGCTTATTTTTTGGGTGCCGTTCCGCCGCTCTTGACGCATTCATCCATTGTTTTAAATTCTGTGAACTTCTTGGTGCGTTCGTAGCTGGGGCTCGTTTTGTCATGACAAATGCCAGACTCAGACTTTTTGACCATGCTCTCGGCAGCGGCGGTTTGTCCGTTGGGAGCACGGCCTCCTGTTTTCACGCACTCATCCATGGAGGTGAAGGCGGTGAATTTTTTGGTGCTGGTGAATGAGGCGCTGGACTTGTCGTGACAAATACCCGAGTCTGATTTTTTAACGACGGGTTCTGCCGAGGGTGCAGCTTTGGGCTCTGCGGCTTGACTTAGGCTCAGACTGAGACCCAGAAAAAGACCCATTGAAATTTTTAAAGTGTTTGAATTCACGATGCTTCTCCGTTGTGAGTAAATAAATATAGCGCATCCATATGTCAATCAACATGCACGTATCCCCGAGAGTCACCATGGCTTGACGTAAAATGAACGTCACGTCAAAGACACCGCCCGAGTGGTGAAATAGGTAGACACAAGAGACTTAAAATCTCTCGCTTTCCGTAAGGGGCGTACCGGTTCGATTCCGGTCTCGGGCACCATCCATTTAGACTGCAAAGAAGGAGTTTCGTCATGGCACGTTACAACGCCGCGTATGAAATTCACGTTCACGGGGAGGTCTCACTTCGAGCCGATGTGGACCTTGCTCAACTACAAGACGCTTTGCGCCCCCTTTGGAAATATGCTGGATCGTCTTCTCTGCAAGACGGTGCAACCAGCGCCTACCCCGAAGAGCCCGGTATTCGTTTTGATGCACAAGCCCACATGTTGCAAATGTGCTGGACGGTGCCAGGCGATGATGACTTTCGTCAATGCTTGGACGAAATGTGCATGAGCTTGAACGAACTGACTGCTGCAGGCGCTGCCATTGAAGTTACTTTCTACGACAACGACTTTGACGAAGAAGACGAAACCCGTGGACAAGATTCACGCGACGACTTCGTGATGCTGTTCGTCGGCCCCACACCTGCCGACATCATGCAGGCGCAGCGTGACATGTTGATCAACGATGTGGTGCATCTGATGGAGCGCCATTTTGATGGTGCTGAGTTGGGTGGTGTGGTGAATGAAATTGACAAACTGTTTTCACAGCGCTTTGACAATTTGGTGAACTCATTGGATTTAGGTCGTCCACCCCGTGGGTCTGGTGGCAATGGTCACGGCGGTTCGGGGCATGGTGGACGCAAGCCGCGTCATTTGCATTGAACGAAATCAGAACATGGCTTAACGCCAGCTAGACTCAAACAAAAACCGCTGGTGCTATTCAAAGCTCCAGCGGTTTTTTTTATAGGTCTACGTGTGAAAGTGTGCAACTTGGCCAGCTGGCCAAGTTGCATCTTTTGATGCTTTTACAGCTTAACCCGCCTTCACACCAATGCCTTTGAACTCGCCTGTGGCAATGCGTTTTTCCCACTCGGCTGGACCGGTGATGTGGGCGCTCGTGCCGCCAGAGTCAACGGCGACCGTCACGGGCATGTCGACCACGTCGAATTCATAAATGGCTTCCATCCCGAGGTCCGCAAAACCCACCACTTTGGCGTGCTTGATGGCTTTGGACACGAGGTACGCTGCGCCGCCCACTGCCATGAGGTAAGCCGACTTGTGCTTCTTGATCGCTTCAATGGCCGTCGGGCCGCGTTCGGCTTTACCCACCATCGAGATCAAACCGGTTTGCGACAGCATCATCTCGGTGAACTTGTCCATGCGGGTCGCGGTCGTTGGGCCTGCTGGGCCAACCACCTCGTCGCGCACGGGGTCCACAGGGCCCACGTAGTAAATGACGCGGTTGGTGAAGTCCACAGGTAACTTCTCGCCCTTGGCCAGCATGTCTTGAATGCGTTTGTGCGCAGCATCACGGCCTGTGAGCATCTTGCCGTTGAGCAAAATGGTTTGGCCTGGCTTCCAGCTCGCCACTTCTTCTTTGGTGAGGGTGTTGAGGTCTACACGCTTGCTCTTTTGTGTGTCGGGTGTCCAGTTCACATCGGGCCACAGGTCCAACGATGGCGCTTCCAAATACACGGGGCCAGAACCGTCCATCACAAAGTGGGCGTGGCGCGTCGCCGCACAGTTAGGAATCATCGCAATCGGCTTGCTGGCCGCATGCGTGGGGTACATCTTGATCTTCACGTCGAGCACGGTGGTCAAGCCGCCCAAGCCTTGCGCACCAATGCCAAGTGCGTTGACCTTGTGGTACAGCTCCAAGCGCAGTTCTTCGACTTGAGTGAGCTTCTCGCCTTTGCTAGATTTCTCCAGCAACTGGTACATGTCGAGGTCGTCCATCAAGCTTTCTTTGGCCATGAGCACCGCTTTTTCAGCCGTGCCGCCAATGCCAATGCCCAACATACCAGGTGGGCACCATCCTGCGCCCATCGTTGGAACAGTTTTCAGCACCCAATCCACCACGCTATCGCTGGGGTTGAGCATGTACATCTTCGACTTGTTCTCGCTGCCGCCGCCTTTGGCTGCCACGGTCACATCGACTTTGTTGCCAGGCACGATTTGCGTGAAGATCACAGCAGGCGTGTTGTCTTTGGTGTTTTTACGGGCGAACTGAGGGTCGTCCACCACCGAGGCACGCAGCATGTTGTCGGCAAAGTTGTAGCCACGGCGTACCCCTTCGTTGATGGCGTCCTCCAAGCTGCCTGTGAACCCTTCCCAGCGCACGTCCATGCCCACTTTCAAGAACACGTTCACGATGCCGGTGTCTTGGCAAATCGGGCGGTGGCCGAAGGCACTCATTTTGCTGTTGGTCAAGATTTGCGCGATGGCGTCTTTGGCTGCGGGGCTTTGCTCGCGCTCGTAGGCGCTGGCCAAGTGGCTGATGAAATCGGCAGGGTGGTAGTAGCTGATGTATTGCAGTGCAGCAGCGACCGATTCGATCAAATCGTTTTGGCGGATGGTGGTCATGTTCAGGGTCCTGGAAAGGGCTTGGTGACAGAGATAAAAACAACGACAGAGTTTACTCAATACCCCTGTCGCAAGGCTTGCAGCTGTCGCCTATAAAAAAACCCGCTGGGTGAGCAGCGGGTTGGTGTCGATCGTTGAGGCGATCACTTGATCGTCAAGATCCAAGCGGCCAATTTGTGGGCTTCTGCATCGTTGACTTGCGTGTTGGCAGGCATGGGGATAGGGCCCCATACGCCAGCACCACCTTTTTGAATTTTGGTTGCCAGTTTGTCAACGGCTGTTTTGTCGGCCGCATATTTGGCTGCTACATCCTTGTAGGACGGGCCGACCAGTTTTTTGTCGAGTGCATGGCAGGCCATGCAGTTCTTTGACGTTGCCAGCGCTTGGTCAGCAAACGCGGGGCTCAACAACGTGGTGGCAGAAATCAGAACCAACAAAGTGCGTTTCATAAGGATCTCCTCGATGTTCAATAGTCGTCCAACACAGCGCCCTTGCTGGCGCTCGATGCATTGAAGGCAAATTTGGCCTGCACACCGCGCACGTAACGTGGCGCAGGGGCTTTCCAGCCTTCTTTGCGTTTGGCCAGCGTGGCCTCGTCGACGTTGAGTTGCAACAGCAATTGACGCGCATCGATGGTGATCGAGTCACCTTCGTTGACGAATGCAATGTTGCCACCCGCTGCCGCTTCAGGCGCCACGTGACCCACCACCATGCCCCAAGTACCGCCCGAGAAGCGACCGTCGGTGATGAGGCCCACACTCTCGCCCAAGCCCGCGCCAATCAGGGCGCCTGTGGGGGCCAACATTTCAGGCATGCCGGGGCCGCCTTTGGGGCCGAGGTAGCGCAAGACCATCACGTCGCCCGCCACAATCTTGCCGTCCAAAATGGCCTGCAGGGCGGATTGTTCGTCATCAAACACGCGTGCTGGGCCGGTGATGACAGGGTTTTTCAAGCCCGTGATTTTGGCGACGGCACCTTCGGGTGACAAATTGCCTTTGAGAATGGCCAAGTGGCCTTCGGCATACATCGGGTTGCTGATCGGGCGGATGACATCTTGGTCGGCGCGAGGGGCGTCTGGGATGTCTTTCAAGTTCTCGGCCACGGTCTTGCCAGTGATGGTCATGCAACTGCCGTCGAGCAAGCCAGCCGTCAACAAGGTTTTCATCACTTGGGGAATGCCGCCAGCGCGGTGCAAGTCAACGGCCAAGTATTTGCCGCTGGGCTTCAAGTCACAAATCACGGGTACTTTGCGGCGCACACGCTCGAAGTCGTCGATGGACCAGTCCACACCAGCAGCGTGGGCGATGGCCAAAAAGTGCAGCACGGCGTTGGTTGATCCGCCGGTGGCCATGATGACGGCCACAGCGTTTTCCAACGAGGCTTTGGTCACGATGTCGCGTGGCTTCAGGTCTTTTTTGACCGCTTCGATCAGCACCTTGGCGGACTCTTGGGCCGAGTTGAGCTTTTCGTCGTGTGGGTTCGCCATGGTGGACGAGTAGGGCAGTGACAGGCCCAAGGCTTCGAAGGCCGAAGACATGGTGTTGGCCGTGTACATACCACCGCATGAGCCGGTGCCTGGAATGGCACGTTGTTCGATTTGTTTGAGGTCTTCGTCGCTCATGTTGCCCGCGGCGTTTTGGCCCACGGCTTCAAACACGCTGACGATGTTCAGGTCTTCACCTTTGTAGTGACCGGGCAAGATGGTGCCGCCGTACACATAGATTGCGGGCACGTTGGCGCGCAACATGCCCATCATGCCGCCGGGCATGTTCTTGTCACAGCCGCCGACCACCAGCACGCCGTCCATCCATTGGCCTTGCACGCAGGTCTCGATGCAGTCCGAAATCACTTCGCGGCTGACCAGTGAGTACTTCATGCCCTCAGTGCCCATGGCCATGCCGTCGGAAATCGTGGGTGTACCGAAGATTTGCGCGTTACCGCCAGCGGCCTCAATCGCGTCCACCGCTGCGTCAGCCAGCTTTTGCAAACCGCTGTTGCAGGGGGTGATGGTGCTGTGACCGTTGGCCACGCCGATCATGGGCTTGGAGAAATCGCTTTCCACGTAGCCCATGCCGTAATACATGGAGCGGTTAGGAGCGCGGGACTTGCCCTCGGTGATGTTGGCCGAGCGACGGTTGATCTTGATGGTTTTAATGTCCATGTTGACTCTGTAATTTGGTTAAGCCTCAAGTTTAACTGCGGCTGTTGGTGCTGCTGCGTCACCTTCGCGCAGGGCACAATCACCCGCTATGTTGCTGCACCCCACGATTGATCCTGTTGCCCTGCAATTGGGCCCTTTGGCCATCCATTGGTATGGCTTGACTTACTTGGCCGCCTTCGCGCTGTTTATGGGGCTGGCCCAGTTGCGTTTGCGACAAGCACCTTATGCGCACTTGTTCGCGCAAGGGCTGTGGTCCAAGCAAGACATTGAAGATTTGCTGTTTTATGGCGTGGTTGGCGTGGTGTTGGGCGGACGTATGGGGTATTGCTTGTTTTACAAGCCCGTTTATTACGCAGCACATCCGTTGGAGGTTTTTGCGGTTTGGCAAGGCGGCATGAGTTTTCATGGCGGCATGCTGGGGGTGATTTCTGCCATGGCTGTGTTTGCGTGGCAGCGCCAAAGGGCTTGGTTTTTGGTGACCGACTTCATTGCACCCTGCGTACCGACGGGGTTGGCAGCAGGCCGCGTGGGTAACTTTATCAATGGTGAGTTATGGGGCAGGGCGGCTGACCCATTCTTGCCTTGGGCGATGGCGTTTCCACAAAGTGGCAGCTTGGTGCCGCGTCATCCCTCGCAGGTCTATCAATTCTTGGGCGAAGGGCTGTTGCTGTTTGTGGTGATGTGGCTCTACGCCCGCAAGCCTCGGGCCGTGGGGGCGGTGTCTGGCGTCTTTTTGATCGGGTACGGCAGCCTTCGGTTCATGGCCGAGTATTTCCGCGAGCCCGACGCACACTTAGGCCTGTTGGCCTTGGGGCTGAGCATGGGCCAATGGTTGTGCGTGCCCATGGTGGTGCTGGGTTTGATCATTTGGTGGCGAGCCGTTCGTCACCGCACAAACAGCTGATTTTTCACCGGTTTTAAGGGAAAGTCCTAGCGTTTTACCTCGCAAGCATGGGCGTTTGGCTTTCATAATTACACGTAATTACGGGAAATTACGAGCAAACCCACACCATGCGTCCACTTGTCAACTCATTGCACGATGACGTCGCCTCACGGCTACGTGCTGCCATCTTTGATGGGCAATTGACGCCTGGTAATTTCATCGATGAAGCGGCCTTGTGTACCCAATGGTCGATTTCACGCACCCCACTGCGTGAAGCGCTCAAAGTGCTGACGGCCGAAGGTTTGGTTCGTCATGAGCCACGCCGTGGCTGTTTCGTGAGCGAAGTCACCGAACAAGATTTGGACGACATCTTTCCAGTCATTGCGCTTTTAGAAGGGCGTTGTGCCTTTGAAGCCACCCGCCACGCCAGTGAGGCGGATGTGCGCGTGCTGTCGCAATGGCATGAGCGCTTGGCAAGTCATGCCCAAGCTGGGCGCATCAATGATTATTACGAGGCGAATTACGCCATCCATGAGGCCATCATTCAATTGGCCAATAACAAATGGTTGGCTCAATCCATCGCAGATTTGCGCAAGATTTTGAAGTTGGCTCGGCTGCAGCAATTGCATGCACCAGGGCGCTTGACGCAAAGTTTGACGGAGCACATGGCTGTGTTTGAGGCGTTGAAAGCACGCAATGCCGAGGCCGCCGAACAAGCCATGCGACACCACTTGCTGCAACAACGTGAAGCCTTGCGCGACTTAACACGCAGCCAAAGCTTGGTTGGTTTGACCGCTTGAGAGATTTGAAGAAAGAAACCCATGACTGCGACATCTTGGCTCAACAGCAAATTGAACGTATTGCGTAATTCGGCCCTTGCTGCTGAAGCGCCGAAAGAAGAGAACCGTTCTACACGCGAGCGCCTAGACGCTACGCTGCGTCAGAAGAAGGAGGCCTTATCGCCTCGCTCTTTGCGCCGCACATTGGCCGAGTTGCAGGCCGTGGTTGATCCGCGTGTGAGCGAAGTCGAAGGCGGTCGTCGCGCCAAAGCGCTGGCCGATTGGTACGCCAAGGCCAGTGTGGATGAGCGTCAAGACTTGTGGTTGTTGATCAGTGAGCAGTTTGGTCCCGATGCCGTCAAGGTTCGCGCCGCGCGTGATGATTACGACGCAGCGCTTGGCACGGCAGACGAAGGATCGGCTGAAATTCGTCTGCGCCGTGCCTTGGTTTCACCGCGCACCCGTTTGTTGCAACGCTTTGCGGCCTACCCCGGTGGCATGCGGTTTTTGGTGGATCTGCGCGCTGAATTGTTACCTCAACTCAAAGGCAACAAGCGCTTGCTGGCGCTCGATGCCGAGTTAGAGAATTTGTTCTCGACTTGGTTCGATGTCGCGTTTTTAGAGCTACGCACCATCAGCTGGGATTCCCCCGCCTCGTTGATTGAAAAACTCATCAAATACGAAGCGGTGCACGACATTCGCAGCTGGGCCGACTTGAAAAACCGCCTCGACAGCGACCGTCGTTGCTATGGCTTCTTTCACCCCAGCTTGCCCAATGAGCCGTTGATTTTTGTGGAAGTCGCCTTGCTCAACGAGATGGCTGACAACATCATGCCGTTGTTGGACGAAAGCGCTGCCCCTGAAGATTTGCAAAAGTCCAGCGTGGCTATTTTTTACTCCATCAGCAACACCCAAGGCGGCTTGAAAGGCGTGAGCTTTGGCGACTCCTTGATCAAGCGCGTGGTCGAGACCTTGCGGGCCGAGTTCCCTAAACTCAAGACTTTCGCCACTTTGTCGCCCATCCCTGGTTTGCGTCCTTGGCTGATGCGTCAGCTGCCTGAGTTGTTGGCGCACTTGAACGACAAAGAGCTGTCGGCCTTGGGGCGTGAGTTGAGTTTCGAGCCGCCTACCGCCACCCATGTGTTGGCGGCCATTGAGCAGCCTTTGGTGTTGAGCGCCTTGTCGGTCAAGTCACCCTTGCGTTTGTTTTTGACTCGTAGCGCAGCGCAATATTTGGGGCAAAGCCGCCAAGGCGAGCAAGTGCTCGACCCTGTGGCGCGCTTCCATTTGGGCAATGGTGCCCGCATCGAACGCATCAACTGGTTTGCCGATCCGTCCACCAAAGGCGTCAAGCAGTCGCACGGCTTGATGGTCAACTATCTCTACGATTTAAAGCGCTTGGACAAGCACCGTCACATGCTCGAAAACGGCGAGGCTCCCGCTTCTAGCGATGTGCAAGCCCTGTATTTCAAATAAGTTGTGCGCATTATTAAAACGGCGGATTCAAGGACGAAGTGCAACACGCTTTAACGAGGCATGGAATACCTCGTGAGGTGTCTTGAATCCTAGTCGCTTTCTGGGGCGATGATTCAATCGGTTTTCAATCATAGTCAATTCCTCATCCGTCACGGTTT
>NZ_JAVKLQ010000018.1:0-127205 GCF_031539175.1 Limnohabitans sp. | reverse complement strand
GCGATAGCAACGAGGGTTGTTGCCCTTTTTATTAAGCCCGCATGGCGGACCTCCGTAAATAAAGGTTCGCTGGCGATTGCGTTTCAAAATTCATAAGTCAATCAACTTATGAACTGTGGACACAAATGAACGCATGGATGCCCAGCACTGAAATCGCTGCGAATGAAGGTTTTTTTCACCAATCTCGCGTTCGTAGCGCACCCATCAAGTCGAGCATGACCTGCCTTGATGGACTTCCTAAATCATTAAAAATTTATCGAATTGCAGGTAGCAAGTATTGGCAGGTCCGGTTTTACAACCAAGGTCGATACATCACGCAAAGCCTGAAAACCACGTGCCCTGATGAAGCTAAAGCTTTTGCGCATTTGTTTTTCGAAAAGTTAAAAGCGGCTGGCTTACGTATAGGAAAAGTCGAAGTTTCATCCGCAACAACGGCTTTCCAAAATCAGCAGCTATTGCACGATTTAATGCAAGAGGTTTTGCATACAGAACTGCAAAAAGTACAGCGCGATCAAATCAAGCATGGCACGTATGTGATGACTCAAATCAGACTGGAAGGTTTGATTTTTGAATTTTTCAGCAGGCAAACACTGCATGAAATTGACGAGCGCGTTTTGGAGGATTTCATAGAATTTTTGACTCGTAAAAACCTAACCACGTCGACGATTCAAGGCTACATCGCACAAACAAGGAAAGTGTTGCGTTTGTTGAGCCGCAAGAAAATTCTTCCGGCGGTGCCATCATTTCCTGCGCTTAAATCGCAGCCTAACCCCAGAGGCGCATTCACACTGACTGAGTACAGTGCCATCTTGCGCAGGTCAAAAAAATTGAGAGACCATACCTATGTCGATTGGCGCAATGGACAGACGCCTTGGATCCGATCGGCTTATCACCAAATGCCAACAGAGATGAATTGGTTGATCCGATTTATGGTCTACACCTTTGTACGTCCGGGTGACATACGTCAAATCAAGAATAAGCACATAGAAGTTGTTCGTAACGGCTATTCGTATTTGCGATTGAACTTGCCAGAAGTCAAACGTCACAAAGCTGCGACGGTGAGTTTGCCCGCGGCAGTTCAAATTTATGCCACGCTGCTCAAGCACCAAAAATCTCAAGGTTACGGTCATCCTGATGACTATGTATTTTTTCCAGAGCTTCAAAACCGTCGCATGGTGATTGACATTGCAGGCTGGTGTTTGAACTGGATTTTGAAGGATCTTGGATTAAAGGCAGGGCCGCATGGGGTTGATCGTTCGTTGTACAGCCTGCGTCACACGGCCATCACGTTTCGTCTCATTTACGGTGGCAATATTGATTTGCTCACCTTGGCTCGTAACGCACGAACATCTGTCGAAATGATTGAAAAGTTTTATGCAAGCACTTTGTCTGCTGAAATGAACATAGCGCTACTTCATGGCAAGCGGCAGTAGTCGATAATCAAGCCGTGAAGCTCGCTAGGCCGTCGCTGGTGCAATCTGGGAAACCAGGCACTGGAGGAACGTCCGGACTGCGTAGGACAGCGTAAGAGGTAACACCTCTCCACCGTGAGGTGAGGATTAGAGCAACAGAGACGAGCCGATTTAGTTCGGGTGAAACGGGCAATCTCTACGCGCAGCAATACCAAGTAGGCCAACGCGGAGCGGCGCGGTTCGCCGCGTCTTTTCCAACTTGCGGTTCGCAGGTTGTTGGCGGGTAGGTAGCACCGAGCCGAGTGGGCAACCCTCGGCCCAGATTAATGACGGTCACGCCGTGGGCAACCACGGTGCACAGAATCCGGCGTATCGGCGAGCTTCACACTTTTCATGGGCCTCCACCGCAAAGGTGGTCGCTTGAGGCGAATCGGCTTGCAGCGTGACTTGGCCAGCTTTCAAACTCAACGATTGACCTGATGCCACAAAGTAGTCGGTTTCATCATGGGCCATCGTCACCCACAAACGACCGCTGATCACATGCAGTTGCATGTGGGCTTGGGCTTGCCAGGTTTGACATTGGCCTTGCGATAGGTAGTGCAGCAGTGACGACATAAACGCTCCTTGGTGCAACAACTGTCTGCGTTTTCATGTGACTTGCCCATCCACACAGTGGCGCGATTCGTACCATGGCAACTCGTGGTATAGCCCAACTGTTCGTCATCAAAAGGGTGCAATCTGTACTGGTTGAAATCAACTTGGGCCTAAATCTGTACGGCACAATTTTTTGACATGCCAAGCACTTTCAATGACCCCTCTCAGCCGCTGTACGCGCAAATTGCGCAGGGCATTGCGCAGCTGATTGACGGGCAAGTGTTCAAGTCGGGCAAGCGTTTGCCCTCGGTGCGCGAGGTGGCCGCGCAAAACACGGTGTCTGTGTCGACTGCCGTGCAGGCCTACCGTTGGCTTGAAGAGCGCAACCTGATCACCGCTAGGCCCAAGTCTGGCTACTACGTAGCCTCGCGCAGCAAAGGGCCGGCCTTGCCTGCTACCAGTCGTCCGCCTAAGTACAGCTTGCAGGTGGACAGCCAAAACCGTTCGGAGCAAATTGGCTTAGAAAACTTCCCCGGCCCCATCGTGAGCTTTGGCGGCACGTGCCCGAAAGACCCTGACTTTTTTGACGAAGCGCGTGTGCGTGCAGCGGTCAATCGGGCCACACGCGAACATCGCTTTAGCTTGGTGGCTTACACCGACTCATCGGGCACGCCTGCTTTGAAAGAAGCGGTGTCGCGCAGAGCCTTGCACTTGGGGTGCAGGCTACAGCCAGAAAACTTGGTGATTACCGCTAGTTGCATCAACGCCGTCAGCATGTGTTTGCGTGCGGTGACTAAGCCCGGTGATGTGGTGGCGTTGGAATCGCCCACGCATTTTGGTTTTCTCGATTTGATTGAGTCGCTGAATTTGCGGGCGCTTGAAATACCCACACACCCCAAAGATGGCATGTCGTTGTCAGCCTTGCAGCTGGCGCTAGACACCCAGCCCGTGAAGGCTGTGCTGAGTGTGCCCACGCTGTCAAACCCGCTGGGTGCGGTGATGAAAAATGCGGACAAAAAAGCCTTGGTGCAGATGATCACCAAGCACCAAGTGCCGTTGATTGAAGATGTGGTGTTCAACGACTTGTTGGCTTCAGACGAACGACGCAAAGCAGCCAAAGCCTATGACGTGGATGGCTGGGTGATGGTGTGTGGCTCGTTTTCCAAAACGCTCACGCCCGGTGTGCGCATGGGGTGGTGCGAAGCGGGGCGTTGGAAAGACAGTGTGATGCGTTTGAAAAGCGTGCACGGCATTCAAACCACCGATGTGCTGGAGCACGCTTTGGCCGAGTTGCTGACCCAAAGCAACTACGAGGCTCGCATGCGCAGGCTGAGTGGTTTTTTGCGTGAACGGCTAAAAGAAGCGCGCAGCATCATCAGTGAGTGTTTCCCCAGAGGCACACGCGTGAGCCGCCCCGCATCGGGCTATACCCTGTGGGTGGAGTTGCCAGAAACCTTCAACACCATGACGCTGTTTAAGCAGTGCATGGCTCAAGGTATCAGCTTTGGGCCCGGCGCATTGTTCACAGCTACAGACCGGTTTGACCATTGCTTGCGGTTAAGCTTCGCCGGCACATGGACTGATGTGGAGCGCCAAGCCTTGCGCAAAATTGGCGAAATTTCTAAGGGAGTCGTGTGAGTTCATATGAAATCCCTGTGGTGCACGAAACGGCACTCAGCAAGTCGATGGTGTTTTCAGACATCGACATCCAGAGCCGCATGAGCGTGGCGCGGCCCGACGAGCTGCAGTTTGAATACACGCGCCTGATGATGGGCGTGCTTCTCTTCCAACCTCAGCCCAAACGCATTTTGATGGTGGGCTTGGGCGGTGGCTCACTTGCCAAATTTTGTTACAAACATTTGCCCGACGCGCACATCACGGTGGTGGAGATCAACCCGCACGTCATTGCGCTGCGCCAAAGCTTTTGCATTCCCGATGACGATGCGCGCTTTCAAGTGGTGCAGATGGATGCCGCCGACTTCATGGCGCAGACCGAGCAGACCTTTGACGTGGTGTTTATTGACGGGTTCGATCCTCGCGGTATGCCTGAGCAACTGGGCTCCACCCCCTTTTATTCAGATTGCCACCGCGTGTTGACATCAGGTGGCGTGGCCGTGGCCAATTTGCATCGGTTTGGCAAATACCTCGATGTGTACGTGGACCGCATCTCGTCCGTATTTGAGGGTGATATTTGGGCCATCGATGCGCCGGGCACGACCAATTGCATCGTGTTTGCCGTGCGTGAGGCTGCGAAAGACAGGCCCCTCACGTTCAGCAGAAACAAACCAACTCACATGAGTCAAGCCATGTGGGATGAGGTGCTGCCCAGCGTGGCGCGGGTGTTTTTGGCGACGAAGTCGTCAGCCTAAGCCGCGAATACGCTCGACATGCGCCAACAACGAGCGCATGGCCACAGGCCACAACCGTGGTGGCACGTCGTCATAAGCCTGTTGTACCCAATCGTCCATGCTGCCGTTTGGGTGCTTTTGCATCACGCCCAAAATTTTGGCTTCACGTTTCAATCGGTGGTTTTTCAGGTGGGTGATGCAAGCCCGTGCATCGTGTGCTTCGTCCCACAGATTGCCCAGCACATAGCCGTGCGCAGGCAGGATGAATTCGATGCGGTTTTGCGCGCAGGCGGCGAGCAGTTGGTCGAGTGAGCTCAAGTAATCGGCCATGTTGCCGTCCGGCGGATCGATGACCGTGGTGCTGCCGTTGAGCACGTGGTCACCGCTGAACAATAGCCCATCTTCTTCAAGCACCAAACACAAATGATTGGCCGCATGGCCCGGCGTGTGCACCACACGCAGGGTGTGGGTGGTGCCGTGGCCTTGCAAGACCAACAACTCACCATTGGCCAATTCGCGGTCGGGCGTGAAGTTGCTGTGCGCCCGGGCCGTGGGCTGCGACGACAGGCCCAACACGGGCGGCGTGTGGCCGTGTTGCGCGCACAAGGCTTGCAGTGGCGCAGCGCCAGGGGAGTGGTCGGGGTGCGAATGGGTGCAGACGATGTAGCGAATGTGGCCACCTGCTGCGCGCCACAAACGGTCCAAGTGCTCAGGGTCGGCGGGGCCGGGGTCGATGGCGGCGTAGCCTGTGTCGGGGTCCCCCACCAAATAACTGTTGGTGCCGGGGCCGGTCATCACGCCAGGGTTGGGGGCGGTGAGGCGTTGCACGTTCTTCAACAGCAGCACCGGTTGGTCGCTTTGCCAGTCGAGGTGGTGGGCGATTTGGCCATCGGGGCAGGTGAGGGCGAGTTCGCCAAAAGGCGACTCATGCTCCATGTAGCGCACCTCTTGGCCAGCCAGCCAGCCAGCGCGTGGGCAACTGGTGAACCAAGGCTGCTCGCTGGCGCAGGCCGCCAGCACGCTGTCGACCGAGGCGTAATGCTGCAGGCGCTCCAGCGTGCGGATGGTGGGGAAGATGATGAAAAAGTCGCCCGCGGCATGACGGCTCAGCGCATCGGCAGGGCGCACCCACACGGGCTCGAACTGTTCTTGCTCGTCGGCCACGGGCGTTTGCGCGTCAGGCATGCGGGCGACCAAAAACGGCACGTCAAAGCGACGGGGCAGGTCACGGTCGGTGATCCAGTGCGCCAAGACAAACACCTCGTCGGCGGCCAAGGTCAGGCCGCGCGCCACGCATTGGGCCGCGAAGTTTTCGCCGGGGGCTTGGCGGTCCAGTGCCGCGATGTCTGCCGTGTTGGCCATTTGGCCGTTGGCGTGGCGGGCCAACAAGATGCCCAACTCTTCAAAACTTTCGCGAATGGCGGCGATGGCCTGCGTCAAATGCAAGTCGCTTTGTGTCGCGCGGCGTCGGGCGTGTGGGTGGGCTGCTTGGTCTGCGGCATCAATGCCGCCGCCCGGAAACACGTAGGCGCCGGGGGCAAAGCTGGCCGTGGCGGAGCGACGTGTCATTAACACCTCGACGCCGTTGGGGCCATCGCGCAGCAGCAACACGGTGGCAGCAGGGCGCACGGCAGCAGCGGTGCGGGCGGGGTGTAACAGTTGGGTAGAACGGGCCATGCTCAATTATGGGGAGGCTTCAACTTAGTGTTTACCCTTGCGTATAAGCCGCAAAGTTTGGAGGGCTGCGTTCACGAACAATTCTGCCTAAGACAAAACTCTCAGGAATTGAGCATGCAACGACGTACTTTTAAAACTGCTTTGGGCTGTGCCCTCACCTTGGCTGCGTTGTGCGCCCCCCAGTGGGCGGCGGCGCAGGCGTGGCCAACCAAGCAACCGATCAAGTTGGTGGCCGTGTTCCCGCCAGGCGGTTCGGTGGACCAAGTGGCGCGCATCATCGCGCAGCCACTGTCGTTGGCATTGGGGCAGAGCGTGATTGTGGAAAACCGTGGCGGCGCGTCAGGCGTCATTGGCACGGCGGCGGTGGTGCAAGCCCCAGCGGACGGTTACACCTTTGCGGTGGTGTTTGACACGCACGGTGTGAACCCCAGCCTCAACCCCAGCATGCCTTTTGACAGCAAGAAAGACTTGGTGCCACTGGTGCTGGTCGGCACCTCACCCATGGTGCTGGCCACCAACGTGAACTCAGAATACAAAACATTTGCCGACGTGATGGCTGCGGCGAAGGCCAAGAAGAACGTGAGTTTTGGCACGATTGGCAACGGCAGCTTGGGCCACTTGGCCATGGCGCTGTTGGGCAGAAACTCTGGCGCTGAATGGACGCATGTGCCCTACAAAGGCGGTGGCCCCTTGATGAGCGACGCGGTGGCCGGCCACGTGCCGCTTTCTATCGGTTCTGTGTTTGTGACCAAGCCGCACATCGACAGCGGTCGCATGCGTCCGTTGGCCGTGACGTCCAGCAAGCGTTCACCTGACCTGCCCAATGTGCCCACGGTGGCTGAAAACGGCTACCCCGGTTTTGAAGCGCCTGCTTGGTGGGCGGTGTTGGCCTCGTCCAAAGTGCCACCAGAGATCGTCAAGCGCATGAACGAAGAGCTCAACAAAGTGCTGAAAAATCCAGAAGTTGCCAAGAAGCTGGACGCTCAAGGCATTGACGTGACGGGCGGCAGCTCGACCCAAGCCAGTGCATTTATTGAGAAGCAAATGGACGTTTGGGCCAAAGTGGTGAAAGACAACAACATCAAAGTCGACTGAGCGGGCTTTCACCCGCACTGTGTCGCATCAACGGTGCGGCTCACCCTCAGGGGTGATTTGCAAGGCCACCAACAAGCGCGCCACCATGTTGTAGGTGGCGATGGCGGTGGTCAACTCCACCAGCTCGGTGGTGCTGAAACGGGCCTTCAACGCGTCAAACACGGCGTCTTGCACGGTCACGTCGCGGGTCATTTGCGCGGCGTATTGCACCACCAAGCGCTCCACCTCACCCAAAGCGGCGTCGGTGTTGGGCTGGCGTGCGTCGCCTTTCACCGCACGGTTCAGCGCGTCGAGTTCGGCTTGGGTGCCGCCTGCGGTTAAAAAATCGGGCGCGTGGTGGTGGTATTCATACTCAGCACCGGTCAACAAGGCCACCGTGCAAATGCCGAGTTCACACCGCTTGCGGCTGGTGGGTAGGCCGGTGCGCACGTTTTTCAAATACACATTCCAACCGCGTGCCACGGGCTCGCTCCACAGCAAGGCGCGGTCGAGGTTGATGAATTCGCCGCCGCGTCGCGCCAAAATGGCGTCGGTCAAGTCTTGGGGTTGTGGTTTTTGTTCGGGGGTCCAAGCGGGAATGCGCATGAGTTGGCCTTGTGTGGTGAGGTTGAAAGATGGCCGCGAGCATAGACGCACAAACGTGTAAATCTTGACCATTGCGTGACACGCGGTGTCCGATAATCGACGGATGCGAATTAGCTTCACCAAAATGCAGGGCGCAGGCAACGATTTTGTGGTCTTAGACGAGACCCGCGAGCGCCTGAACCTCACCCCTGCCCATTACCGTTTTTTGGCCGACCGCCACTTTGGCATCGGTGCCGACCAAATTTTGACCGTGCGTCCCGCGCCGCAGCCCGATGTGGACTTTGAATACGTGATTCACAACGCCGATGGCGGCGAAGTCGAGCAGTGCGGCAATGGCTCGCGCTGCTTTGTGCGCTTTGTGCGCGAACAAGGCTTGACCGACAAAACCACAGTGCGCGTCAAAGTGCACGGCGGCGTGATCACGCTGCAAGAAATGTCAGACGGCCAAGTGACCGTCGACATGGGCGCCCCTGTGTTTGACTTGCCCCAAGTGCCCTTTGCCCCTGAGTACGCCCAAGCCGTGGACGCACCGGCCACTGCCGCGCCATCTGACGACGTGTTGGCGTGGCAATTGCCGCTTAGCAACGGCGACAGCCCTCGCGTGGGCGTGGTCTCGATGGGCAACCCCCATGCCGTGCAAGTGGTGGCCGATGTGGACACTGCACCCGTGCTGACGCAAGGGCCGTTGATCGAGCACCATGCCGCTTTCCCCAAGCGCGTGAATGCAGGCTTTATGCAAGTGCTCCACCGTGGCGCGGTGCGCTTGCGCGTGTTTGAGCGCGGCGCAGGCGAAACCTTGGCCTGTGGCACGGGCGCTTGCGCAGCGGTTGTCACAGGCATTCGCTGGGGCTTGTTGGACCCGCGCGTCACGGTGCAGACCCACGGCGGTCAGCTCACCATCGAATGGCTGGGTGGCGACACTTCGGTGCGCATGACAGGCCCAGCCACCACCGTTTTTCGCGGCGAAATTACCCTTCCAGACACCTTATGACCCACGCCTCCATGAACCCCATCACCGAAGACGACATCGCCAATTTCTTGGTGAACACGCCTGATTTCTTTGACCGCCATGCCGAGTTGTTGGCCACCGTCAAACTGACCAGCCCCCATGGCCAACGCGCGGTGAGCTTGCAAGAGCGCCAAGCCGAAATGCTGCGCGAAAAAATCAAAGGGCTTGAGATGCGCATGATGGACATGATGCGTCACGGCACCGAAAACGAGGTGCTGATGGCGCATCTGCAGCGTTGGATCAAATCGCTGTTGATGAACCCCCATGCCGGCGACCTGCCGCGCGCCGTGGCCGAGGGCATTCAAAACGAATTTGCTGTCCCACAAGTGGCCATCAAGTTGTGGGACGTGGCCGAGCCATTTCAAATGGAGGCCTTTGCCGCTGGCGTGACCGACAGCGCCAAAGCGTTTGCGGCCGCGTTGATCACGCCTTATGTCGGCCCCAACCAAGCCTTTGAAGCCGTGACTTGGCTGGTCGAGCCCAGTGCCGCCCAATCGGTGGCGTTGATTGCACTGCGTGCGACGCGCGAACAAGACACCCCGCGCACCGCTGTTGAGCAACCCGTGGTGGGCTTGTTGGTGTTGGCTGCGCCCGACCCCGAGCGCTACTTTGCGGGCATGGGTACCGATTTCATCGAGCGTTTGGGCGACTTGGCCAGCGCGGCTTTGACCTCGCTGCGCTAAGCCCTGTGATGGATTGGGTGGCCCGCTACCTCGACCATGTGCGCTTTGAAAAGCGACTGGCTGAGCGCACGCTGGCGCTGTATACCCTCGATTTGCAAAAACTCAGCAGCTATGCCGAGCAATCGGGTGTGGCGCTCGATGTGGTGCAGAGCACGCACATCCGCCGCTGGGTGTCGCAGATGCATGCTGGGGGGCGCAGCGGGCGCGGCATTGCTTTGATTTTGTCGGGCTGGCGTGGTTTTTACGTGTGGATGGGCCGCGAAGGCTTGATCAGCGCCAACCCCGTGCAAGACATTCGCGCCCCCAAATCGCCCAAACCCTTGCCCAAAGCTTTGAGCGTGGATGACGCGGTGCAATTGGCCGAATTCACCCCCTCCACCGAGGAGAGCGACCCGTGGCTCAACGGCCGCGATGCGGCGATGGTGGAGTTGCTCTACGGCTGCGGCTTGCGTGTTGGCGAATTGGTGGGCTTGGATGTGCAGGCCAGCGCCACGGCGAAAGGGTGGATTGACTTAGAAAGCGGCGATGCCCATGTGTTGGGCAAAGGCAGCAAACGACGCAGCGTGCCTGTGGGCAGCAAGGCGTTAGCGGCTTTGCAGACGTGGATCGCCATGCGTGGGCAGGGCGTGACGCCTGTTGCGTCCGATCAAAGGGCCTTGTTCATTGGTCAGCGCGGCACACGCTTGACGGCTCAGGCGATTTGGCAGCGCTTGCGTCAGCGTAGCTTGCAAGCGGGTTTGTCGACACCCGTGCATCCGCACATGCTGCGGCACTCGTTTGCGAGCCATGTGTTGCAGTCCAGCAGCGATTTGCGGGCCGTGCAAGAGTTGTTGGGCCACGCGAACATCACCACCACGCAGGTGTACACGCGGCTGGACTTTCAGCATCTGGCGCAAGCGTATGACGCGGCGCATCCTCGGGCGCGCAAGAAGTAACGACAATACGCGCAATGAAATCGATCAAACTCAGAGAAGGCAAGGAGCGCTCCGCGCTGCGCCGCCACCCGTGGATTTTTGACAGCGCCATTGCCAAAGGCAGCGGCGATGCGGGCGAGACCGTTCGCGTTGAGGCGCATGACGGCAAATTCTTAGGCTGGGCGTCTTTTAGCCCCGCCTCCAAAATCCGCGCGCGCATTTGGAGTTTTGACGAAAGCCAGCGTATCGACGCCTCGTTCTTCAAAGCCTCCATCGCCCGCGCCATCGCGGCGCGCAGCCGTTTTGACATTCAAAGCAATGGCGTACGACTGATTCATGGCGAGTCCGATGGCTTGCCGGGCCTGATCGTCGATCGTTACGACGACATCTTGGTGGCTTCGTTTCTGTCGTGCGGCACCGAGCGTTGGAAGGCGGTGATTGCCGACGAACTGCTGGCGCAAACGGGCTTGACCCAACTGTACGAGCGCTCCGACTCGAACGTGCGCAAACTCGAAGGCTTGCCCGAAGTGACAGGCTGGCTGCGGGGCGAGGGCGCCACAGCGGTGGTGCTGCGTGAACACGATTGGCAGTTGTCGCTGGATGTGGCGGAAGGCCATAAAACTGGGTTTTACTTGGACCAACGCGACAGCCGCAAGAAGTTTGCCGACTACGCCAAGCGCTTGCAGTTTCAGCGCGTGCTCAATTGCTACTGTTACACCGGTGGCTTCACCGTGGCGGCGTTGGCCGGCGGTGCGGCACATGTGACCTCCATCGACTCGTCGGGACCGGCGATTGAGCTGGCCAAAGCCAACGTCGCGTTGAACGGTTTTGACGCCGCACGTACCACCATGATGGATGCCGATGTGAATGCGTCGTTGCGCGAGTTTTACAAGCAAGGCCAAATGTTTGATGCCATCGTGCTGGATCCGCCAAAGTTTGCCCCCTCAGCCGCGCATGCCGACCGTGCCGCACGGGCTTACAAAGACATCAACCGCTTGGCGTTCAAGATTCTGGCGCCGGGTGGCGTGCTGTTCACCTACAGCTGCTCAGGCGGCATCAGTGCTGATTTGTTCCACAAAATCGTGGCCTCGGCGGGCATAGATGCGCCTTGCGATGGCTACATCAGCGAGCGCATGCAAGGCGCCCCCGACCATCCGATGACCTTGACTTTTCCCGAGGGTGAATACCTGAAGGGTTTGGTGGTCGTCAAGGCGGCGGAGTTGGTTGAAAAAGCTGCTGCTGCCCCCATATCCAACGATTCAGTCTGATTTTTAGAAGGTTCTTTTATGTTGATCCCCGCCACCATCCTGACCGGCTTTTTGGGCTCGGGCAAAACCACCTTGCTCAAGCGTGTGCTGACCGAGGCCCACGGCCAAAAGATTGCCGTCATTGAAAACGAGTTTGGCGAAGAAAACATCGACAACGAGATCTTGGTGTCGGACACCAACGAGCAAATCATTCAGATGAACAACGGCTGCGTGTGCTGCACCATTCGCGAAGACTTGCGCACCACCTTGCAATTGCTGGCGGCTAAAAAGCGCAAAGGCTTGCTCAACTTTGACCGCGTGGTCATCGAGACCACCGGTTTGGCCGACCCAGGCCCTGTGGCGCAGACCTTTTTCATGGACGACGAGATTGCCGAAAGCTTTTTGCTGGACTCCATCTTGACCTTGGTCGACGCCAAGCATGCGGCTCAGCAACTCAACGACCGCCAAGAGGCGCGTCGCCAAGTGGGCTTTGCCGATCAAATCTTCATCAGCAAGGCTGATCTGGTGTCGCCTACAGAGTTGGATGCTTTGCAGCACCGTCTGAAGCACATGAACCCGCGCGCTCCCCAAAAAGTGGTGCATTTTGGCGAGGTGTCCTTGGCCGAGGTGTTTGACTTGCGGGGTTTCAACTTGAACGCCAAGCTCGACATCGATCCCGACTTCTTGTCGGACGACGACCATCACCACCATGACGGCGAGCATTGCGATCACCCCTCGCACAAGCATGACCACGCCCACCATGACCACGAACATGGTGAGCACTGCGACCATCCCTCACACGCGCACGATCATGACCATGGTCCCGGCCACCACCATCACCATGACGACGACGTCAAAAGCTTCGTTTTCAAGTCCAAGCGCCAATTCGACCCCGCCAAGTTGGAAGATTTCTTGGGCGCCATCGTCAACATCTACGGCCCCAAGATGCTGCGCTACAAAGGCGTGCTCAATATGAAGGGCACGGAGCGCAAGGTGATTTTCCAAGGCGTGCACCAGTTGATGGGCAGCGATTTGGGACCTGAGTGGGCCGAAGGCGAAGAGCGCCTCAGCAAAATGGTGTTCATCGGCATTGACTTACCGAAAGATATCTTGGTGCAAGGCTTAGAGCAGTCTTTAGTTTGATAAATGAATCAACGCTCAAAGTCTTGAAAAATGGGGTATGAGTTTGTGGCTACAATCCCGCGCGCCAGACCCAAGCTGTGACGCGACCGCCTTTTTGGACGCGTCACAGGGTTCCAACCCTCGCACACACCCGTGCGGTAAAGGCCTGCGAGGAGACCCTCTGTGAACGCTAAAGCCCGAAAATCCGCTTCTAAGAAGCCTGAAATTGCTAAAAAAGCAGTTAAAACCGGTGCATCGCCCAAAGCGGTTGCGAAAAAAGTAGTGAAAAAACCTGTCGCAAAGCCCGCGCCTGCGAAAGTGGTGAAAGCTGCTCAAACAGCCAAATCCACCAAAACGGCCGCAAAACCCACAGCAGTAGTCAAAAAGGCAGCGCCTGTCAAAGCGGCTGCTAAACCGGTGGCAAAGAAAGTGGCGGCTAAAGCAACGCCTGTGGCGAAGAAAGTGGCCGCCAAGCCTGTGGCTAAAGCGGTCGCTAAGCCGGCTGCAAAAACTTCGGCTAAAGCTGCACCTAAAGTGTCTGCCAAGGTGGTGGCTAAACCTGCTGCGAAAGTGGCAACCAAGGCCGCGGCTAAACCGGTTGTCAAAACACCTGCCAAAGCCCCCTTGAAATCAGCTGTCAAGCCGGTCGCTAAAAAAGCGGAGAAGGCACCTGCGGTGAAAGCAACAGCGAAGGCGGCTAAACCAGCGCTCGAGAAAAAACCGGCAGCGAAAGCGGCGCCCGTCAAGGCTGCGAAGGCTGAGAAATCAGCGGCGCCCAAAGCCGTCGTCGCCAAGCCAGAGAAACCAGTCAAACCACCTAAAGTAGCCAAGGCGCCTAAACCCGCCAAAGAACCTAAAGTCAAAGCCAAGGCTGTTGCGGCACCCATCGTGCATGTGGTGCCCATCATCCCTGGTTACACCCCCGTGGTGCACAAGAAAAACTCCAGAGCGGCCAAGATGGCGGCTCTGGTTCCTCCCCCGCCAGCTCAAGTGGTGGCGTCGAACGCCGCCAAATCTAGCTTCATGCCGATCTCGGCTCCTTTTGCCCCAACTATTGTTCCTGTGATACCTACCAAAGACGCCAAACTCGCCAACAACTGGAAAACCAAAACGGCTGAACAGCTCACAGATGCTGAAATCATTGCCATGCCAGACAGCGAGTACATGAATGACACGCAAATGGCGTTTTTCCGACTCAAGCTGGTCACCCTCAAAAATGAAGTGTTGAGCAACGCCAGCGAGACCACCGAGCATTTGCGCGAAGACACCGTGGTGGTGCCTGATCCAGCTGACCGCGCGACCATCGAAGAAGAGCACGCTTTAGAGTTGCGCACACGCGATCGCGAACGCAAATTGTTGAAGAAAATCGAGCAATCGATCCACCGCATTGACAGCGGCGACTACGGCTACTGTGACGAAACAGGCGAAGCCATTGGCGTTGGTCGTTTGTTGGCACGTCCCACGGCGACCTTGTCTTTGGAAGCGCAAGAGCGCCGCGAGATCAAACAACGGATGTTTGGGGATTGAGGATTTATCAGTTTTAATGATTTTTTGATCAGCAGGCCCGTTGGCCTGCTTTTTTTTTGCACCTCTGAGGTCTTGATAAGCCACTTTTACAGACCTTTCTAAGTGCTTCATTTATATAGTTTTTTAGGTTCGTAGGTAAATCTTAAAATCGTCGTAAGTCCTTGATTTCATTGAAAAAAATCCAAATACTGCTGGTCTTATCGAATTTTCCTGCTACAGTGCAAATAAGTGCAAATAAGTGGTGAAAAGTGCGTTTTGGCATTTGCTGCTTAAAAGCGTTATGTGTGTAGCCAAGGAAAAAGGTCGCTTTCGTGTTTCAGGGTGCTTCATCGCTGAGTCTTGACGCCAAAGGTCGTCTGTCGGTGCCAACGCGGCATCGCGACGTCTTGAGCGCAACTGCGGCTGGGCAACTCACGATCACACGCCATCCTCACGGCTGTTTGATGGTTTTTCCCCGCCCTGAGTGGGAGAAATTCCGCGAGCGCATTGCCGAGCTGCCCATGAGCGCTCAATGGTGGAAGCGTATTTTTTTGGGTAACGCCATGGATGCAGACATGGACGGCACCGGTCGCGTGTTGATCTCCCCAGAGTTGCGCACCGCAGCAGGTATCAGCAAAGACACCATGTTGCTGGGAATGGGCAATCACTTTGAACTTTGGGACAAGGCGACCTACGAGGCGCAAGAAGCCCAAGCCATGCAGGGGGAGATGCCTGATGTGTTCAAGGACTTCTCTTTTTAAAGGATAACGGTGGAACAGCCCTGGCAGCACACCACCGTCCTACTGCACGAAGCGGTCGATGCGCTCGACATTCAGCCGGACGGAACCTACGTAGACGCGACTTTTGGTCGTGGTGGGCACTCTCGCCTGATTTTGTCGAAGTTGTCGCCCAAGGGGCGATTGATTGCGTTTGACAAAGACCCTGACGCGATTGCGGCTGCGGCCCAAATTCAAGACCCACGTTTTTCAATTCGCCATCAAGGCTTCACCGATTTGGGGGAGTTGCCGGCGGGTAGCGTGGACGGTATTTTGATGGATTTGGGGGTGAGCTCACCCCAAATTGACAACCCCGCGCGCGGTTTCTCATTTCGATTTGAAGGTCCTTTGGACATGCGCATGGACACCACGCGTGGCCAAAGCGTGGCTGAGTGGCTGGCTGAGGCAGAGCTCCAACACATTGCGGAGGTGATACGTGAATATGGCGAAGAACGGTTTGCTTTACAGATTGCAAAGGCGATTGATGCTCGCCGACAAGAAGGGCGCTTGCCTACAAGCACCTCTGAATTGGCCCAACTCGTGGCTGACACGGTCAAAACCCGCGAGTCGGGTAAGAACCCTGCAACGCGCACATTTCAGGCTCTTCGGATTTTCATCAATGCCGAGCTTGAGGAGTTGCAACAAGCGCTAGAAGGTGCCTTGAAGGTCTTGCGTCCCAAGGGGCGTTTGGCCGTCATCAGTTTTCATTCGTTGGAAGACCGCATCGTCAAGCAATTCATCGTGAAGCATTCGAAAGAGGTGTACGACCGTCGTGCCCCGTTTGCAGTGCCCAAGGTGATGGCGTTCAAGCCGGTGGACCGCATCAAGCCCAGTGCTGAAGAGCTCAAAGGCAACCCACGTTCGGGCAGTGCCATCATGCGCGTGGCCGAGCGTTTGGGCGGCGAGCCGGAGGCTCAGTCATGAGCCGCGTGAGCTTGGTGTTGTTTTTGGCCGTCATGGCCAGTGCTTTTTATTTGGTGCGCACGCAGTATGAGTCGCGCTCGCTGACCACCGAGATTGACCGTGCCACCAGCGAAGCCCGTCGTTTGGAAATTGAGAACGACCGCTTGGATGTGGAGCGTCGCGCACAAGCGACGCCGCTGCGCGTTGAAAAGCTCGCGCGTGAGCAATTGCGCATGCGCACGATCACACCCGCCATCACGCAATACGCGGCCTTGCCCAGCAGCGCTGCCTCCGCTCAGGTGAAGCCATGATCAAGAGCAGTCGCAGCGTTCAATACAGCTCTAGCCCCTTGCTGGCTAGCAAGACGCCCATTTGGCGTAGCCAATTCATCGTGGCGTGTATTGCGTTGGGCTTCTTGGGTTTGGTGGCGCGTGCGGCCTATGTGCAGGTCATTGACAATGCATTTTTCAAGCGCCAAGGCACCGTTCGCTTTGTGCGCAATTTGGAGTTACCCGCCAATCGCGGTCGCATTTTGGACCGCAACGGGCACATCTTGGCTTCTAGCGTGCCGGTGCCCAGTATCTGGGCCAACCCCGAAGACATTGAGCGCGATCCGGTCAAGCTCAAGTCTTTGGCGAAGCTCTTGGACATGAGTTCTGCCGAGCTGGATAAAAAGCTCAAAGACGAAGACAAAATTTTTGTTTGGATCAAGCGTCAAGTCGACGAGTCCGTGGCCAAAGAAATTGAAGCGCTGAACATCAAGGGCGTTTACCTGCGTAAAGAGTACAAGCGCATTTATCCCGAGGGTGAGTCAGTGGCCCATGTGGTGGGTTTCACCAACGTCGAAAACTTGGGTCAAGAAGGTGTGGAGCTGACCTTCAACAAAGATTTAGGTGGCAAAGCAGGATCGCGCCGTGTGATCAAAGACCGCTTGGGCCGCGTGGTCGAAGACGTGGGCGAGATGGTGCCGCCGGTCGACGGGAGAGATTTGCAGCTCAGCATCGACAGCAAAGTTCAGTACTTTGCGTACGAAAAGATCAAAGAAACCGTGATTGCAAACAAAGCTGCCGCTGGCAGCGTTGTCGTTTTGGATGTGCAAACCGGCGAGATCTTGGCGCTCACCAATTACCCCAGCTACGCACCGGGTAAGCGTGGCAACTTAAGTGGCGCTCAGTTGCGCAACCGCGCACTGACAGATACGTTTGAACCGGGCTCGACCATGAAGCCCTTGGTGATTGGCTTGGCCTTGGAAAAAGGCGTTGTGAAGCCAGAGACCATGATCCAAACTGCACCGGGCCGTTTGCAAATGGGCACGGCCACCATCACCGATTCGCATCCACATGGCATGCTCAGTGTGAATGAGGTGATTCAAAAATCCAGCAACGTCGGCACAGTCAAGATTGCCATGCAAATGCAGCCCCACGACATGTGGGAGATCTTCACGCAAATGGGATTGGGGCAAAAGCCCCAAGTGCCATTTCCGGGGGCGGTGTCTGGCAAGGTTCGCGCTTACAAAACATGGCGTCCGATTGAGCAAGCCACCATGAGCTACGGCTACGGTTTGTCGGCCAGTTTGTTTCAACTCGCGCAGGCTTACACCGTGTTTGCACACGATGGCGAGTTGTTGCCCGTCAGCTTGGTCAAGATTCAGCAACCTGCGGCGGGTGCGCGCGTGTTGTCGAGCAAAAACGCCGCAGCCATTCTCAATATGCTGCACATGGTGACAGGTCCAGGTGGCACCGCGGTCAAGGCGCAGACCATGGGCTACTCCGTCGGTGGCAAAACCGGTACCGCTCATAAGGTCGAAGGCAAGGGTTACGCGGGTAAAAAATACCGCGGCTTTTTCGTGGGCATTGCCCCCATTGAAAACCCACGCATCGTGGTGGCCGTGATGGTCGATGAGCCGACCAATGGCTTGTATTTTGGTGGCGATGTGGCCGCACCTGTGTTTAGCCAAACCGTGCAGCAAACGCTGCGTTTGATGGGCGTGCAGCCAGATATGGCCGTCAAGCCTCAAGTGTTCACGCAAGTGGAAAAGGAGTCCTTCTGATGAAGCGACTTCACACCCATCAAGAAGCCGCGCAATGGTTGCATGCGCGCGTGCGCGGTGTGTTGCATACCGACAGCCGCCGTGTGCAATCGGGTGATGGTTTTGTGGCTTGGCCCGGCGGTGTGACCGATGGCCGTGCCTATGTGGCCCAAGCTTTGCAGCAAGGCGCAAGTGCGTGTTTGGTCGAGTACCAAGGCGCCGATCAGTTTGATTGGCCCACATCGGCTGACAACGCGATTGCGGCCTACGACGGTTTGAAGGCGGCCAGTGGCCCCATTGCGGCGGCTTATTACGAGCAGCCCAGCCAAGCGCTCGACGTGGTGGCTATTACAGGCACCAATGGCAAAACCTCCACTGCGTGGTGGCTGGCGCATGCCTTGAGCCAAGTGGGGCAGCGTTGTGCCATGGTGGGCACCTTGGGTGTGGGTGAAGTGCATGCCCTCGAATACACCGGCATGACCACGCCCGATCCCGTGTTGCTGCAAGCCCGCTTGCGCGACATGGTGACGGCCGGCGTGGATGCCTGCGCCATTGAAGCCTCGTCCATCGGTCTGGTCGAGTACCGTTTAGACGGCACCCAAGTGCGCGTCGCCATGTTCACCAATTTCACCCAAGACCATTTGGACTACCACGGTGACATGGCCAGTTACTGGCAGGCCAAATCTGCGTTGTTTAATTGGGCAGGTTTGCAAGCGGCCGTCGTCAATGTAGACGACGCTCAAGGCGCGATCTTGGCTGCGCAACTGAAAACTGCTGGCCAACACAGCGTGTGGACGGTGTCGTGTGATGCGTCCATCGCTCAGCGTCTGTCTGCGTCACCCGCACAACATGTGCACGCCTGCAATATCACACACGGACACTTGGGGCTGAGTTTTGATGTGGTGGAGGGGGCTTACTCGCTCCACCTCGACACCCGCTTGGTCGGGCTCTACAACATCAGCAACGTGCTCGGTGTGTTGGCTTGCTTGCGGGCCATGGGCCACAGTTTGGCCGATGCCGTTCGGGCATGCGCCGATTTGCCCGCCGTGCCAGGCCGTATGCAAGCCTTAACGGCTGACGGCGCGCCCTTGGTGATTGTTGATTACGCCCATACCCCAGACGCTGTGGCACAAGCCGTCAACGCCTTGTTGCCACTGGCGCAATCGCGTGGTGGCGAAGTCACCTGTGTGTTGGGTTGCGGTGGCGACCGCGATGCGGCCAAACGTCCTTCCATGGCGGCTGCCGCTGAGCAATTCGCGCAGCATGTGGTGCTGACCAGCGATAACCCGCGCAGCGAAAACCCACAAACGATTTTGAACAGCATGTTGATCGGTTTGCAGCACGCTGAACGCGCCACCGTCATCGTTGACCGTGCCCAAGCCATTGCACAGGCTGTGGCCAGCGCCAAGCCTCAAGACGTGGTGTTGATTGCAGGCAAAGGCCATGAAGATTACCAAGAAGTGATGGGCGTCAAATACCCGTTCAGCGATGTGGCCCATGCCCAAGCCGCTTTGGCGCAAAGGAGTGTCCATGTCTGACATGAACCTCCGTTTGCAGCAGATTCAAGCTTGGCTGACCGGCGCCCAGTTGGTGGGTGATGCGCAGCACGTGGTCCATCGCGTGCACACCGACACCCGTACTTTGCAGCATGGCGATTTGTTCGTGGCCCTCAAAGGCGAACGCTTTGATGCCAACGATTTCTTGGCCGATGCCGCAGCCCAAGGCGCCAGTGCTGCGCTGGCGCACCACGGTTTAGCGGCGGCCCAGCTGGGGGGCATTGAAGTGCCCGATACGCGTGTGGCCTTGGGGCAGTTGGCGGCAGGCTGGCGCGCTCAGTTTGCTTTGCCCGTGATTGCTGTGACAGGCAGCAATGGCAAAACCACCGTCACCCAAATGATCGCCAGCATCTTGCGTGCTGACGTGGGTGACGCCGCGTTGGCCACACAGGGCAACTTGAACAACGACATTGGCGTGCCCCAAACCTTGCTGCGTTTGCGCGCCCATCACCGCCTTGCGGTGGTGGAGTTGGGTATGAACCACCCCGGGGAAATCGCTGGCTTAGCCGCGATGACTCAAGCCACGGTGGCATTGGTGAACAACGCCCAACGCGAGCACCAAGAGTTCATGGCCACGGTCGAGGCGGTGGCCCAAGAAAACGGTGAAGTGCTCAAAGCCTTGTCTGCAGATGGTGTGGCGGTTTTTCCTGCCAACGACACGTACTCCGACTTGTGGCAAACCTTGGCGGCTGAGCGCCGTTGCCTGCGCTTTTCAAACCAAGTGCTGGCAGCAGGTGAGGCACCGGCTGAGGTCCAGTTGTTGCAAGCTGACTGGCACCAAGACCATTGGATGGTTCGCGCCCAGACGCCTGTTGGCGAGTTGGCTATTCAACTTCGTATTGCCGGTCGTCACAACGTGGGCAATGCCTTGGCGGCGGCAGCCTGTGCTTTGGCTGCGGGTGTCCCGCTGGCCAAAGTGGCGGAAGGTTTGACCCGCTTCGAACCCGTCAAAGGCCGTTCGCGTGCGTTTGATATTCAATGCCAAGGCCATGCCATCACCGTGGTCGACGACACCTACAACGCCAACCCAGACTCGGTCCGCGCTGCGATTGACGTGTTGGCCGAGTTGCCACAACCCCGTCTGTTGGTGTTGGGCGACATGGGCGAAGTGGGCGATCAAGGTCCCGAGTTTCACCAAGAAGTCGGCGTGCATGCCTTACATAGCGGCATCGAGCACGTCCTGTGCTTGGGCGACTTGGCCGCGCACAGCGCACAAGCGTGTGGCCCACGCGCCCAACACTTTGCCGACATCGACAGCATCAATGCCAAGGTGCTGATGTTGTTGCCTCGCGTGGGCAGCGTGTTGGTCAAAGGTTCACGATTCATGAAGATGGAGCGGGTGGTGGATGCCATCACTGCTGCACAAGACCCCAAAAAGGAACACACGCCATGCTGCTGATGTTGGCCCAATGGCTGCAAACTCTGTCGCCCGATTTCGGGTATTTCCGCGTTTTCCAATACCTCACTTTCCGTGCGGTGATGGCCGCGTTGACGGCGCTGTTGATTGGATTGATGGCCGGTCCCGCCGTGATCCGTCGTTTGGCGGCACTGAAGATCGGCCAGCCGATCCGCGAATACGCCATGCAAACGCATTTGGCCAAGAGCGGTACCCCGACCATGGGTGGGGTGTTGATTTTGATTGGCATCGCGGTGTCCACCTTGTTGTGGGCTGATTTGTCCAACCGTTTTGTGTGGATCGTGATGATCGTCACATTCGGCTTTGGCGCCGTCGGTTGGGCGGATGATTGGCGCAAAGTGGTCAACAAAGACCCAGAGGGCATGCCCTCGCGTGAAAAGTACCTGTGGCAATCGGCCATTGGTTTGCTCGCGGCCTTGTATCTGGTGTTCAGCATCTCCGAGAGCAGCAACTTGCGCGTGTTGGAGTTGTTCTACTCGTGGGTGAAGTCGGGTTTTGATGTGAACTTGCCGCCTAAAGCAGGCTTGCTCTTGCCCTTCATCAAAGAAGTCAGCTACCCGTTGGGCGTGTTTGGTTTTGTCATCATGACCTACTTGGTCATCGTGGGTTCTAGCAATGCCGTCAACTTGACCGATGGTTTGGATGGCTTGGCCATCATGCCCGTGGTGATGGTTGGGTCAGCTTTGGGCGTGTTTGCCTACGTCACGGGCAGCTCGGTCTACTCCAAATATTTGCTGTTCCCCTACATTCCTGGCTCTGGCGAGTTGATGGTGTTTTGCGCGGCGATGGCCGGTGCCGGCTTGGCCTTTTTGTGGTTCAACACCCATCCCGCACAAGTCTTCATGGGTGATGTGGGTGCATTGGCGCTCGGTGGTGCCTTGGGCACGGTGGCAGTGATCGTGCGTCAAGAAATTGTGCTGGCCATCATGGGCGGCATCTTTGTGGTCGAAGCCCTGTCGGTCATGGTGCAAGTCACGTACTTCAAATACACCAAGAAGAAATTTGGTGAAGGCCGCCGCATTTTGAAAATGGCACCTTTGCACCACCACTTCGAGAAAAGTGGCTGGAAAGAAACCCAAGTCACCGTGCGTTTTTGGATCATCACCATGCTGCTGTGCTTGGTGGGTTTGTCGACCTTGAAGCTGAGATAAGACGATGCAGCAACTCCTCAACCAATCGGTGCTGATACTGGGCTTGGGTGATTCCGGCCTGGCGATGGCGCGTTGGTGCGTGCGTTGTAGGGCGCAAGTGCAAGTGGTCGACACGCGTGCTGAGCCACCCCATTTGGCGGTTTTGCGCCAAGAGTTGCCGCAAGTCACGTTCGTGCATGGCGCGTTTGATGCGTCGCTGTTGAGCGGTGCAGAAGAAGCGCATGGCATTCGCGCCGTGTTCAAGAGCCCTGGTTTGAGTCCTGAATCGGTGGCCTCTGTGTGGCAAGCGGCACAAGCCGCTGGTTTGTGGGTCGGTACAGAACTGACGTTGTTCGCCCAAGCCCTGAGCGATTTACAGAGCAGTGCAGCCTATCACCCCAAAGTGCTAGCCATCACGGGCACCAACGGTAAAACCACCGTCACCTCGTTGACCGCTCAGCTGTTGGAGCGTGCCGGTTTGCGCGTGGCCATCGCGGGCAACATTGGCCCCACCTTGCTCGATACATTGACGCAAGCGTTGGACGTGGCTGCTGTCCAAGAGGCCGAGGCTGCTGAAAAAGCCAAGGCCGAGCAAGACGAACTGGACGCAGCACAAGCCGAAGAAGCCAAGGCGCAAGAAGCGCTGGCCGCTGCGCAAGCGGCCAGTGCGTTGGCTGAAGCCAAACTTCAAGCCAGCGTTGATGCTGCATTGGCGGCTGCCGATCACGCGCAACTGAGCATGGAACTGCCGCAGCAGACGGCGTCTCCCGAGGAGGCGGCTGTTGTCAGTGCTCAGGCTGCAGAAAATACCAACGTCACAGACGCTAACGCAGAAGCGACCGACAGCGAAGTCGCCGTTGGCGAAAGCGACGCTGCGCAGCCCAGCACAGAAGAGGTCACGGCTGACACTCCCTTTGAGGTCGATCTGCCGCCGCTCGTTCCACCCCCCCCACCGCCGGTGGATCATCCTTACTTGCCGCAAGTCTGGGTGTTGGAGTTGTCTAGCTTCCAGTTGGACGGTGTGACCAACTTTGAGCCCACGGCAGGCGCCGTGCTCAACCTCACGCAAGACCATTTGGATTGGCATGGCGACATGCGCGCCTATGCCGCAGCCAAAGCCCGCATTTTTGGCCAGCACGGTTTGTTGGTCCTCAACCGCGAAGATTTGGGCGTGATGAACATGTTGCCCGAACCGGTACGTGTGAAGCTGCAAAAGCCCCAAGTGCGTGCGCATGTCACCTTTGGTGGTGACTTGCCCCAGCGCCCGGGTGACTACGGCATTGAAACCATCAATGGCATGACGTGGTTGGTGCGTGCGTTGGAGGCCGATGAAACACGTCGTCGCCGCAAAGACGACGCAGAAGAAATTCACATTCAACGTTTGATGCCCGCAGATGCCTTGCGCATTCGTGGTCGTCACAACGCACTCAATGCGTTGGCGGCGTTGGCCTTGGCGGGCAGCACCCAAGCCAGTTTGGCGCCCATGTTGTTTGGGTTGCGCGAGTATCGTGGCGAGCCACACCGTGTGGAGTCGGTTGCAGTCCTGAACGATGTCGAGTACTTTGACGACAGCAAAGGCACGAACGTCGGCGCCACGGTCGCGGCCTTGCAAGGTCTGGGCATGGATCGCCGTTTGGTGGTGATCTTGGGGGGCGATGGCAAAGGGCAAGACTTCTCGCCTTTGCAAACGCCCATCCGCCACTACGCACGCGGTGTGGTGCTGATTGGACGCGATGCACCTGCCTTGCGCGAGGTGTTGCAAGACTGCGGCGTTCCGCTGGTGGATGCTGAGACATTGCCCGATGCGGTGGTGCAAGCCAGCCGCATGGCCCAAGCGCGTGATGCCGTGTTGCTGTCGCCAGCCTGCGCGAGCCTAGACATGTTTCGCAATTACGCCCACCGTGCCGAGGTGTTTGTGAGTGCCGTTCAAGCCTTGGCGGATGACGCTGGACAAGGGCTAGATGGCGCATTGGGAGCAGGTGCATGACAGCGATCACACGTCACGCCAATGGGTTGCAGCGCGTGCTGAGTTCCCTTTCACAACGCGTGAGTCGCTTGTGGGGCGCCGATCAGCCCGAGGCCGGGATCGATGTATTGCCGGTGCGCGTGCAAGGCACGGAGTTCACGCACACCACGGCATCGCCTGTGCACGTGAAGGGGTTTGATCAGCCTTTGGTCTGGGTCACCTTTGCCTTGTTGATGTTTGGCTTGGTGATGGTGTATTCGGCATCCATCGCCATTCCCGATAACCCACGCATGGGCGCAGGCTATACCCCCACGCACTTTTTGGTGCGTCATGGCCTGTCGTTGTTCGTGGCGTTTGTGGCCGCTTTGTTTGCGTTTCAAGTACCGCTCAATACGTGGGAGCGCGTGGCGCCTTGGGTGTTTGTGGTGTCCATCGTGTTGTTGATTGCCGTCTTGATGCCGTTCATTGGCAAATCGGTCAACGGTGCGCGCCGTTGGATTGGTTTGGGTTTCATGAACTTCCAACCCTCTGAGTTGGCCAAGTGGGGCGTGTTGCTCTACGCCGCCAATTACATGGTGCGCAAGATGGATGTGAAAGAAAAGTTCTTTGCCGCCGTGACACCCATGGGCGCTGCGGTGTCCATCGTCGGCTTGTTGCTGTTGTCTGAGCCTGACATGGGTGCCTTCATGGTGATTGCCGTGATTGCGATGGGCATTTTGTTTTTAGGCGGTGTCAATGCCCGCATGTTTTTCTTGATCGCCACGGCGTTGATCGCGGTGTTTGGTTTGATCATCGCGTCGTCACCTTGGCGTCGCGAACGCATTTTTGCGTACCTCGACCCTTGGAGCATGGAGCATGCGTTGGGCAAGGGCTACCAGTTGTCGCACTCGTTGATCGCCATCGGTCGCGGCGAGATTTTTGGTGTGGGCTTGGGCGGCAGCGTTGAGAAACTGCATTGGCTGCCCGAAGCGCACACCGACTTTTTGTTGGCCGTGATTGGCGAAGAATTTGGTTTCGTGGGTGTGGTGCTGGTGATTGGCATGTTCATGTGGTTGACGCGCCGCATCATGTACATCGGTCGTCAAGCCATCGCCATGGACCGCGTGTTTGCTGGCTTGGTGGCGCAAGGCGTGGGCATTTGGATGGGCTTTCAATCGTTCATCAACATGGGCGTGAACTTGGGTGCTTTGCCGACCAAAGGCCTGACCTTGCCTTTGATGAGTTACGGCGGCTCAGCCATCTTGCTCAACCTCATCGCCATTGCGGTGGTGCTGCGCGTGGACTACGAAAACCGTGTGGTCATGCATGGAGGGCGGCTATGACCATGAGCACCTCTAAGCCCACGCGTACCGCGTTGATCATGGCGGGCGGCACTGGTGGCCACATCTTCCCAGGCTTGGCCGTGGCTGAACTCATGCGCGCACGCGGTTGGAACGTGCATTGGGTGGGCGCACCGGCCCCCAGCATGGAAAGCCGTTTGGTGCCTGCGCAAGGCATTGCTTTGGAAACCGTGCAATTTGGCGGTGTGCGTGGCAAGGGCTTCAAAACTTTGGCTTTGCTGCCATTCAAGTTGTTGCGTGCGTTTTGGCAAAGTTTGCAAGTGGTGCGTCGCGTGAAACCCGATGCGGTGGTGGGTTTGGGCGGCTACATCAGTTTCCCTGCGGGTTTGATGGCAGTGTTGATGGGCAAGCCCTTGGTGCTGCACGAACAAAACTCGGTGGCAGGCATGGCCAACAAGGTCTTGGCCAAAGTTGCCAACCGCGTGTTCACCGCCTTCCCCAGCGTGATGCCCAAAGCCGAATGGGTGGGCAACCCTTTGCGTGAGGGGTTCGTCACACAAGCCACACCCGCTGAGCGTTTTGCCAACCGCAGCGGCCCCTTGCGCGTGTTGGTGGTCGGGGGCAGTTTGGGCGCACAAGCCTTGAACACCTTGGTGCCACAAGCGCTGGCCTTGATTCCTGTGGCCCAACGCCCCACGGTGTTGCATCAGAGCGGCGCCAAACAAATTGACGCCCTGCAGGCTGCGTATGCGCAAGCTGGCGTGCAAGCCGAACTCACGCCGTTCATTGACGACACCGCCCAAGCCTTTGCCGATGCGGACATCGTCATCGCTCGCGCTGGCGCCAGCACCGTCACCGAGTTGGCGGCGGTGGGTGTGGCAGCGATTTATGTGCCGTTCCCCCATGCGGTGGACGACCACCAAACCACCAATGCCCGTTTCTTGGTGGAAGCGGGTGGGGGGTGGTTGATTCCACAAGCTGAGTTGAACGCCCAAGACTTGGCCAACCGATTGCAATTCATGACACGCCGCACGCTGCAAGCCTGCGCAGAGAAAGCCTACGCGATGAGAAAAATTGACGCCGCCCAAGCGGTGGTCGCTGCCTGTGAAGCCTTGGCAGCCAAAGGAGAGAAGGCATGAAACACGCCATTCGTCACATCCATTTTGTCGGTATCGGCGGTGCAGGCATGAGCGGTATTGCTGAGGTGTTGCTGAACTTGGGCTATGTCATTTCGGGCTCAGACTTGTCCGACAGCGCTGCCTTAAAGCGCTTGCACAGCTTGGGCATTCAGACGTACGTCGGCCACGACGCCGCCAATATTGTGGGTGCGGATGCCGTGGTCACGTCGACGGCTGTGCAGGCCAGCAACCCCGAGGTGGTCGCAGCCCACGCCAAGCTCATTCCTGTGGTGCCGCGCGCCGTGATGTTGGCAGAGTTGATGCGTCTTAAAACCGGTGTGGCCATTGCGGGCACGCATGGCAAAACCACCACCACCAGCTTGGTCGCCAGCGTGTTGGCCGAAGCGGGCCTAGACCCCACGTTTGTGATTGGTGGCAAGCTGACCAGTGCCGGCGCGAACGCCAAATTGGGTTCAGGCGATTACATCGTGGTTGAAGCCGATGAATCGGATGCCTCGTTCTTGAACCTGTTGCCCGTGATGGCAGTGGTCACCAACATCGACGCCGATCACATGGACACGTATGGCCATGACTTCAACCGTTTGAAGGCCGCGTTTGTTGAGTTCTTGCACCGCATGCCGTTTTATGGTGCTGCCATTTTGTGCACCGACGATGCGGCCGTGCGCAGCATCTTGTCGGAGGTGTCGCGTCCCATCACCAGCTACGGTTTTAATGACCAAGCGCAAGTGCGTGCGGTGAACGTGCGTGCTGACAATGGCCGTATGTGCTTCACGGTTCAGCGTCGCAATGGCATCACGTTGCCCGACTTAGACATCACGTTGAATTTGGCCGGCGAGCACAACGTGCTCAATGCCTTGGCCGCCATCGCGATTGCGGTGGAGCTCAATGTGCCAGACGAAGCGGTGCAAAAAGCCTTGGCCGAATTCAAAGGCGTGGGTCGTCGCTTCCAGCGTCACGGCGATGTGGCTGCGAAGACCGGTGGCGAGTTCACCCTCATCGAAGATTACGGCCACCACCCCGTCGAGGTGGCTGCGACTTTGGCTGCAGCACGCGGCGCGTTTCCAGGCCGTCGTTTGGTGTTGGCATTTCAGCCGCACCGCTACACCCGCACCCGTGACTGCTTCGAAGACTTCGTGCAAGTCATGGGCCGTGCCGATGTGCTGTGGCTGTCCGAGATTTACGCCGCTGGTGAAACCCCGATTCCCGCTGCCGATGGCCGCGCCCTCTCGCGTGCCATGCGCATGGCAGGCCACGAAGCCTTGGTCTTTGTGGATGACATTCAAAACATGGCCCAAGTCATTGCGGACAACGCCCAAGCTGGCGATGTGGTGATGTGCATGGGCGCAGGCTCGATTGGTCAAGTACCGTCCCAAGTGCTGGCGCTGGTTGAGCAACGCAACATTACTGTGAAAAGCTGAGTCATGAGCGACACCACCACTTTCAACATCCAAAGCGCCAAGGTTGCGGTGCTGATGGGCGGCATGTCAGCCGAGCGCGATGTGTCGATCATGTCGGGCACGGGCGTGCTCAAGGCCCTGCAATCCAAAGGCGTCAATGCGCTGGCGTTTGATCCGGCTGAGCGCAGCTTGGACGAGCTCAAGCGTGAAGGCTTCACCCACGCGTTCATCGCCTTGCATGGTCGCTATGGTGAAGATGGTTCGGTGCAAGGTGCGCTGGAATTGTTAGGCATCCCTTACACCGGCTCCGGTGTGATGGCCTCCGCGATGGCCATGGACAAAGTGATGACCAAGCGCGTGTGGTCGGCTGTCGGGTTGTCGACACCGGGCTATGTATGGCTCGCACCAGAAGATCAAACGGCAGACAACATCCAAGCCATTCCCGCGAAATTGGGTTTGCCTTTGATTGTCAAGCCGCCGCGTGAAGGTTCGTCGATTGGCATGAGCAAAGTGACTGAGGCATCGCAAATTCAAGCGGCCACGGCTTTGGCGACGCGCTACGACCCTGATTTGTTGTGCGAAGAATTCATCACTGGCGAAGAGTTGACCTGTCCTATTTTGGGCAACGGCGCAGGCGCGCGGGCCTTGCCTGTGGTGCGCATTGCTGCACCCGATGGCGCTTACGACTACAACCACAAGTACTTCACCGACGACGTGAAATACCACTGTCCAAGCGGCTTGCCAGAGGCTGAAGAGCACGAGATTCAGCGTTTGGTGGTGGCGGCTTACCGTGCTTTGGGCTGCCGTGGTTGGGGGCGCGCTGACATCATGTTGCGCGCCAGTGATCGCAAACCCTTTTTGTTGGAAATGAACACATCCCCTGGCATGACCAGCCACTCGTTGGTGCCCATGTCGGCGCGTGCCGCAGGCATCAGCTATGAAGACCTGTGTTTGACGTTGCTGGCCAGTGCCACGTTGGATCACCCACAAGGACCTGCGCACGCATGACCTCGCGCTACACCACCCACCTGCGCCCGCGCCCTGAGGTCAACACCTCCGTGGCCGTGCCGTTGGACGTTCGTCTCATGCACATGGCGGCTTCGCTCATGTTCGTGTCGGTGATCGTGGGGGTGTTGTGTGCCGGTGTGTGGTCGTTGGTGCGGTTGCCTGCGTTTGCCTTGACCGGGATCACCGTGTTGGGCGAGGTGGAGCACAACAACGCCGTGACATTGCGTGCCAATGTGGCATCGAAGTTGACTGGTAATTTTTTCACGGCTGATTTGGGTCGCGTGCGCAGCACCTTCGAGAGCGTGCCTTGGGTGCGTCTGGCCACGGTACAGCGCGAGTTTCCCAACCGCCTGCGTGTGACCTTGCAAGAGCATCAGCCCGTGGCATTTTGGGGTGAGGACAGCGATGCACGCATGGTCAACACCTACGGCGAAGTCTTCGAGGCCAATGCGGGTGATTTGGATGATGACAACCTGCCACGTCTGAGCGGACCCGACAGCCAGTCGGAGCAGGTGTTGGCGATGTATTTGGCCTTGGCCCCTGTGTTCAAAAACATGACCTTGGCGTTGGACAGCTTAGAGCTCACAGGTCGCGGCAGCTGGCGTGCCCATGTGGGGCGTGGTGCTGTGATTGAGTTAGGGCGCGGTAACACGCAAGAGGTGATGGCGCGCATGCAAGTGATGGGCCAGACCTTGGTGCAAGTCACCCAAAAATTGGGCCGCAAGGTCAGTGCCATTGAGTCAGCAGACTTGCGGCACGAAAACGGTTATGCGCTTCGTTTGCGCGGTGTCAGCACCCAAGATGTGTTGGCACCCCGTGAGCGAACTGGGCGATAGAAGAGAAAGAACGAGGCTGTTATGGCAAAAGAGTACAAAGATTTGGTGGTCGGCTTAGACATTGGCACAGCCAAGGTCATGGTCGTGGTCGCCGAAGTTCTGCCTGGCGGCGAGCTCAAGCTCGCAGGCTTGGGTGTGTCGCCCAGTAACGGTTTGAAACGCGGCGTGGTGGTCAACATCGATGCCACGGTGCAAAGTATTCAACAGGCCTTGAAAGAAGCCGAGTTGATGGCGGATTGCAAAATCACGCGCGTTTATACCGGCATCACCGGCAGCCACATTCGCGGCATCAACTCCACGGGCATGGTGGCGGTGAAAGACAAAGAAGTGACGGCCCCTGACGTGGCGCGCGTGGTCGAGACCGCCAAGGCGATCAACATCTCGACAGACCAACGTTTGCTGTTGGTGCAGCCGCAAGAGTTTGTGATTGATGGCCAAGACGTGCGTGAACCGATTGGCATGAGCGGTATCCGTTTGGAAGCCAAGGTGCACATCGTCACGGGCGCGCAAAGTGCGGCAGAAAACATCATCAAGTGCGTGCGCCGTTGCGGTTTGGATGTGGACCAGTTGATGCTCAACCCCTTGGCCTCCAGTTTGTCGGTGTTGACCGATGACGAGCGCGAGTTGGGCGTGGCTTTGGTTGACATTGGTGCGGGCACCACGGACGTGGCGATCTTCACCAACGGCGCGATTCGTCACACCGCCGTCATTCCCATTGCGGGTGATTTGATCACCAGTGACATTGCGATGGCTTTGCGTACGCCCACCAAGGATGCGGAAGAAATCAAGATCGAATCGGGCTACGCCAAACAAATGCTGGCAGACCCAGAGGTGCAAGTCGAAGTGCCGGGCTTGGGCGACCGTGCGCCGCGCATGTTGAGCCGCCAAGCCTTGGCCGGTGTGATTGAACCGCGTGTGGAAGAAATTTTCTCGTTGGTACAACAAGTCATCCGCGAATCGGGCTACGAAGAAGTTTTGTCGTCAGGCATTGTGTTGACCGGCGGCAGTGCCGTGATGCCAGGCATGGTGGAGTTGGGTGAAGATATTTTCTTGAAGCCCGTGCGTCGTGGCGTGCCCCATTACAAGAGTGCGTTGGCCGACATGGTGTCGCAACCGCGTGCAGCCACGGTGATGGGCTTGCTCGAAGAAGCGCGCATGGCGCGGCTGCGTGGCTTCAAAGTGTCGCAAAAAAGTGGATCGGTCAAGTCAGCGATGGACCGTTTCAAAGATTGGATCGTGGGGAACTTCTGACCATGATTCCTTTCCACAAACTTTATCTCGCGCGTGGCAGTCCGCCACCGAGGCGGCTCAGCGGTCGACGATGGCGACCCTGCGCTGCAACCGCTCCGCCATCCTGAGGATGCGGCGTGTACACAGAAGAATTTTTGAAATCAAGGCAACTGCAAATTTTTAGATCGATAGGAGAAAAATCATGAGCATCGAAATGATCGAAGTTGAAGCATTCAACTCAGGCACCCAAATCAAAGTCATTGGCGTGGGCGGCGGCGGCGGCAACGCGGTTGAGCACATGATCCGTTCAGGCGTGCAAGGCGTGGAGTTCGTCACGGCGAACACCGACGCGCAAGCTTTGCGCGTGAGCAATGCCCACAAAGTGATTCAGCTCGGCGAAAGCGGCTTGGGCGCTGGCAGCAAGCCAGAGCGCGGCCGTGAGGCAGCAGAGGCCGCCATCGATGAAATCCGTTCCGCACTCGAAGGCACCAACATGCTGTTCGTGACGGCCGGTATGGGCGGTGGTACTGGTACGGGTGCCGCCCCTGTGGTGGCGCGCGTGGCGCGTGAAATGGGTATCTTGACCGTGGGCGTGGTGACCAAGCCGTTTGAGTTTGAAGGCAACCGCCGCATGGGCAATGCCGAAGCTGGCTTGGCCGAGCTCGAAGCCAATGTGGACTCCTTGATCGTGGTGTTGAACGACAAGTTGATGGACGTGTTGGGCGACGATGCCAGCCAAGACGAAGCCTTCGCTTTTGCCAACGACGTGTTGAAAAACTCGGTCGGCGGTATTGCCGAGATCATCAACGTGGAAGCTTTGGTGAACGTCGACTTTGAAGACGTGCGCACCGTGATGAGCGAAACTGGCAAAGCCATGATGGGCACTGCGGTGGCCAATGGCCCAGACCGTGCACGCATCGCTGCTGAGCAAGCTGTGGCTTGCCCGCTGCTCGAAGGCGTGGACATGTCGGGTGCCAAGGGCGTGTTGGTGTTGATCACCGCCGCCAAAGGTGGTTTGAAGATGTCTGAGTCGCGCGAAGCCATGAACACGATTCGCAAGTTCGCTTCTCCAGACGCACACGTCATTTACGGTACCGCTTACGACGAAGCTTTGGGCGACCAAATTCGCGTGACCGTGGTGGCCACAGGTTTGGCCGGTGGCCGTCGTGCTGCACCTCAGTTGCAAGTGTTGCGCACGGGTACGGACGGCATGAGCTTCCCCACCACCCAAGCGCCTAACGCATCGCCGGCAGGTTTGATGGCCGCTGCTTCGGCTGGCTTGTCTGGTTTGGCGTCTGGTTTGGGCGTGGGGACCACCCGTGCACAACCTGACTACAACAGCATGGCTGTGCCCAGCGTGTGGCGTACCAACCGTACTCAAGCTGCGGCTAAGGTTGACGCCTTGTCATCTGGCGGCATGGACGATTACGAAATTCCAGCCTTCTTGCGCAAGCAAGCCGACTAAGAATTTCGATCGCGACGATTGAACAGATCAATCCCCTGAAAAGAGGGGATTGATTAAAATTCATCTGTGCTTAAACAAAGAACCCTTCAATCTCTCACCAAAGCGGTGGGTGTCGGCTTACACAGCGGTCAACGCGTGGAGCTGACCCTGCGGCCTGCGCAACCCGACACGGGCATCGTGTTTCGTCGGGTCGACTTGCCACAGCCCGTCGATATTCCGATCACAGCGACCGCTGTGACCGATACACGTTTGGCCTCGACCATTTCCAATGGCGGCGCCAAGGTGTTCACGGTGGAGCATTTGATGTCTGCGTGCGCAGGCTTGGGGATTGACAACCTTTACATCGACATCACGGCAGAAGAAGTGCCCATCTTGGATGGCTCGGCTTCGTCGTTTGTGTTTTTGTTGCAAAGCGCAGGCATCGTTGAGCAAAACGCGCCCAAGCGTTTTATTCGTGTGCTGAAGACCGTGGAAGTGCGCGAAGGCGAAGGCGACAACGTGAAGTGGGCTCGCCTAGAGCCGCACCACGGCTACAAGCTCAGTTTTGAAATCGACTTTCACCATCCTGCAGTGGACTCCACAGGACAAAGTGTGGTGTTTGACACCGACACGGACAGCTACACGCGCGACATAGCGCGTGCCCGCACTTTTGGTTTCACCCGCGATGTGGAGATGTTGCGCGCCAACGGTTTGGCGTTAGGTGGTGGGCTTGACAATGCCATCGTGATGGATGACTACAAGGTGTTAAACAGCGACGGGCTGCGCTATGACGATGAATTTGTGAAACACAAAATTCTTGATGCGATGGGCGACCTGTATTTGATTGGCAAACCCTTGCTCGCCTCGTATGTGGCGTTTCGATCCGGTCACGCCATGAACAACAAGCTCTTGCGCGAATTGTTGAGTCGCCCAGATGCCTACGACGTTGTGACGTTTGCCGATGCGCGCAAAGCGCCCCCCGGGTTGGCCCAATTGGCGCCTGCTTGGTAAGGGATATGTGGTGCCGTGACATCGTGTGTCACATGCACCCACGCTTGGCCTAGGGCCTTCGTTTGAATTCCCGTTTCATGCCGTTGTCAATCGAGGACGCCAGCAGATTGAGCTCTTCGGCCAAGATTTTGAGAACATCTTCCAGCGTGACGATGCCGATCAAGGTGTGATCTTTGTCCGTCACAGGAATTCGCCTCACGCCATTGCGACGCATGGCGCGCATCAAGTCAATCAAAGAGCCGTCTTCTTGCACCGTGACCACGGGTGTACTCATCACGTCTTCGACATAAAGCGGTCCTGGATCGAGGCCTTGGGCAATGATGGACGTCACGATGTCGCGATCCGTGATCACGCCATCAACTTTCGTGAGTCCTTTTTGATCATCAACGACCACCAAAGCGCCGACATGGTCGTGGCGCATCAGCTGCGCAGCGGTGACCAAGTCGGTTTTTCTGTCGGCAATGGTCACTTTTCTGCTGCAGATGTCACCAATCGTCAGGCGTTCATGCATCACCGACCCCGATAATGCGGTGGTGTGCATGTGAGCGGGTGTTGATTGCGGTGAAGACATTCATGCGATCTTCAGCAGTTTGGATGAGCTGCTGGGCTTTTTAGGCAGCGTCAGCTCTAACACACCATTTTCATATTTAGCCGAAGACTTGGCTTCATCGACGGATTCCGCTAACGAGAAACTGCGAAATGCTTTGCCGTAATAGCGTTCGCTACGGATGACTTTGGAATCTTCCTTTTCTTCTTTTTCCTTTTTGAGTTCAGCGCTCATCGACACTTGGTTGCCTTCAATGGAGACCTTGATGTCTTCTTTGTTCACGCCTGGAATTTCTGCCTTCACCACATAGGCTTTGTCGTCTTCTTGCACGTCGAGTTTGATTTGCGGTTGCTCCTCGCTAGACCGATAAATGGGACGCAACGAAAAGCCTTTGAAAAAATCGTCGTTGAAAGGATCGATTAAATCGGTGAATGGATTGAAGCGGGTCAAGTTGTTCATGAGGGAATCTCGATTGAGTACAAGCCAGATGCAGCGCGACACCGAGTCACGCATGCGCGAAGATTTCGATTCAAAATCTTGACTTGGAGTGTCTCGGGTTGCATGCAACGCGTCTGTGATGGACCGCACGTTGTGGCGTGTGTCAACACCAATCGCTTGAACAAAGCGATGCGAGGCGTGGCTTAGCGGCTGCGACCTGCGCGGTACATGCCGCTGGTTTTGCGGTCTAACGTGGTTGCTGCGGCCAAGCGCGCCATGGCGTGTCCTGCGTGGGCGTGTGTGATCGCCAAGCCCAAGGCGTCAGCGGCATCAGGGCCGGGCAAGCCGGGCAAGTTGAGCAAGCGTTTGACCATTTCTTGCACCTGCTCTTTTTTGGCCATACCGTGTCCGGCGACCGCTTGCTTCATTTGTAAGGCGGTGTATTCGGCCACAGGCAGATCGCAAGTGACCAAGGCGGTCACGCAAGCGCCGCGTGCTTGACCCAGTAGCAACGTGGCTTGTGGGTTGACGTTGACGAACACAATTTCAACCGCTGAGCAGTCGGGCTTGTAACGCTCGACCACTTCATGGATGCCGTCAAACAACACTTTCAGGCGTTCTGGCAAATTGCCTTGCGCTTCTTTGTTGGTGCGGATGGTGCCGCTGGCCACGTACAGCAGTTGATTGCCGTGCTTTTCCACCACGCCAAAGCCCGTGGTGCGAAGTCCAGGATCAATGCCAAGAATACGCATGGCGGTTAAGGCAATTGCGCGCTGTTCATGCGCGACACGATGATTTCGGTGCGACCTGCCAAGTACGCCGACTGTGGAAACTTTTGGTAGTACTTTGGGCGCGGCAGCATCACAGCGAGGCGCCCCGCTTCCCAGGGCGCGAGTTGTGCCGCTGGTTTGTCAAAGTAATGTTGGGCAGCGGCCTCGGCGCCAAAGATGCCTTCACCCCATTCCACATGGTTGAGGTAGATTTCTAAGATACGTTGTTTGCTCAGAAGCGCTTCCAACATCAAGGTCAGCACAAACTCTTGCCCCTTGCGTAGCAAGGTGCGTTCGCCAGAGAGAAACAAATTTTTGGCCAATTGTTGTGTGATGGTGGAACCGCCCACCACTTTGGGCGGACGTGCTTTGTTGGCACGACTGGCTTGTAATTCAGCCTTGGCGTTTTTGGCCCAAGCTTTTTCAATCGCTTCCCACTGCACACCATCATGCTGGGCAAAGATGTCGTCTTCAGACGCAATGACAGCCCGTTTTAAATGGTTGGAAATGGCGCTGTAGGGTACCCAGTCTTGTCGCCATCGAAGTTGGTCTTTTGAGGTGACGATCCGCCACGCTTCGGATCGCTCAAACGCGGTGGACTCGGGCGCTACCCGTGCCATCACAGCGATGCGTGCCAGAAAGAAAAATTGCAAGCCAATCCACGCCGTCAAGATCAGCAGCAGCCAGCGCAGCAGCGGACGAAAGTGTGGGCTAGAAAAGTTCATGCAGGCAAGCTGTTCAAGGGATGGGGACTTCGCCGCGCGTGCGCAATGCGTTGTCACGCCCAAAGACGAATCGCGAAATCACGCCTAACTGATCGGCTTTTTGACGCATGTCGTCGGTGAATTCACCAAATGGCCCTGCACTGGTGACGATGGCTTGTGCGCGACGATCGAGGTCGGTTTGGCCCGAGCTTTGAATGATCTCGGTGTGCAGCACACGCCCGTCTGGCGTGATGGTGATCACCATGGTCAGCTCGCCGTAGAGCTTTTGGCCATCACGCTCAGGGAAGTAGCGTGTGCCGCGGTCCTCAATTTTGCGTTTCAGCGTCTCGTAATAAAGCGCGTAGGCCACTTCGCGGGTGGCTGGGCTCACGTAATGTTTGGTGGGGCGCGCATTTTCTTGTTCAATGCGCTGTTCAATTTCAGCCAGCAGTTTGAGCATCTGACGGCGCCGCTGCTCAATTTCTTCGCGTTCGGCTTGGCTCTTGTTGGGCTGCGGCGGTGGCAACTGGGCCAGCATGGCTTTGACTTGAGCCAGCAACAACGCTTGCTCTTTTTTCAGCCCTGCCACTTGGCGCTGCACATTGGCCACACTGTCCCCGCTGGTGGTGACGTTGGACATGGCAAGGGGGGAGGCAGCACGGCCCGTTTTCAGTTCACCACCGCCCGCCAGCTGAGTTTGGGCCAAGGCTTGGGCTTTTTCGGGGGCCTCGGATTTGGCGTGCGTGTTGACCAAAATCACTTCGAGCGTGGTGTCGTCAAACAGGCGTTGAAAGCGCTCGGGGTCTGCGATGCGCAGCGTCAAAATGCCGATGTGTACAGCCAGTGACAGCGTCAGGGCCACCTGCAAGGTGGTCCAACGCGACAAGTACGGGGGCAACAGCACCAAGGATTTCACGAGACGGTGGCCTCCTTGATCGGGTCCTCGTTGACATCGACAGCAATGGCAATCGGTCCTGCAGCGCTGTCGTCGTCTTCTTCAGGGGCTTCGCTGGCATCGGTGCCCACGGGGTCGTGCGCGTCCAGCACGCTCAGCAGATGGCCGGTGATGTCGAGCGTGATGTCATCGATGTCGCTCAATCGCACTTGCAGACGCGCGCCACGTGGCACATCACCCGCACTCATAACCGGGAACACCAAGGGCAGTGTGTCGGCACGCGCCATGGGGGGGTGACCGGGGAAGGTTTTGAAGACCGTGGCGGTGAGCTCGGTGATGTTGTTTTGCTTCAAATACTGCAAGGTCCAGAAGCGTTCCATGCCACTTTGGTAGCCGTTGTAAGCGCTGTAGGCTCCGTCAAACGCGGAGATGATCGAGAACAGCTCCGCATCTTTGGGTTTGAACGGCGCGGCCAAGGCGGCAGTGCTGCCGTGTTTGGCACAGGCAATGATTTGCCATTGGTTGACCAAGTCGGTGTAGCGACGCAAGGGCGAGGTGCTCCATGCATAGCTGGGTACGCCAATGCCCGCGTGTGGCAAGGCTTTGGTGCCCATGCGCACTTTGACACCCGGCAACAAGCTGGCTTGGCTGCGGTAAATGCCGGGCACGCCCAGATCAGCCATCCAGCTGCCCCACGTGCTGTTGGCCAAAATCATGGCCTCGGCCACCATCAGATCGAGCGGCGCACCGCGTTGACGGGTGGTGATTTGCACCTGCTCAAAACCTTGCGGCTCGGTCCCTTCATTGCCGACTAGGCGGAAGTTGTAGTCGGGGCGGTTGAAGGTTTCGGGCTTGCCGCGCACCACTTCGCGTTGCGCTTTGAGGTGTTGGGCCAAGCGGAACAAGAAGGCCAGTTGTTCGCGTGGCATGGCGGGCTCTTGCACGCCAGCGTCGTGGCTGAAGCTGCTGTCTTTGAGCCAAGCCTCGGTGACGATGGCATCGAGCTGGTCGTGGCGCAAGTTGGCGGCGATGGCGACGCGCTCAACGCGTGTTTCGGTTGTTTGCTGCGTCAGTGTGGCTTCGTCAAAGGTAACGTACAGCGACACAGCAGGGCAATCGCGCCCTTCTTGGAGTGTGTAGGTTTGCACCACATCGTCGGGCAACATGGTGATTTTGTAGCCGGGCATGTACACGGTGGACAAGCGGTTGCGGCCCAGTTGATCGATCGGGCTGCCAGGCTTCAAGGCCAGCGCAGGGGCGGCAATGTGAATGCCCAGCGTGACCGTGCCTGTGCCCAAGCCTTGTACCGACAAGGCATCGTCGATCTCGGTGGTTTGCGAGTCGTCGATGGAGTAGGCCTGCGTGGTGGACAGCGGCAACTCGTCGGCAATGGAAGGCGCTTGCAAGGCAGGAAAGCCCGTGCCTTTGGGAAAGTTGTCGAACAAGAAGCGTTGCCAGTGGAACTGGTACGCCGACGTGATGGCGCCTGCGCGTTGCAGCAAGGCCAAGGGCGCGGTTTGGGTGGCGCGTGCCGCGTCAACCACGGCCTTGTATTCGGGCGCGTTTTTGTCGGGCTTGAACAAAATTTTGTAGAGCTGCGTTTGAATGGGCGCAGGGCAGGTGCCTTGTGCCAATTCAGCAGCCCAGGCTTCAATTTGTGCCTGAAGTTGTTTCTTTTTCTCAATCCCTGCCAGCGCTTGCTGAATCACTTCAGCTGAGGCCTTTTTGAAACGGCCTTTGCCCGCACGCCGAAAATAATGGGGAGCCTCGAACAAGCGCAGCAGAGCGGCGGTCTGCTCGGTCAACGTGGCTTGCGCGCTGAAATATTCGCGGGCCAAGTCGGCAAAGCCAAACTCGTCTTCGGGTGCGAACTCCCAAGCCAAGTCGAGCTCAATGGTGGCGCTCAAGGCTTGGGCCTCGCGCATCAAGTCAGCGGGGGTGGGCTTGTCAAACTTGATCAATACATGGGCGGCTTTGACCTTGACCCGTTTGCCGGATTCCAGCTCGATTTGGGCCGAGCTTTCAGCTTCGGAGAGGATGCGGCCCGTCTGGAATTTACCAGCGTCTTCAAACAATGCGTACATGGGTGCAATTGTCCCATGATCGCCTTGGCGGTTCTTTGGTGGCCCTGGCTGGTTACGCCAACCCTAAAAACGCCAGCACACGGGCAAGGTGTGCATCAAAGTCGCTTAGCGCATGGTCGCCACCGTCGATTAGCACTTGCTGGGCGAGCGGGTAGCGCGCGGACATTTCGCGCCAATCGAGCACCTCGTCACCTTTGGCGATCAAGGCCAGCAGCTGCGCGGGGCTCGGCTTGAAGGTCGGGCTTTCCAGAGCTCGCAGCTCGTCGACAAACTCTGGCGCGAAGTAAAACCGCTCCTCCGGGTTGTGCCATGCGGTTTGCTCGCCGATGTATTTGGCCAAGTCGCGGGCGGGGAACACGGCGGGGTTGATCAATACCGCCTTGCATCCGCGTTGTGCGGCCATCCACGTGGCGTAATACCCGCCCAAGGATGAGCCCATCACCGCCATGGTCTGCGCGGGCCAGTCCGCTGTGCCTTGTGCGATCAACGCTGCTGCCGCTTGTGGCGAGGCAGGCAGCTGCGGGCACCACCACGTCACGGTCGGAAAGCGCTCGGCCATGAGTGTCGCCATGTGGCGCGCTTTGGTGGATTGAGGCGAGGAGCGAAACCCGTGCAAATAAAGCACGTGTGTGACGGCAGCTGAAGGTGCTGTTGCTGAAAGGGAGGGGGCATGTGGCATGGCCGAAATCGTAGCAGTCGCTGGGTAGAAGAGATAATCACCCATATGTCCACCGTGATCCATAAACCCAGTCCGTTTCAGCGTTTGATGCCATTGCTCCGAGGCTTTGACGGACCTTTGGCGTTTGGCGTCTTTTTGCTCGCTTGTGCGGGACTGTTGACCATGTATTCGTCAGGCTTTGCCAATGGGGCGCGGTTTTTTGACCATGGTCGCAATATGTTGATTGCGGGTTTCATCATGTTTGTGGTGGCCCAAATCCCGCCCCAACGCCTGATGGCGTTTGCCGTGCCGCTCTACACCGTGGGCGTCGCTTTGTTGGTGGCGGTGGCACTGTTTGGCTTGACCAAAAAGGGCGCACGTCGTTGGCTGAACATCGGTGTGGTAATTCAACCCAGCGAAATCATGAAAATCGCCATGCCGTTGATGCTGGCTTGGTGGTTCCAAAAGCGCGAGGGCCAATTGCGACCGCTGGACTTCTTGGTCGCGGGCTTGCTGCTGCTGGTGCCTGTGGGCTTGATCGTGCGTCAGCCTGATCTGGGTACCGCTATTTTGGTGCTCGCGGCTGGCGTGGCGGTGATTTTCTTTGCCGGTTTGAGTTGGTTTTTGATCGTGCCACCCATTGTGTTGGGCTTGATCGGCATTGCCTTGGTGGTCATTTTTGAGCCTACCTTGTGCGCCGATGGTTTCCGTTGGCCCATCTTGCACGACTACCAGCAGCAGCGTATTTGTACTTTGCTGGATCCCTCGCGAGACCCTTTAGGCAAAGGATTTCACATCATCCAAGGCATGATCGCGATTGGCTCGGGGGGCTTTTGGGGCAAGGGTTTCATGCAAGGCACGCAAACCCATCTCGACTTCATCCCAGAACGCACCACCGACTTTGTGTTCGCGGCGTTTGGCGAAGAGTTTGGCCTGTTCGGTAATTTGTTGCTCATTGCTGGGTTTATCTTTTTGGTCTTCAGGGGATTGGCCATTGCCGTTGAGGGGCCAACTTTGTTTGCGCGCTTGTTGGCAGGCAGCATTACCCTGAGTTTTTTCATTTATGCCTTTGTCAACATGGGTATGGTCAGCGGCATCTTGCCTGTGGTGGGCGTGCCTTTGCCGTTCATCAGCTATGGCGGCACTGCCATGGTGACGCTGGGCCTAGGTCTTGGCATCTTGATGTCTGTGGCTAAAGCCAAGCAGTTGGTGCAGTCTTGACGCTTGACTTCTACAATCCCTTCCATGATTTCACGTGAACCCACCCTCGAACGCTTGAGCGTTGCCCGTCAACTGTTGTTAGAGCCTTTTGGTTTGGACGAGACGCACTTGGCGCGCACCTTGGCCGAAATCAAAACACACCAAGTGGATGAGGCTGATCTGTACTTCCAGTACACCCGTTCAGAAGGTTGGAGTTTGGAAGAGGGCATCGTGAAAACGGGCTCATTCAGCATTGACCAAGGTGTGGGCGTTCGCGCGGTGAGCGGCGAAAAAACCGCCTTCGCTTATTCAGACGACATCTCTGAAGCCTCCTTGCTCGACGCGGCCCGCACGGTGCGCACCATTGGTGCCGCCGCGAAAGGCGGACGCGTCAAAGTGCCTTCGCGCAAAGTGGCCCCTAGCCGTTCTTTGTACCGTGACCTCGATCCGATTGCGTCGCTCGACAGCACCGAGAAAGTTGCTTTGCTCGGTCGCGTGGAGCACATGGCACGCGCCAAAGATCCGCGCATCATTCAAGTGATGGCCGGTTTGGCCAGCGAGTACGACGTCGTGATGGTGGTGCGCGCTGACGGCACGCTGGCCGCCGACGTGCGACCTTTGGTACGCCTCAGCGTGACCGTGATTGCTGAGCAAAATGGCCGTCGCGAAACCGGTTCAGGTGGCGGCGGTGGTCGTTTTGGTTTGACACATTTTGACGATGCGCTGGTGCAAAGCTACGTGGACGAGGCTGTCAAATGCGCACTCACCAACTTGGAAGCACGCCCCGCACCTGCTGGTGAAATGAGCGTGGTGTTGGGCCCCGGTTGGCCCGGCATCTTGTTGCACGAAGCGATTGGCCACGGTTTGGAAGGTGACTTCAACCGCAAAGGCTCCAGCGCGTTCAGCGGGCGCATTGGCCAACGCGTGGCTGCCAAAGGCGTGACCGTGCTTGACGACGGCACTTTGCCAGACCGCCGTGGTTCGCTCAACGTGGACGACGAGGGCAATGCCAGCCAGCGCAATGTGCTGATTGAAGATGGCATCTTGAAGGGCTACATCCAAGACGCCATGAATGCACGCTTGATGGGGGTGAAACCCACGGGCAACGGCCGTCGCGAAAGCTACGCCCATGTGCCGATGCCACGCATGACCAACACCTACATGCTGGGTGGCGACAAATCACCGGAAGAAATCGTGTCGAGCTTGAAGAAGGGCTTGTACGCGGTGAACTTTGGCGGCGGTCAAGTCGACATCACGTCGGGTAAGTTTGTATTCTCGACCAGCCAAGCGTTTTGGGTGGAGAACGGCAAGATTCAATACCCCGTCAAAGGTGCCACCTTGGTGGGCAATGGCCCCGATGCCTTGACGCGTGTCAGCCTGATTGGCAACGACATGGCGCTTGATACGGGCGTGGGTACCTGCGGCAAAGAAGGTCAAAGCGTGCCCGTGGGAGTGGGGCAACCTACCTTGCGCATTGATGGCTTGACGGTCGGCGGCACGGCATAACGCCGTGCTCGGCGTCACCCCTGCTTGCGTGTAAACCCCAGTGATTTGTCAGCAAACTGCCAGATTGCCTGTGCTACATTCCAATCCATGAGTTCAGCCCGTTTTTATTTTGCTTACTTTTTTATCTCACGCCCCCACGGCGGTCGAGAGATCTGAACGTACGCAAAACGCTCTGAACTCCCAAACCAACCGCCGGACCCCCGGCGGTTTTTTTTTGCCAAATTCTTAAATCACCTTTTTAAAACTTCAGGACGAGACCATGAAAACGAACACCAGTTATCCAAGCCACGTTGAAAACACCAGTCAAACCGACGATCAACGTATCAAGGACATCACCGTGCTACCTCCTCCCGAACATTTGATTCGCTTCTTCCCGATCCAAGACACACCGGTCGAGAAGCTCATCACGCATACCCGCAAGACCATCCATCACATCATGAACGGCAAAGACGACCGCTTGTTGGTGGTGATTGGCCCCTGTTCCATTCACGACCCCGCTGCTGCGATTGACTACGCACGTCGCTTGCAACCGCTGCGCGAAAAGTACGCCGACACGCTTGAAATCGTGATGCGTGTGTACTTCGAAAAGCCACGCACCACCGTGGGCTGGAAGGGTTTGATCAACGACCCGTACTTGGACGAGAGCTTTCGCATCGACGAAGGCCTGCGTATCGCACGCCAGTTGCTGATTGAGATCAACCGCCTCGGCCTGCCCGCTGGCAGCGAGTTTTTGGATGCCATCAGCCCGCAGTACATCGGCGATTTGATTTCGTGGGGCGCGATTGGCGCGCGTACGACCGAGAGCCAAGTGCACCGCGAGTTGGCCTCGGGCATTTCAGCGCCTATTGGTTTCAAGAACGGGACCGACGGCAACATCAAGATTGCGACCGATGCGATTCAAGCCGCTGCTGGCGCGCACCACTTCTTGTCGATTCACAAAAACGGCCAAGTGGCGATTGTGCAAACCAAGGGCAACAAGGACTGCCACGTCATCTTGCGCGGCGGCAAAGCGCCTAACTATGACGCAGCCAGCGTGACAGCTGCGTGCGAAGAATTGGCCAAAGCCAAGTTGCCTGCTTCGTTGATGGTGGATTGCAGCCACGCCAACAGCAGCAAGCAGCACGAGCGTCAGCTGGTGGTTGCCAAAGACATTGCCGAGCAAATCAGTAGTGGCTCACACCAAGTGTTTGGCGTGATGATTGAGAGCCACATTCATGGTGGTTCCCAGAAGTTCACGCCTGGCAAAGATGATGTGTCGAAGCTGGAATACGGCAAGAGCATCACCGACGCCTGCTTGGATTGGAACGATTCGGTGGCTTCGCTCGACGTGTTGTCTGAAGCTGTGGCCGCACGTCGCAAGCGTTCTTAATACGACGCACGTGTTGTGGATCACGCCAAGGCTGCCAGCAGCTTGGCGTGAATCCCGCCAAAGCCCCCATTGCTCATGCACAGCACATGGTCGCCCGCCTGCGCCGCTGCCACGACCTGTGCAATGACTTCATCTACAGACCCAGCCACCGAGGCTCTCGCCCCCATGGGCGACAAAGCTTCGACGGCATCCCAGTCCAAGCCGCCTGAGTGACAAAACGCAAGGTCTGCGTCTTCCAAACTCCATGGCAGCTGCGACTTCATCGTGCCCAACTTCATGGTGTTGCTGCGTGGCTCAAACACCGCCAAGATGCGGGCCTTGGGGCCGACTTTGCGACGCAGGCCATCGACCGTGGTGCGGATGGCGGTGGGGTGATGGGCAAAGTCGTCGTACACCGTGATGTCGCCGCCCGCGCGTGGCACGGTGCCCCGCACCTCCATGCGACGGCGCACATTTTGAAATTCGGTCAAAGACGCGGCGGCTTGCGCAGGTGACACGCCCAAGTGCTCGGCCGCGGCGATGGCCGCCAAGGCGTTGAGTTGGTTGTGCACACCCGTGATGTCCCATTGCACACGGCCCACTTCTTGGCCTTGGTGCAACACAGCAAAGTTGTCGGGCTCGCCTTGCACAGACCAGCCAGTCGGCCCATGAAGCATGCCTCTGGCGTTGGCGCTCACGCCAAACTTGGCGATGCCGCTCCAGCAGCCTTGGTCTAGCACGCGCTGCAGACTGTCTTCATCCGCGTTCACCACCACACGGCCACTGCCGGGCACGGTGCGCACCAAGTGGTGGAACTGGCGCTCAATGGCGGCGAGGTTGTCAAAAATGTCGGCGTGGTCGAACTCAAGGTTGTTCAGAATCGCCGTGCGGGGGTGGTAGTGCACAAACTTGCTGCGCTTGTCAAAAAAGGCCGTGTCGTATTCGTCGGCTTCAATCACGAAGGGTGTGCGTTTGTGTGCGGCCACGTCTGCTTCGGAGCTCAAACGCCCCAAACGTGCAGAGACACCAAAATTCATGGGCACGCCGCCGACCAAAAAACCGGGCTCTAACCCTGCGGCTTGCAAGATCCAAGCGAGCATGGAGGTGGTGGTGGTTTTCCCGTGTGTGCCTGCCACGGCTAAAACATGGCGATGCTGGCTGGGGTGGTGCAGCACGTGCTCAGCCAGCCACTGTGGGCCGCTGGTGTAGGTGGCGCCGCTTTCCAAAATAGCTTCCATCAGCGGAAATTTTGGGCTTCCATTAGCCAAGCGAGCACGTGAAACGACGTTGCCAATCACGTACACATCAGGGTTGAGGCGCATTTGGTTGGCGTCAAAGCCCTCGATCAACTCAATGCCGAGACTACGGAGTTGATCGCTCATGGGCGGGTAAACGCCCGCATCGCAACCGGTGACTTTGTGGCCCGCTTCGCGCGCCAACGCAGCCAGTCCACCCATGAACGTGCCGCAAATTCCCAAAATATGTATGTGCATGCCCTGATTTTAGGTGGGTGTTCCGACAGACCTTGAGGTGGCTTCGTGTGGCTTGGCGCGACAATTGGAATCTATGAATACGGTTCAAGAAGAAATTGCAGCCACCGCAGCACGCATGGTGGTGGAAGAAGGCTTGGAGTACGGCGCCGCCAAGCGTCGCGCTGTGAAACAGCTGGGCTTGAATAGCCGTGCCCAATTGCCGAACAATGACCAAGTGGAAGAAGCGGTGCGCGAGTACATCGACTTGTTTTGTGCGGACACCCAAGCGGCTGAGTTGCTGGCGCTGCGTCAGCTGGCCGCCCTGTGGATGGGGCGCTTGGCCGAGTTTCGTCCCTATCTGAGTGGATCGGTATGGCGTGGCACAGCAACCGCGTTGTCAGATATTTATCTGCAGTTGTTCTGTGATGACCCCAAATCAGCCGAAATTAAGCTCATCGACCACCAAGTGCGCTACGAGGTGAGTACGGTGCAGGGGTTTCAAGGTGAGGCGGTGGATGCACTGAGTATGGTGTGTGCTTGTCCTGGCTTGACACAAAAAGCAGTGGTCCATTTGATGATTTATGACCATGACGATTTGCGCGGTGCTTTAAAGCCCGATGCCCAAGGTCGAACCCAACGTGGAAATTTGGCTGCATTAGAGCGATTGATGAAGGAAGAAGCATGACGATATCAGCATCACGTCGCAACTGGCTGTATGCCGGTGTGGCGGCCGTGGCCGGTTTGGCTGGCGCAGGACTGGCGTGGCGGCGCCATGCGTTGACGGACATGCCGAGCGAGGCCTTGTCTATGCTGTGGGCCTCAGAGTTCGAATCGCCAACGGGAGAGGTTGTGCGGTTGGCCGATTTCCAAGGCAAGCCTTTGGTGTTGAACTTTTGGGCCACTTGGTGTGCCCCTTGTGTGGAAGAGATGCCGTTAATCGATGCCTTCTACCGCCAAAATTCAGCCAACGGATGGCAAGTCTTAGGTTTGGCGATTGACCAACCCAGCCGTGTGAGGCAGTTTTTGAGCCAGCATGCGGTTTCTTACCCTGTTGGTTTGGCGGGTTTGAACGGTACCGAGCTTGGCAAAGTGCTCGGAAATAGCCAAGGCGGGCTCCCATTCACGGTGGTTTTGAATGCGCAAGGTCAGTTGAAACAGCGTAAATTGGGAAAATTGTCAGAAGATGAAGTAAAGAACTGGGCTTTGTGAGCTGAGATTTTGAGAATCGGTTCACGATTTGGTGTAAATTAGACGCTTATTTACAACAAATAAGGTGTAGTTATGGATTTGCGAAAACTCAAGACGTTGATTGACCTGGTCTCCGATTCCAATGTGTCTGAACTCGAAATTACAGAGGCTGAAGGCAAGGTCCGCATCGTCAAGAGTGCACCAGCGCCTGTCGCGATGGTCACGCAAATGATGGCAGCGCCTGCTGCGGCCGCACCTGCTCCCGCTCCTGTTGCTGCAGTACCTGCGCCAGTCGCGGCTGCGGTGGAAGCTGTGCCCGCAGGTCACACCGTCAAATCACCCATGGTGGGCACGTTCTACCGTTCGTCTAGCCCGGGTGCCAAGTCGTTTGTGGAAATTGGCAGCCAAGTCAAAGAAGGCGACACCATCTGCATCATCGAAGCGATGAAGATCTTGAACGAGATCGAAGCTGACAAGGCAGGCACGATCACCCAAATCTTGGCCGAGAACGGCCAGGCAGTTGAATACGGCGCGCCCTTGTTCATCATTGAATAAGGGGTTGACGCCATGTTCAAGAAAATTCTGATCGCCAACCGTGGCGAGATCGCTCTTCGCATTCAGCGCGCATGTCGCGAACTGGGTGTCAAAGCGGTGATGGTGTATTCCGAGGCCGATCGTGACGCGAAATACGTCAAATTGGCCGACGAAGCTGTGTGTATTGGACCTGCAGCGTCCGCTCAGAGCTACCTCAACATGCCCGCCATCATTGCCGCGGCTGAGGTGACCGATGCCGAGGCGATTCACCCTGGCTATGGTTTTTTGAGTGAAAATGCAGACTTCGCCGAACGCGTCGAGAAAAGCGGTTTTCAATTCATCGGTCCTACCGCTGAGTCGATCCGCATCATGGGTGACAAGGTGTCGGCCAAGCAAGCCATGATCCGTGCGGGCGTGCCTTGCGTGCCAGGCTCGGAGGGTGAGTTGCCTGACGATCCAGCGCAAATCCGTCGCATTGCCAAAAGCGTGGGCTATCCCGTGATCATCAAAGCTGCTGGCGGCGGCGGCGGTCGTGGCATGCGCGTCGTGCACACCGAGGCTGCTTTGATCAACGCGGTGGCGATGACCAAAGCCGAAGCGGGCACGGCATTTGGTAACCCCGCGGTGTACATGGAGAAGTTCCTCCAGAACCCACGCCACATCGAAATTCAAATCTTGGCGGACAAGTTCAAGAACGCGGTCTATTTGGGTGAGCGTGATTGTTCGATGCAACGTCGTCACCAAAAAGTGATCGAGGAAGCGCCTGCACCCGGTATTCCCCGCAAGTTGATTGAGAAGATCGGCGAGCGTTGCGCGGCTGCTTGTAAAAAAATTGGCTACCGTGGCGCGGGCACCTTTGAGTTCTTGTTTGAAAACGGCGAGTTCTATTTCATTGAGATGAACACCCGCGTTCAAGTGGAACATCCGGTGACCGAGTACATCACGGGCGTGGACATCGTGAAAACACAAATCATGGTGGCCGCAGGTTTGAAGTTGCCGTTCACGCAACGCGACATCCATGTGCGTGGTCATTCGATCGAGTGCCGTATCAACGCGGAAGATCCGTTCAAGTTCATCCCATCACCTGGCCGCATCACCATGTGGCATGCGCCTGGCGGTCCTGGTGTGCGTGTGGATTCACACATCTACACCAACTACTTTGTGCCACCAAACTACGACTCGATGATCGGCAAGATCATCGTGCATGGCGACACCCGTGACGAAGCCTTGGCACGCATGCGTACCGCCTTGGCCGAGACCTTGGTCGAGGGCATCAACACCAATATTCCGTTGCACCGCGAGTTGATGGTGGATGCCAAATTCATGGCGGGCGGTACCAACATTCATTACTTGGAAGAGTGGCTTGCTGCTCACAAGCGCTGATGTTTGAACTGCGACTGATGTGCCCTGAAGAGGGCGTGGAAGCCATCAGCGACGCGCTGGATGCCTTGGATGCCTTGAGTGTGTCGGTCGAAGATGCCGACGCGCAAACCGATGCTGAACAAGCCCTGTTCGGTGAGCCCGGCATGCCACCGCCCAAAGGGGGTTGGAAGCGTTCGCGCATCGTGGCGTTGTTTGCTGAACAAACTGCGGCACAAGACGCTGCGCGTCTGTTGGCGTTGCAAGACTTCTTTGCTGGCTCTGAAGTGTTAGGGATCCAAGCTGTGGCGGATCAAGATTGGGTGCGTTTGACGCAGTCGCAATTTGCCCCTGTGGAGATCACGCCAGAGTTTTGGATTGTTCCCACGTGGCATGAACCGCCTGCACAAGCCAAAAAAGTCATCCGCCTTGACCCTGGTTTGGCGTTTGGCACTGGCACGCATCCGACCACACGCATGTGTTTGCGTTGGATTGCCACCCACGATGTAGCCCATCAACGCGTGCTTGACTACGGTTGTGGTTCCGGCATCTTGGCGATTGGCGCAGCGTTGCATGGTGCGACGTCGGTGGATGCGGTGGACATCGACGCTGCTGCCGTGACCGCCACCACGTTGAACGCTGACGCAAACAACGTGCGACTGAACGCAGGTTTACCTGACCAGGCGTCTGGTTCGTATCAGACCGTGTTGGCCAACATCTTGGCGACGCCACTCAAAGTATTGGCGCCGCTGCTGTGCAAACACGTGGCCGCTGGCGGTCACTTGGTGTTGGCTGGCATTTTGGAGCGTCAAGCACAGGAACTGAAAGACGCCTACGCGCCTTACTGCACTCTGCAAGTCAGTGACCAAGAAGATGGTTGGATTTTGATGACCGCGCAGCTCTGATGGAGATCACCTACTGCCCCACCTGTGCCACCTCGTTCAAGGTGACACCTGACCAGCTCAGGCTGGCCAATGGGTGGGTGCGGTGTGGCCGTTGCACCTGCGTGTTTGAGGCTTTGGCGAATTTGATGCCACCCGCTGTGCTGAGTGACACGGCGTCACTCGCGGCGATGCTGGCCGAGTTTGACCTATCTCCAACCCCTTCATCATCGGCCGCATTGACATTTGACTCGTCTGTGGTGCCTACCGCTCGTGCTCACCGTGGTGTTTGGGTGTTTGTCAGTGTGATGTTGTTGTCGCTACTGATGGCGCAAGCTGCGTGGATGGGGCGTCACATGGTGTTTGCCCAAGTTCCTGAGTTGCGTCCAGCTTTGTTGGCTTTGTGTGAATCACTCGCCTGTGAAGTGACGTGGCCACAGGAACTGGACGCTGTTTTGATTGAAAACAGCAGCTTCAGTGAGGCGCCCTCTGGAGGATACATGGTGCAGCTGCGGCTGAAGAACACAGAGCGCTACCCCGTCGCAACACCTGCGTTGGAGCTCAGTTTGTTGGACTTGCAAGACCAAGTGGTGCTGCGTCGTGTTTTCACGCCAGAAGAGCTGGGCTTGGATGATCACTTGCTGCCGCTGCGAGAAGCTCGCGCCGTTGTTAATTTTGATTTAGAAGCCGCTGCCAGCCAGCGCATCACAGGCTTTCGGGCCTTGGTTTTCTACCCTTGAGAAAGTTTTTATGGCTTCGCTGATTTGTGGCTCATTGGCCTTTGATTCCATCATGACCTTTGAAGGTCGATTTGCTGAGCAAATTTTGCCGGATCAACTGCACATTTTGAATGTGTCATTTTTGGTTCCCGCCTTGCGCCGTGATTTTGGCGGTTGCGCCGGCAACATTGCGTACAGTTTGAAAATGTTGGGAGGCCAGCCTTTGCCCATGGCAACCTTGGGTTCTGACGGTGCCGATTACTTGAAGCGTTTGAACGATTTGGGGATTTCGACCGAGTTTGTGCGTCAAGTGGAAGACATCTACACCGCACAAGCCATGATCATGACCGATCGCGACAACAACCAAATCACGGCGTTTCACCCAGGTGCCATGATGCAAGCGCACAGCTTGCGCATTGAAAAGCGTGCGGACATCAAGCTAGGGATCATTTCCCCAGATGGCCGAGATGCCATGCTGCAACATGCCGAGCAGTTCAATGCTGCTGGCATCCCGTTTGTGTTTGATCCAGGCCAAGGCTTGCCGATGTTTGATGGCGATGAGCTGGCGCGTTTCGTAGATCAGGCAACATGGGTCACTGTGAATGACTACGAAGGCAAGATGCTCAGCGAGCGCACAGGGTTGAGTCATGCCGATATTTCTCGCCGTGTTGACGGTTTGGTCGTCACCCTAGGCGCACATGGCTGCGAGGTTTGGGTGGGTGGCGAGAAGACCGTCGTGCCACCTGTCAAAGCCCGCGACGTGGTGGACCCGACCGGTTGCGGCGATGCATGGCGCGGTGCTCTGCTGTTTGGCTTGGAACAAGGCTGGTCGTTGGCGCAGTGTGCCGCATTGGGCAACCAAGTCGGTGCTTTGAAAATTGCACAACGTGGCCCGCAAAATTACAGTGTGGCTGAGCTGATTTCGGCTTAATCAACGCAGCTACTGCGCCAGCGCGGCCCATTTGGCCGTCTCGCAGGCGGTGGCCGCGATGCGCAGTTGTTTGCGCTTCGACGTTTGTCCGCGTACCAGCGTGACATGTCGCTTGGCAATGTCCAACGTATCTGCAAGCCAAGCCATGAGTGCTAAGTTGGCTTTGCCATCGACCGGGGGCGCATGCAGACGCACGCGCAAAGCACCATCATGTATGCCGTCGGCTTGTGTCCGCGACGCATTGGGGATGACATGAATATCTACGATCACATTCCCCGCTTTTTCAAGTCGCAGGTAAGCAACGTCAGGAATAGGGGTTATCAAAGGCTTCATAAGAAAAAGCCCGAGACCTTGCGGTTTCGGGCTTGAGCTGACGGTAAACCGTCGCCACAGATCTGAAGGATCAGGGCTTGCTTGCTGTTGGAAATGGCCAAGCAGCTTGCGGGTTCAGCGTGGTCTGCGCAGCGGCTGCTTTCGCAGCTTTCTTGGGGGCAGGTTTTTTAGCAGCTTTCTTCGCAGCAGGTTTTTTGGCAGCAGGCTTTTTAGCGACAGCAGCTTTGGCTACTTTTTTCGCAGCAGGCTTAGCGGCTGGCTTGGCAGCAGCTTTTTTAGCGGCTGGCTTTTTAGCAGCAACAGCTTTTTTGGCGACTGGTTTAGCAGCAGCTTTTTTAGCGACTGGCTTTTTCGCAGCAACAGCTTTTTTTGCTACTGGCTTAGCGGCAGCAACTTTCTTAGCGGCTGGCTTTTTAGCAGCGACAGCTTTTTTGGCTGCTGGCTTAGCGGCAGCAACTTTCTTAGCGGCTGGCTTTTTAGCAGCGACAGCTTTTTTAGCTGCTGGCTTAGCGGCAGCAACTTTCTTAGCAGCTGGTTTTTTAGCAGCGACAGCTTTTTTAGCCGCTGGTTTAGCGACGGCTACTTTTTTAGCTGCGGGCTTTTTGGCCGCGACAGCTTTCTTTGCGGGGGCCTTTTTAGCGGCCGATTTTTTTGCAGTTGCCATTTATGTTCTCCTAGATCGGATTTAGATCATTGGGTGAAAACACTTCGCACTTGTTTTCGTGTGCAAAGCGATTCATGGCGCTGGACCCGGGTCCAACCCCATGAACACGGTGCGTCCACCACAACGTCTCGATCACGGACGTTTTCATATGTGGCAGACAAATTGGGTGACATGTGTATCGTGAATCAACTTAGTCCCAAGACAAAGCACCACCCGATTGGTACTCAATCACACGGGTTTCAAAGAAGTTGCGTTCTTTTTTCAGGTCAATCATTTCGCTCATCCAAGGGAAAGGGTTTTCCTCATTGGGGAACAGCGCTTCCAAACCGATTTGCGTGGCACGGCGGTTGGCGATGTAGCGCAGATAACCTTTGAACATGGATGCATTCAAGCCCAGCACGCCACGTGGCATGGTGTCTTCGGCATAGCGGTATTCAAGTTCGACAGCTTGCATGAACAAGGCATTGATTTCGGCTTTGAACTCTGCGGTCCACAGGTGTGGGTTTTCGAGTTTGATCTGGTTGATCAAGTCGATGCCAAAGTTGCAGTGCATGGACTCATCGCGCAAGATGTACTGGTATTGCTCAGCAGCACCGGTCATTTTGTTTTGACGACCCAAGGCCAAAATTTGCGTGAAGCCCACGTAGAAGAACAAGCCTTCCATCAAGCAGGCAAACACAATCAATGACTTCAACAGCGTCTGATCGGTCTGAGGTGTGCCGGTGTGAAAGTTGGGGTCCATGATCGCGTCAATAAACGGGATCAAGAACTCGTCTTTGTCACGGATGGATTTGACTTCGTGGTATGCGTTGAAGATCTCGCCTTCGTCCAAGCCCAAAGACTCCACGATGTACTGGTAGGCGTGCGTGTGAATTGCTTCTTCAAACGCTTGACGCAACAAGAACTGACGGCACTCGGGTGCCGTGATGTGGCGGTAAGTGCCCAAAACGATGTTGTTCGCAGCCAACGAGTCGGCTGTCACGAAGAAGCCGAGGTTGCGCATGATCAAACGACGCTCGTCGTCGGTCAAACCATTGGGGTCTTTCCACAACGCGATGTCGCGCGTCATGTTCACTTCTTGCGGCATCCAGTGGTTAGCGCAAGTCGCGAGGTATTTTTCCCAAGCCCATTTGTATTTGAATGGCACCAACTGGTTGACGTCGGTTTGGCCGTTGATGATGCGCTTGTCAGCGGCAGTCACGCGGCGGCTGGCTGTGGCTGCCATAGATGGCGCAGCAACAGGCTGCGCAGCAGATGTTGTTGAAAGAGGTGGGAGATCCATCGGGCGGCTGGAGATGCCGCTTGCAAGAGGTGATGGCGATGAGGGCTTGATGTCTTCGTCCCAGGTCAACATAAAGAATTTTCCAATGCTTGAATTATGGATGCAAGAAAGTGAATCGCAAAGCAATCACGCACTTCCTTGCAAATTTTTGTTGTGCAATTGCAAATTACTGACAGGACTCGCAGGTGGGATCATCCACGCCGCAGAATTTGATGTCAGTGGCGGGGATAGCATTCATCTGTGCTTGTGCAGCAGCAGCGGCTGCTTCGAGTGCACTCATGCCACCTGCAGCAGGGCCCGAAGACACTGCGTTGTGAGAGCCTGCTTGCACGGTTGATTTTTCAACTTGTTGTGCGCTGGACGTGCGGAGGTAATAGGTGGTCTTCAAACCACGCAACCAAGCGAGCTTGTAAGTCTCATCGAGCTTCTTACCTGATGCACCGGCCATGTAGATGTTGAGCGACTGCGCTTGGTCAATCCATTTTTGGCGACGCGATGCAGCTTCGACCAACCATGTAGGCTCCACTTCGAACGCGGTGGCGTACAAGGCTTTGATCTCTTGTGGCACGCGGTCGATGGGGCGCAGTGAACCGTCGAAGTGCTTCAGGTCCATGACCATCACGTCGTCCCACAAGCCCAGGCGTTTCAAGTCACGTACCAAGTAGCTGTTGATGACCGTGAATTCGCCAGACAAGTTGGACTTGACGGACAAGTTGCCAAAGCAAGGTTCGATGGAGGCATCCACACCAATGATGTTGGAGATGGTCGCGGTGGGCGCGATGGCGACGCAATTGGAGTTGCGCATGCCGTCTTGGGCGATCTTGGCACGCAACGCGTCCCAGTCCATGGTCTTGGATCGGTCCATTTCCACGTAGCCGCCGCGTGCTTCCGTGAGCAAGTCGATGGAGTCCAGAGGCAAGATGCCTTTGTCCCACAGCGAGCCTTTGTAGCTGGCGTATTTACCGCGCTCTTTGGCCAATTCGCTGGATGCCCAGTAGGCGTAGTAGCAAACGGCTTCCATTGAACGGTCCGCAAACTCAACAGCTTCTTGCGATGCATAGGGCACACGCATGGCGTACAAGCTGTCTTGGAATGACATGATGCCCATGCCCACAGGGCGATGACGCAGGTTCGAATCACGGGCTTTCTTGACAGCGTAGTAGTTGATGTCGATCACGTTGTCGAGCATGCGCATGGCCACGGTGATGGTGCGCTTGAGTTTGTCGTGGTCGAGTTCTTTGCCATTGGCGCCGTCTTTCAAGTGACGCGACAAGTTGACCGATCCCAAGTTACACACCGCAGTTTCGGTGTCGCTGGTGTTCAGGGTGATTTCTGTACACAGGTTGGACGAGTGCACCACGCCCACGTGTTGCTGTGGTGAACGCACGTTGCATGGGTCTTTGAACGTGATCCATGGGTGACCTGTTTCAAACAACATGGTCAACATCTTGCGCCACATGTCGGTGGCTTGCACGGTTTTGCTGGGCTTGATTTCGCCGCGCTTGGCCTTTTCTTCGTAGGCCACATAGGCTTTTTCGAAGGCTGCACCGAACAGGTCGTGCAAATCAGGCACGTCAGAAGGTGAGAACAAGGTCCACTCGCCTTTTTCCATGACGCGACGCATGAACAAGTCGGGGATCCAGTTGGCGGTGTTCATGTCGTGTGTACGACGGCGGTCGTCACCGGTGTTCTTGCGCAGCTCGAGGAATTCCTCGATGTCCAAGTGCCATGTTTCGAGGTAGGTACACACAGCGCCTTTGCGTTTGCCGCCTTGGTTCACCGCCACGGCGGTGTCGTTCACCACTTTCAAGAAAGGCACCACGCCTTGTGATTCACCGTTGGTGCCCTTGATGTGGCTGCCCAACGCGCGCACACGGGTCCAGTCGTTGCCCAAGCCGCCGGCAAATTTAGACAGCAAGGCGTTTTCTTTGATCAACTCGTAGATACCGTCCAAGTGGTCAGGCACGGTCGACAAGTAGCAGCTAGAGAGCTGCGAGCGCAAAGTGCCACTGTTGAACAGGGTGGGCGTGCTGGACATGAAATCGAACGATGACAGCACTTCGTAGAACTCAATCGCACGGGCTTCGCGGTCGATTTCGTTCAACGACAGGCCCATGGCCACACGCATGAAGAATGCTTGTGGCAGTTCGATGCGTGTCTTGCGCACGTGCAGGAAGTAGCGGTCATACAGCGTTTGCAGGCCGAGGTAATCGAATTGCAAATCGCGGTCGGCTTTGAGGGCTTGACCCAAACGCTCCAAGTCGAACTGGAGCATTTTGTCGTCGAGCAAGTCGTTTTCGACGCCTTTTTTGATGAACTGAGGGAAGTATTCGGCGTAATGCTGGCCCATGTCAGCGTGCAGCACTTCTTTGCCCAGCACTTCTTTGGCGATGGTGTGCATCAACAAACGTGCGGTGGCGTAGGTGTAGTCGGGGTCTTTTTCGATCAGGGTACGGGTGGCCAAGATCGCAGCTTTGTAGACCTCGTCCATCGGCACACCGTCGTACAGGTTGCGCATGGTTTCTGCCAAGATCGGTGCGGGTTTGACGTCAGCACCCAAGCCAGCGCAGGCATCGTTGATCAAACGCTGCAGGTGCGGCACGTCTAACGGCACGCGTTGGCCATCTTCGATCACATGCAGCTCAGGGGTTGCAGGCGCGGCTTGTTCTTTGGTGTGCGCACGTTCTTGGGTGCGACGCTCGCGATACAGCACGTAGGCGCGTGCGATTTCGTGGTGACCACCGCGCATCAAGCCCAATTCAGCTTGGTCTTGCACGTCTTCAATGTGGAAGGTGCCGCCGCCTGGACGTGAACGCATCAAGGCGCGCACCACGTTTTGAGTCAACACATCCACCGTCTCGCGAACGCTGGCAGAGGCTGCGCCTTGCGTGCCGTGCACAGCCAAAAACGCTTTCATCATGGCGACAGCAATCTTGGCTGGCTCAAAAGGCACCACGGCGCCATTGCGGCGGATGATTTGGTAGTGATTCAAGCTGTTGTGGCTGTCGATCACGGCGCGATCTTGCGCGACGTGCGGCTGTTGTGAGACGGCCGCGGTGTGGGTGTGTTCTGCTGTTTGCATATCGTTGTTCTTCCTTGCTTCGGGTTCAGTGGCGTGGGTCTTTGGGCGAGCTGTGTCGCGCATTTAAAACCTGCTGCGCAGGGTCTTTTGATGAGACGTCTACGCCAACACCACACACTATATCTGGTGTTTGGGGCTGTGTCCAAACACTACCGGTAGTGTTTTTGTATGTATTGGTATTCATTTTTATTGTATGAAAATTTGAGCCCTTTGATGGGGCGTCAAGGCATGCAGCGTGAAGCCAATATCGATGGGAATTTTCAGACGAGATCTTGGCTTCAAGCGCTCTTTGGCATGATTTGGGCTGCGAATGCCCGTGTTATCTCAGCTTGCTTTTTCTATGCACAAACTCTGTGCAGTTCAAAGCGTCTCAATATTTTTTCAGCACTTGGCTAAAGAAAAATATTTTTTGGGAAATATTGCGTCGCCCGACCCAAACTTCGTCGCAAAAGTGGCCAATCAAACCCTGGACCTGGGTCTTGCTTGCGTCCAGGCGCGATGTGCTCATGGCCTGCGATGTGACGTGCAGGGTAGTGTTGCGCAATGGCTGCACACACACTGCTGAGCGTGTCGTATTGCGCACGTTCAAACGTCTGACCTTCCAAGCCTTCTAGTTCAATGCCAATGGAATGGTCGTTGCAGTTGTCACGTCCCAAATAATGGGACTTGCCTGCATGCCAAGCGCGGTCGTTGCAGCTGACAAATTGAATCAAGGCGCCATCACGGCGGATGAAAAAGTGCGCCGACACCTCCATGCCCCGTATCTTTTCAAAATAAGGGTGTGCGTTCCAATCCAAGGTGTTGGTGAAAAGGGCCGCTACTTCTGGGCCACCGTATTGACCGGGGGGGAGGCTGATCGAATGGATCACCACCAAGTCAGGGCGTACGCCCACTGGGCGCGGTCCAAAGTTGGGGGACGGCGTGTGGTGGGCAAAGTTGTACCAACCTGCGCGCCACAAAGAGGAATCAGCAGACATGCGTCAGCCTTCTTGGCGCTGCCGATGCGCCTCGCTGCAATACAGACCTTGTGTGCCTTGTATGGCTTCTGATTTGGGCAGATGCACGCCGCAATGCGCGCAGGGCACCATCACTTGTGGTCCACCTGGGCGTGTAGCTTTGTCTGTTTGATCGCGCGTATCGTCGGACGGTGTTTGACGTTGTTGGCGAATCCACCAAATGCCTGCGAACACGATGAGCAGCCAAATCAGGTACTTCATGCCACGCGTCCCAACACGACTTCCAGTACAAAACGCGAGCCTGCGTAGCCCAGCAATAACAAGCCAGCACCGATGTACAACACCCGAACCGCTTTGCGGCCTCGCCAGCCAAAGCGGCTGCGTCCGACCAACAGCACGGCAAATGTGAACCACGAAAGCACCGAAAACACGGTTTTATGGTCCCAGCGCCACGCGGCCTTGGCCCCATACAAACTGTCACCAAACAACCAGCCCGCGGCCAGCGTGGCGGTGAGTAAGACAAATCCGGCTTTGACAAAGCGGAAGGTGAGTCGTTCTAGGGTCAAAAGCGGCAAGCCGACGGCGGTGTCTGCGGTGGCCATGCGCATGCTTTTCTCAGCCCGCGTCATCATCCATGCATGAACGACTGCCGCAGCAAACAACCCATAAGACGCCACGCCCAAGGCTAAATGCAGTGGCAGCCAAGGCGATGCCGCCGTGTGCAGTGGTGTGCCAGGGAAGAGGGCGGCCAGCAACACCACAGCGGCCCCCAAGCCGGTCAGCGTCCAGCGTGTGCGCAGTTGGGGGAACCAGTGTTGTTCTAGGACATAAAAGGTCAACATCAGCCACGCGGTGACTGACAGCGCGGGGGCAAACCCAAAGCGCAACCCCTCGGATTGCGGGGCAAACAGCGCAAAAACCAAGCCCAAACCGTGCAGCGTCCACGGTGCCCACAGCAGACGATGTCCTTGGCGCAGCGCCAAACGCGGGCCAATCAGTGCCGTCAGCGCGTAAGCCGTGGCAGTCAAGAGGCTGAGCCACAGAGTGACGGAGAAGTCGCTGGCTAAAATCATGCGACAAGTTTAGCGTTTTGCTTGACTCCCTCACTTTGCCCATTCAAGGGTTTTATATGGCCTCAGCCCTTACCGACAAACTCTCGCGCCTCGTCAAACAGATCAGTGGACAGGCCCGCATCACCGAGAGCAACGTGGCCGACATGTTGCGCGAAGTACGCATGGCCTTGCTCGAAGCCGACGTGGCCTTGCCCGTGGTGCGCGACTTTATCGCCCGCGTCAAGGAAAAAGCGCTGGGCCAAGAAGTCATTGGTTCTTTGCAGCCGGGCCAAGCCTTGGTCGCCATCGTGAACCAAGAGTTGACGGCCACCATGGGTGAAGGTGTGAGCGACTTGAACCTCGCCGCCCAACCCCCCGCCGTGATTTTGATGGCCGGTTTGCAAGGTGCCGGTAAAACCACCACCACCGCCAAGCTGGCGCGTTGGCTCATCAACCAGCGCAAAAAGAAAGTACTGACCGTTTCGGGCGACGTGTACCGCCCCGCTGCGATTGAGCAGCTCAAAACGGTGACCGCTCAAGCTGGCGCCGAATGGTTCCCCAGCTCGCCCGACCAAAAGCCCGAAGACATTGCCCGCGACGCGCTCGACTACGCTCGCAAACACTACTTTGACGTTTTGCTCGTCGACACCGCAGGTCGCTTGGCCATTGACGAAGCCTTGATGGCCGAGATCAAAACCCTGCACCGCGTGTTGAACCCCATCGAAACCTTGTTTGTGGTGGATGCCATGCAAGGTCAAGACGCGATCAACACCGCGCGTGCGTTCAGCGATGCCTTGCCGCTCACCGGCATCGTGCTCACCAAGCTCGATGGCGATTCACGCGGTGGTGCGGCGTTGTCCGTGCGCCAAATCACGGGTGCGCCTATCAAATTTGCCGGCACCAGTGAGAAGCTGGATGGCTTGGAGCTGTTCGATGCTGCGCGTCACGCCGGTCGCGTGTTGGGCATGGGCGACATCTTGGCCTTGGTTGAGCAAGTCACCGCTGGCGTGGACATGCAAGCGGCGCAAAAGTTGGCTGACAAAGTCAAACGCGGTGATGCGTTTGATCTCAATGACTTCTTGGCCCAAATTCAGCAGATGCGCCAAATGGGGGGCTTGTCCAGTTTGATGGACAAATTGCCCACGCAAATGACAGCCAAAGCCGGTCAAGTGGACATGGACAAGGCTGAAAAAGACATTGGCCGCAAGCAAGGCATCATCCACAGCATGACGCCTTTGGAGCGCAGCAAGCCTGACCTCATCAAAGCCACCCGCAAACGCCGCATCGCGGCAGGCGCGGGCGTTCAGGTGCAGGACGTGAACCGCATGCTCAAAGAGTTTGAGCAAATGCAAGACATGATGAAGAAAATGCGCGGCGGCGGCTTGATGAAGATGATGAAAAAGCTCGGCGGTATGAAAGGCATGCCCGGCATGGGTGGTGGCGGCTTTCCTGGTATGCGCTAAGCCTTCAAACGAAGCCCTCACACTCAGCTCTCATACGGCTCGGCCCTGGCCTAGACCGTGTGACGCGTCTTCAATATTGGCTGGCCGGCAAATCGATTTGCATGCCGTTCATCGCCTCAGTCAGCGTGATTTGACACGACAAGCGGCTGTTGGCTTGGCGCGCGCAGGCCGCAAAGTCGAGCATGCCGTCCTCGTCGTCGGTCATGGCTGGTAATTGACTCAACCACGGCTCACGCACCATCACATGGCAAGTGGCGCAGGTCAGCGTGCCACCGCAATCGGCGGCCACGCCTTCAATGTCGGCGGCTAGGGCCGCTTTCATCAAAGTTTGACCTGCTTTGGCGGTGATGCGCGTGCCTTGGGCGTCGGCACTATTTTCAAAAATAACAAGTTCAATCATGGGGGTCTCGCGGGGACGCTTAGCGTCTGTTAATAGCGGTTTGTTGATGGCGGTCTGTATGCCATTGTCGTGGCGCTGTGGTGGATCAAATGCGCCCGAAGTACTCGCGGCGCTGAAACTCTAAGGCGTCTTCAGCCGCGTCCATGCGCGCTTGCTCTGCCGCTTTGATGCGGCTGTAGTAGCGCACAAAGTCGGCCCCAAAGCCTTGCACCATCGCAGCGTCTTCTTGCAATGCCGCCAACGCATCACCCAAGGTGTTTGGGATGCGTGTGTGGCTGTCTTCGCCCAGTTCGGCATACGGCGCTTCGGTGGCCAAAGGCGGCGCAAGTTGTTGCGCCACTCCCGACAGACCTGCATGAATTTGCGAGGCCATGTACAAATAAGGATTGGCAGCGGGCTCGCCCAAGCGGTTTTCAATGCGGGTCGCACCATCGCCGGCTTGGCCCACCACGCGCAACATGGCACCTCGGTTGTCGCGTCCCCACACGATGGACTGCGGTGCCAAGGCGTTGGGCCGGAACCGTCCAAAGCCATTGGCTGTGGGCGTGCACATGACCGTCATGCCGCGTGCGTGATGCAGCAAACCGGCCAAGTAGTGCGCGCCTATGTCTGACAAGGTGTGGCGCGCCTCGTTGGCTTGGGTGTGCGGCGCTGGTGTGTCGCGCATGAAGGCGTTGCGACCCGTGTCTGCATGCACCAGCGACTGGTGTAAATGCCAGCCGCTGGACATGATGTGTGCAAACGGCGGGCGGCACATGAAGGTGGCGTGGTAGCCCGCACGGCGCAACGCTTGTTTGACGGCGCTGCGAAACAGCACCATGTTGTCGGCGGCGGTCAGCGCATCGGTGGCTTCAAACACGGCTTCGACTTGGCTGGGGCCCAGTTCAATTTCCAGCGACAGCAGCGGCAAGCCCAGTGCCTGAGCGGTGTGTTGCACGATGCGCAGCGGCTCTTCGCTCATGTCAAAGCAATGCTCGGACAGCAAGTTGTAGCCCGGGTGAATCAGGCTCACTTCAGGGCTGGGGCCGGGCCAAGCCGCGGTGTACGGGTCAAGGTCGTGGCCGTGCGTGGGGTCTTTCAAACGGTAAATGTGAAACTCCACCTCCAAGCCGCAGACCATTCCCAAGCCCTGTTGCGCGAGCAAAGCTAGGGCGTGTTGCAGTTGGCGACGTGTGTCAAAGGACACGGGTGTGCCGTCTTGAAACACGGGCTGGCATTGCACCCAGCCTGTTTTGTCAGCCCAAGGCAGGACATGAAAACTCTCAGGGTTGGCCATCAACAACAAGTTGCTGGCGAACTCAAAGCCGGGCAATTCATCGGCCATGCCCGCTTCAAACACTTTGAACGCCGTGCGGTCCGAGGTGTCCTTGAGCATCAACGTGCTCACCATGCCGACGCCACTGCGCAAGGCTTTCACAGCGGCAGTGGCCGTCAGCGTTTTGCCGCGCACCATGCCGTGCGTGTCGCACCATGCAAAGCGCACCAACTCTAAGCCGCTGGTTTCGATCAGCCGCGCTGTGCGGGCGAGGGCGTCGTTCAGAGGCGTGTTCACGATTGACCTTCAGGCAAAGCGGCATCCCAAGGCGAGCTTGCGCGTTTGTTGTCCACCGCGTGGCGCCACCAAGTTTGCCAATCTTGTGCGGGGGCGATGCCGTCCACCGTGTCGGGGCCCATGCGTTGGGCGGCGATGTCGGGTTGCGCCAAGCCCATGGGCAATTTGCCTGCTTCCACATCGTCAATCGCTTTGAGCAGGTTGCGGCGGTTGGCCATGATGGCCACATCGCTGGTGCCCAAGTGTTCACGCGTGCGGTCTTGGATGGGGCCCATGCTTTCGCAGGCCCACTGGTCGTGCACGTTGATGTCGTGCTCGCCCATGCCCAAGTAAGTGCGTGTGTTTTGCTCTTCGGGGTCGAAGCCCCAGTTGTTGTGACGGCCTGATTTGGGGATGTAGTCGGGCAAGTCGATGGCGTTCAGGCGCTGGTTGCGCATGGCCTCTTTGTCCACAGGGCCGGCAAAGCTGGTGAACACCGAATACCAATAGGTGTGCGTGTCGTCCACGGGCACATGCATCTGGGTGATGGTCATGGTCTCAGACAGCGGAATCACAAACGTGTGCGGAAAGATGGCGTTGGTCACCCGCACATGGGTGAGGGTCTCGGTCATGGGTCGCAGCGCGGTCAGGCGCATGCCAAATGGCATGGGTTCGGTGGTGATTTTGGGTTGGTCAAACTCGCGCATGACTTTGGTCATGGGCCAGCGTTCACCGTTGATGTCGCCTGCACTCGCGCCACGGAACTGTTTGCCGTAGGTGTCGTCCAGCGATTCATCGGAAAAAAAGCGGTGCAAGAACGAGGCATGCGCAGGGTCGACACCCACCTCAAACGCTTGCAGCCAATTGCATTGCCACAGGCCTTTGAACGCAAAGGTATGGGTGCTGGGCGCGGTGAAACAGTCCAGCGCAGGAAAAGGCGGGGGCGAGCTGTCTTCGGGGCCGAACCAGCCAAACAAAATGCCACTGCGTTCTACCAACGGGTAATTGCGCTGCTTGACGTGTTGGCACAGCTTGCTGCCCGTGGGCTCGGCGGGGGTTTGCACACATTGGCCCGATACATCGAACTTCCAGCCATGAAACGGGCAACGCAGCCCATCGCCTTCATTGCGACCAAACGACAAGTCAGCGCCTCGGTGCGGGCAGTCGCGGTCGAGCAAACCAAACGCGCCTTGCGCGTTTTTGAACAGCACCAAGTCTTGGCCTAAAACGCGCACCGCCTTGACGGGGCGAATGCCCATGCGCGGGTCCAGCGCGGGGTTGAACTCATCCACCAAGGCCACAGGTTGCCAATAGTGGCGCATCAAGTTGCCGCAAGGGGTGTTGGGGCCAATGCGCGTGACGCGCTCGTTGTGTTCGGCTTTCATGGGCTTGTCTCTTTCTACGAACCCACTTTATACAAGCCCAAAGGAGAACGAGTCGCACAAAGGCGACTCCTAGATCTTGCACAGGTGTTGTCTTGGCACTGTGCCTGCTGCTATGGATGATTGGTAGCTTTGGCTGAGATAACAAAGTTTGAGCCTGCCTATTTGGGGAATTGAAGCTTGAGATCGCTGTTGAAGTTTTCGTTTTGTTAGTGAATGTTCTCAACGAAGTTGATGGCGTCAAGTGAATGAGAATTTGTCTAATTTAGTCTTAGTTACGGGCTAGACTAGAGAAAAATTACAACGAGGATGAAGATCCTTCCAATGGGATAAGTGTCGAATGGATAACGTTTTTGATTTTCGAAACGAGCTCGTTGCAGAGTACAGAGACTTCACACGAAGTTTTTCTAAAATTGCAGCTACTGATATTCGTCAAAAAGTAGATTCGGAATACGCTGATGGGCGTTATTGGCCCGAGCCGCTGATTCAAATCAACCCCAATTACCGCAGAAGCGCCACCGTTCAACAACTGGCTGCGAAGGGCGATCTGCATGCCGCCTGTGCCGAGTTATTCAAAGCCAGAAAGCCCGAGGGCACACCTGTCGACTTGTTTTTGTACGCTCATCAGATGGAAGCACTGGCCAAGGCCGGTCAGGACAAAAGCTATGTGGTGACGACTGGAACAGGATCGGGCAAGTCGCTTTCCTTCTTTATTCCAATCATTGACCGAATCCTAAAGGCCAAGCAGGCCGACCCTAAGCCACGCACACGCGCAATCGTCATCTATCCGATGAACGCACTGGCCAACAGTCAGCTGGAGGAGCTTGATAAGTTTTTGCATGGATATGCCCCGAGTCAGCAGCCTTTCACGGTCGCCCGTTACACCGGGCAGGAAAAAGCAACCGAGCGCGAACGCATCAAAAACAACCCCCCTGACATCTTGTTGACCAACTTCATGATGCTGGAGCTTATTCTTACGCGTCACGAAGAAATTGACCGTGGTGTGGTTGACCACTGCCAAGGGCTTGAGTTTTTAGTATTGGATGAACTACACACCTACAGGGGGCGTCAAGGTGCTGACGTGGCCATGCTGGTGCGGCGCCTACGCGAGCGCCTACAAGCCAACAATCTTGTTTGCATTGGCACATCTGCCACCATGTCCTCCACTGGCACCCAGGCTGACCGTAACAAGACAGTTGCTGAAGTCGCTTCCAAACTCTTTGGCACTAACATTACCGAGCACGATGTCATTGGCGAAACGCTTGACCGAGTGACCAACCGTGCCAAAAACGTAGACGCCATCAAGCCATACCTCAAGTCGGCTTTGTCGCAAACTAGCTTTTCATGGTCCAGTTACGAAGCTTTTCAAGACGACCCCTTGGCCATTTGGGTCGAACTGAACCTGGGCATTGAGCTTCCGGCACAAGAGGCACCGCGTCGCGCTAAGCCCATGACCCTCAAAGATGCCGCCGCAAGGCTGGCAGACGATGCGGGTTGTGACTTTGATCTGGCCCGCCAAGGCCTGCAACTGTTTTTGGTGGCTGCGCATGAAGTCAAAACCGAGCAGGGCCGCCCACCATTTGCTTTCAAGCTGCACCAATTCATCAGCGGCCCAGGCAAGGTACTCGCTACGTTAGAGCCAGCTGGCAAGCGCCACATTACTTTGGACGCACAGCGCTTTGCCCCTGGTCGACAAGATGAGGGCACGCGCCTCTATCCGGTGCACTTTTGCCGCGATTGCGGGCAGGAATACCACCCCGTCTGGCGCTCTGGCAACGCCCAGCAGGAATACAGCCCCCGCGAAATTGACGACATCTCTTCCGACGAAAACGAAGACGCACATTACGGTTTCCTGTGCCCGCAAACCACAGGTCAAATCTACAACGGTCAGCTCGAAGAATTACCCGAAACATGGCTCGACCTGAGCAAAGCCGAAGCCAAGATCAAAACCACTTACCGAAAAGCCGTGCCCCAACCCGTCACCCTGGGTCCTGATGGCCTGCACGGTAGAGGGGGGGAAGACTTCTGGTTCATTCCTGGCAAGTTCAGGTTTTGTTTGAGCTGCGGGGTGTCGCACGAAGTCCATGGCAAAGACATCAACCGACTGGCCAGCTTGTCTGGTGAAGGGCGTTCATCGGCCACAACCATTTTGACCCTGACCGCTATTCGTCAGTTGTTTGCCGAAGGGGAAACCCAGACGGACCAACCCGACCCCCGAAAAATTCTGGGCTTCACCGACAACCGCCAGGATGCAGCGCTGCAAGCGGGGCACTTTAACGACTTCATCTTTTTACTCACACTGCGAGCGGCTCTGATTGGTGCCTTGCAAAACAACCAAGGCTTGCTCACTGAAGAAGTGTTGGCAAGCCAAGTTTTCAAAGCATTAGGGTTTGAGCAAGTCGATCAAGGCACTCTGACCGAGTACCTTAAGAATCCCAAGATCATGGGGCTTGCCCGTCAAGATGCCCAAAAAACCTTGCGCTTCATTATTGGCTACAGGCTATTGCGCGATCTGCGTCGCGGCTGGCGCTTCAACAACCCCAATCTTGACCAGCTCAATTTGCTCAACATTCATTACAGAGGCATCGCAGAATTTGTTGCCGAAGAATCCTTGTTTGCAGCCAATCCCGTGTTGTCCAAGCTTTCTCCACAACACCGAAACCAACTTGCTGTTTGCCTGTTTGACCACATGCGTCGTGGCCTTTGCTTGCAAAGCATGTATCTCGATCCTATTGAGCAGGAAAAGGCCAAAACGACCGCTTTCCAATATCTGAACGACCGTTGGGCGTTTGCGTACGACGAAAGCCTCGAAACATCTAAATACCTCATCTTGGGCAAGCGTCCTGAATACCGTGGCAGACCTCGAACAGATTTGGTCCCCGGCGGTCCTCGTACCCGTTTGCTCAAAGACATCAAGTTGTCCCCGTTGTGGAAGAACAGCCCCGCTGCCGCCGTAGTTAGTAGTTGGAAAGATCCCCAATGGACAGAATTCATTGAAGATTTGCTCAAGGCTGCATCTCAGTATGGTTACGTCCAAAAGTTCGACATTGATTCGCAACTGCTCGGCTGGCGCTTGAACGCCAGCAGCATGGATTGGTTGTTGGTACGTGACGAAGACATTGACGCTGACTCCCGGCACAACGCCTACTTTCGCAACCTCTACTTGGCCGTTGCTCAAACCTTGCAGCAATCCCAACACGTGCTGTTCAACTTCGAGGCACAAGAGCACACGGCGCAAGTCGATGCTGGACGCCGCCAGCTTTTAGAGCAGCGCTTCCGTTACACCACCAAAGACCGCCAAGACTGGGCAGAAAATCCCGCCAACGATGCGCCTTTGCAGCGTTTGCCGGTCATGTTCTGCTCGCCCACCATGGAACTGGGTGTGGACATTTCGGCGCTCAACGCCGTCTATTTGCGCAACGTGCCACCTACGCCAGCCAACTATGCGCAGCGGAGTGGCCGTGCGGGCCGCTCCGGCATGCAGGCGCTGGTGATCACCTATTGCGCAGCCCTCAGCCCGCACGACCAGTGGTTCTTTCACCATGCCACTGATATGGTGCATGGCATCGTCAAGGCCCCCACGCTGGACTTGGCTAACCGCGATCTGGTTGAAAGCCATCTCCACGCCATCTGGCTCTCAGCCGCACAAGTTCAGCTCGACACCAGCATCGCACCCATGCTGGAGCTGGACAAAGAAAAGCAACCCCTCAAAGACGCTTTGTGGCAAAAAATCAACTCACCAGAGGTGAATCAACGGGCAGCCCAAAGTGTCATGGCCTTCATGAAGCAGGTTGTGACTGAAGTTCAAAGCAGTCCTTGGTACTCAGCTGACCATGCCCAGCAAACTATCGACCGTGCGCCAGAAGATTTTTCAAAGTCATTTGAAAGATGGCGTACCTTGGTTGAGGCCACGCGTAAGCAAATGGACATGGCCAACACCGTTAGCCAAAGCTACACCAGCAGCAACGCCGAAAAACTCAACTCGCAGCGTCGCTATGGCGATGCTGCCAAGCAATACGCCTTGCTGCTCAAAACCGGCAATGCCCAAAACAACGACTTCTACACCTACCGTTACCTAGCTAGCCAAGGCTTTTTGCCAGGCTATAACTTCCCACGTTTGCCTCTCATGGCCTGGATTCCCGCCAAAGGTGGCGCAGGGGGCAAAGACGACGATGGCAGTATGGTCAGCCGCCCGCGTTTTCTTGCCCTTTCAGAGTTCGGTCCACGCAGCCTCATCTACCACCAAGGCCGCATGTACCGCGTGGTGCGTGCCAAGCTCAACGTCGGCAACACAGACCACATCTCGGGCAATAGCACCCTGGCCACCGTCACCAGTCGCGTGTGCAGTGCTTGTGGTTATGCCCACATGAGTCAGTTGGGTGGCAGTGACCCTATCGTTGACCGCTGCGAAAACTGTGATGCACTCTTGACTGACAACGATTGGGTCAAAAACCTTTACCGCATCGAAACGGTCGAGACCATGGCTGTCGAGCGCATCTCCATCAACGATGAAGACCGTCAGCGCCAAGGCTTTGAGTTGCAAACCACTTACAAGTTTTTGCCTGGACCTGATGGCAAGATCGCCAATGTCAAGACCCGTGTACAAACAAGCTCAGATCCGAACGAACCTGCACTGGCCGAATTGACCTATGCCCCTGCCGCCCTTATTTGGCGTATCAACCGAGGCTGGCGTCGTCGCAAAGACAAAAACCAACTTGGCTTCTACATCAACCCCGTCACAGGGCAGTGGAGCAAAAAAGACGAGCCCGGTGCCACTGAGGCCGCCGATGCCGAAGACTCGCTGATGGACAAAGTGCCCAACCAGCAAATCGTCCCTTTTGTCGAGGACTACCGCAACATCCTCATCTTGCAGCCAGCGGCCCAGTCACTCAACAAAGAGACCATGGCCACGCTCCAGGCAGCACTCAAGCGAGGCATCGAGATGACCTATCAGATTGAAGAGTCTGAGCTGGTGGCTGAGGCACTGCCCACACAAGACGACCGCAAAGCCATCATGTTCTACGAGGCCGCAGAGGGCGGTGCGGGCGTACTCACCCGTTTGGCCACAGAGCCGCAGGCTTTGGCCCAAGTGGCTGCTGCTGCACTTAAGCTGTTGCACTACAACGAACCCAGTGGCCCATGGAATTTCGACGAACTGCCCGCACTGGAGCAAGTGGACAAAAACGGCCATCACATTTGTGAAGCCGGTTGTTACCAGTGCTTGCTGTCGTACTTCAACCAGCCCGACCACGACAACATCAACCGCCGTAACGAAGACGCCCTCAAGCTGTTGGTGGCCATGGCCAACGCACAAGTAGTGGCTGCCCCTCAGGTCACCTCGGCCTTGCCCGCCACGCTTGCCATGAGCAGCGAAACACCTGCGGCCAGCACTGCTAATCAATGGCTAGCTACTTTGCAGTCTGGCGGCTTCAATATGCCAGACAGTTTGCAAGTTCCAGTTAGCGGGACAGAAGCCGTGGTTGATGCAATCTACAAAGACGCACGAGCGGTGGTATTCCTCAGCCCCGTTAGTAACGATGTGATTCGTCTGATTCAAGACAAAGGCCGAAGCGTGATCCTGATGACCGATCCTGCCCAATGGTCCGCACAATTCGCGGCTCATACTGAAGTATTCGGCCCCGGAACTCAAAACAACACATGACCACAGCAACCGCACATTTCCAACCCGGCAACCTCGTTCGCGCCCGTGGGCGCGAATGGGTCGTTCAGGCCGACTCATCTATTGAAGACGGCGGCAGTCTCTTGCGTTTGCGCCCCTTGGGTGGCTCTGACGAAGACACCATTGCCCTGATTCCCGAGCTCGAATTCACGCCCGTGGTGCCCGCCACATTCCCTTGGCCAGATGCCAACCAACCCGGCAACCACGCAGCTGCTTTGCTCATGCGAGACGCCTTGCGCCTCAAACTGCGTGCGGGCGGCGGACCCTTCCGCTCGTTTGGCAACATCGCGGTGGAGCCCCGTGCGTATCAGTTGGTGCCATTGCTCATGGCCCTGCGCCTCACCACCGTGCGCTTGCTGATTGCCGACGACGTCGGTATTGGTAAAACCGTCGAGGCGGGTCTCATCGTGCGCGAGCTGATGGACCGTGGAGAAATTACCCGCCTGGCCGTGTTGTGCCCACCGCACCTGGTGGAGCAATGGCAAGGCGAATTGCTCAGCCGCTTCAACCTGCAAGCCGTGGCGCTCACCTCAGCCAGTGCCAGCCGCATTGAGCGTGAAATCCCCCATGGTGTCAGTTTGTTTGACCATCACCCCATCGTGGTCGTCAGCCTGGACTACATCAAGAGCGAACGCCACCGTGAGCACTTCTTGAGCATTGCCCCCGAATGCATCATTGTGGACGAAGCCCACACCTGTGCCAGCAGCGGTGCTGGCAAGCAGCTGCGCTTTGAGCTCTTGCAGCGCTTGGCCAAAGACGAAGCACGCCATTTACTTTTGCTTACCGCCACTCCGCATTCGGGTGATGAAACTGCGTTCTACAACCTGCTGTCTTTGCTCAACCCCGAGTTCGCGCAACTGCAAAACCGCACCTCTGCACAAGACCCACTGCGCCAACAACTGGCTCGTCATTTTGTGCAACGCCGCCGTAAAGATATCGTCGAATGGCAAGCCGAAACCCAAGACCTGCGTGGCTTTGCCAGACGCATGAAAACCGAGCAAACCTACAAGCTCACGGGCGATTGGGGCGCGTTTTTTGACAACGTGCAAACCTATTGCCGCGAAATGGCCGAGGCCATCGAGACCAACGAACAAGGCCAAGCTACAGGCCAATCACGCCTGATCTGGTACGCCACACTCGCCTTGCTGAGATGCGTGGCCTCGTCTCCCGCCGCTGCCGTCAAGGCGCTGACCACAAGGCTTGAGGGTAAAACCGGCGCAGACCTGGAGGCCGAAGCCGACGACTTGCTGGGCGATGACCGACTGCACGACGGCGAAGCCGATGACATGGCGGGCACCGATCTAGAGCCACCCGGTCAACTCAACCCCCAACTGCAAGACGCCCAGCGCCTGCAAACCCTGATCGCTGATGCCCATCGCTTGAGTGGCAAATCTGGCGACCCCAAACTCGCCAACCTCATCGTGCACCTGGACGGCTTGGTGAAAGAAGGCTTTCACCCCGTAGTGTTTTGCCGCTACGTGGCCACCGCCCACTACGTGGCAGACGAGTTGCGCAAGCATTTCAAACAAGCCACCGTCTTATCGGTCACTGGCGAACTCAGCCCCGAAGAACGCCGCGAACGTGTGGAAGATATGGCCGATGCAGATACCCGCATCTTGGTGGCGACAGACTGTTTGTCAGAAGGTATCAACCTTCAGCATTTGTTTACCGCTGTGGTGCATTACGACCTGGCTTGGAACCCCACCCGGCATGAGCAGCGTGAAGGCCGAGTCGACCGCTTTGGGCAACAAGCCCCCGAAGTGCGCTGCACCATGCTGTATGGGCAAGACAACCCAGTCGATGGCTTTGTGCTCAACGTTATCCTTCGCAAAGGCGAGGCCATCCAAAAAGAGTTGGGCGTGCTGGTGCCCATGCCCGAGGACAAAACCCGCATCAACCAAGCCATGGTCAAAGCCGCGCTCATGAAGCGCGTGAGCGCCGAAAGCCGCCAAATGGGTTTTGGTTTTGAAGAGGCGGAAGAAATTTTGGCCCCGCTTCAAGCACAGTGGACCGACGCCCTCGAAAAAGCCAAGGCCAATAGAACCGTGTTTGCCCAGCGCGCCATTCGCCCAGACGAAGTCATGCCCGAATGGCAAAAACAGCAACAAGCCTTGGGCACGCAAGATGATGTTCAGCGCTTTGTGCAAAGTGCCTGCGCACGGTTGAACGCGCCGCTAGAAAAATCGCGACGCCAAACCTTCAAGCTCTTGCCCGGACACCTGCCTGAGGCTCTGCAACAACGCATGGCCGACGAAGGCTTGATTCAAGAAGGCGACAAAACCCTCGCCACCAAAGGCCTAGTGCTTGACTTTGCCGAACTGCACCGCAGCCACCCGCTGGTGACCGTGCTTGCCGACCACTTGATTGAAACCGCTTTGCAAGGTGACAGTAGCATCACCGCTCGCTGTGCAGCCACTGAGACAAATGCAGTGCAGGTTGTCACCACAGTGTATTTGTTGCGCTTGCGCCACCAGCTCAGCTACGTGCGCCGCAGACAGCCTTATCAAATGATGGCCGAAGAAACCGTTGCTGTGGCCGTCCAAGGACGCAGCAACCCGGTTTGGCTTAGCGACGAGGGCGTGGCACAGCTTCTGCAAAGCACCCCATCCAGTAACCTGCCGCGTGACTTGATCTCGCGCCAGATTCAGAAGTCCATCGAATTTGCAGAGGCCAATCAAAGCTACTTCGAGCAACTGGCCAAAGAGCGCGCCCAAGCCCTTTTGGAAGACCATCGACGCGTGCGCGAAGCCGCCCGCGACGTGGGTCAATACAGCGTCAGCCCCTGTCTGCCGGTCGACGTCATTGGTGTGTATGTGCTGCTGCCAGCAGACCTGTAATTCAATAAGAACAACATGAAACGCGTCACCCGCCACAAGTCATCCGCCCTGAACCTGCCTACCCTCCGCTTAGAGGGGGGCCTGTTCTTGCCCGACGTTTTGGAAAAAGCCGCCCTGGGCACCGCCCGCTTGCAAGCCGATGCCGACTACGGCATTCCCAAAGGCCTCAAGCAAAAGGACGAATACAGCCGCGCCTTTCAAATCGCATCCGCCCAATGGAAGCACTTTGAAAAGCAGATGGAGCGCACCGACTTAGACGCCAACCACGCCACGGCCACCTTTGTGGCCGAGCTGTTGCGCGACGCGCTGGCTTACCCAGCCGTGGGTGCCAGCACCGGCATCAGCGTCGGTGACCGGCATTACCCCGTGACCCACATCGCCAGCAACGGTTTGGGCGCTCAGCTGCCCATTTTGGTTGCGCCACACACCCAAGGCCTAGACGAGGCTGACGCACGCTTTGGCGTACGCCACACCGACGGCCAAGCCATCGGCGGCCACAGCGGTACGCGCAAAAAGTCACCTTTTCAGCTGGCCCAAGAACTCCTCAACGCCAGCCCAGACCACCAGTGGGCCATCGTCACCAACGGCAAAACCATTCGCATCTTGCGCGATGCCGCCACGCTCACCCGCCCGAGCTACCTTGACATCGACATCGCCGATCTGCTCAGCGGTCAACGCTACGCCGAATTTGCCTACGCCTGGCGCCTGCTGCACGCCAGCCGCGCAGGCCTGCAAGCCACAAACGACATCACCGTCAAGCAGCCCGTGGTGTGGGAAACCTGGCGCGAAGCCGGGCAAGAAGAGGGCACCCGCGTGCGCAACGGCCTGCGCTTGGGTGTCACGCAAGCCTTGCTCACCTTTGGGAATGGCTTTTTGCAGCACCCCGCCAACGACGCCTTGCGCATGGCCCTGCAAAACGGCGAACTGAAAAAAGAAGACTACTTCGCCCAGCTGTTGCGCCTGATTTACCGCTTGATCTTCGTCTTCAGCATCGAAGAGCGCGGCCTGCTCAAAGACGCCAACGGCCAAACCAACGCCGCGTACACCCAAGGCTATGCACTGGCCCGCCTGCGCGACATGGCCTTGCGCCGCCGCGCCCGCAACCGCTTTGATGACCTGTGGCAAAGCATGCGCATCGTGTTCAAAGGCCTCAACCTGGGCGAGCCCCGCTTGGGCCTGCCTGCATTGGGTGGCTTGTTCAACACCAGCCAATGCCCTGCGCTGGACGGCGCCGAACTCAGCAATGCGCATCTGCTGGCCACCATGCAAAGCATGCGCTGGGCAGCACAAGCGGGTGGCAGCCTGGCCCCCATCGATTACCGCAACATGGGCGTGGAAGAGCTGGGCAGCGTCTACGAAAGCCTGCTGGAGCTGGTGCCTGAGGTAGACCTGCCTGCCCGCAGTTTTGGTTTTGTAGGATTGACCAGCGAAGGCACGTATGTGGCATCGGTGGCAGGCAACGAACGCAAGCTGACCGGCAGCTACTACACCCCCGACAGCCTGGTGCAAGAACTCATCCAGTCTGCGCTGGTGCCCGTCATTGACGAGCGCATTGCAGCCCAACCCGACAACCCGGTGGAGGCCTTGCTGTCCATCAAGGTGTGCGACCCTGCCTGCGGCAGCGGCCACTTTTTGCTGGCCGCCGCCCGCAAGTTAGCCGAGCGCTTGGCAGCCCTGCGCTCTGACGACGGCGTGGTCACTCCATCCGCCTACCGCCATGCCCTGCGGGAAGTCATTGCACGCTGTATTTACGGCGTGGACCGCAACCCCATGGCCATCGAGCTGGCCCGAACGGCGCTGTGGCTGGAAGGTTTTGAAGAGGGCAGGCCGCTGAGCTTTTTGGACCACCACCTGCAGGTGGGTGATGCGCTGCTGGGCCTTGTCGATTTGAACGTGCTTCAGAAAGGACTGTCAGGAGAGGCATTCAAGCAGCTTACAGGCGATGACAAAGAGGTTTGCAAAGCTCTGTCAAAAATCAACTTGGCCGCCTTGAAGCAACTGGAAAGAGAACAGGAGTCAGGGCAGTTGACGCTGGATTTCTCGCACGAAACCGGCCTACAGTCACTCAAAGCCATCGAGTCTATGGCAGCTGAGACCCCCGAGCAAATCAGCGAGAAGGAGAGGGCGTATTTGCAGTTCCTTGAGCACAGCCAGGACTCCACCATTGCGCATGCAGCAGATCTGTTTGTGGCGGCCTACCTTGCACCCAAGACGGCAAAAAACCTGGCTATCGTGCCAACGACCGCCAGCTTGATTTTGGAATTAAGCGCTCAAGACAAGGATGAGTCACACCACCAGCAAGTTGCCGCTGCAAGAAAAGCATGCAAGGCAGCTCGCGTTTTACACTGGCCATTGGCCTTCCCGCAAGTGTTTGCCGCAGGTGGTTTTGACTGTCTTCTGGGTAATCCGCCCTGGGAAATGTTGCAACTCGACCCACAGGAATTTTTCGCGAGCCGTGCCCCTGAAATTGCCAACGCACAGCACATGGCCGCACGCGACAAAATGATCGAGGACTTGCGGGCCTCCAACCCGAAGCTCCATGCAGAGTATTTTGAGGACGTTCGACGGACCGAGGCCTCACAGGCTTTTGTCCATGTCAGTGGGCGATTCCCAGCCTCAGGGTTTGGGCGACTGAACCTGGCCTATCTGTTTGCCGAGTTGTTCCTGGACCTGAAGAAAGCCATCGGGCGCTCGGGTGTCGTTGTTCCCTCTGGCATCGCGACCGATTCCTTCAGCCAACATTTGTTCAACAAAATTGCCAAAGGAAACTTGGTCAGCTTTTTTGACATCGAAAACTCTCAGGCAATCTTCGAAGGAGTGCACCGAAGCTACAAGTTTTGCTTGCTTACTTTGGGTAATGCAGAAGAGGCCCAGTTTGCTTGTTTCATCAGCAATACATCGCAGTTGACCGATGCAAGACGAATTTTCAGGCTTGCTAAAGATGACTTTGAACTGCTTAACCCGAACACAGGTACTTGCCCTGTTTTCCGTTCTAACCAGGACGCCGAACTCACCAAGAAGATTTATCGGCGTGTACCTGTTCTGTGGCGTGAGGCAAGCGACGACCGGCTAGAGGTGAACCCCTGGGGCCTTAAATTCATGCTGATGTTCATGATGAACACCGACAGCGGAAAGTTCAGGAACCGGGAAGAGCCTGGTACCTTGCCCCTCTTCGAAGCCAAACTTATCCACCAGTTTGACCACCGTTGGGCCACCTACACGCCAGATGGCAATGTCCGCGACATGTCCCTGGCTGAAAAGCAAGACCCTGTTCAAACCGCCCGCCCGCGCTACTGGGTGGACGAGCGCGAAGTGCTGGCCCGCGTAGCCAACGTGCCCGCCCGGCTCGCCAAGGCCTGGCTGCTCACCCATGCCGAAGGCCCGTACAGCCAGAGCATCCCCGAGGCTAAGTCACTGGAGTTTGCCGTTGCCAGTTGGGTGGCCGGGCAGCTCATGCGCGAGGCCGTCTACAACACAGGCCAGGCCGTGCGCACCGTCGACACCCTGAGCAAAAACGAACTCGCCCAAGCCCTGCATGGGGCACAAAGCGTCATCGAAGAACGCTACCCGCCACTGGCCGAAACCCTGCGGGCCGCCGGCATTGAAGGCGCTGCCGCCCGCAAAGCCTTCGCCGCCTGGTGCGAAGACGACCGCGAGGTGCCCCTCTCACAGCTGGAGCTCGATGAAATCGACGCCTGGATGCGGGTCTGGAATGGCCTGTCCAGCGAAGGCACCCGTGTGGGGGCATTGCTGACGCAAGTCGACGTGTGGATGCAGCGCCGCAGTCCGAAGTGGTTGATGGGGTGGCGACGAAATGCACGTGCTACAGATGAGCGTACAACAATTGCAACCGTGATGCCGTTGAGTGGCCAAGGTGACAGTATGTTTCTTTGGACAGCGTCAACGGCAATAGTGGAAACTAGATCTGCAGCTCTTTTGGCTAATTTGGGTTCGCTGATTTTCGATTTCGTAGCTAGGCAAAAAGTAGGTGGCGTTAATTTCAGTTTCTACTATTTCAAACAGCTACCTGTGTTTCCACCGGAAATTTATACAGAAAAGGACTTGTTGTACATAGTCCCCCGCGTGCTGGAACTAACCTACACCGCACTCGACTTAGCCGCTTGGGCGCAAGACCTCGGCTACACCGGCCAGCCATTCCCCTTCAACCCCGAACGCCGCGCTCAACTGCGCGCCGAACTCGACGCCTACTACGCCCGCCTCTACGGCCTCACCCGCGACGAACTCCGCTACATCCTCGACCCGGCAGACGTCATGGGCGACGACTACCCCAGCGAAACCTTCCGCGTCCTAAAAAAAGGGGAAGTCAATGAGTTTGGCTACTACCGGACACAGCGGTTGGTGCTAGAGGCGTGGGATAGACTGACACAAACAGGAGATTTGCACTGATGCACTTCCATTTCGAAAAACTAGGACTACTGGATCAAATCGATCTGGAGCTGGCTGATCTGACCTTGATCTGCGGCGAAAACAACACAGGTAAAACCTATGCCACTTATGCGGTATACGGGTTTTTGCGCAACTGGCGCGGAATTCTTAGGGACTTGATCGAGCCAGAAATTGATCAACTGCTCAAAGACGCCAGCGAGTACCGCATTGATCTGATGCTCATGTTTGAGGGAAAGGTCAATGATTACCTTAAACGCATGGGCAAGACATATGTGAAAGGGCTGCCCCGCGCATTCGCGACAGATGGCAGCGTTTTTGCGCAGACAGTGTGCGTGCCTAGGTCTGATCTTTTTGTTGATCTGGTTAGTAAAACTTACCAATACAGTGTTCAGTCAGGGCCAGGTGGAAAAGTGCTGGCGACACTGAATAAAAGCCCTGGTAGTTCAATGTTAGAGGTGCTGGTCGCCGATCCGGAGGTTTTGCGGCGACCATTTGGTGGTTTGACCGACTTCATCACAGACGCGATTGCCGATATCGTATTTGCAGACCATTTACCTCGCGTTCATATCACCAGTGCTGAGCGAACAGGCGTTGCCATTTTCCGTAAGGAATTGGACATGGCACGCACCCGCATGATCAAGGCGCTTCACCAGGTTGATTCGAAAGAGTTCAAAAAAAACCCATTCCAAACTGTGTTCAAGGCCGCAATGGATGCAGATTACGCTTGGCCGGTGGAGGACAACGTCGAGTTCATTCGTCAACTGGAGGATATTGATAAGCGAACGGGCAAACTCGCTGAAGACAATCCTGAGTTACTTCAGGTCTTCGACGCCATCATTGGTGGCAGCTACAAGGTCGTGAAGAATCAGTTGTTTTTTCAGGCTAAAGGTGCCGCCAAGCAACGCTTCACCATGAACGAGGCATCAAGTTCGATACGTGCCCTGCTGGATGTAGGTTTTTACCTGCGCTGCAAAGCAGAGCCGGGTGACTTGTTCATACTGGACGAGCCTGAACTCAATTTGCACCCCAAAAATCAGCGGGCCTTTGCACGTTTGGTGGCCCGTATGGTGAATGCCGGCATCAAGGTGTTCATCACCACCCACAGTGATTATTTGATCAAGGAACTCAACACACTGATCATGCTCAACCAACAGACGGCGCACACACGCGCTGTCCAGAGTCAGCATGGCTATGCTGACAATGAGTTGATTAATCCGAATCGAGTTCGGCTTTATACAACCGCTTTAGAAAGTGTGAAGATTGCTGGTGCAGCTCGAAGCAGCAAGATCAGGACGTTGAGGCTGGCCAACATTCATGCGGACCGGGGCATCGAGGTTGAAACCTTCGATGACACCATTGAGACCATGAACACGATTCAAAGCGAAATCCTTTACGGGGGCGAACTTTGATGGCCCTCAGTGCTGAACTCGATGCTTTGCACACCTCACTTTCTTGCTGCACCTACAGGGGAGATCAGCACACGCATGTGTTGATTGAAGAACATGGGGCTTTGGCGAAGTTAAAGAAGGTCACTCTGACAGCACCCAATGGCGACTGGTTCAGTTTTGACCCTGACAAAGGGCGTGGCAACACCGCGTTGATGTCGCCGTTGTTGGCCGTAGCTAGAAGTCATAACCATCATCGAGCGTGCGACTGTGTCGTGTTGGTCGGGCGTTTGGGTAAATTGACCGCAATTTATATCGATTTGAAGTCGGGCAATCCGAAGGGTTATGCGGGTCAGTTCAAGAGCACGCGGCAGTTCGTTCGTTATGCCTTGGGCTTGTTGGCCGAGTTTCACGGGCTCGCACTGAACTTGGATGATGAGCGTTATGTGGTCCTGCATGGCGGTCAGCCTGCTTTGATCAATAAAACAACGACCGTACCCAAACCAGGAAAAGCAGCTAATACCACGCCCAACAATCCCTACAAACGTGAGGTCACCAATCCAGCACGCTTGTATTTGAAAGAGTTGTTGGCGTGACGCCCGAATTTTTCCGTTTTCCCCACACGCCCCACATCGCTTGGCTTGCAAAAGGTGAGCCGCGTGACGATAAGGTGCTGTCACCAGCTGAGGCGCAGTCGCTGTTGTCACAAGCGGTGGTGGTGGAAGAAAAGCTCGATGGCGCAAACCTTGGTTTTTCGCTGGATGCTGATGGCCGGTTGCAGGCTCAAAACCGAGGTCAGTATTTGCAAGATCCATTCGCCGGTCAATTTGCCCGCTTGCCTGACTGGTTAGCGCAGGCGGGGGATCGTGTAGAGCTGGCGTTGCTGGGGCTTGCGGAGACGCCTGTCATTCTGTTTGGCGAGTGGTGCGCTGCCCGTCACTCACTAGGCTATGACCATTTGCCCGATTGGTTCTTGCTGTTCGATGTGTACGACAAGACCCAAGGACGCTTTTGGAGTGCGCAGCGCCGCAACGTGCTGGCTGAAACCTACGGGTTTGTCAAAGTGCCTTGCCTTTTACAAGGCTCGACCACCTTGGACCACCTCAAAGTGATGCTCAAGGAAACGCCCAGCCGCTACCGCAACGGTTCGCTCGAAGGCGTGGTGATTCGTCAAGATTCAGAACACTGGTGCGAAGCCCGTGCCAAGCTGGTACGCCCCGATTTCACACAAGCCATAGAGGAGCACTGGAGTCGTAGGCTGGTCGAGTGGAATCGGTTGGCGGTGATTACAACTGCCAATTGATTAAGAGGCTGACCGATGGGCATTGACGATGAAGCTTTTGCGCAAGAGGAGCGTGGTTGGCGCGATCCCGGTAAATGGATTTGTCGTGAGTGCGTTGGAGAGCAAGAGTTCTTGCGTCGATTGATTCAGGAAAACACCAGTTCGTCCACTTGCTCATATTGTCAATCCCACTCGCGTCGAGCGGCACCGTTGTCTGCTTTGATGGATGCGCTGTTACGGGCAGTCAAATACAGTTTTGAAGATCCGACACACGCAGGGCATCCTTGGGACAGCGCGTGCCCCATTGACTACCAATGCTCTGAAGAAGTTTTTCGGGCAGTTTTGGATTCGGAGGCCTTGGACTTGTCGGATAACTTGATTGCTGATGTCGCAGCTTCGTTTGTGAATACAGGCTGGGTCGAAGCAGCGGAGGGTGAATGGATGGGCAGTCACGGACATGAGCTTTACCGCTGGTCGTGGGAGGCGTTTACCAGAACAGTCAAGCATCAAAGCCGATTTCATTTCCACAACGTGGCCAATGTCGACAGAAATTGTGGCGACCAGTTTGTGAGTTCATCGCAAATTTTCGGTTTTTTGGGTGACGTGTTTAACGCGAATAACATGGTTAAGAGCATTTCAGTCAACACGGAATTGCTTCGAGTGCGACGTGGGAATCATGGGCTCACCGCACAGGAGGCTGGACCGCCGCCAAATGCCAAAGCCACGTCGGGGCGGATGAATCCCGCGGGTATCCCCTATTTGTACCTGGCGTTTGATCAGCGCACAGCATTGGCAGAAGCTCGGGCTGTGATAGCCGAAGACGTGACGCTCAGTCGCTGGCAGTCCAGCCGTGAGCTTCAGGTGCTGGACCTGACACACCTGCCGCAATGCATGTCGATCTTCGAGGGGCGCGACACAAAACAAGACCAGGTGATTTTTCTGTCGCATTTCGTGGCGGACATGCGCAAGCCTGTGGGCGAGGACAATCTTGCTGAAATCGAGTACGTGCCTACCCAGCTGGTTTGCGAATATCTCGCCCAAGTCTTCTCCTCCGAAGGAAAGCCTTTGGATGGGCTGATTTATCCCAGTGCGCTGACCACCGGGAAAAATTTGGTGCTTTTTCCAGAGCGTGGTCAGCGGTATTCGGCGTCTTCACTCCATCGTTTTGGAATGGTGAAGTTTCAATCTGCCGAGGTCATCAAGGTTTGACATGATTCCAAATTCAGAATCCCTCACCGTTGAATTCAAAAGCGACCGCAAACGCCTGTCGGATGCCGAGCTGGTCGAGGCTTTGGTGTGCCTAGCCAACACCGAGGGCGGCGAGCTCTGGCTGGGGGTGGAGGACAATGGGCAAGCCACGGGCCTGCATGCCGACCACTTGGCGCTGACCGGTTTGGCTGGCATGGTGGGGGCGCGCACATCGCCTGCTTTGCAGGTGAAGGTAGAGGCACTGCAAGTTGGTGATGTACCTGTGGCCAAAATCACTGTGCCCAAAGCTCAGGGCGAGGTGGCCACGCAAGCTGGCGTGTATGTGCGCCGCCGCATCAAGCACGATGGCACGCCCGAGTGTGTGCCCATGCTGCCGCACGAGCGCATCAGCCGCGCCAGCAGTTTTGGCCTGGTGGATGTGTCGGCCCAGCCGGTGGCGGGCTGCACCCTTGCCGACTTTGACCCGCTGGAGCGCGAACGCCTGCGCCAAGCCGTGCAGCAATACGGTGGCGACCGCGTGCTGCTGGAGCTGGACGACGAGGCCATGGATGGCGCACTGGGATTTACGCAGCGTTTGGCCGATGGCACCCGTGTGCCCACGCTGACGGGTTTGTTGTTGATTGGCCGCGAGTCAGTGTTGCAGCGGCGCGTGGCCACCCACGAGCTGGCGTTTCAGGTGCTGGCGCAGCAGGCGGTGCGCTTCAACGAGTTTCGGCGTTTTCCGCTGCTCAAGGCGCTGGATTGGCTGGAGACCAACTTCCGCCCCTACAACCCCGAGCAAGAGTTGCAAGTTGGCTTGTTCCGTGTGCCGGTGCCCTTGGTGGACATGGCCGCGTTTCGCGAGGCCGTGGCCAATGCCTTGATTCATCGCGACTACCACCGCATGGGGGCGGTGCATGTGCGGCTGGAGGATGAGGCCTTGGTGATCAGCAACCCCGGTGGCTTGGTGGACGGCGTGACACTGGCCAATTTGCTGGTGACAGAGCCGCGCCCACGCAATCGCGCACTGGCCGATGCGATGAAGCGCATTGGGGTGGTGGAGCGTTCTGGGCGCGGCGTGGACACCATTTATCGGGGCATGCTCAAGTTTGGCCGCCCAGCGCCAGATTACGGCCGAACGGATTCGCACAACGTGGTGTTGAGCCTGCCCACGGTGCCCGCCGATGTGGCATTCCGCCGCATGGTGGTGGACGCAGAGCGGAACCGCAATGCCGAGCTGCCCATTGATTCACTGATTGCTTTGGCGGCATTACGCGAATTCAAACGACTTCCAGCTGACGCGCTGGCCTTGCATATTCAGCGCGACGCGGCCAGCGCCAAGCGCACGCTGGAGGCGTTGACTGAAGCTGGCTTGGTAGAGGCACACGGCAACACGCGTGGCCGCAGTTACACCTTGTCGGCAGCGGTCTACACCGTGGTGAGCGACAAGGCGGCTTACACCCGCCAGGTGGGCTTTGGGCCCATTCAGCATGAGCAGATGCTGCTGAGCTATATCCGACAGCATGGGCAGATCAAACGGGCTGAGGTGATGGAGCTTTGCCGATTGACGGAGGGACAGGTCAAGCGGTTGTTGCAAAGAATGTTGGCTGCCGGGCAAATTGTCATGCGCGGACAAGGAAAAACGACCGCCTATGTAGAGCCGGAGTGACTTGCATGCCACCCGATTCGGATCATTTGCGGATCATTTGCGGATCATTTGCGGATCATTCAATTTTTATAAGTCATTGATTTTTATAGTTATTTTTTCTAAATCCCACGTTGAACAGGTTCTTGCGGATCAAAATAAACGGGGGGTTTTTCTGAACACATGACACCTCTCAAACGCGCCCTCATCGAAAAAGCGGGTCACGACCACGGTTTTGAACACACCGTGTCTGCAACGGGTGCGGCCGTGACTTTGGGCTCTGCCCGACACCCAGCGCGGGTGGCTGTGTCGCTGTTGCAGCAAGGCTATGCCGTGACTTTGGTTCAGGGACCGCCAACTTTGCAGCCTGAGTTGGAGCGCAGTTTTGCCATGTGGCCGCGTAACGATGCCACATTTGTTGCAAATACCGATGCCGAGCTGGCCGGATGGTTGCGCCGGGCGTCAGCTTTGGCTCAGTCGCTACCCAACCAGGCGGTGGTAGATTTTGACACCGAGGTGCAACACGCCTTAGCCGCGCTGCCTAGCCATGAGATACAAAGTACAGAGGTGCAACGTTTGGTGCGTCAACGTGTGGGGCAAGATCGATACCGCCAGGCTATGCTGTCCTATTGGGGCGGTGCATGTGCTGTTACAGGGTTGACGCTTTCGCCTGCACTACGAGCAAGCCATGCCAAGCCATGGGTTGTATGTTCCAGTGATTCAGAACGCCTTGATGTGTTTAATGGGTTCTTGTTATCTGCAAACTTAGATGCATTGTTTGACAAGTTTTTGATCACATTCTCAAACACGGGGCAGATCATGATTAGCGATAAGGTTGATGAGCTGAACCGCCAAGTGCTTGGCGTCTACTCTCAGATGTCGTTGCGTTGGATAGCAAATGAACACTTGATGTACTTAGAGTTTCATCGTGGCGAATTTTCAAAGACTTTTTGAATTCCAACTAAATAGTAGGAGCTGAATAATTCAGTTTTCAGACAGTCTGGTACGCAGGTTTGAAAACACAATAACTGACTGCGAACAGCAAAAAGCCCAACCGTGATTTCACGGTTGGGCTTTTTTTCTTTGGATTGCTCGTAGAGTTACTTCACCACCACCTCGCCCCGCAATGAATGCGGGTTGGCTTCGGTCACTTTCACGTCAATCAGCTGGTGCATCAAGCGTTCAGGGTTGGGGCCTGCAGGGAAGTTGACGATGCGGTGGCACTCGGTGCGGCCGCGCAATTCGTTGGCGTCTTTCTTCGAGTAACCGTCCACCATCACGCGTTGCACGGTGCCCACACGCTGCACGTTGATGGCGTGCATGTTGTCGTTGATCACCTTTTGCACTTCTTGCAAACGTCGCAGTTTCACCGCGTGCGGCGTGTCGTCGTGCAAGTTGGCGGCAGGGGTGCCGGGGCGTGGGCTGAAGATGAAGCTGAACGAGTTGTCAAAGTACACATCGTCCATGAGCTTCATCAGCTTTTGGTGGTCGTCTTCGGTTTCGCCGGGGAAGCCCACGATGAAGTCTGAGCTCATCGCCATCTCAGGGCGAATGGCGCGCAGTTTGCGCACCGTGCTCTTGTATTCCATGGCGGTGTAGCCGCGCTTCATGGCCATCAAGATGCGGTCGCTGCCGTGCTGCACGGGCAAGTGCAAATGGCTCACCAGTTGCGGCACTTTGGCGTAGGCATCAATCAAACGCTGGGTGAACTCGTTGGGGTGGCTGGTGGTGTAGCGGATGCGCTCAATGCCCGGAATTTCGGCCACGTACTCGATCAACAGTGCAAAGTCGGCAATCTCGGCGGTGTTGCCCATCACGCCACGGTAGGCGTTCACGTTTTGGCCCAAGAGTGTGACTTCTTTCACGCCTTGCGCGGCCAAACCGGCTACCTCGACCAACACGTCGTCAAACGGACGGCTGACCTCTTCGCCACGGGTGTAGGGCACCACGCAGTAGCTGCAATATTTGCTACAGCCTTCCATGATGCTCACGTAGGCGGTGCCGCCTTCTACGCGGGCAGGGGGCAGGTGGTCGAACTTTTCGATCTCGGGAAAGCTGATGTCCACTTGTGGGCGCATGAGCGATTCACGTTGATTCAGCAAATCAGGCAGACGGTGCAGCGTTTGGGGGCCAAACACCACGTCCACATAAGGCGCACGGGCGATGATGGCGTCGCCCTCTTGGCTGGCCACGCAACCGCCCACGGCAATTTTGACGCCCTTGGCTTTCAGGTGTTGAACGCGACCGAGGTCTGAAAATACCTTCTCTTGTGCTTTTTCACGCACCGAGCAGGTGTTGAAAACGATCAGATCGGCTTGTTCGGGGTCGTCGGTTTTTTCGTAGCCTTGGGCTTCGCCCAAGACGTCTGCCATCTTGTCCGAGTCGTACTCGTTCATTTGGCAACCGAAGGTTTTGATGAAGACTTTGCGGCTCATGCGCGAGCCTCCCCATGGGGGAAAGTGCAGCGGTTCATGGTGTTGATCCAGAGGCTGTTGATAAGACCGCCATTGTAATTCGCCGCCCCTTGCTGGCCCAGCGGCCATAATTTGCCGACTCAGCCGTGCATTAAAGCTTTGTGGACTTGGAGCCGATATGCATGCACCTGCCTTGAGAGAAGCCGCGCGCTTGTGTCAAGGACATCTATCAATGCACCCCTTCAAGTGAATGGCCATGAAAAAATACCTACGTCTGATTCTCGAAATTGTCCTAGGCCTGTTGCTCGCAGGCGCTGCGGCGTTTGCTTATATGAGCTACAGCGCCAAAACCCACGCGGTCCAAGAGCTGACCGAAGCCAGCGAAGGCATGGGCGAGGCGCAAGAAGAACTCGAAAAGCTCACCAAAGAGTTGGAAGAAGCCAAAGAGCAACTGAAAGAAATTGAGCCCGTCGCCACCGAGTTCGCGGCTGTCAAAGACGCGTTCAGCAACGGCGTGGTGTTGGAAGAGTACGACGCCTACATCAAGGCCCAAAAAGGCCCGATGACCAGCGAGCGCCAACTCGGTTTAGGCGCCTTGCGCTTGTTGACCAATGGCGTGAAAGACCCAGACACCATTTCAGCGTTTGAGAAGTCTCTTGAAATGGCGGAAGTGGCCTCGCGTCTGAAGACCATTTGCGCCGCACAAAACGCCTTGGTCGCCGCTGGCAAAAAAATCAATGTGTTGGCTGACTGCGCCGTTTCCAAAGAACCCGCGCATGCCAAAAAAGACGGTCACCATGCCGTGCATTGGGCCTACGACGGTGAAATGGGCCCAGAGAAGTGGGGCGATGAGTTCCCCACCTGCGGCACAGGCACCAAGCAATCGCCTTTGAACATCACCGGCCCATTTGAGAAATCCAAAGATGTGTTGACGGTGGCTTACAAAGAAGGCCCGCTCAAAATCTTGAACAACGGCCACACCATCCAAGTGAACGTGGAGCCCGGCAGCACGCTGAAGATCAACAAAGACGTCTACAACCTGTTGCAATTCCACTTCCACCGCCCCAGCGAAGAGCAAATTGACGGCAAGCCCATGGCGATGGTCGCTCACTTTGTGCACAAAAATGCGGAAGGCAAGTTGGCGGTGTTGGGTGTGTTGCTCAACGAAGGCAAAGACAACGCGTCGATCCAAACTTTGTGGAACAACGCGCCTAAGTCAGAAGGCCCCGAAGTCAAGCCTGAAAAAGCCAAGTTCGACCCTGCCACTTTGGTTCCCGCTGCGTTGACCCACTACAGCTACGAAGGCTCGTTGACCACACCCCCATGCACCGAAGGCGTGAACTTCTACATCTTGAAGACGCCCGTTGACATTGGTAAGAAGCAAGTCATCGACTTCCCCTTCAAGCGCAATGCACGCCCTGTGCAGCCTTTGAACGGTCGCAAGATCAACGCGAACTGATCACGGTTTCTAACCCCCAAGAAAAATGCCTGCAAATTGCAGGCATTTTTTTGGCCGCTTGAAGCGGAGGGAACAAAGTGAAGCCTCGGGCAAAAAGCCGAGGCTGGTGGCCCCTAGGTCGGTGAATTAAATCAACTTCAGGCGTTCCGAAGAGGGCACCACGCGGGTCAAGCGCACGCCGTAGCGGTCGTTGACCAACACGATTTCGCCTTGCGCGACCACCGAGTTGTTGACCAACAAGTCCAATGGTTCGCCAGCAATGCGGTCAAGTTCGACCACGCTGCCTTGGGTCAGGCGCATCAAGTCTTTGATCTTGATTTGCGCACGGCCCACCTCGATGGACAAGGTGACCGAGATGTTTTGCAAAATCTCGGGGTTGATGTTGCCAGGCATGCTCGGCTTGAAGTCTTCCAAGCTGGGCTCCGCGTTGCCAGCCAGCATTTGAGCCAGCCCTGCTTGCGCGTCGTCGTCGAGTTCGTGTGTGTGGTCGTCAGTGTTATCAGTCATTTGAAAGTCCTGTCTCAGATTTTTCCGTGCACGTGTTCGTGGTCGATTTGAACGGCTACTTGTGAGCCGCGTGTTCCCACATTGACGTGGAAGGTGGGGACGCCGCTGGTGGTCATCAGCGCCGTCTCGTCTTTCTTAAAGAAGAGCAAATCGCCTTCTTGCAAGTTATTCAGGTGGTGCAGCGTGGTTTTCACCTCGCCCATGTTGACCACCAATTCCAATTTGGCGTCGCCCACGGCGGCAGCCAAGTCTCGGCGCCAAATTTTGTCGGATTCTTCGTTGCCTTCGCCGCTTTGCACGCGGCTGCTGAGCAGTTCGCGCACAGGCTTGAGGGACGAGTAGGGGTAGACCAAATCGATGAAGCCTTTGCCGCCGCTGACCGTGGCATCGGCTTCAAAGCGACTCAGCACGACCAAGTCGTTCTCATCGGCAATTTGCGCAAATTGGGGGTTGATCTCAGAGCTCACATGCTCGCACTCGATGGGCAATAAAGGGCCCCAAGCTTCGGTCAGTGAGCGAAAGAACACTTCCAAGATGATCTTGATGATGCGGCTTTCGGTGGGCGTGAACAAACGGCCCGAGGGCAATTCGCCCACACCTTTGCCAAAGCCACCAAAGAAGCTGTCCAGCGAGCTGAACACCACGTTGGGGTCAATGATGATCACCGAGTTGCCGCGCAGCGGGTTCATGCGAACCATGTTGACGGAGAGCGGTGGCTTCAAGCCTTTGAGGTAGTCGCCGAACTTCAAAATCTGGACGCGGGTGGGGTTCACACGCGGGCTGGTACGCAGCACTTCGAGCAGACCCAGACGGAACAAACGGATGAAGCGCTCGTTGATCATGTCGACCGACGAGACGTTCACGCCTAAGCTGCTGTCTTCGCTGGCGAGGTCGTGCTTGCGAACCCGCACGCGGGTGTTAAAGCCGGTGTCGGTCTCGATCGAACCGTCGCGCACGCCCTCAGACAGGGCGGCCAGTTCTTCTTGCGAGAGCAGGTTGGATTTCATGGGCTTGTGCGTTATTGCATCACAAACGAGGTGAAGAACACGTCTTCAATGCCGCCGAAGTCTTCGTACTTCATCAGCATTGCGTTCATCACGGTTTTGATTTTGGCGGCCAGTTCGGTGCGGAACTCAGGCTTGGCAATGTCGGCTTCGGTGCTTTGGCGCATCACGTCGAGCACGGCAGAACGCACGGCGAACTCGTGTTTCTTGACGTTGTCGAACACACGGTTGTCGTAATGCGTCATGACGGCAATCTGCACCACCATCACTTTTTTACTGCCCGTGATGTTGGTCATGAACTCTTTGTCGATTTGCAAATAGGTATTTTCAAAGCGGGTGGTTTCTGACGCATCTTTCTTCACTTTGGAAGGACCGGCGGGGGCTGCGCTGTGGGCGTCTTCGGCGGCTTTTTCGAGCTCATCGACTTTGTCGTGGGCGGCTGCTTCGCTCTTGTGCTCAAAGTAGCCTGACATGAACAAAGTGCCAAACACGCTGCCGCCAATCAGGATGATGAGCGACAAGACGATCACCAAAATCAGCAAGATTGGCTTTTTCTTTTTCGGCTTGACTTCGCCTTCTTCGGCTGGGGCTGCTGCTGCGGGTGCGCTGGACATGGGGCTTACTCCTGTTATTAGATGGTCATGCGTGATTAGGCGTACAGGTCAAGCAAGGACGCATTGGCCTTGTTGCGGGTTTCGGTGGCGCTGGCCACGTTGTCGCTGCCCTTGACTTGCAATGATGAATTGTCACCAACTTGCGACGGTTTTGATGAACCGCGAGATGGGTTTTGTTGTGCGTTGCCGCTGTCTTGACCGATGTGCATTTGGCCGGCATGAATGCCAAAGTTTTCAAGTGCGTCGCGCAAGCGTTGGCTGCTGTTTTGTAACAGGTCGCGTGTGAGTGGGTTTTCAGCATGGATCACGGCGTTGAGTTTGCCGTCTTTCATTTCCAGCTGAATTTCGACGCCACCCAAATGGGCAGGGCGCAGACCGAATTTCATTTTCCATTCGCCATCGCTGAGCTGCTTGTGCATGCGAGCGGCCATTTCGGTGGCCATTTTGTCGCTCAACTGGTCGTACACCTCACTCATGGGCGTCGTGGTCGCGACGGATGAGGCCGCGTTGGCGTTTGTTGCTTGTGCGGGGGCGCTGGTTTGTGCCAGAGCTTGGGCAAAACCTTGGCCGCTGTTGTTGCCAGAAGAGGGTTGTTGCTGTGCATCGTCACCAGCGCCGGAGTTCTGTGAGAACTGCGCCACCAAGTCGCTGATGCTTTGCTCGGTGATGTTGCCACCCAGCAATGACAAAGCCTCTAGCGTGCTGGGGGTGGCAACACTGTTTGGGCCGCTGGTCAGGGCCATGTTTTGCAACGAGGCCACTGGCGCAGCGGAGGGCGCCGTAATGGTGATTTGAATTTGTTGGATCGACGCCATGTCTGCCGCGCTCAAACCCAGTTGTATGGGGGGCTGAACATTCGCCGGCGCTGTGGCTGGTGCCAGCGATGTGGTGGTCATCGTCGCAGCCGCAGGCATGATCGGGGTGTCTGCCGACGACGCAGCCACGGTTGAGGTGGCTGTTGTGTCAGGCATCAGCCCTAAGGCTGCTAATTGTGTGGCAGCCGAGTCGACTTGGTTCGGCGATGGCAGTGAGAGCGTGACCGCTGGCGTTGCTGTCGCTGTCGCTGCGCCCGTGGACGCAGATGGCATGTTTGCCGCTGCTGCATTCAGGGCTTGCATCAAAGGATCGGCGTTGTGGGGCGAGGCTGACGCAGGGGCTGTGGATTGCAATGTCGCCCCCTGGGGGGCTGGCTGCATCAGCGATGCAAGACCGTTTGGCGTGGCCACAGGGCTAACGTTAGCCAGTGCCGATGCGTCTACGGTGGTGCCGCCTTGTCCTGGGAGTGGCGGTGCAACGGGGGGCTTGGCCGCGCCTTCGCCCAGCAGCTTCTGAATGGCGGCTTCGTCCAATCCCATGGATTTGGCAAATTCCGTCAAACTCTCGGCGTTCGGCGTGGCGCTGGGCGTCGTGATGATGTGTACTTGTGGGCTGAGCGCAATGGTGCGCAATGACAAAGGCGCTTCGGTCGGTGCTGTGGCTTGGCCCTGCACTGGCGGGGTTGATGGCATGGCCATCATGGCGACTTGCGCCAAAAGGGTGGCGTCTGCGGCGTCAGAGGCCGCGGTATTGGCTTCATCACGCAGTTGTTGCGCGCGCTGCTCAGCGCGTTTTTCGTCCGTGCTCTTATTGGCGTCGTCCGTTTGAGCGGTGCGGTCCTGCTGACGGTCATCGCTCAACCGTTGTTGTGTGGCGTAAGACTGGTTGGTGGCCCATTGCGCACGCTGTGTTTGGTCGGCTTGGGCGCTGACTTCTGGCCTAGGCGGTGTCTCAGCGGCAAAACTTGGCCGCTCCGAGGCCGACAGCCGTTGGAACTGGCGGGCCATGATATTGGCGAAGTCTTGCCCTGCATTGGTACCGGCGTCGGCACGCACGCCTGCTGCCAGCCCTTGTGTGGCGCTGGTCGAGAGGCTTTGAGGCACTGGAGGTGCCGGTGGCATTTGAAGGTAGCTGGACAGGTTCATGTGTGCTTTAAAACGAGTTTGCCTACGAGTTAAGCAAAAACCGTGACAGGTCACATCTTGCCGCTGCTCGGACGCAACCACGTCGGTGTCAGATTGAGCTGGCACATCGATTGCTTAGTGAAGATGTCCCCGACGTTTTGTCAGGGATGAAAAGACAACTAAACGTTCCAATTCAACTGGATTTCATCGATGAGCACTCTCACTCTGTCAACGATTCGACACAACTTGTCGAAATTTGACCTCTCCGGACTCAGTATTCCGGCGGTGGTGCTCGTCATCATGTCCATGCTGGTCTTGCCGTTGCCTGCGTTGTTGCTGGACTTTTTGTTCACCTTCAACATTTTGATCAGCTTGGTGGTCATCATGATCGCCATCGGCACCCGCAAACCCCTCGAATTTTCTTCATTCCCGACCGTCTTGCTGTTTGCCACCATGTTGCGTTTGGCTTTGAACGTGGCCTCAACCCGTGTGGTGTTGGTCAATGGCCATGAAGGCGGCCATGCGGCTGGCAAAGTGGTGCAGGCTTTCGGTGAGTTCGTGATTGCCGGTAACTACGTGGTGGGTTTCATCATCTTCGCGATTTTGATGATCATCAACTTTGTGGTGGTGACCAAAGGTGCGGGCCGTGTGTCTGAAGTGAACGCCCGTTTCACCTTGGATGCGATGCCCGGCAAACAAATGTCCATCGACGCTGACTTGAACGCTGGCGTGATCGACCAAGACACCGCCAAAAAGCGTCGCGCCGAGTTGGCCCAAGAATCAGACTTCTTCGGCTCCATGGACGGTGCTTCTAAATTCGTGAGCGGTGACGCCATGGCCGGTTTGTTGATTTTGATCATCAACTTGGTCGGTGGTTTGATCATTGGCGTGGCCCAACACGACCTGCCCGTGGCTGAAGCCGGCAAGATTTACACCTTGTTGACCATTGGTGACGGCTTGGTGTCGCAAATTCCATCGTTGCTGTTGTCACTGGCTACCGCCATCATCGTGACCCGCGTGACAACCGCCGAGTCCATCTCTGAGCAAGCGTCGGACCAACTGTCTAACCCCAGCGCCTTGTTTATCTCTTCTGTCATCTTGTTGATCTTGGGCATGGTGCCCGGCATGCCGCACTTGATGTTCATTGCTCTGGCCGCCGCTGCCGCGGGTTTGGGCTTGATGATCGTCACCCGCGAAGTGCAAGACGAACAAGCCGAGCAGGCTGTCAAAGATGCCGTCGCCCCCGAAGCCCCCAAAGAACTCGACTGGGACGATGTGGACCAAGTCGATCTGATTGGTTTGGAAATTGGCTACGGCTTGATTCCCCTGGTCAACGTCGACACCGGTGGCGAACTGATGACACGCGTCAAAGGCGTGCGCAAGAAGTTGTCGGCTGAACTCGGTTTCTTGGTGCAGCCCGTGCGCATCCGTGATGACTTGAACATCGACCCTGACGCTTACAACATCGTGCTCAAAGGCGTGGTGCGTGGCAAAGGCGAAGTCAAAGTGGGCCGTGAATTGGCCATCAACCCCGGTCATGTGTACGGTCAGCTCGAAGGCATCGCCACCCGCGAACCCGCATTTGGTCTGGAAGCCGTCTGGATTGAGCCTTCACAACGCGACCAAGCCCGCACTTTGGGCTACACCGTGGTTGACGCGGCCACTGCTATTTCTACCCACTTGAACAAAGTGCTGCGCGAAAACGCCTCTGATTTGTTGAGCCACGACGAAACCCAACAACTGTTGGATAAATTGGCAGCCAAGTCGCCCAAGATCGTCGAAGACTTGGTGCCAGGCAAGTTATCGCTCGGTATCTTGACACGCACGTTGCAGAATTTGTTGTCGGAATCGGTGTCGATTCGCGACATGCGCACCATCGCCGAAGCCTTGACAGAGGCCAGCACCCGCACGCAAGACCCTGAGCAACTCACCGCCATGGTTCGCCCCAAGCTCGGTCGCATGATCATGCAAAGCTTGGTCGATGCCGACAGTGGCTTGCAAGTGATGACCTTGGAGCCATCCCTGGAACAGTTATTGCATAACGTCTTGCAACAAAGCCAACCTGGCCAAGCCGTGGTGATGGAGCCAGGTTTGTCTGAGAACTTGTTTGCCGGCTTGCGCGAAGGCGCACGCACGGTAGAAGAAATGGGTCACCCCGCGGTGTTGGTGGTGTCCCCTGTGATTCGTGGTTGGCTGTCCAAAGCTGCCCGTTTCCGCGTGAACGATTTGACTGTGCTGTCTTACAGCGAAATTCCGGACGATCAGGCCGTCAAAGTGATCCACACCGTGGACGCCAAAAGCCGATAACCCGACAACAACAAATAAGACAGAGTGAGCTGACCTATGGAACTGAAACGAATCCTCGCCCGCGACGCCCGCGCCGCCAACGAAAAGGCTGTGGCTCAGTACGGCCCCGATGTGCTGATCATCTCCAGCAGCCAAGTCAATGGCTTGACGGAGTTGATCGTGGCCGTGGACTTGTCGCCTTTGACGCCTGAGGAGGCCGAGCCGTTCATCAAGAGCGACTTTTCTCAATCCAAAGCGCCTGCTGGCAAGTTTGATGTGCTGTTGGGTCAAACCATCGATCAAAACAAGCGCGAATCTCGCGAGCGTCAAGCCACCCAAGTGGCTCAGCCCTTGATTGAGGTCAAGCCCCAAGTTGCCAAGCCGATTGCCAAAGTGGCCGCGTCCAAAGCAGCCACCCCTGTCAAAGAATCCACACAACACGCCGAAGACGCGCACGACGCCTTGCGCGGTCGCGAAATCGTGGCCTTGGTCCGCGAAGAACTGGCTTCTTTGCGCCGCGAATTCAAACTGGGCCAACAAATGGCCGCTTGGCAGGGCAGTGTGCCCCTGCCTGCAGCCTTGTCGCCTTTGCGTGATGCCTTGAACGATGCCCCCATTCCTGTCGCGTTGCGCGCTTTGTTGATGGATTGCATCAAAGACCACGACAACATGGCCGACGCAATGGGTGCTTTGCAGCGTCAACTCAGCCATGCGGTGGGCCAAGAGTCTGCCGCGACGCCTATGTCGGGTGTGCATGCGTTGGCCGGTCCTTCGGGCGCTGGCAAATCGTTGATGATTGCGCGCTTGGCCCAAAATGCCGCGCTCGTCCACGGCAGCGAACAAGTGGTGGTGATCAGCTTTCACGACCAACGCGCTGGCGCTTGGAGCCAAACACAATTGCTCAGCGCCCAGTCGGGTGTGGACAGCTTCCGCGCCACCAATGCCGCCACTTTGAAGCTGTTGCTCGAAGAGCACAGCAACCGTGAATTGATTTTGATTGACACGCCCGGCGTGCAAATGAACGAGCGTTTGGCCGACCTGCGCAGCATGAACCTGCAGGTGCAGTGTCACGCCGTGGTGCCTGCCGATGCATCCGCCGCCAACTTGCGCCGCGTGTTTGAAAACACCGACAACACATGGGCTTCTTTGATGTTGAGTAAGCTCGACGAGTCGAACCAACCATGGGCGCTGTTGCAGTTCTTGACCGAGCAAACCTTGGGCGTGTCAGTGGCCAGCACAGGCGACCGCACGGCTGACTTGGTGCAAGACGTTGCGATGACCGATTTGGTCAAGCGCGCCTTGGACAACTTGCCTTTGCCAGAGGTGGAAGACCACCCCCACGCCGCCCGCAATGCAGCCTTGAACGATTTGGCCACTTCTAAATTGGCCCAAATCGCCGCCCGCTTTAAACCCGAAACCACAGGCCTGACCCATGAGTAAGCACCGTAAAACTGAAATCATCGGCATCGCCAGCGGCAAGGGTGGGGTGGGTAAAACCACCACGTCCATCAACTTGGCCGTGGCCTTGCGCCAAATGGGCTTCAGCGTCATGTTGTTTGACGCCGACCTCGGCTTGGCCAACGCGCAAATCGCCCTCGGTGCACGCGCCGAGTACAACTTGGGTCACTTTTTGGCAGGGCAAAAGACCTTGCCTGAAATCATGCTCACCACGCGCCAAGGCATCAAGCTGATCCCGGGTGCCTCAGGCATGCAAGAGTTGGCTGGGTTGAGCCAAGTGCAAGCGGCCAGCATCGTGCAGTCGTTTGGCGCTTTGACCGACGATGTCGACTACTTGATCGTCGATGTGGCGGCGGGCATTTCGCCCTCGGTGCTGTCGTTCTTGTCGGCCTGCCAGCGTCGTTTCATTGTGGTCAAAGACGATCCCTCGTCCATTGCTGACGCGTACGGCACCATCAAAATCTTGACCAAAGAAATGGGTTTAGACGAAATCTATTTGTTGCCCAACATGGTCAACACCCAAGCTGAGGGTTGGAAACTTTATAAAAAACTCAACGACGTGTGCGTGCGCTTCTTGGGCGAATCGGTGCACTACCTCACCTCCATCGAGAGTGATGAGATGGTGTTGCGCGCCCTGAAAAAATACCAATCAGTCTTGGAGCTCGCCCCCGGCACCGCCGCTTCGCGTGACTACATGCGCTTGGCCGAAGCCTGCACCCATTTACGACCCATCGACCATCCGTCGGGCGGCATGCAATTTTTCATGGAGCGTCTGATGCAAAACAGTTCGTCTGAGTCATGAGCCCGCGTTCTCCCGTCAATATGTACAAAGCCTGCGCCCCCAAAGGCGAAGACTTGGTGTTGGCCCACCTCGGGCTGGTCAAACGTGTGGCCTTGCACCTCAAGGCGCGCATTCCTGCGTTCATGGAGCTTGATGAGCTGATTCAAGTCGGCATGATCGGTTTGTTGGAAGCGTCACGTGCGTTTGACCCCGTCAAAGGCATCGAGTTTGAAAACTTCGCCCACAGCCGTGTGCGTGGGGCGATGCTGGATGAAGTGCGTCGTTTGTCGTTCTTGCCACGCTCTGCCGTGGCGTTCAACAAAGAACACAACACCACGGTGCACGCTTTGGCTGCCGAGTTAGGTCGTGCCCCCAGCCAAGCAGAGATTGCCGATTACATGGGCAAAGACTTGGAAGAGTTCCACAAAGAACGCGGCAAAGCCAAGCGTTTTGAGACGTATTCGATGGAAGTGGTCACCGAAGAGGTGATGAGCATTGCGGATGATTCTTCGCAGCAGCCCGATGTGATCGTGGAAGAAGCCCAGTTCATGGATGCGGTGACCGATGCGATTGCGCAGTTGCCTGAGCGTGAACAGTTGGTCATGCAGTTGTATTACGTGGAAGAGTTCAACCTGAAGGAAATTGGCGAAACCTTGGGGGTCAGCGAATCTCGGGTCAGCCAAATTTTGTCATCGGTGGTCAAAAAACTGCGTGGCACCTTGAAAGTGGAAGGGTCGGAGGCCGATCAACCCGCTGCTAGGAGACGTGCATGAGTAACTTCATGATGAATGTGGTGTCGTGGGTGCTGCTGCTGCTGGTCATCCTCACGCTGTATTTGATCGACAAGGTCAACCAGCTGGCCAAAATGTACGAAAACCCCGCCAACGCACAGCCTGCGACCGAGGCGCCAGTTGAGCCTGCGCCACCTGGCGATATTTTGTTCAGTGGCCTCGAAGGTAAAAAGCTGTGGGATGCCATGAACGGCAAGCAAGTCGATGGCTTTGACGCGAACTTGGTGGAGGCCTTGCGCCCGCATTACGAGCCGATCTTGCGCGCCCACATCACCGCCACGTTCCAAGATGGCGTGGAGGATGCGGCAGGCATCGAAAACCGTGTGCCCAACTCGGAGCGCCAAATTTCGACAGCGCGCGGGCACATTCAATCGTGGTTGCCGCCCCAACATTTGGGCAGCATTTACCGCAATGCCCGTGAATACGGTGGCGATTACGCCAAAAATCCGGATCCAGACGTGTTGGCCCGCTTAAAGCAAACCATCGACAGCGTGGTGGACATGATGTATCAGCGTGTTGGCATTCCTAACGACACACCGTATTCTCAATTTTTGTTCAAACGCCCAGCCCCATCCGCGGATGCGTCTGACGACAACGTCTTGGCGCTGACCGATCAAACCGGCCAAGCCGAGGTGCTGGAAGGCGGCAACGCTTTGAACCAAGGCTTGGAGCATGTGCAAGCGTATGAGGATCAGCAGCGGCAAGACTTGGCCACCGACACGGTGACCGATGTGCCATTCAATCAGCCTGTGACCGCAGACGCTAAGATTGCGTAAAGATACGCATGAACTTCACACACAAGCGCTCAAGTTTTTGGACACCCTTCCGATACTGTCTGTGTCAACCAGAGAAACACAGGAGCTAATCAGATGCGAGCCAACATGCGTGCCATTCAAAGTTATGGCAATGTCAAAGTCACCACAGGCGTAGCCACGGCTAACAATGTGCAGCTCATTCAAATGTTGTTTGACGGCTTGCTGGAGAGCTTGTCTACCGCTCGCGGTCACATTCAACACAACAACATCGCAGAAAAATCGAAAGCTGTTGCCCGCGCCAGTCGCATCGTGATTGGTCTGCAAGGCGCTTTGGATTTTGAAAAAGGCGGCGACTTGGCCAACAACCTCAATGAGTTGTACAGCTATGTGACCCGTCGTTTGTTCCATGTGAACGCCCACAACGACATCACCGTTTTGGATGAGATTCACGGTTTGATGCGTGAAATTCGCGATGCTTGGGAAGGCGTGCCTTCCTTGGTGCCAGCCAGTACCCGATCTACAGGCTTGATGAACTGAAATTCAGTTAATCTTGCAGGTTGTTAGGATTGATAAAAACAAGCGCACCCGAAGTGTTCGAGGTGCGCTGACCTGCATGGGGAGTGTTAGATGATTTCGATTGTTGGCGTTATTTTGCTGTTTGTCTGCGTGTTCGGCGGTTACGTCGCTCACGGCGGTGACATGGGGCCTATTATCAAAGCCGCGCCTGGTGAGATGTTCATCATTGGTGGTGCGGGTATTGCCGGCATGGTCTCAGGCAACAGCCTGTCTATCTTCAAAGCTGCGATGGGTGGTTTTGGCCGTGTGGTCAAAGGGCCTAAGTACAAAAAAGACGACTACGTCGCCATCATTGCCGTCATCTCCAAGCTGATGAAGACACTCAAGGCCGAAGGTGCCGTGGCGATGGAATCGCACGTTGAGAACCCTGAGGCCAGTGCGATCTTTGGCGAATGTCCGAAGATGCTGCACGACCATGGTTTAGTGGGTTTGGTTTGCGACACCATCCGTTTGATGGTGGTGTCTTCAGGCACGCTGAGCCCCTATGCCGTTGAAGACGTGATGACCACGTCGATCAAGCTCCATCACCACAATGAAATGAAATCAGCCGAGGCCTTGGCGGCTTTGTCAGGCGCTTTGCCTGCGCTGGGTATTGTGGCTTGCGTGTTGGGTGTGGTGAAGACCATGGGCGCGATTGACCAACCCCCGCCTGTGCTGGGTGCGCTGATTGGTGGCGCGTTGGTGGGTACGTTCTTGGGTGTGTTTATGGCTTACGGTATTTTTGAGCCCTTTGCCCAACGCTTGAAGCAAATCATTGACGATGACGGCGAAGTGCTCAAAGTGGCGCAGCAGATCATTTTGGGCAACATGCACGGCTACCCCGTGCCTTTGATCATCGAAGGTGCGCGTGTGTGTATCAGCCACGACAGTCAGCCTACCTTTGGCGAACTCTTTGATGCGCTGAGGAAATAATGGCGGATGAAAAAGACGCCGCTGTTGCGGTCGTACCCGAAGGTGAGGCCAAGCCTGTAGCGCCGCCCGCGCCACCTCCCATTCCCGAAGACACGCCGGCTGCGCCAGCGCCGGTGATCATCATCAAGAAAATCATTGATGATGGCCACGGCGGTGCCCACGGCGGTGCTTGGAAAATTGCGTTGGCCGACATGATGACGGCCATGATGGCCTTCTTCTTGTTGATGTGGCTGCTGGGCGCTTCCAACGAAGACCAGCGCAAAAGCATTGCGGATTACTTCAAACCGACCTCACAAAGCATGATTGCCATCGGGCAATTGGCGGGCTCCAACGGCATGTTCGGCGGTCGATCCATCATCGACCCCGATGGTTTTCCGTTTTCTGCCAAACAAACGGGCCTGTTGGAACGTTTGACACCTCGCTCTGAAGGTGGCCCTAACCCGAGCACCGAGCCCGGTCAGGAAAACCAAAACCCATATTCCGATCCCGATAAGCTCACGGAAGAGCAGAAAAAAGAAGTCGCTGCGGCCAAAGAGCAAGCTGACTTTGCCAAGCTCGAGCAAGAGATTGAGCAAAAGCTGTCTCAAAACAAAAAACTCGAAGGTTTGAAAGACCAAGTGTCGATCACTCGCGACAAAGACGGTTTGCGCATTGAAATCATCGACAAAGCTGACTTTGCGATGTTCCCCAGCGGCGGTATGAACATGCAAGGCAAAGCCTCTAGTTTGATTGCTGAGATTGCCGCGTCGTTGGCGGATATTCCGAACAAAGTGGCGATTCGCGGTCACACAGACAGCGTGCAGTTCCAAAACCCTGAAGGGCGCAACAACTGGTCGCTGTCAGCAGAGCGCGCTGAAGTGACGCGGTCGTTGTTGGAGAAAAAAGGGATCAAAGAAAACCGCTTTGCGCGGATTGAAGGTGTGGCTGACACCGACCCCTTCAACCCCAAAGACCCACGCGATCCGCGTAACCGTCGCATGAGCATCACCGTGCTCTACAACGACCAAGACAGAGACTAAAACCGCCTAGCCTGGGCTCTATACCCCAAGCCCAGTTCAGGCGACAGAGCGCAAGTCGTACTTGTTGATCTTCTCGATCAAGGTGGTGCGCTGTAAATTGAGCAACTTGGCCGTGCGCGACACATTGCCCGAGTTGCGGCTCAAAGCCTGCTCGATGATGCTGCGCTCGATCTGAGCCATGCGCTCTTTCAATGACAGACCTTCGGGCGGCAGCTGCGGCATGCCCTGTGCCAACATGATGATGCCTTCGATGTCGTTGTCGTCTTCAGGTTCCGGTTGGTCGTCCAACTCAATCAACACTTCGGGCGGCGGTGTCATTTCTAACTTGGCCAACAAGGGGGCAATGGCTTGCAATTCAGCTTGTGCCGAAATCAGACCTTTGGGCAGCAAAGTGGGCGGAATGGCACGTAACTCCAACTCTTGACCGGCGTACAGCGTGCTGAAGCGGTCTACCAAGTTCGACAATTCACGCACATTGCCAGGCCAAGGGTACTTTTGCAGCGCTTGCAAAAAGTCGGGTTTGAAGGTGATGGGTTGTTTGCCAAAGTTGGCGCATTTTTTGGCAAAAAAGGTCAGCAGTTCCGGCACATCGTCTTGACGCTCGCGCAGCGGCGGCGTCACCATGGGCAACACGTTAAGGCGGTAATACAAGTCTTCGCGGAAGCGGCCCGCTGCAATTTCGGTTTCTAAATCTCGGTGAGTCGCTGCGATCACGCGCACATCGACATTGATTTGGCGTGTGCCGCCAATCGGGTCGACCGTACGTTCTTGCAACACACGCAGCAATTTGACTTGCATGTCCAAGGACATGTCGCCAATTTCATCCAAAAAGATGGTGCCGCCATGGGCCAACTCAAAGCGACCAATGCGGTCTGCGACAGCGCCTGTGAAGGCCCCTTTGCGGTGACCAAATAGTTCGCTTTCTAATAAATCTTTGGGAATGGCGGCACAGTTGATCGGCACAAAGTTGGCACCACAACGCTCAGATTGATCATGCAACAGGCGCGCCAAAAGTTCTTTGCCGGTACCGCTTTCGCCTGTGATCATGACAGTGGCGTTCGAGTTGGCCATGGTGGCGACCAGATCGCGTAGCGATTGAGCGGATGTGCTCGATCCAATAAAGTGAGTAATCTGTTTCATGTCAAAAATTCCTACACATGATTGTCGTTGGCGGAGCAAATGCGACAAGACGGTAAAAGTATTCATTCGTCAAAATATTAAAGATGCCTCATTTCGTACCGAATCAAGGGGGAGACCTGTTTTAGGAACACGACATGAAACGCATCACCATTTGGACTGCACTTGCGGTCACTTTGTTTTTGAGCGGCTGCTCCGCTTTTAAGTTCCACCACGTTCACGAGTACGAAGAGCCGCCCCAATCCGCTGCGGACAACAAGCCCGCCACGATGATCACGCCCATGACTGAAAAGCGTGAGACCTTGGTGGCAACAGGTTATGCGGTGATTAGTATTCAAAACCACCGTAACCCAGCGCAACAACGTTTGTTGGCCATTCGTGCGTCCAAACTTGACGCCTACCGCGCTTTGACCGAGCAGGTTTACGGCCAGCAGTTGGACGCCAGCACCACGGTGGCTGACATGACGGTGATGAGTGACACGTTCCGTGCGCGTGTGGAGGGTGTCATTTTTGGCGCCGTGTTGGTCAGCATCACCCCTGTGGGGGACGACACGTACGAAACCACCATGTCCTTGGACCGTGGTGTCGTCAATGACTTGCGCACGCTCTACGTCGCCAGCTTGAACAACAAACGCCGCTGATGCGCCCCGTTTGGAGATGCGTGCTATGACTTTTTTGCGTTGGATGCCCTTTGTGCTCGTTGGCGCCAGCCTCGGGCAGGGCGTATGGGCGGCCGACTTGAATCCTGAGGAACGCTTGAAAGCGATCCGCAGTGCGTTGGTTGAAACCGCCATGAAAGCGAACACTCAAGTCACCGCCACCAGTTGGATGGAAACCGATGGCGCTTTGCGAGAACTGAACCGTTTCAGCTCTGAGATCAAGGTGCGTGATTTACGCGTCAAGTCCTACTCCCGTGACGCCAACAACGAACCGCAAGCCGACATGGCCGATGCCAACGTCGAGGCCGTCGCGCCCAAGCGTTGCGAAGCCACGCAAGCCAAAGCCCCATTGATGCATGTCATGTCCGTCAGTGTGGATTTGTCGCCCAGCTTGCGCGCGGTACAACGTTTTCATGCGCAGCAAATTGGTCGCACTGCCCGAGCCCGTTTGCTCGAAGCGGCCAGCCAAGCCCAACATTGGCGCTTGATGACCGACCCTGTGCACACCCGCGCCTACGACCGATTGACGCATGGGCACGGTGAAGAGCATGTGCAGTGGCATTTGCAATTGACCTTGGCCCCCGCGCCACAAGGCACCACCACCGATGACCTGTCAGGCTTTGCCATGCAGTGGCAAGTGCGTGGTCCTGGGGCGCGTGGCACTTGGTTGAGTGCCCAAGATTTGGTGTTGACCTTCCCCCAAGCTGACCGTTTGGGGCAGCCCAAAATCGATCTTGATACAGCCGATGCGATCGCGCAGTCGGTGGCGGGCTTGGCGCAACAACTCGACAAACAACTCGCCTGCGATCCGCAAAGCTTTGCGGTTTTGCAAGATGAGCCGGGCAAACTCACGCTCAATGCCGGTGGCACATCCGGTCTTCGAGTGGGCGATAAGCTCATGCTGGCTGATTCGCGGGTGTTGCCCAAGCATGCTTTAGAAGGTGGTGCGCTTGACGCGGCGGTGTTGGCGGAAGTCAAATCCGTCAGCCCCTACCAAGCTGAATTGAAGCAGGTGGCAGGACAAGCGCAAAAATTTCGCGGCACTTGGGTCGCTTGGCCTTACACCTACTGAACACAATGTTGACACGGAGAATTCACATGAACACGTTGCCTGTTTCCTTGCGCGCTTTGCTGGCGATGTGGTTGATGTCGGGCGCTGTTTGGGCGGCTGAGCCCGCTGGCAAAAGTTACACCGTGCATGCCGGTGACACAATCGACAAAGTGATTCGCCAACATTTGGCGGAAAGCCCTCTCAAAATCGAAGTTCTGCGCCAAGCCCTGATGCAACAAAACCCGCAAGCCTTCACCCAATCCACCCCGCGCGTGTTGATCGCCGGTGCGGTGCTGCGCATGCCAAGCAACGAAGATTTGTTGCGGACCCAGTTGGGCGCGAGCGGCAAAGCTTCCGCACCTTCGGGCAGCACTTGGGCGGGTGGCTATTCCACCCGTGACATGAACATGAACGAGCGCAAAAACTGGGTGCGCTTCCCCTAAGGTCGAACCATGGCCATTCTTGGCCCTGAGGGCGTCTACCAAGTCTCTCGGGCATCGCCTGTGCACCTCGACATGCGCACGGCCTATGTCGATGCGCCCGTCGCGCGTGCGCTGGGTTTGCACGATGGCCAAGTGGTGCAAGCCACGGCAGCGCTGCGACAAGACCAACTCAAACTCACGCTCAACGAGCATGTGTTCAATCTGCCGCTCTCGCCCTACATCAAAGAGGGCGACGTCATGCAACTGCGTGCGCACCTTTTGCCGACGGGGCAGTGGACGTTGCAGCTCCTGCACACGGGTCGTTTTGCTGGGGTCGACCCTGCGACGGGCGCACCTGTGCCCGCTCAGCCTTCGCGGTTGAACACCTTGCTGTTCCAGCCTGGCGGCTTCACCGCCTTGATGAGTTTGATGCAGCCCGGCATGTTGGAGAGTCTGTTGCCTGCTGGCAGCAGTGCGCTGAAAGAGCGCATCAAAGCTCAGCGCTTGAGCATGGCGTCTTTGCAGCCGCAGACCTTGCGTCGCTGGGTGTTGCAGCATGGCAAAAGTGGCGAAGCCAGCTTGGCGGAAGGTGCGCCAGTTGAGTCGGATGTCAAAGCATTGCTGCGTCTCATCATGGCTGATCGCGCGCGTGTGGGCGCCATGGAAGGTGGCGACACCGAAGCCTTGCAGCATGCGGTGGACGAGGCTGAATCCGCCCAGTTGCAGGCTGCACAAGATTGGCACAAAGGCGAACTCAATTTGGCCTTTGTGATTCCCTTCAAAGACGCTGATCCTCTGGAGATGCGCTTTGAGCGCCGTGGCGATCAGCCCGGGCAACCCAAAAATCCTTTGGTGGTGAACATGCACACCCAAAGTCGCGTGTTGGGGGAGGTTTGGCTCAAAACCACCATCAGCGAGAACGCGCATGTTGATTTGACCATGTGGGCCCTCAAAGAAGAGGTGGCCGCGCAGGCACGCTTCAATGCGAGTGAGCTGACCTATGAGCTTGAAAGCGCGGGTTTGGTGATGGGTAGTTTTCAGGTCTACAACGCGGCCCGACCCGACGTGAAGGCCGATCGTGCCCCACCGCCGCATGGCGCCTTGATTGACACCCAAGCCTGAGCGACACCATGTCACCCAACAAACCTTACACGCAGCAAGCCGTCGCTTTAGAGTACGGCCGCAACAAAACGCCAACCGTCACCGCCAAAGGGGACGAGGAGCTGGCGCGTCGCATCGTGGATGAGGCCAAGCGTCAAGGGGTGTATGTGGCGCAAGACCCACGTTTGCTCGCCATGCTGAGCCGTTTGGACGTGGGGCAAGAAATTCCACAAGACATGTTCACTGCTGTGGCCGTGATTTTGTCGTGGGTGTACTGGCTCAAGGGCATGCAGCCCGGTGATGAAAAAGCCCGAGAGGCTTAATAGACTGAGGCGCTGGGCTTAAGCGTCGCTGTAGCCTCGACCGCGACGCACGCGGTTGAGCTTGCCGAGTCGGTCATAAATTTCGACCGAGCTGGCGGGATCTTGCACTTGCAAGCTTTGTAGTGCGCCACGAATGGCGTCAATTTTTCGGCCAATCAGCACTTCGTTGCGACGGTGCATGTCGCGGCACTGTGCCATGTGCTCCTTGAACCCATCCCATTCAGGCCCCAAGGCGTCGGCTGACTCGGCGGTTTGAATGCCAGCGAGTTGAACGAGTTGCAGTAGCAAATCGTTTTTGACGGGTTGGGAAGCCTCGAAGGCGTCCAAGTTTTGCGCTTTCAAGTGCTCGAACTCAAGTTCAAGCATTTCTTCAAGCGTTTGCGCCAAGGCCAAGGCCTGCTCTAGCGATGAGGGCAGGGTGTCGGTGGCGGGTGTCGTCATATCGGGCGTGGTCCGATCAGTTCGTGATCATGCGTTCGAGCGCAACAAAGTTTTCAGCGATGCGGCGGGGATTCACAGGATAGTTGCCATCCTTGATTGCCTGCTTGATCGCTTCGACTTTGGAACGGTCGAAGTCTGGCTGTGCCATGACCTTTTGCGCAACATTGCTCAGGCTCAATTTGTCTGCTCCCGCTGAAGTTTTTTCCAGCGTAGGTGTAGATCCCGTGTCTGCCGCTTGCGTGGCAGTGGGGCTTTTTTTCTCAACCTTGTCGATGGCGCTGCGCAATGCAGCGTTCGATGTGGCCATACGTCCGTAGTTCGAAATAGCGTCACTCATGATGATTTCTCTTTCTTTAACCTGTTACAGCAAGTCAAACTTTCTTCACAACACTTCAATCGACCCCAAATTTTAGAACTTGAGGCGATTTTCCAAAAAATTAATACTACAAATTTGATTAATTAATCATTTTTGATGTACTCATCTCAGTTTCGCTGCATTGGGTCCAGTGATCACTGCAGTTAGAGATCGACCCGACTCACTGTTCTTTAAGCGAATTTGTTCACCCATGCCGCCATCTTGCAATGCTTCGGCCCGCATGGTGATTAAGAATCCTTGTCCCACACCTGCAGAAACCTGCACTTCCTGGCCTCGTTTGACCATCACAGCCGTTTTCACGTCATACGTTTTCAAAGGGGTGTTGGGCGTTAAATCGCGCACTAACTCCATGTTGACCAACAGTTTAGGGTCGTTGATCAGCTGGCTTTCCATCCCCGGGGCGGGCATTTCGGTGGCGGTGAACATGGCAGGCGTCAATAGCGTACCGCGTTTGAGCAGGTCTTTTGCGATCAATACTTTTTGCACAGCGGGGGCGGGCAAACCATTGCGCGCAACGGCCGCAGGTGCATTGCCTGAATTCAAGGTGACGTAAAGCTGCCAATTGGGTTGAGTGCAGCGCACGCGCACCGACGCTTGGCCCGGGAACGGTTGGTCAAATTGCAGTGTTTGTTGACAGCTTTGCACCGCAATGCGGTTGTCGATGGGCGCGACGTGGACGGCGCGCCCTTGGAATGAAGGGTGTGAACTGGCCCATTGCTGGGCCTGTGTTTGCAGGGCCTCAATGGCTGATTGGGCAGGGGGCGTATCAGCCGCAAACCCAAGACTGGCATGGCTTAGCGCCAAGGCGAGCACCCACCCAAACCACCGAGCGCAGAGGACTCGGAAGCTGTCGGTTTTAGTTAGGCACAGCAATTGCATAGTGAGTTGGGTCAGGTGTTGAAGTTTTGACATTTTTTTCAGACCTTCACCTTCTTGCAAGAACGAGACCAACTTTTAAAACCCACCGTTAAACGGAACCGCCATGCGACTCGACCCGTCCTTTCAACCCCAGGTGACCAACACCGATATCAACGGCAAGCCATCGCTGTCCGTGGGGTCGCAGGCGTTCACGCGTGCGGCACCTGCTTTCACGCGAGCCCTGTCATCGGCGCAAACAGCGTCTATGTCGAGTCCATCGGGCGCACTCGCGCCTTGGGATACCTCCGTCAAATCAGGACAAACTTTGTCGGGCATCGTGCGCGAGCAAATGGCGTCGCGTGGCGTCAATGTGTCCAACAACGAGGCTTTGCGTTTGGCGCAAACCGTGGCACGGGCCAATAACTTGCCCAACGCCAACTTGATTCACCCAGGGCAAAAACTCAATCTAGACAGCTTGAACTACAGCGTGGCTCAAGCGCAAGCTGGCACGGCGAACGCACCAACAGCCAGTGCGGCTAAACCGCAAAGTGCGTTGATGAACACCGCGGCTATGTTGAATGCCGCGTCGAACGCGACACCCAATTCAAACGGCGCAGCCAGCACGCTTTCGATCAGCACCGCGGCCGCACTGTCGGCGCTTGCGGCCAATGCGTCGACGTCATCCTTGTCAAACACCACATCGGCCAACGCTGCGGCACCTTTGGTTTTGAACGGTGAGAGTTTTGACACCCCCTTGGGGGCGTCATCGCTTGCAGGCACGGCGCAAATTCAATTGCTGTCGCGTGCCGACCGCAGCTCCTATCCTGTGCTTGAAAAAACCGTCGCCCGTGCGGTTGAAAAAGGTTTCATTCCTGCTGAAGACAAGCAAGCCGTGATGAACAAAATTGTGCAAATGTCGCAGCAGCACAAGTTTGCGCCCGATGACTTTGCGCGGCTGAGCTTGATGGAAAGCGATGGCCTCAACCCCAAAGCCACCAACAACCGTTGCCACGGCATCATTCAGTTTTGTGACGGACCCGACCGCGGCGCAGCCAGCGCTGGGTTTGGCGCCAACCCCAAGGCCATCTTGGGTCACAGCGTGTTGCAGCAACTCGACATGGTGGGCAAATACTTTGACGACACCGGCCTTAAAAACAACGGACCTGTCGGCTTAGATGATTTGTATTTGACCGTGCTGACACCAGCAGCCCGCAATGAAACGCGCCCCAACGCCCCCTTGAATATTCCAGGCCGGCAAGCGGCGTACTTGCACGTCAACCGTGATGTGCGTGCGCCGATCACCCGCAACTCCATCGTGGCGGGCTTGCATCAAAACGCCAAAGAACGTTTGGGCACCGACGTGGCCCAACGTGCGACCCCTCAGGCCGCGCGCATGAGCGCTTACGCCACACAGGCCGTCGTCACCCAAGTGCAATAACGCACGGGGAGCGGCAAATCTTTGCCGCCAGCACCGTCAAAACACCGTTGGCATGGCTCTTGCACTAATCGACGTGAGGTCTCATGACTTGAGGCCATGTGTCAATTAATCGGAGTCGATCTAGATCGGAGTGGTGCTATGGATGTTTTTGCAAACGCATTCGGAATTCATGAACGTGCGCTTGGCGTGAGAAGCCAACGCATGGAAGTGCTCGCCCGCAACATCGCCAACGCTGACACGCCTAACTACAAAGCGCAGGACGTTGACTTCAAAGCCATGCTCAAAGAAGCCAAAACCGAATATTTGACATCCACCAATGACAAACACTTCGCTGGCATCCAAGAAGGCCCAGACAACGGCATGCGTTTTCGCACCCCATTCAACAGTTCGTTTGACGGCAACACCGTCGAAATGAACGTGGAACAAGCCCAATACGGTAAGGCCGCCAGCGAGTACCAAGCGACCTTGCAATTTTTAGAAAACCGCATTGGCGGGTTGCGCAAAGCTTTGCGCGGGGAGTAATGAATCATGAACCTTGACAACGTTTTTGGCATCGCCGGCACCGCGCTCAACGCGCAAACCGTGCGCATGAACACCACCGCCTCGAACTTGGCCAACGCCAACTCAGTCGCGGGCACAGAAGCCGAGGCTTACCGCGGCAAACGCCCGTTGTTCAAAGCTTTGATGCGCGAAGAAATGACCCACGCCGGCGCGCAATACATCGGTGGCGTGAAGGTGGACCGCATCGTGGACGACCAAGCGCCCGTGCGTAAAACCTGGGACCCAGGTAACCCATTGGCTGACAAAGAAGGCTTCGTCTTTCATTCCAACGTGAACGAAATGTCTGAGATGGTCGACATGATGGCCGCCTCACGTTCTTACCAAAATAACGTCGAAGTGGTGAACACCGCTCGACAGCTGATGTCGCGCACGCTCGACATCATCAAAAGCTGATTGACAGCAAGTACTGGAGTCTTTCATGGCCGTTTCTGACACCACCTCGATGATGAGCTCGTTGCCGAGCAACATCATGACCAGCGCGCAATACAAAGCGCAGCAAGATGCCGCGAAGGCTTCTTCGTCTAGCTCCACCATGGGGCAGAGCGCTTTTCTCAAGTTGTTCACCACCCAATTGACCAACCAAGATCCGACCGACCCCGTCAAAAACGAGGCGTTTGTGGCGCAGTTGGCCCAGTTCTCCCAACTCGAAGCCTCGACTTCCATGAAGACCAGTTTGGAATCCATGGTCTCCAGCATGAGCGGCGACCGTATGTTGGGCGCTGCTTCGTTGATCGGCAAGACCGTCACCGTGCCCGATGGTCCTGTCACCGTTACCGACACCACCGTGTCGCAAGGCACCATCAATTTGCCCGCGGGTGCCGATGGCATCAAGCTGCAGGTGTTTAACGACAAAGGCATTTTGGTGCGCAGCCAAATCATGGGCGCACAGCCCGTGGGCGACACCACCTTGGCGTGGGATGGCATGAACGACGGCGGCACTGCTGCCCCCAACGGAACCTATCGCTATGTGGCCACTGTCAACAGCGCCGGAAAAATGACCACCCCCACTGTCAACACCTACGCGACCGTACGCGGCGTGTCCAGCGCTGCAGCCGGCGATGGCACCTTGTTGCTCGAAGTCGATGGCGGCAAAACAGTCAATTTGGCCGACGTCAAGCGCGTCGGTTCCTGATTTAACGATTTAAGAATTTCTCACTGGAGTTAAAGCACCATGTCTTTTTATACCTCTCTGACCGGCTTGAACGCCGCCACCGCCCAGCTCGGCGTGACCGCCAACAACATCGCCAACGTGAGTACCGTGGGTTTCAAGCGCAGCCGCGCTGACTTTGGTGACATTTTTGCGACCTCGCCGTTGCAAAAAGCGTCGTCGACGGTCGGTCAAGGTGTGTCGCTCAAGAAAGTGACCCAAGAATTTGGACAAGGCAACATGACCTTCTCGTCCAACACCTTGGACTTGGCGATCAGTGGTGACGGTTTCTTCCCGCTCAAGTCGCAAGACGGTTTTCAGGACATCTTCACGCGTAACGGCTCATTCATGATGAACGACCAATACAACGTGGTGAACTCAGCAGGACAGCGTTTGATGGCGGCGTCCGTTGACTCGTCCGGCAAAGCGAATTTGACAGACATGAACGTGCTGACCATTCCCCAAAAAACCACGGGTATGGCCACACAAACCAGCAAAGTGCAGCTGGGTTTGAACTTTCCTGCGGATGCTGCGGTGATTACCGCACCTTTCAACCGCAACGATCCCACCTCGTACAACAAGAGTACCGCGTTGACCGTCTATGACGGCGGTGGTAACGGTTACTTGGCCACGGTTTATTACGTCAAGACCCAGAACGCGAGTCAAGAAACTCCGAACAACAAATGGCAAACCTTTGTGTATGTGGGCGATCAGTTGGTCGACGCTTCTTTGCAGCAAGCCACCAACAAAACCGGTGACGTGATGTTCGTCAACAAATATGGCGAACTCAAAGCCAAGAGCGATTTCAAGACGCCAGATGAAATTGCCGCCTTGAACAGCAGCTTCTCTAAAAAGACTTACAAGTTCTCACTCGATCAATTGAACGATGTGCGTACCTCGCAGCCTGCAGCCGTCTCTGGTGGCAGTGCAACGGGCTTGGGCACGGGCACCAACGATGGTGTGGACTTCAGTGTTTATTCAACTTTAACGAAGTCAGCATTGGCGGTGCAACAAGGTTTGAGCTCCGCAACTTATGCGCTGCCCGCGACCACAAGCTATACCACCGGCGATAAGTTTCAGGTGCAAATAAAAACTGGCACCCCCATTGAGGTGATTTCAGCAACTCCGTCAGCGCTACCAACCGCTGCCGAAGTAGTGACAGCTTTGAATGCCAATGCGGACTTCTCAAAAGACTATGTGGCTTCATTAGACAGCAATGGCGCTGTTTTCTTGAACTCGAAGGCCCCAAATGCCGCCAACACGCTTTCGACTGACATCAAGATGAATGTCGTTCCAGCGACGGGTGCCTCAAAGCCAGTGACTGCAACCGCAGGTGCAACGCCCTTGGCTATCCCAAACAGCTTGTTGGTTGGTAAGAAAAGCTTTGAAGAATTGAAGGATTTGTTCAGCATCAACATCGACAACTCGATTGAGCCGGTGTCGGTCGGTTTGGAGCGCTTGGCGGGTAAAAACGTCAAGCTCTCGGGTGCACAAATTGCCGCTGAGTTGACCAACGCCATCAACCGTGCATACGGCGATGAAAAGCCGTTCAACTTTAAGTCGACCTCTGGCACGACGTTTTCGCTTCAACTGCCTATCAAATCAGGATTGTCATCAGCGCCAATGGTGGACATCACGTTGGCCAATAAAGGTGATGTGCAAGGCAATATGCGTTACGAAGACATGGTTGCAGAAGTTCAGTCACAAGTTGATGCTCAAGTGGCGCTCGTTAATGCAAACCCTTCCTTAGCCAGCGGACAACACTACGGCAAGATCACGGTCAGCTACGACACCAAAGCGCAGCAATTGGTTTTCAAGCCCAGCGACAACGACAAAATCTCTATTTCTACCAACCAAACCAGCATTCGTCCTACCAACGATCCCATCTTGCAAGGTGTCAACGACGACACCGTGGGTTTGGGCCTCACGCCTTCAGTCTCTACGGCTCCTCTGCGCGCGTCCAACGACCAGCGTTATGGCGCAACGGTGGAATACGACGCGGTCAAGGGCGGCTTTGTTTTCAAATCGGGCACCACCGGTGATACCTCCAGCATCAGCTTGACCAACATCAAGCCAGGCAGCTTGGCCACGGTCAATGACCATGGCTTGGGCTTGACCGGTGACCCCGCCACGTATGTTGTGGGGCAATCCAAAATTGAGGCTTTGCGCGGTATTGCATCCACTCCTGCAGTGTTGGAAGGCAACGCTTTGGCCGTGAACGTGGACAACAACTTCTCGGTCGACACCACCAACAACCAGTTTGTTGTGTCGGTGAACGGCGTGACCGGTACGGTGGTTGTGCCCCCTAAAGACACTTACACACTTAGCACCTTCATGGAAGCCCTTCAAAGCGGTATCAACAACCTACAGGGGCCTTCTGTCGATGGCGGCACACCGCAAACCGTCGATGGCGTGAAGGTGACCTACGACACCAAAACCAACGCGTTGAAGTTCACCACGGGCACGGCATCCACCAGCTCGTACATCAAAGTGACTGGCGATGCACGTTGGGGCTTGGATGGTTTGGACGCCAAGTTTGGCACCACCACCACTTGGATCAAACCCACACCGTTCAAAGACGACAAAAACGCGACGGTCTACATTGACGGTTTCGGCAAAGAGTCGTCCACCGCCACAGGTTTTGACAACTTGCCCGAGTGGTCGCCCGTTTACTTCGACAAAGGCGAGCTGACCTTTGACACGGCCGGTAACTTGGTTTCTCCCAAACAAGGCGCTCAACTCGACACCGTGTACTTGCCAAACGGTAAGGGCTCTTTGACGATCAACATCGACTACTCCAAGTCGACCCAGTTCGCTTCGCCCTACGCTGTGTTGTCACAGTCGCAAGACGGTGCACCTGAAGGTGACTTGGTGGGCTTGGCGATCAAAGACGACGGCTTGGTCAACGCCAGCTATTCCAACGGTGCGCAAAAGTCGCTGGGTAAGGTGGTGTTGGTCAACTTCTCCAACCCCACTGGTTTGCGCCAAATTGGTGACACCAGCTACTACAAAACCTCTGATTCAGGCACCCCGAAGTACGGTGAAGCCGGTTCTGCCGGTTACGGCACGGTGCGCTCCGGTGCTACCGAGCGTGCGAACGTGGACTTGACGCAAGAATTGGTGGACTTGATCACTGAGCAGCGTAACTTCCAGGCCAACGCCAAAGCCATTGAGACCAGCACCTCGCTGACCTCGACCATCATTCAGATCCGCAACTAAGCGGACGCACTGAGAGCCTGACATGGACCGCTTATCTTTTAACTCGATGGCCTCGATCAACGAGGAGCGCATTGCGCGCCACCAGTTGTCCAACGAGATCGCCAACGTCTCGACCATTGGTTTTAAGAAAACTTTTGACGTCACTTTGCAATCGCACCAAGCGGTCGGTCAGGGTTTTGACTCGCGCATTCAACCACGCATGTACGCCAACGACCAAGTGCAGCTCGATCCCGGTCCTTTGATGGTCACCGGGCGCGATTTGGACGTGGCCATGAACCACAAAACGGTCTTGGGCGTGACGGGCAGCAATGGCGAGCTGGCCTTCACGCGCCGTGGCGACCTGAAGGTCAATGCCAGCGGTGTCTTGGAAACCGGCACCGGCCATGTGGTGCGCAGCCAAGATGGCGGCCCCATCACCGTGCCGCCGGGCTTCAAACTGTCTTTTGGCTCCGACGGCAACCTCTACGCCATAGACCCCACACAACAAGGCGTGCCTCAACAACAGGTGATTGCCCAGCTGATGCTGCGCGATGCCAGTGCCACGCCCTTGAGCAAGCGCGAAGACGGTTTATTCAAAGTTGTCGGAAAAGCAGCTGGCACGGACTTTGCAACTGGTCCAGAGCCAGTTTCTTTGACACCGCAGGCCGTAGAAGGCAGCAGCGTCAATCCAATGGCATCGATGGTCAAGCTGATTGAACAGAGCCGCTCGTTTGAGCACCAGGTTCGTGTCATCAAAGAAAGCAAGTCCAACGATGAGTCGGGCGCCTCCATGATGAAGGCGTCCTGAATTTGACAGTTTTAAAGGGAGCGATCAATCATGGACGCATCATTGTGGGTAGCCAAAACGGGTCTTGACGCGCAGCAAACGCGTATGAACGTCATCTCGAACAACTTGGCCAACGTGAACACGACCGGGTTTAAACGCGACCGAGCTGTCTTTGAGGACTTGCTCTACCAAAACATCAAGCAACCCGGTGGTCAAACCACCAACAATAGCCAATCACCGACCGGCTTCATGCTGGGTACCGGTGTGAAGATCAATGCCACTGAAAAACTGCACATGCAGGGCAATATGGTCAACAGCCAAGCCCCGCTGGACGTGGCCATCACAGGCGACGGCTACTTTCAAATTCAAATGCCAGATGGCACGACGTCTTACTCGCGTGACGGCAACTTCAAGATTTCCAGCACCGGCCAAATGGTGACCTCGCAAGGTTTTCCGTTGATCCCAGCCATCACCATTCCTAACAACGCTGCCAGCTTGACGATTGGTCGCGACGGCACCGTCAGTGCTGAGTTGGTTGCCGGCGGTGGTGCGCAAAACATTGGCCAAATTCAAATTGCACGTTTCGTGAATCCAAGCGGGTTGAAGCCCATCGGCAACAACTTGTACGACTCGTCGCAAGCCAGTGGTCAAGCGCAAATTTTGCAGCCGGGTCTCAATGGCGCAGGCACGCTGAACCAAGGCTCCCTCGAAGCGTCCAACGTGAACGTGGTGGAAGAAATGGTCAACATGATCGAGACCCAACGCGCTTACGAGATCAACTCCAAAGCCGTCTCGGCCGTGGACGGCATGCTCAAGTACTTGAACCAAAACATGTGATGAGGTTCATGATGAAACTGCTTCACTCTCTTTCTCTGATCGCCTGTGTGGCTGCGCTGCAAGGCTGCGCCACCGAACCGGTCGATTTGGTTCTCAAATCGTCACCCGACTTTGCGCCCGTCTATCCTTTGGCTTCAGACCGGCCAAAGATTGCCACCGGCGGCATCTACAACAACCGGCAAAGCGACGCTTGGTTTGGCCGTGGCCGCAATTACCAAGTGGGCGACATCATCACCGTGCTGCTCAATGAGTCCACGCAAGCGGCGCGCACGCAAAACACCGACGTCAGCCGCGAATCTAAAAACTCTTTGCCGACCGGTCTGAGTACCCAAGTCGGCAAGATTTCGCCGCTTTTCAACGGCATCAACCTCAACGAGAACGCCAACAGCAGCAAAGGGGCGGGCAAAGCGGACCAACAAGCGTCTTTGGTCGGTTCGGTGGCGGTCACCGTCGTTGAGATTTTGGCCAACGGCAACTTGATCATCCGTGGCGAGAAAAAACTTGGTCTCTCTGAAGGCACTGAAGTGATTCAAGTCTCTGGCGTGATTCGTCCTGAAGACGTGGGTCCAAACAGCACCGTTCAGTCGCGCCGTTTGGCCAATGCACAAATTGCTTACCGTGGCTCAGGCGACTTGGCCAACGCAACCAAAGCAGGTTGGGGCACTTCTGCCTTGCACAAATACTGGCCCTTCTGATCGAACGAGTACCTCATGTTGCGTCTTTCTCCCTTTTTTCGTCTTTGTGTCGCGAGCTTAAGCTTGTTGGCAGCAGGAAGCGCGTGCGCTGACCGTGTCAAAGACTTGGCCACGCTCGCCGCCCAGCGTCCCAACCAATTGATCGGTTACGGCTTGGTGGTCGGTTTGCAAGGCACGGGCGATGACGCTTCGGTGCCGTTCACCACCCAAAGCATGAAAGCCATGCTCTCGCAAATGGGCGTGCGCATTGACGGTCCCTTGACCGACTTTGAACAAGCGGCCACTGCGGCCCGCGTGGACATCAAAAACACGGCCGCTGTCTTGGTTACCGCTGATTTGCCTGGCTTTGCCAAGCCCGGTCAGCGCATCGACATCAATGTGTCTTCCATCGGTAAAGCCACCAACTTGCGCGGCGGCAGCTTGATCATGACGGCCATGCGCGGTGTGGACGGTGAAATTTATGCCTTGGCACAAGGCGCCTTGACCGCCACGGGCATTGACGCCAGCCAAGCCGGCTCCAAAGTGGCCATCGGTGTGCCCACCTCGGCCCGCATTCCTGGCGGCGCGATTGTGGAGCGCATTGTCGACACCCCGTTTGAGACCGCAGAAAACGTGATCTACAACATCCGTGAAAACGATTTTTCGACCACAACGGCCATCGTCAACGCCATCAATAAAAAATTTGGCGGCGACGTGGCACAAGCTTTGGATGGTGTTTCGGTATCGGTACGAGCACCTAAAAACTTGAATCAACGTGTGTCATTCATGAGCATGGTCGAGGCCTTGGAAATCACGCCAGGCGAGCCGCCAGCGCGTGTGGTCATCAACTCACGCACAGGCACCGTGGTCATCAACCGCTCGGTGCGTGTGACGGCCGCTGCTGTGTCGCACGGCACCATCTCGGTGGCGATCACCGCCACCAATGAAGTGTCGCAACCCAATGCGTTTGCGGGTGGCCAAACGGCTGAAGTGCAGAACGCCGAGATCAAAGTCAACGAGCCGAACAAGCCCATGTTCTTGTTCCAGCCGGGTGTGGAGCTGCGTCAAATTGTGGATGCGGTCAACCAAGTGGGCGCATCGCCTTCGGCCTTGATCGCTATTCTTGAAGCCTTGAAAAGCTCCGGCAGCCTGCGCGCCGAGTTGGTCATCATCTAAGAGCACGGACATGAGCAGCCCCGTCGACACCTCCACCACCCGGTCCTACCTGGACTTCACGGGTCTGGGTGAGTTGCGTGGCCAAGCGCAGCAAAACCAAGACAAAGCGCTGAAAGAATCGGCGCAACAATTTGAAGGCCTCTTCATCCAAATGATGATGAAGTCCATGCGCGAAGCCACCATGAAGGACGAAGAAAACCAGTCCAGCGGCGTGGAAACCTTTGAAGGCATGTTTGACAAAGAAATCTCCATGCAAATGGCCAAACGCAGCGCTTTGGGCGTAGCCGACTACATGGCCAAAGCCGTCAAACAAAACCAGCCCAGCACCGCTGACATGCTCAAAGCACGTCAAGTCGGCGGCATGGCTTTGAACCCCAAAGAGCCTGCAATGCCATTGAACACAACGCCTGCAGCGAATCCGATGCAGTTCAAGACGCCTGTGATCAAGCCTTTGCTTGACGCCAAGAAAATGCTTGGAGGTGGTTCATGAGTGACATGTTAGGCATCAGCGGCAACGCGATTGGCGCGTACCAACGTGCGTTGAGCACAGTCAGCAACAACATCGCCAACGTCAACACCGAAGGCTACTCGCGCCAAGACGCCGTCTTGAAAGACTCGGCGCCACAAAAATCTGCGGCCATGTTTTTTGGCACCGGTGTGGAGTTGCAAACCGTCAAACGTCAGTTTGATGCATTCGCCGAATCCAACCTGCGCAACAGCACCAGCGATTTGGCCAGCCAAAAACCGATGGTGGAATACACCAAGCGCGTGATGGACATCATGGGCGACAAGAGCGTGGGCTTGAGCTCTGCGCTGGACGACTTCTTCAATGCGGCCAGCAGCTTGTCTGCCGATCCTGCCTCCACCGTGTTGCGCACTTCCTTCATGCGCAGCTCCGAAGGCGTGGCTTCACGGTTTGCGGAGCTCTCCGGTCAGCTCGATTTGGTCTCCACCGAAACCCGTCAAGCGGTGGAGAGTACCGCCACCCAAATCAATACCCTTACTAGCCAATTGGCCTTGGTGAACCAAGCCATGGCCAAAGCGCCTTCGGTCGATTTGCAACCCCCCGAGTTGTTGGACCGTCGTGATTTGTTATTGCGCCAGTTGTCCGATTTGGCGCGTGTCAAAACGAGCTTCAGCACCAACGGTGCAGTGACCGTCAGCATGGGCACCACCATGACCCAAGGTCTGGTGGTCGATGGTCAAAAGTCGCGTCCTGTGGGCTTAGACCCCGCCGTGAAAGACCGCGTGAGCTTGGTGATCGACCCTTACGGCAACAGCGAGTCGTTGGCCAGTGCCAGTGGCGGTCAGCTGGGCGGTTACCAAGGTTTCATTAGCCAAGTGTTGGAGCCTGCGCAAAAGAATTTGAATTCGTTGGCTCAAACCTTCGTCAAAGAAACCAACGCTGTTCAGCAAAACGGTATCGATGGCTACGGAAAAATGGGCACCGATTTGTATGCCATCGACCCCACGGCAGCCAACGCTGCCGGTGGCATTCGCATGGCCTTGAACGATGCCTTGCGCGTGGCTACGGCCGCACAGTTTCGCGTTAGCGAAAGCAACACCAACGTCAGTCCCACCCGCGCCACGGTCAAGTTTGCCGGCACCACGCCCGCTACGCCTTTGAGCAACCCTGCGTTGGTGAACAACCCCAACGCCACCGCAGGCGTGACCTTCAAAGTCGACGGCGCACGTTTGTTCACGCCGGTCACCACCTTGGCCGCAGGCGTCAAAGCCGCGTTCTATTTGGACGAGGCCGACAAAGGCCAGCAGCTGCAAGTGATGACCCGAGATGGTCGTCAGTTGTTGGGCAAGAGTTTGAGTTTGGACGAAAAATTTCAGCTCATGTCGCCCAGCAATGGCTTTGTGCCCAACGCCACATACAGCGACGCTTACCTGAACAAGTCGGGGCCAGATGCTTACCGTGACTTGAATCTCTTTTACGGTGCCAAGGCCACGGTCTTGTACGGTCAAACGTTTGATGCCAACGGCGTTTCGTCCAACACCACGCCCATGCCTGCGGTGCTTGAAACCGCACGCGTGCTAGGTGATGGGACTGCCATTCCTGCAGGCGCGTTGGTGCTCAACGGTGTCAAGTTGGATAAAGCTCTTCCCCAACCTCAGGAAAGTGGACTTAAAGCCAATGCGACGGCATCGGACGTGGCTGACTTTATCAACTACTTTCAAGCGAAAACCAATATTCGCGCCGAGGCTTTCAGCGAAATCCGTGTGTCTGGCAGTCAGTTGGACTTCACACAGGCGTTGACCATCAACGGACAAGCCATTCCAACAGGTTACGCAGACATCAAGTCGCTGGCGCAGGCCATCAACACGAAGTTTGCTGGCGAAACGGATCTGACAAAGAAGGTCAATGCGTTCATCAGTCCCGCTGGCGAGTTGGTGTTGAACAACGCCAATTTCAGTCCCATCGAAATCAATGCCAATTTGGGCACGGCCCAACCCGGTGCGAACGCACTGAACTTGCAAGCCAATAGCTACAACGGCCAAGTGCGCATGGTGCAAGTGGTGCGTGACATGACCGTGCCCAGCACCGATGTCAACTTCACCAAGCCTTTGCAAATCAACGGCACCGATATTTTTGGTGCTAATAGCGGTATCACCACCCTGCAGGGCGTCGCAGAGAGCATCAATGCGAAAAAGGGTTTCACCGGTGTCAGCGCTGAAATCGACAGCAACCGCAACCTCAAGCTCACCACCCTGGATTCTTCGGGCACGATGAACATCTCGGTCGGTCCGGGCAAAGCGGCCGATGGCACCTTCCAAGCCAACGCCTTAGGTCTAGAGCCCTTGGATTACGACGTCACCGCACGCCTCAAACGCAAGCTGGCCGCAGACCCCACACAAACCGACATCCGTTTGTCGTTTGGCAGCTTCGGTGTGCCGCCCGATGTGCAAACGGGTGACCCGTCTGATTTGGGCAAGCTCGGTCTTCGCACAGGCGCTTTTATCGAAGGCGGCAGCCCCGATGACTTGTTGCTGTTCGTCACCGGCACGGGTACCGCCAAAGTCGCGACCAGCTTCACGGGTCAACCCGATGTGCCGCGCGACAGTTTGCGCAGCCAGTCCTTGACCATCAAGTTCACGGCCGCAGACCGTTACAGCATCATCGACAGCACGACGGGCACTGAGTTGGCCAGCCGTCAATACGACAGCTCGGCGTTAGAGCCCGTGGTCGACTTCAACGGCTTGCAGATCAAGTTTGACCACGCCCCGAGCGTGGGCGACAGCTACCAAGTCGACGGCAACCAAGATGGCTTGGGCAACAACGTCAACATGCTCGACATGGTTGATCTGAACAAAAAGCCGGTGGTCAATGGCAAAACCTTAGCCAACAGCTACATCGACCAAATCAACAACGTGGGTAACTTGGCGCAACAAGCCACCATCACCCAACAAGCGTTGACCGTGGTGAACGACCAAGCCATTGCCTCACGCGACAAAATTTCGGGCGTCAACTTAGACGACGAAGCCGCCAACCTCATTCGCTTGCAGCAGGCCTACCAAGCCAACGCCAAAGCACTGCAAATCTCGGGTCAGTTGTTTGACGCCATTGTGCAAATTCGCTGATAGAGGCCAAGACCTATGAAAATTTCAACCTCCCTCTACTTTGACCGCTCGACCCAGCAGTTGAGCACGGTGCAATCCAACTTGGCCAAAACGCAGGAGCAGTTGTCGACGGGCAAAAACATCGTCAAGCCCAGCGACGCGCCAGACAAAGCGGCTTTGGTGACCCGTTTGCAATCGGAGTTGTCGCGCAACACCAGCTACCAAGACACCTTGAAGTCTGCCAACGTGCGTTTGACCTCGGAAGAAACGGCACTCAAAAACACTTCCGACGTGTTGTATCGCATCAAAGAGCTGGCTGTCCAAGGTGCAAACGACACCTTGAGCCCGCAGGACCGCCAAAGCGTGGCTTTGGAAATGAAGGGCTTGCGCGAACAAATCATGAGCTTGGCCAACAGCCAAGACAGCAACGGTAACTTTTTGTTCTCGGGCAGCCGTACCGGACAGCCCGCCTTCGCGCAAGACGCCACGGGGCGTGTGTCCTACCAAGGCGACCAGTCGCGCATGAAAGTCAACGTGGGTGACAACCGCCGCATGAACCTCAACATGACCGGCACCGACGCCTTTGTGCGCGTCACCCGCACCGATGACAAAGGTGCGCAAACGGGTGTGGACTTCTTTCAGTCGTTGAACGACTTGGCCAACGCCGTGATTTCCGGCGACATGACCAACATCCAACGTGGCATCGGCGAGGTCGATGGTTTGCAAAATGGCATCAGCAATGGTTTGGCCCAAGTGGGTTCTGACTTGTCGGTGGTGGACTTGCAAACCAGCGTGCTCGATGAAGTCGTGCTGCGCTTGAAAACCACCCAATCTGACGTGGAAGACCTCGACTACACGGCGGCCATTACGAAAATGAACAAAGACCAACTCGCTTTGGAAGCCGCACAAAGCAGCTTTTCCAAGATCTCGCAGATGAGTTTGTTCAAATTCTTGAATTAATGCGCTCAAGTTTGAATACCTCGCGTCGATCAAGTCTAAGTTAAGAAAGTTCACCTCCCATGGCTACCACTGCTGTCAGCTCGACGACTTCTGCAACGTCAACCATTGCTGCAAATAAAACCGCAGCTGCGACGACGGCCGCCGCCAACAAAGCGGCTGCGCAAAAGATCATCACCTCGCTCAATGCGGGGTCGGGTGTGGACACGGCTTCTTTGGCTCAAAACTTGGTTGACGCTGAGCGGATGCCGCAAGAAAACGGCATCAATGCCAAGATCACTAAAAATGACTCGCGGGTTTCTGGCTACGCAGCTATTTCATACGTGATGTCGCAGGTTCAGACGGCTATGTCTGCCTTGAAGGATCAAACGAGTTTTAATTCTTTGAATGCCACAAGCGGCAACCCGTCAGCATTCACTGTCACAACAGGTGCTTATGCCATTGAGGGATCGCACGATGTTGAGGTTTTGCGTTTGGCGAAATATCAGCGTACGGTGAGCAATGGTTTGTCTTCTGCGACTGCTTCGCTGAACGGCGGCAAGGCCATGAGTATTCAATTAACGGTTGGCTCAAATATTGCACCTGTGATCAATTTAGCAGCTGGCAAAGACACGCCGCAAGATTTAGCAGATGCCATCAACGCTGCCCAAGCAGGTGTAACCGCTCAGGTTGTGAACACGGGTGATGGTTCAGCGAATCCCTTTCAGGTGGTGATGACGGGTGCGCCTGGATCGGCTGGTGCGTTTAGTTTGTCGACCAACTATGGTTCGGGAAATGGAGTGCCAGGCTTAGGGTTCATGGCTAATAACCCTAACAACCAGGTCGCGACCGATGCCCAAGTCAAGGTAGATGGCATCACTTATACAAGGCCAAGCAACACCATCAGTGATGTCGTAGCCGGTGTGACCATGAATCTCAAAGGTTTGACCGGTAGTTCTACTGGGCTAGATTTGACTCGCGATACCACGGCCATTAAAGAAAAAATCAATGCCTTGGCCACGTCTTACAACGATGCGATGAGCATGCTCAATGTGGTGTCAGACCCTAAATCTACCGTTGATACATATGGTGCCACTTTGGTTGGTGATTCAACGGTTCGCATGGTTAAGCAGCAACTTCGTTCCATGTTCGTCAATCCCTCCAGTACCCCTGGCAATAACGTGAAGGCGTTGTGGCAAGTGGGCATGGACATTGATGCCTCAGGGACTATGACTGTAGATGCCACAAAGTTAGATACGGCCTTGAGCTCTAACTTTGCAGATGTCGTTAAAACCTTTACAGGTAACCAAAATAACGTCAGTGCTTACACCGTAGCTGCTGCTGGTATTGCTGGTGACGGCCTTAAAAAACTCAATGCGATGTTGGGTGCTACAGGTGTTCTTGCTACACAAAGTGCGAACGCGACAACACAAAATTCAAAATACCAAGCCGACCTCACTAAGTTGGGTGTGCGCATGGACAGTTTGTTGGCACGCTATCAAAAGCAATTTGCTTCTATGAACAGTTTGGTCGGTAGTGTGAATAGTCAGAAGGCCAGCCTCAAGTCATCTTTTGACGGCATGATGGCCACGTACACCGGTAAAACAGGTTAATTGAGTAGTTAAGAATTCACATTTAACTCTTTAAAAAATTTGAGCGATTTCGCTCAAGTGTTGCTAATTCCTGCCGATATAAAGCCAAATCCCTAAAAAGGCAGGATGTATGACGAATGAAATTCAACCAAGGATAGGGCCCCAAGCTGCTGGTCGTGGGGAAGGTTTGCCTGTTGTTGTGAAGGCTGATGTGCCGCAAGCTGCAATTCAGCCAGAGCCAAAGCCGCACCTCGCACCCATTCCAAAGTCTGAAATTCAATTCGATTCAGAAGCTGTTCGCAAGAATTTGCAAGAGGCGATTCAAAAGCTCAATGACATGCTTGACAAGAGCGGGCGCGCAGTGAGTTTTTCGATGGATGTGAAGTTGGGGCAGCCTATTATTTTTGTCACCAACTTATCGACGGGTGAAGTCATTCGACAAATTCCCAATGAAGTGGTGGTGCGCGTGGCACATGGCATTGAAGACTTCAAAGGCATGTTGCATAACGTTGCCGCATAAATCATGCAAACGTAAAGATGGTTGATTTTTTAAATATTTTGAAAAATCTGCTCAAGTAAAAACCAAACCTTCCGATTCACTGCTCATCAGGAAATGAATTCCTGAATTTTCAACCCCTCAGTGATGGACCTTTAGGAGAATCCCCATGACCGTGATTAACACCAACGTTAAAGCTTTGAGTGCACAAGCAGCTTCGAGCAATGTCGATAAGATTTCTACGACAACCATGCAGCGACTCTCTACAGGTCTGCGTATCAACAGTGCCAAAGACGACGCTGCTGGTTTGGCAATTTCTAACCGCATGACTTCGCAAATTCGTGGTTATGCAGTTGCTATTCGCAACTCCAACGATGGCATCTCGATGACGCAAACTGCTGAAGGTGCGATGGGTCAAGTGACCAGCATGTTGCAGCGTATGCGTGAACTCTCGGTTCAGGCGGCCAACGGTGCCATGACTTCTTCTGACCGCGGTTCATTGCAACAAGAAGTGACTCAGCTGAAATCTGAAATCCAGAACATTGCCACCAAAACTAATCACAACAACATCAAGTTGTTGGACGGTTCAGCAGGCAAGATTCAAATCCAAACCGGTGTCAATGCCCATGACATGATGACGATCGGTTTTGATTCGCTCCAAACCAAAGATTTGGGCATCGGCAACCGCACGACGTTGAGCTCGGTTGGTGGTTTGATCGATGTTGAATCGAATGCAAAAATTGCAGATGGCGATTTGACCTTGAATGGTGTGGCAGTTGGCGCTTCTTTGGCGACCAGCGATTTGGTTTCTTCTGGTGACAACAAGGCAGCCAGCGCAATCGCTAAAGCTGCGGCTATCAACAAGGTCTCTGAGCAAAGCGGTGTTTACGCTACTGTCAATAAGACGGTCGCAGCTGGTCAACCGATGGCAGCTGCTACGGCTGGTGATACGGGCTCAGTTTCGATCAACGGTCTTGATACAGCTACTTTCTACATGTCTGGCAACAAAGAAATCGATCGCGCATCTGTTACACAGGCCATCAACGACATTTCTGATCGCACAGGCGTCAAAGCTGTGAACACGCATGACGATAAACAGGGCATTACTTTGGTTGCTGCTGACGGTCGTAACATTGTGTTGGGAACGTCGACAGGTGATGCTGGGTACGACACTATGGGTATTGCTGCTGCCGGTGATTATGTGGGTACCTACGAGTTGAGTACCAAGGATGGCTCTGCGATCTCCATCGGTAGTGCTGTTGCAAATGCTCAAACTGGCGAGTTGCGTTCGGGTCTTCATTTTGGTTCTTATGAGGCAGGTTCTGCGCAAAGCGTTTCAGCCAATCGCATTTCCACCCATGCTCTCGGGGGCGCAGGCACATTCAATGGCACAACACTCACCATCAATGGTGTGGCCATTGCTGGTGCCATTGGCTCGGATGATGCGGCTTCTTTTGAGGATGGCAAGGCATCAACCAAGGCAGACAGTGCCATTGCGATTGCTGCTGCTATCAACAAAGCAACCAACCTCACGGGTGTGACGGCCAAAGCTGCTGAAAACGTGATCCGTGGTACAGGTTTTGGTGCAGCCGAAGTGACGAAGATTACTTTGAACGGTATTGAAATCAATACATCTTTGAAGGGTGACTCTACACGTGATGACGTCTTAAATGTGATCAACGCACACAAAGGTGAAACAGGCGTGGTGGCAACGGCATACGGAGAGGGAATTCAAATGGTTGCTGCGGATGGTCGCAACATTTCTATCAAGCTGCAAAATTCGGGCGGCGGTATTGCTACCGGTGATGCCATTGGTCTGAAGGGCGTTGCACTTGACGCTACTGATCCAACGTCTTTCTTTGCGGGTGTCTCGCTTAGTTCTGACAAGGCATTTACGCTTGACAGTGGTTCGGATGGCGATGTTTCTAACTTCAAGAAGTTGGGTTTCAGCCAAGGCACTTTTGGTGGTGCTGGCAGCGGCATGAAAGTAGCTGACTTGGATATTTCTACAACTGCAGGTGCTGCGGACGCGATCAACGTGATTGATGCCGCCATCGAAGGTGTGGGTGCCAACCAAGCCAAGGCAGGTGCCTATCAAAACCGTTTGGATGCCGTGGTGAGCAACCTGACCGAATCTAATCAAAACATGTCTGCTTCACGCAGCCGTATTTTGGATACTGACTATGCGACAGAAACAACCACATTGGCCCGTGCACAGATCATTTCGCAAGCTGCAACAGCCATGCTGGCGCAAGCGAACCAGTCTGCTCAATCCGTGTTGTCCTTGTTGAAGTAAGTGCTTCACTTGTACTGACTGCTTGCCGCAGTCACGTTTAAAAAACGAGTCCTTTTCAGGGCTCGTTTTTTTTTGAAAAAATCCTCAAGTTTTATCAATACGGGACGAATCAAGAAGACGAAATCGTAAATATTGGCAGCTTGCCAGATGACAAGGTTTCACCCATTTCAAAGTGAGAATATCATGGTTGCACCCGTAGGATCCGGCGTAAACGTCATTGCCCCCCGTATTACTAGCAGTACGGCACTGGATGCTTGGACGTCGACGGCCATTCGCAGCTTGACAGTTGCAGAAGTTAAGTCGCTGAATACCACGCAAATTGCTTCCATTTCGGAAGCTGCGATTGTTGGTTTGACTGCGCAGCACGTGGCTGCTTTGAGCACCAGCCAAGTGACTGCGCTCACTGACTCTCAGCTCGGTGCAATGAGTAACACCCAGATTGGCGCTTTTACTAAGCCGCAAATGAGTGTGTTATCTGCCGTTCAGCTGAATGCGATCACAACGTCTCAGGTGTCGTCGCTTACCGCTTTAGAGATCTCTGGGATTAATACCTCAGAATTAGGTTCGCTGAAAACTGAGACCTTGAATCAGTTCAATGCAACACAAATTAAAGCGCTGACGACGGATCAAATCATCAGTTTAATTGGTGATCAATTGTCTGCACTTGGCACATCTCAGTTGAGCAATTTGACAGTTACGCAAGTCTCCGCGATTGAAACGCGTGATTTGGTGGGGTTGGATACCAACCAAATGCGTGCACTCAGCGTCACGCAGGTTCAAGCTTTCAATACAAATCAAATTGCGGCTTTGACCACTAGTCAATTGCAAGCCCTCGAAACCTCTGATGTGGCTGGATTGAGCGTTGCACAAATCAAGTCGCTCACCACAGCTCAAGTTGGGGCTTTGTTGACCTCGCAAGTTGCTGCTTTGTCTTCAGCAGAGGTTGCGGCATTTACAACGTCGCAGCTCAAAGCTTTGAACACCGCACAGATTCAAAAACTGAGCGTTGTTGGCATTGGGAAACTTAGCGCAAGCCAATTCGCTGCGTTTTCAACAGCCCAAGTCAATGCGCTGACGACATCTCAAATCAATGCACTATCAGCTGCGGTTGTTGGCGCCATGTCGACTGCACAAATTCATGCGATTTCTACCGACGATGTGAAGGCCTTGAATGCAACGCAGCTGAAGGCCCTGACCAGCACGTTGGTTCAAGCGTTAGACACAGCCCAGGTGCAGGCTTTGACTTCGACGCAAATGGTGTCTCTGAGTGTTGCGGCGGTAGGTGCCATGAGTTCAGCGCAGGTCGAGCAACTCAGCACCAGTCATCTGCAGGCTTTGTCTGGGGCGCAAGTGGCATCGCTCAATACGGCGGTGGTGCAAAGTCTCAGCTCGCCACGCCTGCAGGCACTGTTGCCCTCCCAGCTCGGTGCATTGACGACGAATCAAACCAGCGCGCTGAGCACCGCGCAAGTGTCTAACCTGACGAGCACCCAGTTGCAGACTTTGTCGGTCGCACAAGTGAGTAGTTTGGGTACCAGTCAAGTGAATGCCTTGACTTCGACACAGATGACCAAAATCACCGACACGCAATTGAAGGGCTTGACCACCACGCAAGTCGGGGCACTGTCTACTAGTGCTGTTGGTGTTATCAGTTCCGCTCAGGCCAAACTCTTGAGCAATACCCAGCTGCAAGCCATATCTACGAGTCAGATGGCGGCACTGAGCTCTGGTTTTGTGAACGCCTTGAGTGCCACGCAAGTGCGTGTTTTGACGAGCGCGCAGGTTCAAGCGCTTAGTGTTGCTGTCGCACCCTCCGTGTCTTCTGGCGTGTTGAGTTCCTTCTCGACCGGCCAAGTTCAGGCGTTGAGCAGTGGCGTGGTCAATGCATTGACTACCTCCCAAATGCAAGTGTTGTCTTCAGCACAAGTGGCGGTGCTGAGCTCATCCGTGATCGGTAATCTCAGTTCGAGCAATTTAAGAGCGCTCACCTCAGGGCAAGTGCAGGGTTTGACCAGCACTGCGTTGAACGCCCTTTCATCCACACAAATTCAGTCCCTTACAACGCAAGAAGTGACGGGCTTCACGTCGACGCAGTTGAATTCGCTGTCGTCTTCAAATCTAGGTAGCCTGACGACTGCGCAGGTGAGCGCTTTGACGGCCACCCAACTTAGCAAAATGACGTCCGGTACGGTACAGGCTTTGACTTCAACGCAGTTGAATGCGTTGACGACCAGTCAACTTGGGTCTTTGTCGACCAGTTCTGTCCAGGACTTGACCTCTTCTCAGGTGCAAGGACTTTCGTCTACCAACCTCGCTGCGTTGACGTATACCCAGGTGGGTGCGTTGGACGCTGAAGATTTCACAGCCCTCGGTACGACGAAAATCACACAGCTCTCGGCCTCGCAAGTGCGCGGCATGAGTACGGCTGACATCGCTGCATTGAGCTCAGCGCAAATTAGTGTGTTATTGACATCTCAAGTCAATGCCTTGAATGCCCAAGCTGTCTCCGCATTGAGCACAGACCAAGTCGCGGCACTCACAACGGCACAGTTAGGTGCTTTGACGTTTAGTGCGGTGACGGCTTTGAGCTCATCGCAAATCGCAGTGTTGTCGGCTGAAAAGCTGAACAAACTCTCGGCCTCACAGTTCCAAGGTGTTTCTACAAACGCTGTGGCGGCAATGAACACAGCGCAAGTCAATGGATTGTCGACCACACTTGTCAAGGCTTTCTCAGTGGCGCAAATTAAGGCTCTCAGCAGCGCCAACTTGGCAACTGTTGGCACAACCGGATTTAAATTACTTTCTGCACAGCAGATTGCAGCCATCACGACAACTCAAGCAGGCGGTTTGAGTACGGCTCAGCTGCAAGCAATGACCAATTCGCAGGTGGGCAACTTGAGCGCTGATGTGGTTGGCACCTTGAGCTCCAGTCAGCTGGGGTCGCTGAGCACTGCGCAGATGGCTTACTTGTCAGCCAGTGATGTTTCATCGATTGGTACGTCGGTTCTGTCTATGGTCACCACTGACAAAGTCGCCGCACTGACCAATGAACAATTGGGAGCTTTGTCTACAAACCAGATGCAAGCGTTGAGCACTGTCCAGTTGAATGCCTTGACGGCTAGTCAAGCGACTTCTTTGACGACAAGTCAAATCGGCGCCTTGAACACAGACGATGTGACGGGGTTAAACACTGACGTATTGCATGCGCTCAGCAGTGCACAGGTGAAAGCCTTGAGCTTTGCTGTGGTGGCGTTGATGGCCACGGCTCAAGTCGCGGCTTTTAGTGCGGATCAAATGAGTCAGTTGACCACAGACCAAGTGAAAGCCTTGAGCTCATCTGTGGTTGCCGCACTGAACACAGATCAAGTCACGGCCTTGTCTACCTCACAACTAGGCGCATTGAGCACCGAGCAAGTGCAAGCACTTTCGAGCAGTGCTTTGAACGCGTTGAGTAGTGCTAATTTGCGCAGCTTGAGCACATCTCAAGTGCAAGCACTGAGCAGTGATGTTGTGTCTCAGTTGAACACCACACAATTGGCGTCATTGACCACAACTCAGACCAAGGCTTTGACCACGCAAGCCATTGTTGGCTTGCAAACGACCCAAGTAGCCGGCTTAACGTCTAACAACTTGGCTGCACTGAGCATCGGCCAAGTGGCTGCTTTGACAACAGGCACATTGGGTCAATTGACCAGTACTCAAGTTAGCGCCCTCACAGCTTCACAAATTAGCAATCTGACCAGCACACAATTGAACGCTGTGAGCACAGGTGCTGTTCAGGCGTTAACCTCTTCACAATTTTCGGCTTTGACAACGCAGCAGTTGTCTGCCATGACAACTTCGCAGGTCAAAGCCTTTACGGCCGCTCAGGCCGTTAGCTTGGGCGCGGCAAAGATCACCTCATTGACTACGGCTCAATTGCGTGAGTTGTCGACGGATGCGGTATCACAATTGACCACAAGCCAAGTTCAGGCCTTGAGTACCGATCAATTTGTGGCATTGAATACGGCTCAGGTGCGGGCACTGACTACTCAAGATATGGTTGCCCTCACGGATGCCCAGTTGCAGGCCATGACCACGACTCAAGTGAGTCAACTTGAAACAGCTGACTTGAAAGCCATGTTGTTCTCTCAAGTTCGGGTCTTATCAACAGACCAACTAAGTGCATTGAGTACGGATCAAATTCAGGTTTTGGAAAAGGACGACATCATTGGCCTGAGTGCGCCACAGATTGCAGGTCTAAACACAGCGCAAGTCGCAGCGTTGACCACATCACAAGTCAGTGTGATGAGCGGATCTCAGCTCAGCGGCATGAGCACAGATCAGGCCGCTAATTTATCTACTTCGGTATTGAGTGCGTTGAGTGCCAATCAAGTGGGTGCATTGACCTCGTCGCAACTGAACGCGATCAGCAGCACCAAGTTGCAATCGATCAGCACAACAGCGCTGAGTGGTTTGACGACGGCGCAGTTGTCTGCCTTGAGCACGACCAATGTGTC
>NZ_JAVKLQ010000017.1:0-21326 GCF_031539175.1 Limnohabitans sp. | reverse complement strand
TTTGCGTTCCTCGCGCTGGCGGCGGTCGCGAAATTCTGTAGCGATGGTGACTATCCTTAAAAATCAAAAACAAACCGACACACGTGTGCGACGCACAACTCTTGGCAATTCCTAAATGAAATTAGCTTTTGAGAGAGATGTCAGAGGCAATCTTTTGAGAGAAGGCTTCGAGGGACATCACACCGAGGTCTTGATTGCCTCGGGCGCGCACTGCGACGGCGCCAGCTTCCTTCTCTTTGTCGCCTACGACCAAGATGTAGGGAAGCTTTCGCATTGAATGCTCGCGTATTTTATACGTGATTTTCTCGTTGCGGAGGTCTAAATCGACCCTAAGCCCTTGATTTCGCAGCGTTTTTGCAACTTCTTGGGCATATTCGGCCTGTGAATCGGTGATATCAAGCACCGAAACTTGGGTGGGAGCCAGCCAAGTAGGCAAGGCGCCAGCGTGCTGCTCGATCAAAATGCCAATGAAACGCTCCATGCTGCCAACAATGGCGCGGTGCAAGATAACGGGGCGTTGGCGTGAGCCGTCTTCCGCCGTGTACTCGGCATCCAAGCGCTCAGACAGGTTGAAGTCGACCTGAATCGTGCCGCACTGCCACTCACGGCCAATCGCGTCTTTCAGGGTGTATTCAATCTTAGGGCCATAGAACGCGCCGTCGCCTTCAGAGATGACGTACTCGCAACCTGCAGCGGTCAAACTGTCCATCAAGGCCTTCTCGGCCTTGTCCCACAACTCGTCTGAGCCAATACGGGCTTCGGGGCGTGTGGACACTTTGTACAAGATGTCAGTGAAGCCAAAGTCTGCATAGACCTTCTTGAGCACCTTGGTGAAGGTGTCGCACTCGGGCAAGATTTGGTCTTCGGTACAGAAGATGTGGCCATCGTCTTGCGTGAAGCCACGCACGCGCATGATGCCGTGCAAGCCGCCGGATGGCTCGTTGCGGTGGCACTGGCCAAACTCGCCGTAACGCAAAGGCAAATCACGATAGCTCTTGATGCCTTGCTTGAAGATCAAGATGTGACCAGGGCAATTCATCGGCTTCAAAGCGTAGTCACGCTTTTCAGACTCGGTGGTGAACATGTTGTCGCGGTACTTGTCCCAGTGACCGGTTTTCTCCCACAGCGACTTGTCAATGATCTGCGGACCTTTGACTTCGAGGTACTCGTTGTCACGGTACACCTGACGCATGTACTGCTCAATGGTTTGCCATACGGTCCAACCCTTGGGGTGCCAAAACACCAAGCCAGGGGCGTGCTCGTCAATGTGAAACAAATCGAGTTCGCGGCCCAGCTTGCGGTGGTCGCGCTTTTCAGCCTCTTCCAAACGCTTGAGGTACATCTGCAAATCGTCTTTGCTGGCCCAAGCCGTGCCATAAATACGTTGCAGCATTTCGTTTTTGTGGTCACCGCGCCAATAGGCGCCCGCCACTTTCATCAACTTGAAATGCTTGAGCTTGCCAGTACTGGGCACGTGTGGACCACGGCACAAGTCTTCAAAGTTGCCTTCGCGGTACAGGCTGACATCTTCATTGCTCGGGATGCTGGCAATGATTTCGGCCTTGTAGTGTTCGCCCAAACCTTTGAAATAAGCCACCGCCTCATCACGAGGCAAGACACGGCGCACCACGGCTTCGTCCTTGTTCGCCAACTCGGTCATGCGCTTTTCAATCGCCACCAAGTCTTCTGGCGTGAAGCCGCGCGTGAATGAGAAGTCGTAGAAGAAACCGTTGTCAATGACGGGGCCGATGGTGACTTGCGCCTCTGGAAACAGTTCTTTCACCGCATACGCCAACAAATGGGCGGTGGAGTGACGAATCACCTCCAAGCCTTCGGCGTCTTTGGCCGTGATGATGGCCAAGTTCGCATTGCTGACCATGGTGTAGCTGGTGTCTACCACCTTGCCGTCGACCTTGCCAGCCAAAGCCGCCTTGGCCAAGCCTGCGCCAATTGACGCAGCCACTTCGGCCACCGTCATGGGACCTGGAAATTCACGTTGCGAACCGTCGGGGAGAGTAATCTGAACCATGTGTCTGAAAGTAAAAAAGCGCGGCAAAGGCCGCGCTTGGAAAAAGTATCTAAACGCTGAGTTAGATTTTACGCCGCTCAGCATTTACCTACCCAAGTCAATCAGTGGAACTGCTCTTCTTCAGTAGAACCTGTCAAAGCTTTCACAGAAGATGAACCGCCTTGAATGACCGTGGTCACATCGTCGAAGTAGCCTGCGCCCACTTCTTGTTGGTGTGACACGAAGGTGTAACCCTTGTCACGTGCTGCGAACTCAGGCTCTTGCACCATGTTGACGTAGTGCTTCATGCCTTCGCCGTTGGCGTAAGCGTGGGCAAACTGGAAGGTGTTGTACCAGTTGATGTGGATACCAGCCAAAGTGATGAACTGGTACTTGTAGCCCAAAGCCGACAAGTCTTCTTGGAACGACGCAATTTGTTTGTCATCCAAGTTCTTCTTCCAGTTGAAAGAAGGTGAGCAGTTGTAAGACAGGAGCTTGCCTGGGCATGCTGCGTGCACAGCTTGTGCAAACTCACGGGCAAAGCCGATGTCTGGCACGCCTGTTTCGCACCACACCAAGTCAGCGTAAGGCGCGTATGCCACACCGCGGCTGATGGCTTGTTCCAAACCGTTTTTAACGCGGTAGAAACCTTCTGGTGTGCGCTCGCCCGTCAAGAACGGCTTGTCGTTGGCGTCGTGGTCAGACGTGATCAAGTTGGCGGCTTCAGCATCGGTACGGGCCAACACGATGGTCGATGTACCCATGACGTCCGCTGCGAAACGTGCAGAAATCAATTTCTCGCAAGCTTCTTGTGTGGGCACCAACACTTTGCCACCCATGTGGCCGCATTTCTTCACAGCCGCCAATTGGTCTTCGAAGTGAACGCCAGCAGCGCCAGAGGCAATCATGTTTTTCATCAATTCGAACGCGTTCAACACGCCGCCGAAACCGGCTTCAGCGTCCGCCACGATGGGCAAGAAGTAGTCGATGAATTCTTTGTCGCCTGGGTTGATGCCACGGCCCCATTGAATTTCGTCAGCGCGCTTGAAGGTGTTGTTGATGCGGCGAACCATGGTGGGCACCGAGTCATACGCGTACAGCGATTGGTCTGGGTACATGGTTTCAGAGGTGTTGCCGTCAGCAGCGACTTGCCAGCCTGACAAATACACAGCTTCCAAGCCCGCTTTGGCTTGTTGCATGGCTTGACCCGCAGAGATCGCGCCGAATGCGTTGACGTAGCCTTTCTTAGCGCCGCCGTTCACTTTGTCCCAGAGCTTTTCTGCACCGCGCTTGGCGAGTGTGTGCTCAATGGGCATGCTGCCGCGCAAACGCACAACGTCTGCGGCAGAGTAACCACGCTTCACGCCTTTCCAGCGTGGGTTGGTCGCCCAGTCTTTTTCGAGGGCGGCGATTTGTTGTTCGCGGCTGAGTTGTTCATTCAGTGATTGAGGCATGGTTCACTCCATTAAGTTGGTGGTTGTTCACGAGGAGGTTTGCAAAGCAAGCTGTTCTCGATGGATCAACTATAAGTCTTCTATAAGAGTCAAGACTTGTCTTATGTCTTATATAAGAATATATTTTTACCCATATAAATCAACAGCTTAAAAACCATATTTTGAATTGCAAAATTCAATTTCTCATATCAAGAAAAAATGCTGCGGCGCAACACTTCATTAATTCACATTGTGAAAATATGTTTTACAAAAGTACGCTTCAAAAACACCTTCTTGAAAACGCCCCCTCACATTCAACCCAAAGATCGCCATGACGTGAGATGTCTGCCGCACCATCAAACTCATAAAACCTCACAAAACCGTAGTCACAAAAAACAACAATCTCGAGTGAAAAAAGTCATTTTTCGCTTGGAAAGAAGATTTTTCTCAATTAGCATGCAACTTGTTTCAAAGAGCACGTCTCTCAGAGGCAATGACAAACACTTCTAGAAGGAAATCAACCATGGCAACTGCAAAGAAAGCACCGGCAAAAAAAGCACCAGCAAAAGCTGCTCCTGCCGCGAAAAAAGTCGTAGCTGCAAAAGCTGCTCCCGCTAAGAAAGTCGCTGCTGCAAAGCCAGCCGCCAAGAAAGCTGCCCCTGCAGCTAAAAAGGTCGTCGCTAAGAAAGCCGCTCCTGCTAAAAAAGTAGCCGCGAAAAAAGCTCCTGCTAAAAAGCGCACGCCTAACGCAGCCTTCATGAAAGCCATGACGCCTAGCGCCGCATTGGCAGCCGTGATCGGCGCCACACCTGTGCCACGCACAGAGGTGGTTAGCAAGCTGTGGGTCTACATCAAGAAGCACGGTCTGCAAGACGCAGCGAACAAGCGCAACATCAATGCCGACGACAAGCTCAAAGGCGTGTTCGGCAAAGCACAAGTCACCATGTTTGAATTGGCTGGCTTGATCGGCAAGCACCTGAAGTAATTCGGTCTTCGCTGAAAACAAAAAGGGACGCCTCGGCGTCCCTTTTGCTTTTGCGGCGACACCGCAAACCACAGCGCTACGAGGCCTTCACCTTGACCTGCTTTTGCAATGCAGCATCACGGATCGCGCTCAGCGTGCCACGCGTGGTGATGACTTCGGGGTCCAGCATCACTTCGATCAGCGTGCCCTGCTCGCGTGCCAGCGCTTCAGTCAGCGCCGCTTCAAACTCCGCCGTGCGCGTGATGCGCACGCCCGCGTAACCGTAGGCCTGCGCCAGCGCTGCAAAGTCTGGATTTTGTAAATGCGAGCCGCTCTGGTGATGCGGGTACTCTCGCTCTTGGTGCATGCGAATCGTGCCGTACATGCCGTTGTTCAACAACACGATGATCGTTTTTGCGCCGTGCTGCGAGGCCGTTGCCAACTCTTGGCCATTCATCAAAAAATCGCCATCACCCGCAATGGTGAACACCGTACGTCCGGTCAAGATGTTGGCCGCAATGCCTGCTGGCACGCCGTACCCCATGGAGCCAACCGTTGGCGCCAATTGGGTACGCAGACCTCGCGCCAAACCGTGGTGCTTGTGAAAGCGATGCACCCAGCTGGCAAAGTTGCCTGCGCCATTGGTGTACACCGTGTCATCGGGCAACAAGCGGTTAACCACACCAATGATGGCGGGCATGTCAATCTCGCCTGGCAACGCCTGAGGTTCCATGTTGGCTTCATAGTCGGCATGCGCTGCCGCCGTCCATGCTTCCCAAGGCAAGCTGGCCGGTGCGGTCAGCACTTCCAGTGAACGGGCGGCCGCGTTCATGGTGGAGAGCATGGCTAAATCGGCTTGGTAGACGCGGTTGAGCTCCTCAGCACTGGCGTGAATGTGCACCAACTTTTGCGTGGGCTTAGGCGCTTGCAACAGGGTGTAACCGCTGGTCGTCATTTCACCCAAACGGGGGCCAATCGCCAAAATCAAATCGCTCTCGCGAATGCGCTGCGCTAACTTGGGGTTGATGCCGATGCCCACATCGCCGGCGTACTGTGGATGGTGGTTGTCAAACGTGTCTTGAAAGCGAAAGGCGTTGCCCACTGGCAACTTCCAGTTCTCAGCAAAACGCTGCAAAGCTTGCGCGGACTGCTGGGTCCAGCCACTGCCGCCCGCAATCACAAAGGGACGCTGCGCGGTCAAGAGCATCTCGCGCAGTTGGCGTAAAGCCCCTGGGTCGCTCCACGCTTGCGAAGGCTCCACGCGGGCTAAGGGACGCGAATCGACCTCATGCACCAACATGTCTTCTGGCAGCACCAACACCACAGGGCCCGGCCGGCCGTTCATAGCGGTGGCAAAAGCGCGTGCCACGTATTCAGGAATGCGCGCAGGGTCATCGATGCGTTCCACCCGCTTGGCCATCCCACGGGTGCTGGGACCAAAGAAGCTGTTGTAGTCCACCTCTTGAAAGGCTTCACGATCACGGAAATCGCTGCCGACATCGCCCACAAACAGCACCATCGGGGCGCTGTCTTGAAATGCGGTATGCACACCGATCGAGGCATTCGTTGCCCCAGGTCCTCGGGTGACAAAACAAACGCCTGGACGGCCCGTTAAACGGCCCTGTGCATCCGCCATGAAAGCTGCCCCGCCCTCTTGGCGGTTGGTCACAAATCGAATGCGATCGCGGTAGGCATGAAAGCCATCCAACACCGCCAAATAACTTTCGCCTGGCACGCCAAACGCGTGCGTCACACCTTGCTCAATCAAGCACTCGACCAACAGGTGGCCTGCAATTTGTTTTGTCATTGTTCGTCTCTTTTTAGTTTTAACCATGCACGGTGCGTCGACCCACGCCCAGTGCCACACCCACACTCATCAACAACACTAAGGCTGCGCCCAACAAAGTAGCGCCATACCAGCCATGGTCCATGAAGACCCCAAAGATCAAAGGAGAAATGGCAAACCCGACATCGAGGCCGGAATACACCATGCCGTAGACACGGCCTGTGGCCCCTTTAGGCGTGGCCTTCTTGATCATCATGTCGCGCGAGGGGCCACCTATGCCAATGGCCAAACCCGTCGCGGCCAAGATGACCATGGTGGCATTGGCATCGAGCCAACCACTGCCACAGAGGGCCATGAAAAGTGCAGCGACCGTCATGCAACTGGCCACCACTTTGTCACTTTGGCGTGGCCAACGCGCTGCCACAAAGCCGCCCACCAACATGCCCAACGCCGCAGAGAGCATATAGGCAGTCAAAGTCATGGTGGCCGCTTCAAACGTCACGTTGTGCATGGCTTGCAAAATAGAAACGGCAAAGCTTTGCACCACCGCCAGCGTCATGGTGGACAGCAAGAAGAAGCCGAAACACCACCAAACGACAGGGATCTTTAAAAAAGCCAAGGTATGTTCACCACCCGCTTCTTGCTTGTGATGGGTGGCCTGCGTCTGCAACGCGTCGCGCTGCCAAACCAACAACAGAAAAATGCCTAAGAAAACCAAGCCTGCGCCCACATAGGCGGCACGCCAGTCCAACAAAGTACTCAATCCCACCATGAACACAGGGGCCACCGCCCACCCCAAATTGCCCGTCAACCCATGCGCGCTGAAGGCATAGCCCAAACGCGGAGGCGACACCTTTTGATTCAAGATGGTGAAGTCCACGGGATGAAACGAACAGTTCCCGAGCCCCAACATGGCGGCAGCCACCATCAAGCCTGCATAACTTTGCGCCACAGAAGCCACCATGCAAGCAAGGGCGAGCATCAGCAATGAGGCAAACATGACGGGCCTTGCGCCAAAACGATCCACCACAAAACCTGCCGACGCTTGCCCCATGCCCGACACGACAAAAAACACCGACATCAAAAACCCCAGTTCCGAATAACTCAGACCAAAGGTTTTGATGAACACAGGAAACATCAAAGGCAACAGCAAGTGCGAAAAGTGCGAGCTGGCATGGGCCAAGCCGACCAAGCCGATGACAGACGCGTCATCTCGCCATGGGGTGGCCGTTTGAGCAAGTGTGGTCATAAAAGGGCGACAAAAAAGCGCAACAGATGAAGATGTTGAATCCTACCTGTTGCGCTTTTCCTGCGCCGTCCGCTGGGGGACAAGGCCCTTTTAGCGAATCACATCAAGCCGCTAGCTTGATAAACGCGAACTCACCCGGCGCACGCACGGGATCAACGCTCACCGCAATCGTGTCTTTGGGGCCAAACTTACCCTCCAACAGCAACTTAGACAGCGGGTTTTCAATTCGTTGCTGGATGGCACGCTTCAAGGGGCGCGCGCCAAACACAGGGTCGAAGCCCACCTTGGCCAATTCAGCCAGCGCTGCAGGCGAGACTTGCAGCGTGAAGTCCATCTTGGCCAAGCGCTCAGACAATACCTTGAGTTGAATGTCGGCAATGCGCGCGATGTGCTCCGCATCCAAGGCATGGAACACCACCGTCTCGTCAATGCGGTTCAAAAACTCAGGGCGGAAATGCGTTTTCAGTTCATCCCACACCGCATCTTTGATGTCTTGCGGATCTTCACCGACCATGCTTTGGATGATGGGCGAGCCGATGTTGGACGTCATCACAATCACCGTGTTTTTGAAGTCCACCGTGCGGCCTTGGCCATCGGTCAAACGGCCATCGTCTAGCACTTGCAACAAGATGTTGAACACATCGGGATGGGCTTTCTCCACCTCATCCAGCAACAGCACGCTGTAAGGCTTGCGGCGAACGGCTTCTGTCAAGTAACCGCCCTCGTCGTAACCCACATAGCCAGGGGGCGCACCGATCAATCGGCTCACCGAGTGCTTCTCCATGAACTCGCTCATGTCGATGCGAATCATGTGGTCTTCACTGTCAAACAAGAAGCCCGCCAAGGCCTTGCACAGTTCGGTCTTGCCCACGCCCGTAGGGCCCAAGAACAAGAACGAGCCGGTCGGACGGTTGGGGTCTCCCAAGCCTGCGCGTGAACGGCGAATGGCGTTGGCCACGGCCGTGATGGCCTCGTCTTGGCCCACCACACGGTTGTGCAACTTGTCTTCCATTTGCAGCAACTTTTCGCGCTCGCCCTGCATGAGTTTGGACACCGGAATGCCTGTGGCACGCGCCACGACTTCGGCGATCTCTTCCACGCCCACTTGCGTGCGCAGGAGACGATGACCACCCGTTTTGGCCTGCTTGGCATTTTCTTTGGCGGTCGCGTCTTTCATGCGCTTTTCAAGCTCGGGCAGTTTGCCGTACTGCAACTCGGCCACCTTGTTGAAATCGCCCTTGCGGGTGAATTCTTCAATTTGGAAACGCAAGCGGTCAATCTCTTCTTTGATCTGCGCGCCACCGTGGGCCGACGCTTTTTCAGACTTCCAGATTTCATCCAAGTCCGCGGCTTCTTTGCCCAGCTGCGTGATTTCTTCCTCCAGCAAGGCCAAGCGTTTTTGCGAGGCTTCGTCTTTTTCTTTGCGCACGGCTTCACGCTCGATCTTGAGCTGAATCAAGCGACGGTCGAGCTTGTCCATCACCTCGGGCTTGGAGTCGATTTCGATCTTCACCTTGGCTGCGGCTTCGTCGATCAAGTCAATCGCTTTGTCGGGCAAGAAACGGTCGGTGATGTAACGGTGCGACAACTCTGCCGCCGCCACGATGGCGGGGTCGGTGATCTCCACGCCATGGTGCACTTCGTATTTCTCTTGCAAACCGCGCAAGATGGCGATGGTGGCCTCCACTGTGGGCTCACCCACGATGATCTTTTGGAAACGGCGCTCCAACGCGGCATCTTTTTCGATGTATTTGCGGTACTCGTCGAGCGTGGTGGCGCCCACACAATGCAACTCGCCGCGGGCCAATGCGGGCTTGAGCATGTTGCCCGCATCCATCGCGCCTTCGGCCTTCCCTGCGCCCACCATGGTGTGGAGCTCGTCAATGAAAACGATGGTCTTGCCTTCGTCTTTGGCCAATTCGGTCAACACGCTTTTCAGACGCTCTTCAAACTCGCCACGAAACTTGGCTCCTGCCAACAGCGCGGCCATGTCCAGGGACAGCACGCGTTTACCTTTGAGCGAATCTGGCACCTCACCGGCCACGATGCGTTGGGCCAAGCCCTCCACAATCGCGGTCTTACCCACGCCGGGCTCACCAATCAACACGGGGTTGTTTTTGGTGCGCCGTTGCAGCACTTGAATAGCGCGGCGAATTTCGTCGTCGCGGCCAATCACGGGGTCCAACTTGCCGCTGCGGGCACGCTCAGTCAAGTCGACACAGTATTTCTTGAGCGACTCACGCTGACCTTCGCTCTCGGCGTTGTCCACCTTTTGACCACCGCGCACCGCTGTCACGGCAGACTCCAAAGAGCGACGGCTCAAGCCACTCTCTGTGGCCATCTTGCCCCAGTTGCCTTTGTTGTCGCACATGGCGAGCAAAAACAACTCGCTGGCCACAAACTGGTCGCCACGTTTGATGGCCTCTTTTTCAGCCGCTTGCACCAAGGACACGGTGTCGCGCCCGACCTGCACTTGCTCTTGGCCTTCGACTTTGGGCAAGCGGTTCATAGCCGATTCAGCAGCAGCCAACAGCCCCACCACGTTGGCACCTGCACGCTGCAACAACGACTTGGGGCCATCGTCTTGACGCAACATGGCAACCAACACATGCGAGGGTTCGATGTAGGCATGGTCGCCACCTAAGGCCAAGCTTTGGGCCTCTGACAGGGCTTCTTGAAATTTAGTGGTGAGTTTGTCGAGACGCATGGAAACTCCGAAGCAGATGTTGAACTACCTCGTAGCTGAGGCTGATGCGCTCTATTTCAAGATCAGGCCAACAAACCGGCTTTGACGCAGGTCAAGACATGGTGCATTCAACCCGCCAACCATCGCCATGTCAGTGCGGTGGCGAACCTTTAGGCAGCAAAGGTGTTGGCCGCTTGAATGCCCCAACGCGCCAAGGCTTGGTCATCGCTCACGCGAGCGTCCACCCAACGCGCGCCTTCGGGCGTGACTTCTTTTTTCCAAAACGGCGCTTGCGTTTTGAGGTAGTCCATCAAAAACTCGCACGCCTTGAAGCTCTCGCCGCGGTGGGCAGAAGTCACGGCCACGAACACAATTTGGTCTTCAGGATGCAGCAACCCCACGCGATGAATCACACGTGCGGCATAAATGTCAAAACGCTTCTTAGCTTCATCCATCATCGCGGCGATGGACTTCTCGGTCATGCCAGGGTAGTGCTCCAGCTCCATGCTGGCGACCGAGCTGCCGTCGTTGCGTTCGCGCACGGTGCCAAGAAAAGAACAGACCGCGCCCACACGCGCATCGCCCGCACGCAAAGCGGCGAGCTCTTGGCTCACATCAAAGTCTTGGGTTTGGATGCTGACGCTGAAAGTCATAAATCACCTCGAAAAACTGCTGAGGGTTTAGCCACCCGTCACGGGCGGAAAGAACGCAACTTCACACCCATCGCTCAGCGCCATCGCGCCATCGCAGAGGTCTTGATTCACGGCTGTACGCACAGCGCGGCCACGCGCCAACGCCTCGGCATAAGCCCCGCCACGAGCGATCAGTTCATCACGCAAGGCATCGAGCGTGGTGGCTTGCGTGTGCACGCTTTCGCTGCCCTGCCCGATGGCTTCGCGAATGGACGCAAAGTACTTCAAGGTGACGTTCATGCCAACCACTCCGCAAAGGAAATAAAGCGAACGGTATCGCCTTTTGAAATTGTCTGCCCGGCAGGGTTATCCACCACGCCATCACCCCATACCGCCGACGTCAAGACGCCAGAGCTTTGGTTGGGAAACAAATCGAGCCCCCCTTGTGCATTGCGTTTGACACGCAAAAACTCACGGCGTTTGTCGGCACGGGGCCAATCAAAGTGGGCCGTCATCTCGGTGCGTTTCACGTCTGTCTGGGTCACACCTTGCAAGCCCAATACAAACGGACGCACCAACAACAAAAAGGTCACAAAACTGGACACTGGGTTGCCGGGCAGACCCATGAAATGGCAGGCGTCACCTTCGGTCTCGCGGTTCACCTTGCCATAGGCAAAAGGCTTGCCGGGCTTGATGGCCAATTGCCAAAGGTTCAATTCGCCCAAGCTTTCCACCGCGGGCTTGATGTGATCTTCCTCTCCCACCGACACGCCGCCGCTCGTCAAAATCAAATCGTGGTGCTGCGCTGCATCGCGCAAAGCGGCAACAGTGGCCTCGCGTTTGTCGGGGACGATGCCAAGGTCGGTCACCTCGCAACCCAAGCGCTGCAACATGGCGCGCAAAAAGAAACGGTTGGAGTTGTAAATCGCACCCGCAGGCATGGCCTCGGGGGCCACATCACCAGGCATGACCAACTCATCGCCGGTCGAAAACAAGGCCACCCGCGGACGTGCAGACACTTGCAACTGTGCCAACCCAATGCTGGCGGCCAAGCCCAATTCGGCAGGCGTCAAGCGTGTGCCTTGCGTGAGCACCGTGGCACCGCGTGTGACGTCTTCGCCAGAGCGACGAATCCATTGCCCTGCGGGCACGGTCTTACTCACTTTGACTTGGTCACCGTCTAAAGCCTCGCAGTCTTCTTGCATCACCACAGCATCCGCGCCCGCGGGGATAGGCGCCCCCGTGAAGATGCGGGCGGCTTCGCCTGCATGGAGAGGTGTGCCGCTGGAACCCGCAGGAATGCGTTGCGTGACACGCAGCACCGCTCCCGCGTGCATGCAGTCAGCCACACGCACGGCGTAGCCATCCATGGAGCTGTTGTCTTGCGGTGGCACTTGCAAAGCAGAGGTCACATCTTGCGCCAGCACACGGCCATCGGCATCAAATGTGGACACCGTTTGCTGGCTTTGCAACGGCATCGCTTGGGCCAAGAGCAACGGCAAGGCTTCATCCAGGGAACGCAATGCAGGACGTGTCATATCGGACGTGGGTTGTAGTGAAAACGGTCTTGGTGATCGATCAGCCATGCGCACACAGCCTCTGGATCGTTCAAATCCAAAAGAGGGCGAAGCGTGGGCTCTGGCAACGCTTGGGGTGAGTCGGTGGCGATGGCCACCACAAAATCATCGTCAGGGTAGCGCACAGGCTGGCCGGAGGCATGTCGCCACACTTCGATTTTGAGCAAATCGCTTTGCTTGAAACCTTCGACCAACACCCAATCCACACCGTCGTAAACCTCAGCCAACAGATGATGCACCGACAAACGTGTGGGTTGCTCAAACGTACGCTGCACCACCAAACGCTGGCTGGACGCCACCACCACCTCAAACGCACCCGCCTCGCGGTGACGCCAGCTGTCTTTGCCCGGCTGATCAACGTCAAAGTTGTGATGCGCGTGCTTGACCACCGAAACGCGAAGCCCAAGCATGCGCATCTCGACAATCAATTGCTCAACCAACGTGGTTTTGCCCGAACCGGAGTAACCGGCAAAGGCGACGACCTTCATGCGTGATCGCAATGCTTGGCAATGTAGGCCTTGATTTGCGCCACATCCGCCTTCATCACGTGCACGCGTTTGGGCAAGGCTTCAATGCCTTCAAACTTAGCCGGACGGTCGGGCTCTTGCCCCAAGGCTTCCACGATGGTGGCGGCAAATTTGATAGGCAATGCCGTTTCCAACACGATCATGGGCACACCCGCCTTGATGTGTTCACGCGCCACTTTCACGCCGTCGGCGGTGTGGGTGTCGATCATCTGGCCGAAGCGTTTGTAGACGTCTTGGATGGTAGCCAAACGGTTCGCATGCGTGCTCTTGCCACTGGCGAAACCGTAGCGGCTGGCAGCTTCTACGAAGTGCGGGTTGCCGCTCAAATCGAACTTGCCGTTCTTCGAAATTTGGGCGCCAAACAAGTCTTTGGTCAACGCGGCATCGCGACCGAGCAAATCGAACACAAAGCGTTCGAAATTGCTGGCCTTGGAAATGTCCATCGACGGGCTAGAGGTTTCGTGTGTGTCGGCACTGCCGCGCACGCGGTACACGCCGGTGCGGAAGAACTCGTCCAACACATCGTTTTCGTTGGTGGCCGCCACCAAGGTGTCCACGGGCAAACCCATCATGCGGGCCACATGGCCTGCGCACACGTTGCCAAAGTTGCCACTCGGCACGGTGAAGTTCACCTTTTGGCTGTTGGCGGTGGTGGCTTGGAAATAGCCTGCAAAGTAGTACACCACCTGCGCCAACAAACGTGCCCAGTTGATGGAGTTGACCGTGCCAATTTTGTATTGGGTTTTGAAGTCCAAATCGTTGGACACCGCTTTGACCAAATCTTGGCAATCGTCAAACACGCCTTCGATGGCGATGTTGTGGATGTTCTCATCCATCAAGCTGAACATTTGCGCTTGTTGGAATGGGCTCATACGACCGTGTGGGCTGGTCATGAACACGCGCACACCTTTTTTGCCGCGCATGGCGTATTCGGCCGCACTGCCCGTGTCGCCACTGGTCGCACCAAAAATGTTGAGTTCTTCGCCACGACGTGCCAACTCGTATTCAAACAAGTTGCCCAGCAGTTGCATGGCCATGTCTTTGAACGCGAGCGTGGGGCCGTTGGACAAAGCCTCGACCAACAAGCCCTCTTCTAACTTGTGCACAGGCACGATGGCCTCGGTGCCGTACACCTCTTGGGTGTAGGTCTTGGCGCACAAGGTTTTCAGGTCGGCGGCAGGAATGTCATCGATGTAGAGCGACAGCACGTCAAACGCCAAGGCAGCATAGCCCTGCGTGTTGAACGTGGCGCGCAAACGCGTGAGCGCGGCATCGTCCACCTGTGGGTAGTGCTCGGGCAAATACAAACCACCATCGGGGGCCAGGCCCTCGAGGAGGATTTCACAAAAACGCTTGCGCTCGGCGTGGCCGCGCGTGGACAAATACAGCATCAGTTCAACTCTTCTTTGCGGATGCGGGTGATCGGGGCCAACACGGTGGTCAGCTTTTGCATTTCAGCGATGGCTTGGTTCATCTTGGCTTCCACGCAATCGTGGGTCAAGATGATGAGGTCGGTGTGGCTCTCGCCCTCACCGGCTTCGCGCTGCAACACGGCATCAATGCTGATGTCGGCAGTCGCCAAAATGCCTGTGACTTTGGCGAGCACGCCCGCTTGGTCGGCCACGCGCAAGCGCAGGTAGTAGCTGGTCACCACTTGGTCCATCGGCAAAATCGGCAAGTTGCTCATCGCATCAGGTTGGAAGGCCAAATGCGGCACGCGGTTGAGTGGGTCGGCGGTGTGCAAACGTGTGATGTCCACCAAGTCGGCAATCACAGCGCTGGCTGTGGGCTCGCTACCTGCACCTTTGCCGTAGTAGAGCGTGGTACCCACGGCGTCGGCTTGCACCATCACCGCGTTCATCGCGCCTTCGACGTTGGCAATCAAACGCTTGCTTGGCACCAAGCAAGGGTGCACGCGCAGCTCAATGCCTGCGGCTGTGCGCTTGGAAATGCCGAGCAGCTTGATGCGATAGCCGAGTTGTTCGGCGTACTTGATGTCTTGCGATTCGAGCTTGATGATGCCTTCGACATACGCTTTGTCAAATTGCACAGGCACGCCAAACGCGATGGCTGACATGATGGTGGCTTTGTGTGCGGCGTCCACACCTTCAATGTCGAAGGTGGGGTCAGCTTCGGCATAACCCAAGGCTTGGGCTTGCTTGAGCACGTCATCAAAGGTCAAGCCTTTGTCGCGCATCTCAGACAAGATGAAGTTGGTGGTGCCATTGATGATGCCCGCTAGCCACTGAATGCGGTTGGCAGTCAGGCCTTCGCGCAAAGCCTTGATGATCGGAATACCACCAGCGACAGCCGCTTCAAACGCGACCATCACGCCCTTTTTGTGGGCCGCTGCAAAAATTTCTGTGCCGTGCACCGCCAGCAGTGCCTTGTTGGCCGTGACCACATGCTTGCCCGCTTCGATGGCTTCGAGCACGAGTTGCTTGGCGATGCCGTAGCCGCCAATGAGCTCCACCACGATGTCGATGTCGGGGTTGGCGATGACTTTGCGTGCATCGTCGACCACTTGCACATTCGCACCCACGATGCTTTTGGCACGCGCCACATCAAGGTCAGCCACCATCGTGACTTGAATGCCGCGACCGGCGCGACGTTGGATTTCTTCTTGGTTGCGTTGGAGCACTTCGAAAGTGCCGCTGCCTACAGTGCCAATGCCTAACAGGCCTACTTGAATCGGTTTCATACTGCGTTTTTATTTCTGTAGTTTTCGAGGAATTTAGCGATGCGCAAGATGGCCTCGCGCAAATCATCCACATGGGGCAAGAAGACGATACGGAAGTGATCCGTGTCTGGCCAATTGAAGCCGGTGCCTTGCACCAACATGACCTTGGTTTCTTCCAACAATTCCAAAAAGAATTGCTGATCATCTTTGATCGGGTAGATGTTGGGGTCCAAACGCGGAAACATGTACAGCGCCGCTTGCGGCTTCACACACGTCACGCCGGGAATCGCGGTGATGAGCTCATAGGCCAAGTCACGTTGCTTGCGCAAACGACCGCCCTCGCCTACCAAGTCGTTGATGCTTTGGTAGCCGCCCAAGGCCGTTTGAATCGCCCACTGGCCTGGCACGTTGGCACACAAGCGCATGTTCGAGAGCATGTTGAGGCCCTCGATGTAATCGGCCGCAGGCTTTTTGTCGCCCGACACCACCAACCAACCCGCGCGATAGCCGCATGAACGGTAGCTTTTAGACAAAGAGTTGAAAGTGAGGGTCAACACGTCTTCGCTCAAACTGCCGATAGGCGTGTGCTTGACGTCGTCATACAAAACCTTGTCGTACACCTCATCGGCAAAAATAATCAAGCCGTGCTCACGCGCCAAAGCCACGATTTCGAGCAACAACGCATCCGAGTACAAAGCACCCGTAGGGTTGTTCGGGTTGATGACCACGATGCCTTTGGTATTGGGCGTGATCTTGGCGCGAATGTCGTCGATGTTGGGCATCCAACCATTGGCTTCGTCGCACACGTAATGCACTGGCGTACCGCCGGACAGGCTCACAGCCGCTGTCCACAAGGGATAGTCTGGCGCGGGCAACAGCATTTCATCGCCATCGTTGAGCAAGCCATTGGTCGCCATGACGATCAACTCACTGGCACCGTTGCCCAAATAAATATCGTCCAGCGTGACACCTTTGATGCCCTGCTTTTGCGTCTCGTGCATCACCGCTTTGCGCGCACCAAAGATACCTTTGCTGTCGGAATAACCCGCCGAGGTCGGCAGATTGCGGATCATGTCTTGCTGAATTTCTTCAGGCGCATCGAAGCCAAACACGGCCAAATTGCCAATGTTGAGCTTGATGATTTTGTGGCCTTCCTCCTCCATGTGACGCGCTCGGTCCATGATGGGACCGCGAATGTCATAACAGACGTTGGACAGCTTGTTGGATTTTTGGATCTTCTTCAAAGTCCCTCCGAGGGCTCTTTTACAGGGTGAAAACCTATAATTTGACCACAGTTCTCAAGGCATTTATGAAATTACAACCCGATCGCATCGACACCCTGTCCGTCACTGGCTATGGCCCTGGCTGGCTGGCCATTCAAGGTGAAAAGGTTCAACACAGCGTGTTGATCACCTCTGCAGGCGTGCGCGTGGATTGGCAATGCACGCGCTTCGATGATTTAGGCCCAGAACACTTCGCACAATTGGCCGCGCTTGATGTGGAGTTGGTCATTTTTGGTAGCGGAGATCGGTTGCGTTTTGCCAAACCCGAATGGTTAATCGCTTTCATGCACAAGCGCATCGGCATCGAAACAATGGACACCCAAGCAGCATGCCGCACTTACAACATTTTGGCGGGTGAAGGTCGCAAGGTGGCCGCAGCATTATTGGTTGAACCCACGATAGGTAATGAATAAGTACCTCTGTCTCGGAACGTCCGACACAACGCAGACCCCGCTTCTTTCTAAGTTAAAATAGTGGGTTGCCGTAAGGGGGCTGTCTAGACAGTCGCTCCCTTCATCCGGCCGTCTCCACTGTCACACCTGATTGAGCGCTATGGCAATTGTTGTCAACAAACCCCTTCCCGAATTTGAGGCCAACGCAACAGGTGGCATCAAGGTTTCTAACAACTCTCACAACGGCCAAATGATGGTGTTGTACTTTTACCCCAAAGACAACACCCCGGGCTGTACGACAGAAGCCATGCAGTTCCGCGACAAGTACAAAGACTTCGTCAAAGCGGGTGCCATCGTGTTTGGCGTGTCGCGTGACAACATGAAGTCACACGACGAGTTCAAAACCAAGCTGGAACTCCCGTTCGAGCTGATTGCCGACACAGAAGAAAAAATGTGCCACATGTTTGGTGTTGTCAAAAACAAAATCATGTACGGCAAAAAAGTCAAAGGCATTGAGCGCAGCACCTTCTTGGTCGGCCCCGACGGCTTACTCAAAGAAGAGTGGCGCGGTTTGAAAGTGCCAGGCCATGTGGATGATGTTTTGAAGGCCGTCAAAGCCTTGAAAAAAGCAGGCGCCTGATCCCGTCCTTAAAACGTCACAGAGCTCGGGTATAGTGGCTCTATGACGTTCACAAAAACGAACACGCACTCTCTTCAAGCCGCCTTGGCCTCCAGGCGGCTTTTTCGTTTTTGAGTCCCTCTTTTTCGTTACTTCACACAAAGCCCTTCCATGCCACTGCCTCCCGCCCCTGCCAAACGCGCTGCTTTTCTGAATACCGAAGCGATCCAGACCTCTGCAAAAACCAAATCGACACGCAGGACGGACGAGAAGGTCTTGCCATCGGAGCCAGTGGCTTCAGCGCAATCGCCTAAAGCACCTATGGCAAAAACGCATGCCCCCGTGGCGCCCAAGGCACGCGACAACCGCCATGAAAGCGAACGCCGACGCGACGAAGAACGTCAAACCGCCCCCTTACGCAGCAGCACGGCACGCACCAAAAAGACCAAGCACACAGGACCAACTAAATTGTTTGTGCTCGACACCAATGTGTTGATGCACGACCCCATGTGCCTCTTCAACTTCGAAGAACATGACGTGTTTTTGCCCATGATCGTGTTGGAAGAGCTAGACGGTCACAAAAAGGGCATGACCGAAGTTGCGCGCAACGCACGCCAAACCAGTCGTACGCTTGATGCGTTGGTGGCCACGCATGGTGCAGACATCACCACGGGCATCAAACTGGATGGCACAGGACACCGCGAAGTGGGCGGACGACTGTTCTTCCAAACGCAAGTGCTAGATTTCACGCTGCCATCGAGTTTGCCGCAAGGCAAAGCAGACAACCAAATTTTGGGCGTGGTCGAAGCGCTTCGACAAGTGCACGCACCGCGCGAGGTGGTGCTGGTGTCCAAAGACATCAACATGCGCGTCAAAGCACGCGCATTGGGCTTGGCCGCAGAAGACTATCAAAACGACAAAACCTTAGAAGACGGCGACCTGCTGTATTCGGGCGCCATCGCGTTGCCCCAAGACTTCTGGATCAAACACGCAAAATCGGTGGAGAGCTGGCAAAGCGGCAACCAGACGTTTTACAGCTTGAGTGGCCCCATCGTAGCCGACTTACACATCAATCAATTCGTCTACTACGAAGCCGCGGGCGAACCCAGTTTGTACGCACGCGTGACTGAGATTCGCGGCAAAAACGTGGTGCTCAAAACGCTCAAAGATTTCAATCACCTCAAAAATGCGGTGTGGGGCGTGACCACCCGCAATCGGGAACAAAATTTTGCGATGAACATGTTGACCGACCCTGAGATTGACTTCGTCACTCTCACCGGCACAGCAGGAACAGGTAAAACCTTGATGGCCTTGGCTGCGGGCTTGACACAAGTCTTGGACGATCGCCGTTACACAGAAATCATCATGACCCGCGCCACGGTGAGCGTCGGTGAAGACATCGGCTTTTTACCGGGCACTGAAGAAGAAAAAATGGGCCCTTGGATGGGCGCATTGGACGACAACTTAGAAGTCTTGGCCAAAACCGAAACCACCTCTGGCGAGTGGGGCCGTGCAGCAACGAATGAGTTAATTCGCAGCCGCATCAAAATCAAGAGCTTGAATTTCATGCGCGGACGCACGTTCTTGAACAAGTACTTGATCATTGATGAAGCACAAAACTTGACGCCCAAGCAAATGAAAACGCTGATCACGCGTGCGGGCCCAGGCACCAAGATCGTCTGCATGGGCAACTTGGCTCAGATCGACACGCCCTACTTGACCGAAGGCTCGTCGGGATTGACCTACGCTGTCGACCGCTTCAAAGGTTGGCCACACGGTGGGCACATTACCCTAGCCCGCGGCGAGCGTTCACGACTGGCGGACTTTGCCAGCGACGTGCTGTAAAGCTTAGAAATCGCCGTTGTTGTAACCACTGGCCAAGCTCTCAAACTTGGTCAGCGGTTTCAAGAAGGCCAGCTTGACGGTGCCTGTTGGGCCGTTACGCTGCTTGCCAATGATGACCTCGGCCACGCCAGGCTCTTTGGATTCTTTGTTGTAGTAATCATCACGGTAAATGAACATGATGACGTCCGCATCCTGCTCAATGGCACCCGATTCACGCAAGTCACTCATCATGGGACGCTTGTCGGTGCGTTGTTCCACGCTTCGGTTGAGCTGAGACAAAGCAATCACGGGGCATTGCAGCTCTTTGGCGAGCATCTTCAAACCTCGCGAAATTTCGCCAATCTCGGTGGCGCGGTTGTCACCACCGCTGCTGCTCGAGCCGCTCATCAACTGCAAATAGTCGACCACGATCAAGCCCAATTTGCCGCACTGACGCGCCAAGCGTCGCGCGTTGGCGCGTAACTCACTGGGCGTGAGGCCCGGTGTTTCGTCGATATGCAGAGACACATTGCGCAGCTTCTCAATGGCCTCGGTCAAACGCGGCCATTCATCGTCACTGAGTTTGCCAGTGCGTAAATGGCCTTGGTCCACACGACCAATCGACCCCACAATACGAACCGCCAACTGCGATGCCCCCATCTCCATGGAGAACACAGCCACAGGCAAACCTTCATTCACCGCCACATGCTCGGCGATGTTGATGGCCAAGGCGGTTTTACCCATCGACGGACGGGCCGCCAACACGATCAAGTCACCCGGCTGCAAGCCGGAGGTCATGCGGTCAAAGTCAACAAAGCCCGTCGGTACGCCGGTGATGTCGTTTTGGTTGTCCGCCATTTCTTGCACACGGTCCAACAGGTCCACCACCAACTGGGGCATGGCCTGAAAGCCCTGCTTCATGCGCGAGCCTTCTTCACCAATGTTGAAGATCTTTTGCTCAGCTTCGTCCAAAATTTGGGCCACAGCTCGGCCTTGCGTGTTGAAGGCGTTGGTAGCAATTTCATCGCTGGCGGTCACCAGCTTGCGCAAAATCGAACGCTCACGCACGATTTCGGCATAGCGTCGGATGTTGCTCGCGCTCGGCACATACTGAGCCAACGCATTCAAATAGCCTAAACCGCCAATTTCTTCGGCTTTTCCCAAAGCCTGTAAATGCTCATACACCGTGATCACGTCCGCTGGGCGACTCGCATTCACCAACGCACCAATGGCCGCATAGACCTGCTTGTGCTCGTAACGGTAAAAATCACCATCGACCAGCAAATCGCCGACGCGGTCCCACGCACTGTTGTCCAAGAGCAAGCCGCCTAAAACGCTGGATTCGGCTTCCACCGAATGCGGCGGGATACGCAACTGAGCGATTTGTTGATCGGCAGAGAAGCCTTCTTCAAGACTGGACAAAGCGGCTGACATAGGCATCCTGTAAAACACACATCCTAAGCCCCATCAAGGCACACGCCTTGGGATAACACTGTGGATAAGCAGTGCATTATTTGGGGAAATCAAAAGGCGGATTCAAGGACGAAGTGCAACACGCTTTAACGAGGCATGGAATACCTCGTGAGGTGTCTTGAATCCTAGTCGCTTTCTGGGGCGATGATTCAATCGGTTTTCAATCATAGTCAATTCCTCATCCGTCACGGTT
>NZ_JAVKLQ010000016.1:0-8407 GCF_031539175.1 Limnohabitans sp. | reverse complement strand
TGGTATCGTTCTTCTCGGCTGAGGTGCTTGTACATTGGGCAATTTCGATTTGGCGGTTAAAGCGGCCATGATGCTCTCGCATCCTCAGCCACCTATAACCAGTTCATCTTTGTTGCACTTCGTCCTTGAATCCGCCAAATACAACACAGAACAGCCGCAGACCCCTGTGTTGAGCGTGACGCTGCAAGATTTGCCAGATCAGCCTCAAGCATTGGCGCGGGCGAGGGCGTTTGCCGAGCCTTTGTTGATGGGTGCTACGTTGGACACCGGCGAAGACGTTTTGGCGCATGCCGATGCGGTGGCCACCATTTTGTCCTGCATTGGCGGTTCAGAGGCCATGCAGGCTGCCAGTTACTTGGTCTATGCCAGCGACTACCTGAATAAACCTGATGAGGTGATTGCGAAAGCTTTCGGTCAAACCTACGCGAATTTGGCCCTAGAAACGACGCGTTTGATACGTGTGCAACGCCAAGCCCGTGTGACGGCGTCTGAGGCTTTGCCACTTGAATTCCAAACAGAAAACGTGCGAAAAATGCTGCTGGCATTTTCTCGAGATTTGCGTGTGGTGCTGTTGCGTTTGGCGTCACGTTTGCAAACCTTGCGTCACTATGCGGCAACCAAAATTCCGGTGCCTCACGCGTTGGCGCATGAGTCGCTCCATGTGTTTGCACCACTCGCCAATCGACTGGGCATCTGGCAAATCAAATGGGAAATGGAAGACTTGTCTTTTCGGTTCTTAGAGCCTGAGACTTACCGTCAAGTGGCCCGTTGGCTCGATGAAAAACGGCTGGTGCGCGAGCAGTACATGGCAGAACTGCGCCAACAACTTGAAGTGGCGTTGTTGGCGCAAGGCATAGAGGCCAATGTGCAAGGGCGCCCTAAACACATTTACAGCATTGTGAAAAAAATGCGCGGCAAGTCGCTGGATTTCACGAAAGTCTTTGACATACGCGCCTTGCGTGTGGTTGTGCCATCCATTCCCGATTGCTATGCGGCTTTGAGTTGGGTGCATACCCATTTCTCACCCATCGTGGAAGAGTTTGACGACTACATTGCGCGTCCTAAACCCAATGGCTATCGTTCGCTGCACACCGTGGTGCGCGATGAGCAAGGACGGGCCATTGAAATTCAAATTCGTACCCAAGACATGCACGCGCATGCCGAACATGGTGTCGCCGCGCATTGGGCCTACAAAGAGGCGGGTACCAAAGGTTACGCCGGTGTTTCCGCATCAGGTGATTACGATGCCAAGATTGCTGTGTTGCGTCAGTTGTTGGCATGGGAGCGCGAACTGGCCAGTGGTGGTGCACAAGGAGGCGACAGTGCAGCCACCGTGGCAAGCACCGATGCTTTAAGTGACCGTATTTATGTGCTGACGCCCGATGCAGCGGTTGTTGAGCTGCCGCAAGGCGCGACGCCTGTGGATTTTGCCTACAGCCTCCATACCAACTTAGGCCATCGTTGTCGTGGCGCGCGCGTAGATGGTGCCATGGTGCCGCTCCACACGCCTTTGAAAAATGGTCAAACGGTGGAGGTGATCGCGATCAAAGCAGGTGGCCCTTCACGCGATTGGCTGAATGCCGATTTGGGCTATTTGGTCAGCTCTCGAGCGAAGTCGAAAGTTCGGGCTTGGTTCAACGCATTGGCCGTGAATGAGACGACGGCAAGGGGGCGTGAAGCGGTCGAGAAATTGTTGCAGAGAGAAGGTAAGACGGCCATCAAGTTAGAGGACTTAGCCTCTCAGCTTGGTTTTAAAACGGCGGATGCGTTGTTTGAAGTGGTGGGCAAAGACGAGTTTTCTTTGCGCAACATTGAGACATTGTTGAATCCACCAGCTCCAGCACTGGGTGCGGATGGCTATGTGCTGTTGAAAAAAGCAAGACATCCTGACAAGGCGCCTGGGGGCGGTGTGTTGGTGGTGGGGGTGGACTCGTTGCTCACGCAATTGGCACGCTGCTGCAAGCCCGCACCGCCAGATGACATTCGTGGCTTTGTGACGCGCGGTAAAGGGGTGAGTATTCATCGCGGAGATTGCGCCAACTTTAGACAAATGGCCTCGCGAGATGCGGGGCGCGTGATTGAGGTGACATGGGGGCAGTCGCAATCTGCTCAGTCACTGGTGTATCCGGTCGATGTCTACATCGAAGCTTTTGACCGCCAAGGGTTGTTGCGTGATATTTCCGAAGTCTTTGCCAAAGAAAAAATGAATGTGATTGGTGTGCAAACCCAATCGATCAAGGACTTGGCGTGGATGACATTCACCATCGAGGTGGGGGATTCGCGGCGATTGGAAAAAGTTTTGACCTCGGTTCGTGAAGTTAAGGGTGTTCGTTCGGCGAGACGGCGATAAAAGTGGGTTATACTTTCTGAATCGAACAAGTAGGCGCGTAGCTCAGTTGGTTAGAGCACCACCTTGACATGGTGGGGGTCGTTGGTTCGATTCCAATCGCGCCTACCATTTGTTCCCCGTGCGGCCCGGCACTGAAGTTTCAGTGGCGGGCTTTTGTTTGACTACGGGAGCTCTCTCATGAGCAGCAAAATGAACGCCACGTCGACACACGACGGCGAGCGAGTGATTAAAAAATACCCCAACCGCCGGCTGTATGACACAGCAACCTCTAGCTATGTGGCGCTTGCTGACATCAAGCAATTGGTCATGGCGGGTGAGCCTTTGATGGTGCGTGATGCCAAAACCGGTGAAGATTTAACGCGCAGTATCTTGTTGCAAATTATCTTGGAGCAAGAAGCTGAGGGTGCCCCCATTTTGACCGAGCGTATGCTGGCCAATGTCATTCGCTTTTATGGCAACGCCATGCAAGGCTTCATGGGGCCTTACCTCGAAAAAAACGTTCAAGCCTTCATGGACATCCAAACACAATTGGCTGACCGATCCAAAGACTTGACGGCCTTACCCTTGATGCCCAGCGTCATGGGCAATTACGCCGAGCAATCCAAAAATGTATTGATGGATTTGCAGGAGCAAATGCAAAAACACATGCAAAAGCAAACTGAACAAATGTTAGAAGTGATGGGAGTCAAGCGTCGATGAGTGAAATAACTTCTCCAAAAGTAGGCTTCGTCAGCTTGGGTTGCCCCAAAGCACTGACCGACTCTGAATTGATCTTGACGCAACTCAGCGCCGAGGGTTACCAAACGTCAAAAACGTTTGCTGGCGCTGACTTGGTCATCGTCAACACCTGTGGCTTCATCGATGATGCCGTGAAAGAAAGTCTCGACACGATTGGCGAAGCGTTGGCTGAAAACGGCAAGGTCATCGTGACCGGTTGCCTAGGCGCACGACAAGCTGAAGGTGGCGCAAACCTCGTGATGCAAATGCACCCCCGTGTGTTGGCCGTGACAGGTCCACACGCCACGCAAGAGGTGATGGACGCTGTGCACGCGCATTTGCCTAAGCCGCATGACCCGTTCATCGATTTGGTGCCCAACAGCTTTGGTGAGGCGGGTGTCAAGCTCACGCCCAAGCACTATGCGTATTTAAAAATCAGCGAAGGCTGTAACCATCGTTGCACGTTTTGCATCATCCCGTCCATGCGCGGCGATTTGGTGAGCCGTCCCATCGGCGATGTGCTCAAAGAAGCGCGCGCTTTGTTTGAAGGCGGCGTGAAAGAGTTGTTGGTCATCAGCCAAGATACCTCCGCGTATGGCGTGGATGTGAAGTACGTCACGGGTTTCTTTGATGGTCAACCCATCAAAACGCGCACCTTGGAGTTGGCACAAGCCTTGGCCAAGTTGGCGCAAACCTATGGTGCTTGGGTACGCTTGCATTACGTGTATCCATACCCCAGCGTGGATGACATCATTCCTTTGATGGCCACGGGTCACGTGTTGCCGTATTTGGATGTGCCGTTCCAGCATAGCCACCCCGATGTGTTGAAGCGCATGAAGCGCCCAGCCAGCGGTGAAAAGAACTTAGAGCGAATTGCCCGCTGGCGTGAGCTGTGCCCGCAAATTGTGATTCGCAGCACCTTCATTGCAGGTTTCCCCGGCGAAACGGAAGAAGAGTTTGAGCATTTGCTCAACTTCGTGCGCGAAGCTGAGATTGACCGTGCGGGTTGTTTCGCCTACAGCCCTGTGGATGGCGCAGCTGCCAATGACATTCCGGGCATGTTGCCGCAAGAGGTGCGTGAAGCACGCCAAGCGCGCTTCATGGAAGTGGCCGAAGAGGTGTCGATTGCCAAGCTCAAGCGCCGCATCGGTTCGACCATTCAAGTGCTGGTCGATTCAGCCCCCGCCGGTGGCCGCAAAGGTGGCGTGGGCCGCAGCTACGCTGATGCGCCTGAGATTGATGGCGTGGTCAAGCTGTTGCCGTCTGAAAAACTCAGCAAAGTGTTGAAAGTGGGTGAGTTCACACGTGCAAAAGTCGTGGCGACCGATGGTCATGATCTTGTCGCACAACCCATCTAACATCAGAAAAAACAAAAGCCACCGAAAAGGTGGCTTTCATTTAACTTATATTGGTGCCCAGGAAGGGCGGCTCTGTTTGTTTATTTATGCGGCTTTGCGAGAGTTTTGCGTAAATTTTGGGGAGTTCTCCCACTCAATCAGATCGCTTTGTGACCATTTCCCATCGCGTCCGGGGGCTGGGAATGAGCCTGTTTTCACTCGCTTTGATAGCGTTTGACGACACACATCATAGCGAGCTGCTACAGCTTCTTGATTCATGCGCACATCATGCACTTTGGCGAGCGTGATGATGGCTGAGGTTAAAGTGTCGATTCGTTGCTCGAGTCGTTTGATTTCTTCAGTCATGCTTACTGCCTTTCTTGGTCAGAAGCTTGTCAATTTCTCTGCGAGCAGCTACAGCATCAGATCTATCGGCTGGTGACATTCCTGCCCATGCGATACCTTGGCGAAAAATGTCAGCAATTTGACTAGGCTTACCGATACATCTCTCAAGCCCGTGAGCAATCAGTCCATCGCGCTCAAGTCTCGTGAGAGGTTTATTGTGCATACTCATACTACCCCCTTAATGCTGTGAGCGGCTTGAGAGTGTTCCGATGTAATCCGGCTTATCAGGGCATCGTGGTCCGACCTGCTGCGAACAACAGGGTCGGCCAGAGAAAATGCCTGCTTAGCCGCTCTCATTCTTTTCATGATCGGCGGCAACTCAGTGCGAATGGTGTCAAACAATGATCGAAGACCAGATTCATGCGGCTCCATATAGTGTCGGCCCATCTGGGCATAAAACACTTTCAGAAAAGCATCTGCTCCATAGCCTGAAAGGGCGTCAAGTGCGCGCACCTCGCTCTCGGTAAGTTTGATGGATACTTCTAGGTTCAGTGTTGGGCGTTGTGTCAATCTGCTCATGCTGCACCGCCTTTTTTCTTTGCATGAATAGTTATATCGCGTGAATCACCACCATTAATTTTGATTTCGTTGCTTACATCTCCGCCTTTAATTTCAATCATGGCAAGAATAAGGCCAACAAAATTAGAGGCTAAAAAACTCATAGCCTTTTCTGGGCTTTCATCAACCAGCGCATCAATTGCTGCGGTCGCATTTTTTTCAATGGGACTCATGCTTCTCTCCCTTGATGCCGTGGGCGGCTTCGACCAAATCTTTAATAGCCCAAACAAGCTCAACGTCCTCAACGGGGATGCCTTCGACTTCAATGGCAGTCGTGAATTCCTCATCCGTCAGCGGCTCACGCTTTGGTTGTAGGTGGGTAGATAGCCAATGCGGACCTGCTGAAACTTTGTAGTCACTACATTGCATCTCAAGCGTTACGATGTTTTGTCCAAAGTCGATTTGTGCAATGACACATGGCCAAGCCACGGGCGCTTGTTTCTCTAAAGCCGCCATCTTTTCTTCAACTTCATTCACAGCATCTTCAAAAAAGTATGCGCTACTCCACTCGTGGCGATCGGTACCAAGAACTACATCACAAAGTCTGTCGATAATTTCGTGCGCGTGATCGCGTTGATTTATCAAACGATCAGTATCTTTGTCTTGCTCTGCATTTGTTTGTGTATTAACAAGTAGCGCCATTTCAATATCTAAGCTTGATTGTTCAAGCTGCTGACGCATTTCTCTTTCTTGGTGATAGGCTGCATCCACTTGCCGAAGCATCTGCTCCAGCCCTGTAACGCGCTTTGCCAAGTCGGACGCATCGTTTGGCTGAATTACAAGTTTTGCAACTTCATGTAAACCATCAATCACAGTGTCAGCCGAGTTGAAAGCTGCCAATAGTTGATCATCTGTTAGTTCGGTTCTTTTTCCGCAGCGAGGGCAGTGCGATTCATTAACTCTCACCCAAAATTTTGTGCCACAACTACAGCGCCATAGAAGGGGTTTTGGCGCGCCGTTGTTGCCCTTCACCCGTGAAACCGGTATTGGCCAAAATCGGCGATCGTCATTGGGGTTAAAAGGTTGAGCCCGAGTCGTAGTCATTCGTGTCTCAAGCATTTGCCACACGCGCTCGTATTCTGGCCAGTCATGCTCGACGACAACGGCCTGAAGAAAAGCTTTGCCATCCACTGCGCGACCGGCGTTTATTTTTCCGGCCATGTCGTGCACGGCCTCTTGCTTTTCGGCGCTCAGGTATTTGCGCATGTCGCTGATTTTGAGCACGTAGTAACGTTCTTCACGGCGGAACGGCTGCGGTGTGCGAGGGGAAAGATACATTCTGTGTTGCATAGGGCCTCGCCTTAGTCGTTGTGATGTTGTGTGCGGTCTTTCAGCACGCCCACTGGCCCGTTATGCGGGGCTTTGTGGGGAACGCGCTTGCCTGAGATCACCGATGGTTTGGTGAACGCGTCAAGTGAGCCAGGTCGAACGGGCGCTGGCTTGGGGATGTAGTGGGTGTTCATGCGTCCACCTCTTCTTTAGCTGCAACGTTGGCGTCCACAGCACCGGCGTCGTCGCCGGTGCCTTCAATGGCCCTAGCGGCGGAGCCGCTCTGATCTTTCCCCGAATTCGGGCTACCCTTGGTTTTTGATTCGCTCTTGCCCCGCGCACGCGCAGCGGGTTTTTTGGTCTCGCCCCCCGTTTCGTCTTGCGCCCGCGCAGCGGTTGGTTGGGTAGACGCGGTTTCGGCAGGTTCGTCGATGGGCACACCATATTCGCTTGCTGCTGCATGCAGGGCTTCTGCTTTGCCAGCGTCTTTTTGATAGATTGAGCCCTCAAGGTCATCGTGTAGCGATGCGCAAAGCAGCCATTGAGCAATGTCATCTGTGTTCATGTGTGGCAGGGATGCTCTAAATTCAGCTTCATCTGGCAGGCCAACTGCTTCAAGAAGTTCATCGTCTATAAAAGCATGATCAATGTATGACGTTGCAATGGCTACTAGGTCAAGGCGTCGACGTGGTTGGCAGCGCACCTGTGCCATCACACGTTTTAAAAGTTGTTTGTTTTTTTCTGTGATGGCTTCAGCTTCTTCAGCCGAGCGAGCACGATTGCTCGATGGCGAGGTGGGTTTGTCAAACTTGATTTCTTGTAGCAGCCCCGCATCCACAGCGTCTTTGCGCTTGACCGCTTCGATGGTTTTGCCTGTGCGCGGGTCTTGGATGGTGACAGCCATAGATGCTTGAGCAGTCTTGGTGAGTCCTAGCTTTTTGGCGTCAGCGAGGGGGATGTAGCCATCTTTCAGCTGCCCGTGGGCATCTATGGCCTGCTTGGCTTTGTTTCCATCCAGCACGGTTTTGCCTTGCGCTTCCAGCTTGGCAGCCTCTCGTTGCAAGTGCGCTTTTTTCTTGCGCTCAAAACAGTCGGGCTGTGTGCAGATGTCTGCATTGCCTTTTTTGGTCCACCCGCCTGCGTCGCGGTTTTGGGTGATGTCTTCAAATTCAGGGGCATTGCCGCTGCGGTCGGGGCAGTCGAGGCAATTGGCACATGGCGTGTCAGTGAGGAGCGTGATGTCGGTGATGTCAAAAATTGCGGTGGCCAAGTCGAGTGTGTATTTGCCCACCAACAGCTCGCGGATGCGGCGATAGCTTTGTTTGCCACCATCTTTCAAATCCATGTGCTGCGCTTTGATGGCATTGAGCGCATGCTCTTGCACTTTGGCGTTGGGCAGGCGAGCCAGTAGCAAGGCCACCTCACTGCCAATGTCACCGCGCAAACAGGCCTCGCGCACGCTGGGCACGGCCTTGAGCAACTTGAGGCGACCATACACATAGCTGCGGCTCTTGCCTGTGTCGGCTGTGATTTGGTCAGCTGTCACGCCGTGGTTGTTCATAAGGCGCTCAAAGCCTTCGGCCTCTTCGATGGGGTGTACGTCTTCGCGACCGATGTTTTCAATCAGCTGTGCGCGTTGGACTTCTTCATCGGTCATGTCACGCACATCGATGGGTACTTCGGTCAAGCCTGCCAGCAATGCGGCGCGGCGGCGACGGTGACCAAACACCAGCTCGTATGCGATGGGGTCATCTGAACCAAAGTTTTTGAT
>NZ_JAVKLQ010000015.1:0-16269 GCF_031539175.1 Limnohabitans sp. | reverse complement strand
GTTGTTGAGCTTGAGCGTGCCCGCTGTAGGCAGTGTGGTGATGATGACGCTTTTCAACGCATTGGGGGTCGTGTCGCTGGCATCGGCAAAACCAAAATCAGCCACCGCCAGCGTGGTGCTGCTGTCTTCATTCACCGTGAAAGTTCTGTCCGCCCCCGTGGGTGCATGGTTGCTCGGTCGGAACTGGAAGTTGAGGATGTTGTTGGCATCTGCGCCATCGGTGTTGCGGTTGCCCGCCGCATCTTGGAATTTGCCACTGCCCACAAAGAGGTAAGCAGGTGCGGTGTTGCCTGGCGCACCTTGGTAGGTGGCGGTCCAAAGGGTTCTATCGAGGTTGTCTTGTGCAAGTCCTGTGAGGGTCCCGCTGCTGACTGTGATGTCTGACGCGTCAAAGTCAGTCACTTCTTCGCTGAACTTGAATGTGACGAGGCGTGTTTCGCCTTGGCTCAAGAGCGCCCCTTGAGCAGGGTCGATGCTGATGGCCACCGTGGGCACCACATGGTCCAAGATGACGGGGGCGGTACTGCCCGTGTTGCTGATGGCTGTGGTACTTGTCACGCCCGCCCATGTTTGTTTGGCTTTGAAGTTGGATAGCGTGCCTTCTACACCCCTGACATCAACCACTAGGTTGTTGACAGCATTCGCAGCACCTGTGAGGGCTGTGTCTGGTAAGGTGATTTCCTTGGTTGCGCCATTGAGCGTTTGCGTTGCGGTGATGACCACCTTGGCACCCAGCACTGTGCCGCGCACGTTGAAGGTGAGTGTGGGTGTGTTGCTGGCAAAAGTGGATGACTCTGCAAGCGCGAACCCGGTCAAGTCGGCCAAATGGCTGCCTAAAGACGTGTTGTAAATGATCAAGCCCAAGCCTACGCGCGGACCGCTGGCAGCGCCCAAGGCTGCATTGGAGGCGTCGCTGATTTGGCCTGTTGCGTCTTGCTGCACCACCTTGATTTCGGTGTAGCCTTGGCTGATGGGAGACGTGTTCGCCAAGGCATTGGTGGGATTGACAGAGATGCTGTGAAGGCTATTGCTCGTCTCTGTGATTAACTCGGTGCCCAGCAAGATATCCTTGTCCTTGTTGTACGCGCCATCGCCATCTATGTCGCGAAACAACAGTGCGGTATTGCCCACTGTGCCGCCACTGAACTGAAACTTGGGTGCAGACAGGAACGTCGAATTGTCGAGAACGCGGATGTTTGGGGTAATGTTGTTTTCGTATTGGTATTGGTTTTGCGCGTCCAGCGTGGGATCCAAGGTCAACGCCGACAAGGCGGCTGGCTTCGCTGTTAGCGATTGAATTTGCAGCGACGTCGGCAAGGGCACGGCGGTGCTTTCGTTGCCAATGGCATCGACCTGCACGACTTTCAAATTGGCGTAGTTGCCCACTGACAAGGCTGAGGGCAGTTGGACGTTACTCATCTCGACACTGTTGGCCACAAAGCTGTGCACCACGGTATTGCCGTTGTAAATTTTGACGGTGAGGCCCACCACCAAACCTTTGAAATCAAAACCGGGAGTGGTTTGGGTGGTGATGTAGTCACCCACCACGCCGGTGTCAGAGGCGGTGCTCAGGGCAAAGCTTGCCGGTGCCGCAGGTGCAATGCCTTGGATGACCAAGGAGGCTCCCAAGCTGCCAGTACTGTCAGGCAAGGTGGTGGCGATGGCATTGCCCACGCCGTCTGCGCCGCTGGCCGTGAAGCTGGTCACTTTCAAACCGGAGGTGGTGTCACCCGAGTTCACGCGGTAAGTGCCTTCAAACAAGGTGGTGTTCGTGGTGTTGCGCGTCAAACGCACCGTCTGCGCGGGGTTGGTGTTGAGCGTGACGTCAAGATAAGCCGCTGACCCCACAGCTTCAGAGGCGGTGGCGCGCAAGCTGATGTCGCGACCGATGCCATAAGTGCCGCTGCTGCTGGTGCTGGTAAAGCCCGTGATGGTGGGTGCCGTGGTGTCTACAAAAATCAAGCTGGCAGGCGAAGGCAAGCCTGCGCCAAGGTTGAGTGCTGCGTCGGTGTAGCTGTCGGCTTTGACTGCGATGGTGGCTTGCTGACCCGATAGATTGGCCATGTCTGCCGAGAAGGTGGCGGTGCGCGTGGTGCCTGTGCCGGTGATGTTGCTTAGTGTGCCGCCGGTGACCGTGACATCGTCCACACCGAAGCTGACACCAGGGTCTTCGCTGAAGGTGAAGGTGACTGTGGCGGTGCCGCCGGATTTGAGCTGTGCGATGTTGCTGCTGATGCTGCGCACAGTGGGCGCGATGGTGTCGAGGGTGAAGCTCGAAACGGTTGTGGTGGTGCCGCTGCTGTTCTTCGCAGCATCTTTGGCCTCGGCCGTGACTTGGATGGTGCCTTGGCCTAGATCCATCACTTGGTTTGACGAGAGCTTGGCAAGGACTTCTTCAGCACTGACACCCGTGCCTTTGCCAGTGACAACAACGGTTTGTGCTGCTTTCGTCGTGTCTGAGGTGTTTTTGAAAGTGACGGTGACGGTCGCATCGGCTTCGGCCTTGATGGCCACAGCCCCAGCCTGTGCGTTGCTTGAATTGGCGGCAGCCGTTTTCACGTTGATGGTTGGCAGCGCCGGGACCAGGGTGTCAATGGCTTGCGAACCGCCTAAGCCAGTGACGTTGAGAGGCGCATTGACGGCCAAGTTGCCCAGTGCGTCGGCCACGTAGCTGTCGGTATCAACAGCACTAGCAACCAGACTGAGCACCATGTTGGCGTTAGGCCCTGCGTCTACACCGGCATTGGGTGTGACCGAGACTTTGTATTGAACACTGCCATCTTTGGTGGCGACAGGTGTGACGCTGGTGACTTGGCCGTTGGTCACAGCAAAGTTGCTCGTGCTGAGCGGGTTGCCAGCGATGGCCGCCGGCCCCATGGCCTCACTGAACGTGACGATGAAGTCAAACGCTCCAGTGGCCACACTGCTCGCTTTGCTGCTGGTGACAGCCGTGACCGTGGGGGCCTGTGTGTCAATGGCTTGCGTGGCCACACTGAACTTGGCCAAGCTGTCAGCCGCTTTGTTGCCCGCCGCATCTTGAATGGTGCTGCTAGCGCTCAAGCCCAGTTGCACTTGACCACTGGGGGTGTTGGGCTTGGGGATGACGGTGACGCGATAGCTGTTGGCATTGCTCCCATCAACCACAACGCTGCCGATGGTGCCTATGCCGTTGGTAACGGTGAAGTCGTTGGCCGTGGGTGTGGCCGCCAAGGGCTCTGAAAACTTGACAGTGAAGACGATGTTGTCTTTGGTCACTGCTGCTAGGGTGGCATCGCTGACTGAGGTCACAGAGGGTGCCACGGTGTCAAGCGTGAAGGACAGCGCGCTTGTGGCGGTGGTAGTGCCGCTGCTGTTGCCCATGGCATCTTTGGCCTCGGCCGTGACTTGGATGGTGCCTTGGCCTAGATCCGTCACTTGGCTTGACGAGAGCTTGGCAAGGACTTCTTCAGCATTGACGCCCGTGCCTTTGCCAGTGACAACAACGGTTTGTGCTGCTTTCGTCGTGTCTGAGGTGTTTTTGAACGTGACAGTGACAGTCGCATCGGCTTCGGCCTTGATAGCCACAGCGCCATCCGTGGTGACGCTGGTGAGGTCTGCTTGCGCGTCTTTGATGGCAATGGTGGGCAAGGCAGGCGCCAGCGTGTCAATTGTGGGCGCGGTCCCACTGAACGGTGTCACACCTGAAGGCGCAGGGTTGCCCGCGATGTCTGACAACAGCGTGTCCGCCCGATTCAAAGCGGTGATACTCACTTGGCCAGACAAACCACTGTCATTATTCGAAGACGAGCCCAAGGTGTAGCTGAAGGTGAGGGTTTTGCGGTCTTCACTGATGCCGCTGTAAGTGGCTGTGCGTGTTACCCCACCCACATTGAGCGTCAAGGTCAAAGTCGAGGCATCCGCTGCCACATACATGGCACGCTCGTAGGTGACGGTGGCGGTGATGGTTTTTTGGGAGGCCGTGACCATGTTGTAGCTAGCGCCAGCGGTGGGCGCACTGACAAATGCCAGGCTCGGCTTGGTGGTGAGAGGGGCAAGCACCTCGACATCCAACGCGCTGCTCAAGCTGGTGTTGCCTGCCACATCGGTCAGTTTGGCTTTGAGGTGATGGGTGCCTGCCGATAAATTGGTCGCAGGCGTCCAAGAATAGCTGTACTTGTTCGTCGAGTCTGTGTCTAGGGTGGTGTTGATGAACCCCTCGGACAACGTTTCACCCGCATCGACTTCCCCATTGCTATTGGTGTCGTCAAACAAAGTAACTTTGGCACCCTTTTCACCCGTGACAGTGATGTTTGGTTTGGACACTGCTGTGATGTTGTCATTGGTGAGCTGCCCCGTGTCGCTTGCTGTTGCCAGATCGAGCGTGGGTGCGGTCGGGGCCGTGTTGTCGAGCACCACTTTGAAAAATGACGACAAAGGGCCCACATTGCCTGCGGCATCGACCACTTGCGTGTAGAGGTAGTAAGGAGTGCCCGTCGCATTAGGGCCAGTGGCGCCGCCAATGTAGGTAGGGACTTGCTTCCCACTTTTAATTTCCTGATAGTCACGGACATCGAATGACACCACAGGGTTGCCATCGGTAACGGCTTTTGTACCCAACGCAACCAAACTTGTACCGTCAGAATTTCGGCTCCAAAACAAGCGCACAGTGGCGCCTGTGCCAGTGAGGTCTTGGTCTTCAACGGTGACATTGAGTGCCAGTTGATTTTTTTGCGTGACGCGATCATAGAGATTGAGGTTCGATTTGTTGGCTTGATCTGCATCGAGGACCACCACATCACTTGCCGTCTTCGCCTTCAAGTACGCTGTCGACGGCAAAACGGTGTCGATGTTCAGGGCGGGGGTGAGCGTGGTGTCTACCAGGGTATTGAACCAAGTGGCATCTTTTATGCCGCCGGGCGAGTTCATGATCGTGGCACCTGCCGGAAACTCAATCGCGTTGGCTGCAATGCTGATGGGGCCGCTATGCGACCCTATGTCTTTGAGTTTGACTTGAAACGTCAGAACATTGGTGGGCACCGTGGAGCCCGTACCTGTAAAGCCAGAGAGCAATTGAAGGCTGATGTCATAGCCGTCAGCGCTGCCGTCAGCGATATGCAGTTTGAGGGTGGGGTTACCATTGGCCCAAGCCACTTTTTCAGTGAGTGCCACATTCACCGTGAGGGTGTCTGTGGTGCCAAAAACGGTGCTGCCCTCTAGTGCAGGGTTGCTCAATGTCACAGAGGCTGTGTTGAGGCCGAAGTCGCTCAGGCCTTTGCCGACACCAAGGGTACCGACACGCAAGTCAACGCTGTAGCGATGAATGGCCCCATCGGGATGCCCGTTTGTCAATGGCAGCAAGGTGTTGCCATTGGCATCTGTGTACTCTGCAAGCGCTGCAAGGTTGAGGTTGCTGAAGCGAGGGATGGTAATTGTTTCAGCGCTGTAAATTTCATTACCAGGCTCTGTGCCATCGACGCTGTTGCCTTTGAAGGTGTAGACGTAGGTAAATTTGGCGCCGCTGTCTTTGTCGGTGAAGGTCAGTGTGGCTTTGTCGCCCACACGTGTGCCGGTGCCGGGATTAATTTTGAAGGTGAGCCCATCGTTGTAGTTGACGAGGTTGACAGTGGGCTGCCCATTGACTGGGGTGGTGGTGTCTGTCAACTCCAAGCTCGACACCACAAATGGTGAGCTGCCATTGGGGTTGGTGTAGTCAGGAGGTAAGTTGTTCACGCCAGTTTGCAAAATGCTTTGGATGGCGGCAGCAACCTCGTTTGCACTTGATTTTGAAATGGCCGCTTTCAATGCGTCCAGAACCTCGCTTGTCTTGCTATCGGCAGGGGTAGCGCCTAGTGATTTGGCATAGCCCGAAATCAAGCCCAGCGCTTTTTGGTAGCTAGACGAATTCGCAGGGTTGGAGTCGGTAAGGCTTGTTTGAATGCTGAAAGCATCTTTCACCGTGTTGTTGCTGGTGTCGATCGCGGCTTTGATGTCAGCCGATTTGGTGGCGGCGGCAAGCTCGTCAAACTTGAGCGTGGCCAGCGTGGTGAGTTGAGTGACAGCGACAGTTCCCCCGGCTTTGGGCGCAGCGCTGAGCAAGGTGGTTAATTCATGACCCAGGTTGACCTTCGCAGACCCTGAGGCACCCTCGGAATCATCGGTCTGGGCTTCGTCGAGGAAGTCGGGGGCCATTGTGTTGTCAATTAACTTGACTTTCAGGTACTCACCAGCGTCAAGAACCAAGTCTGTGTTTTTTGCACTGATTGACATGCTGCCGTTTTTGACGACGGTGCTGTTGCCTATTTCTGTCTCAACACCCGATGCACTGACTTTGTAGAGTTTGGCGGTGAGGTTGGTGGTGCTATCAATGAACTTGCCCGCGTAGGGAACGACGGTGAAGCTGGTTGTTTCAGCCACCGCCACGGGCTGCTGCGTATTTGAGCCACTACCTCCGCCACCTCCAGCCAGCGCGAGCGCGCCTCCACCAATGGCCACAGGCAGGACCCATGGAGAGGAGAAGAAGCCGGTGTCTTGTGTGTTTGCTGTTTTGGTGGGGATGGGGCCAGCTTGGCGCAACAAGTCTTCACCGACGCTGGCGGGGGCAGATGACGTGCTGCCAGAGGTATTGGCTTGGGCAAGCACCACATCGTGACCATTGTCAGTCAAGCTGTGTTCGCTTGACGCAGTGGCGATGGGGTCTTGGTCGGCGGCCAAGGGGTCGTCGTCACGGACCGTGTCGAGTTTGGCTTTGGCCTTGCTTTTGCCACTGCTTTTGACGACAGCCGGTAACGGCTGTGCGTTGCCTTCGTTCATGGTGACAACGTCCTGCGCAGGCATGGTGTGAAGCTCTGCGGCTTTGGCTTGGGGTGAAGGAGTACGTTTGGCCATGATGGTGTGTGTCAAAAGTGGTGGGTGGGCAAGGGCGAGAAGGGGCGAAGCGATTTAGCTTCTTAGTGGGGCTTTGCCGCTGTTGAGGCTGGCTTGGAGCTTGTCAACTTTGGTGTGCAGCTGGCCCCAGTCGTACTTGGCAACATATTCGTGGGTTTGCTCCGTTTTTTCTAAACGCGCAATCATTTCGACGATTTGGGGTTGCACGTGCTCGATGGCGCGGCGGGTGCCGGCTTCCATGGCTTTGAGCTGCAAGTTGGCTTGCATGCTTTGGCTGTTGATGTCGATGAGTGTTTGGTTTTGTTCGCGCAAGATGCGCACGTTTTCGGCCATGGCGGCGGCGAGTAAGCCCATGTCGCGGTGGATGGCTTCTTTGAGGCTATCGATGGTTTGTTGCTGATGACCACGACCGAGGGCGTCGGCTTCACTGATGTCTCGGCGCAGGGCGGAGAGCTCGGCAAGTTGTGAGGTGATGTGGTGGATGATTTGGTCAGTGTTTTGACTGATTTGGCCAAAGCGCTCGCTGTAGTCTTTGGCCACGTTGAGCAAGCTGTAGTGCACCATTTGGCTGTCGTCCAGTTTGCCCACAATGGTGTTGAGGCGCTGTTCCATGACGATGGCAAGGCGGTCAAAATTGGGGCGCATGTCCTCTTGTGTTGCAACACGCTCCAGCATTTCCATGGTTTTCCCCATAGACTCCGAGGCAAGTCGCATTTTTGCTGCGGCAATCAAAATGGCATCAGTTTGTTTGCTGATATCCATGCGCAGACCGGCTATTTCTTCAAGCTGAAGCTGCGCCAAGCGCACGTCTAAGGCGACTTGTTTACCTTCGGCATCGGTAGTGGGTGGGCCATAGATGATTTCGGCGACATCAAAGTAACTGGCTTCAGTTGCGTTTACAACAGTAGCTTGTAACTTCTTGAGTGATAGCAGTTGCAGGTTGTTGACGATGGAGCCGCCCAAACCAAGCAAAGAAGCCACGAAGGCTTCACCCATACCGGCAAGAGGACCGCTCATTTTTTGGAAGAATTGCCCCATCATGTCGGCGGAATCTAGGTTGCCACTGATGGCAAAAACACCGATGAGGCCAGCAACTTCTTTGAGTGTGACGATCAGACCCAAAAAGGTGCCAAACAAACCCAAACCAATTAGCGTGTTGGCAATGTATTGTGGGAAGGTGATGCGTCGCTGAATGGCATCTTCGAAGGCCTGGAGTTGAGAGCGCAAAGCAAGCTGGTCATAGCCGTTCGCACGACTACGTCCCGCCTCAAAGTGACTAAAAAGATGCCATGAGGAGAGGTCTTGCGCATGCAAACCCAATACTTCTGTGACTTCACTTTCTTGTATTTCTTGAGGGTCACCTTTTCGCAATGCGATGGCAGCACTGATGCGTTGCACGAGCCCTGCTTCACTCAATATTTTGAAGGCGTGATACATAGCGAGCGCCTGCCCAAACACTGTTGTTGCGATGATGAGCACGGCAAAAAAAGGGTTTGCCGCGCTTTTAACCAACCGAATAATGCTGTCAAGCAACCAGATATTGCCAAGTACGTAGGCCACGGTGACGCCGATACAAGCGAGCAATGAATTACGCAGTCCTTTTGCAAGGTTGCTTTTGTCGGTCATGGTGATTTGTGTATGGCTCATGGGCGCTCCTATTGGAAAAATTTGGGGCCGGCTCAACGCTCGCCCATTGACTCAGAAATGGTTTTGGTCACAGGCTTGGTGAGATAGGACAAGATGGTTCTTTCTTGTGCTTTGATTTCGACGGTGGCAGTCATACCAGGCCGCACATCTATGACCTCTGCTTTTTTGCCGTGAAATTGCTTTTCGTCTAAAACGATCTGAACGCGGTAGTAAGGGACAACGCCCTGCTGGCGTGATTCGTCAAGCAAGGTGTCAGGACTGAGGTAACTGACGTGCCCTTTGAGAGTGCCGTAAATGGCATAGTCATAGGCGTCGAGCTTGACAATAGCTTCTTGGCTAGGTTTGACGTTGGCTATGTCGGAGGGAGTAATTTTTGCTTCGACAACTAACTCACCAATCGGAAGTATTTCAAGAACAAGATCACCTGCTCGCACAACCCCGCCAAGTGTGGTCACTTTGATATTCTTGACTACTCCATTGGCAGGAGCAACAAGCTCGGTGTGCTCTAAAAGTTGTGAACGATCTTGCAGTTGCTCTTGTTGTGTATTTAGATCTTCTTGGGCTTTGGTCATTTCAGCCACAGCCTCTTGGAAGTATTTGTTACGTTTGTTATTGATTTGTGCCTGGATGTCAGCAACGCTGCGCTGCAAGCGCAGGAGATCGGCCTTACTGACGTCACCCGTTTTAGCGAGGTCTTTGTTCATATCGAGCTCTTGTCGGGCAAGGCCGAGCATCTCGTTCAATGCTGCAACGTCTTGGTCGATTGCGCTTTTTCGCTTGTGATAAAGATCACGTTGGTTTGAGATGTATTCACCATAGGCCTCTAGCTCCGAGGCAAATTTGAGCGGCTGTCCATAAACTTCCGCTTTAAGACGCGCGAGGGTGATTTTGAGCGCTGCGACTTTGGCACGACTATCATCAACCGCGGCTTGGGCACGTCCTTTTTCTAAGGTAACAAGGAGTTGACCTTGCTTAACGGTCTCGCCCTCTTTAACGTGAATTTCTGATACAACACCACCGTCGGAAGCTTGGATGGACTGAGTGCGTGCAACAGCAATAACTTGCCCTTGCGCACGAGTAACTTGGTCAATTTCACCAAAGGCTGACCAGATGACGAGCATGACAATACCGCCCATGGCGATACGCAACATCCAACGTGCACGCGTGAGTGTGGGGCTGTGTGAAGTCATAGTAGGTTTGATTGCGTTCATGCGTTAGCGGCTGCTTTAAAAACTGGCGATCGCTCAACACTAGTTGGTGGCGTTTGAAGTCGACTAAGAACTGCATCACGCGAACCATCTAAGACAATTTGGTGACCAGCCACAACGATGAGTCGATCAACCAACGGGAGGATCGATGGCTTGTGTGTGACGACAATGAGTGTTTTGCCTTTCTGGATCTCCTCTTGAAGAACACTCAAGCATTGCTTTTCTAGCTCTTCATCCATGGAAGCCGTAGGCTCGTCGAGCAAATAGACTGAGGGATCGCACAACACCAAGCGAGTGAATGCAACAAGTTGACGTTGCCCCCCAGACAACCCTCGCCCACCCTCTTGAATCGGAAGTTCTAGCCCCTTAGGGTGCGCAGAAACCAAGCGGATTAGTCCGGTGCGCACCATGACTTTGTGAAGGACTTCGTCCCCTGGATCAGGAGTACCGATTAGAAGGTTCTCACGCAAGGTTCCGACAAAAAGGCGATGGTCTTGCTGTAAGTAACCGATTTCTTGATTGATACTTTGACGATTTATGAGCGCAAGGTCGAGACCATCAACAAGCACGCGCCCCTCTTGAGGTCGATAGAGGCCAGACAACAAACGCAAAATGGTAGATTTACCCGCACCAATGGGCCCTAATACGCCAATGCGCTCACCGGATTGAATGACCAAGCGCTCCACTTTGGCCGCCACTGGGCCACCCATATAAGAGAACTTTGCAGACTCGACCAAAAAATTGCCTTTGATAGTGTCTGGCGTGAGTGGACGCTCTACACCGTGGTGATCTGTTTGAAGAGCGTAGATTTTTTCAAGGCCTTCCAAAGTTGCCTTAGAGTGAGCGCGTTGCACCATAAGGCCGGGTATGGCTGTAATGGGAGCCAAGATGCGACCACCCAAAATTGAGCAGGCAATAAGCGAACCCATGGTGATCTTGCCCTCCATCACCAGCCAAGATCCAACGATGACTGTGGCGGTGTAGCTGACTTGCTGCAAGGTAGCCGAGAGATAGGCGGCATGTTCGCTAGCGCCACGCATAGCCATATCGCTGCTCATAGCCTCGGCATTAACGTCTATCCATCGGGATAAAAATTTCCAACCACCAGAGCCTGATTTGATAGTTTCGACACCCTCAACAGCTTCGACTAAGAGACCTGTTTTCAGATTAGAGGCTGCCGTACTCTGCTTGGCTAATTTATCAACACGTTTGGTCGAGTAGTAACCAAGGGTGACTGCAAGACAGCCAAAAAACAAAGGAACAAATGCCATCAAAACACTGGCTATGCCAGCAATAACTGCGATGAAGATGATTCCCAGAGGCAAGTCGACCAAAGTAAACAACGTACTTGCCGTGTAAAAGGAGCGTAGTTGCTCGTACCCGCGCAGCTGCCCCGCCAAACTTCCGACAGATCCAGGCAACTGATCAACTCGAACAGATAACAGGCGCTCAAAGATTTCACGGGAAAGCTTGGCATCTAAGCTTGCTATGACAGCATCCATAGCATGCGAGCGCGCAAACTTCATAGCAAGCTCCAAGCCAATAGCCAAGGTGACGCCAACGGCGAGCACAATCAAGGTGCTGCTACTGTGAGTGGGAATCACGCGGTCATAGACCTGCATAGAGAAAAGCGATGCCGCGAGCGCTACAAAGCTGATAAAAGCCGAGGCCATGATGGCCTCACCAAGAACACCTTGGTAGGCCTTAAGGGATTGCTTGAAGTATTTTTCGAAGGTACGGGCTTGTGCCTGTTTTTTATAACGCACAAATCCGAGTTTGACGGCGTTGGCTGTGGTCTGCTCTTGAGGAATTGCAAGCTGGCCTTGCTCTTGCACAAAAACCCAACAGCCGTTGGGTTGTTGGTCAACCAAAACACCCCAACCGCGAATCTGATCATGGTAGAGCAGCGGCAGTAGCACGCGATCGGGCATGTCTAGGTGAGATGCCACATCAATGTCGAGGGCGATACAGATGGCCTGAATATCGGGGCGCCGCTCATCTGCCACGCCCGCAAAAACAGTGTGTAAACGGGAAGGATCAAGGGCAACCCCTTGAAGTTTAGCGATTGCAGCGAAAGCCCATGAAAGCTGCTCAAATTGATTGCTCATCGCGCATCTCCTTGCGCAAGGAGGTCGTAGTCACCACTGCGCAAGCGCAAGCGATAACTCGCAGCCCAAAGTGACGCTTCTGTATCCGCCAGCGACATGCTGACCTGACCGTGCTCGCGAACCGCATCGAGTGTTTGCTGCCAACTCAAACGACCGACGATGAATTGGCGCTCATAGGATTCGCTGACCAATGCTGCATTTTTGACAGCACTCCTGTAATCGACCAAACGTGCCGTGGCACTTCGCCATTCTTCGAGATCTTGGCGCAGTTGATTGGTAATCTCGCGTCGACTGCTTTCGGCTTGCTGTTGAGCGCTTTGTGCGCGCTCTGCAGCGGCAACCGCTTGTGAGTAGCTGGCGTAGCCGGCGCCCGGGGTGAAGCGCATACCGACGTAGCCAACGGTGACGCCATCTTGGGTCGAGAACCCAGTGTTGTCGTAGCGGTTGCGCTCAAGGCGTGCGTAAACCACAGGGAAGCGGTCGGCAGAGAGCACGTCTTGGCGGGCACGGGCGACTTGCGCATCTGCGCTGTAGCGAACGACGCTGGGGTGTGCGTCTATGCGCGATTGCAAGGCGTCCCAAGCTTGCTTTTCATCCAAAGGCAGCGGCACGTTGATGGCACCGCCAAGGCTTTGTGCGTTCAAACTTTCCCACGCGACGGCTGGACCGCCCAAGTTAAGTTGTTCGAGGCGAGAGATGGCCACGCGCTTGGCGGTTTGAGCGTTGGATTGGTCGACTTGGGCCTGCAGCATGCGCGAGCGGACCAAGGTGGCATCGATGGGGGCCGAGACTTCTGCTTCCACGCGTCGGGCCATCAAGGATTCAAAACGGCTGAGGCGTAGTGTGGTTTGCTCGTTGACGCGCAAGCGTTCCACCGCAGAGCGAAAAGCCTGTAAAGCTTCGACCGCTACTAACGCAATGTTTAACTTGGCCTCGTTGAGTTTGGCTTGCGCAGATTTCTCAGCCATCTCAGCCGCCTCGACGGTGGCAGTGAGTTTGTTACCCGCCCACAACTTTTGCTCAACAGCCAAAGTAGATTTGGGCTGCGTGACCTGCTTTGGATCTCTGTTGGTAGGTTTAGCTGTTGTAGCCTGCAGCTCGGGCAACATTTGCTGCCAAGCACCAACGACTTCAAAGCGCGCAGCTTGCGTCTCAGCACGCGCAGCCAAAACCGCAGGGTGATTTGAGAGAATTGACTCTAAAAAACTCTCAACCGAGAAAACTTGAGCATGCGCAGAAAAACAAAGTTGGAGATACAAGCCCCCCAAAAATACAAAAACTTTTTTAATTTTATGTCCCAAGTAGTTAATTAACTTGGGGTGAATTTTTAGTTTTTGTCGATCTTTTGCATATCGCAAAAAAATATCAATAAATCACAATAAACCGCAACAAACAACTATAAATTGCTATTTATTTGTTATTTCTCCGAGTCTGAAAATTCCAATATTTAAGATTTGCTTGTTTTTATTATTAAATCCAAGCGAGTACCTGATGCGTCAGACGTTAATTTTGATTCAGCATTAAGCTCTTTAATTCTCTTGTGTATGCCTAACATTCCTCGCTTCATAAGGAAGGTATCGGTATCTACATCGAACCCAACTCCGTTATCTTGAACACATATCTTGAGTTCGCTCCCTGTGTCCGAAACTCGAATCTTGCACTCGGTGGCGTGTGAGTGCTTGATTGTGTTGGTAAGCATCTCTTGAATGATTCTTAACGTGTGAATTGTCGTTTGAGGGCTTAAGTGTTCAGAATCAAAATGCTCAATTTCATAGGTAAGCAAGACCCCCACGCCCCGCAGGCTGTGGACGGCACGTTTACAAAACTCTTCCAGCGCGTCTTTAAACGACACATCACCTAAAAACTGGCCACTCACAATGAGGCGCAGATCTTCTAAACAAGCCTGCAAGTCGATAGGGAGGTTTTTGATGGTGATTTGCCCGGTTCTGGCTTGGAGTAGCAAGTTGACTAGTCTGGACCCTAAACCGTCATGAATGTCTTGCAAGATTCGATTGCGCTCCTCGGTCATGGCGTTGTCTGCAATAACTATTCGCTGCTCAGCATGGGCGCACTCGAGTTCTCGCTCGCGTTTAATTAGCTCTACTTCAAGCGTCTCGTTGGCGTTTTCAATGGCAAGGACGTTGCTCGCATGCACGCGCAACAAAATGGCGCCCACAATAATGAGCAAAACGGGCAAAGTGAAATGCGTGAGGAAGATAGGTTCAATCAAAAGCGAGGGTACACCCAACTCCAGTAAGGCGCCATGGTTCTCAATCAAGGGGCCTGCTTGCACACCATAGTCGTGGTACGCGCACAGCGTCGCGATGATTGAGTACCCGAGCAAGACCCAGGTGATGGCGTCCATGTTTCGGTATTTTCGCGACAGCAATATGACAATGGAAATCACGTACAAGAAAATAACGAGGCCAGTCCAGTAAACATCGAGCCAGTATTCAATTTGGGCGCCCAGAATCAGAAAAAGCATTGGAACGCCAAGGGTGCTCAGGACCATAAGTCGGCGAACATGGCGCGACAACCGGACCTCGGCGTACTCAATAAGAAACAAGCTCATGAGCAAAACCAAGCCACCTGTTGATATGTAGAGCAAGAAACGCCATTCCCGCCAAAAGGCCAAATCGAGCTCGGGTGTAAGAGCGAGAGTAAAGAGGGTAGCCCACAAGATGGTTGCACCACCTGAATAAGCAAAAAGGCTACCACTACGAGTGGTAAACCAAAGACTCAACATGAACAGGCCGACGATCCAGCAAAAAATATTTGAGGCTTGCGCCAATGTATTACTGATAAATATGTACTTGCTATGCAGCGCATGCACGATGCTCAGAGGGCCCACGTACACCGAGGGGACGACAAAACCACGTTGATATGAATGAAAGCGAATCTCAATTCGGTTAATTTGATCGCTCAGAAGAAGGTCTTGTGGGATGGGTGCTAGCAATGGTGAATACCATGTGTGGCGAATGCTCGGCGTTGATGCTGGGATGCCAAAGAACCAATGCCCGTTGATATAGAAATCACCACCATGGATAATTTGAGGCGAAAAGAGCGCCAAGTTGGCAGTAGGTCTGTCGTCGATTGCCGGATTGAACTCAAAAGTCACCCGATGCGCACGCAGTTCTGAGGCTTTGTTTTGAAACAGGTAAGGCAGCGATCTGATGGTTGTGGATTGCTCACCCGTCTCACTGCTGGTAATAACGGTCAGTGCTTTTGGGGTGTAGAGCTTTGCTTGCTCTTGATCGATCTGCTTCAACGCACTAAAGGTTCCTATCAAAGCCAAAACGAGCAAGGTGATTGCGCTTGCCCAGCGCAGTAATTTAGAAAAGACCATGTTCGGTCGCTTTACTCAGCGCGCCGGATCGTGTGCCCACTTTGAGTTTTTGATAGATGCGGCGCACATGCTGGTTGACTGTGAAATAGGAAATGTTGAGTTTTTCGGCGATGAGCTTGACGGGCATGGGCGAGCGTAGCTCAATCAGAACTTCATACTCGCGGCGGCTCAGTCCGAGTTTTTCAACCATTTCGTAGTTTGGGCCTACAGGTTGTTGCTGCGGGGTCTCGGTGATTTTTTTAATCAGCAGCTTGGCGACGCTAGGGCTAAGCGGAGAGTTCCCGTTATAAAGAGATACCAATTTTTCAATGAGTCCTTCAGGCTGGTCGTCTTTGAGCAAGTAACCCGAAGCGCCGGCTTCGATGCTTTGCATGACATGGCGCATATCTGCGAGTGATGTTAAAACCATAACTGAAGCGTTTACACATTTGCCTTTAATTTGTCGCATCAAATCTATGCCGCTGACATCTGGCAAGCCAATATCAACGAGATAGACGTCGGCATCTTCAGCAATGAGTTTTTGCGCTTGTTCGTTATTACATGCCGCGCCCACAAGATTACACAGGGGAGAATTTCTAATCAAAGCTGACAAATAATTTGAAACAATAGGATCATCTTCAATAATTACCACTGATATAGCCATTTTCTATCCTGTATTGCTACAAATGCATTGGTCTGGGAGTGCCATTGCTTTGTTGGTTTGAAAGGTTAGCGCATACTCTTTTTATGCGGTCAATTAGTATCTTAGATGCTCGATTTCGTATCAATATTTGTATCCCTTGAATGAATGCACCCATCATTAAAAAACTAACCAACATTTTATCAGTGTACAAACATAGTGGACTTACAGTAGCTGTCACCCCAATTGGGAGTTGACTTCCCCCTCGCACCGAACGTGCCACATCAATTTTTTAACACCTATCCGGATCTTGATTTTCGCTTGAGTTAATCACAATAAATTTGGCGGATTCAAGGACGAAGTGCAACACGCTTTAACGAGGCATGGAATACCTCGTGAGGTGTCTTGAATCCTAGTCGCTTTCTGGGGCGATGATTCAATCGGTTTTCAATCATAGTCAATTCCTCATCCGTCACG
>NZ_JAVKLQ010000014.1:0-11969 GCF_031539175.1 Limnohabitans sp. | reverse complement strand
TTGGTATCGTTCTTCTCGGCTGAGGTGCTTGTACATTGGGCAATTTCGATTTGGCGGTTAAAGCGGCCATGATGCTCTCGCATCCTCAGCCACCTATAACCAGTTCATCTTTGTTGCACTTCGTCCTTGAATCCGCCATTTCTTTAGAATGCTGCATTCGATTTATTTCATTACGCCAAACATACGCATATATACGTAGTTCGCCAATATGCGAGAAGTGCATGTTACGACCCTTTATTTTGTAATAAAAACTCCCACGAGATCTGCATTTAGGCTCAAACAATGCAACTCCACGGCACGAAGGGCGCAGGATGCAACCGTCATTTCAAGGAACAAACAAGTCCACCGAACATTCGGTCATCCAACCTTTAGACGAGATATTGAGGCAGGCCGTGACGCAAGGTGCCTCGGATATTCATTTTGAAACAGGTGAAACCGAATTTCGTGCACGCTTTCGTATCGATGGCATCTTGCATACTGCTGCCACACCAGCACTCCATTTACGTGATGCTATGGTCTCTCGCCTCAAAGTTTTAGCTCGTATGGATATTGCCGAAAAGCGAATACCACAAGACGGACGGATTCAATACCCCTACCTTGGTCGAACCATTGATTTACGGATCAGTTCATTACCCACGCTGCATGGTGAAAAAATTGTGGTCCGTTTACTCAATATCAGCCGTGAACGCCCCAGCCTTGAGGTGCTGGGTTACGAAGCCGATGACCAAGCTAGGGTTTTGGCCGCCATTGCACACCCTCACGGCATGGTGCTGATGACAGGCCCCACGGGGTCAGGTAAAACCTTATCGCTTTACAGTTGCCTTGAATTACTGAATAGCCCTGAGGTAAATATCTCCACAGTAGAAGATCCGTCAGAAATTCAATTACCTGGTGCGAATCAAGTCAATATCAACGAACGTGCAGGAGTCACATTTGCCAGTACTCTGCGGGCTTTATTGCGCCAAGACCCAGACATCATCATGGTGGGTGAAATACGCGATTTTGAAACAGCGTCTATCGCCATTCAGGCGGCACAAACCGGTCATTTGGTTTTATCAACCCTGCACACCAACGATGCCCCAAGCACGTTGGCACGCTTACGTCATATGGGCATTGAGGCGTTCAATGTCGCCGCCAGTGTTATTTTGATCGTGGCACAACGGCTCGTGCGTCGCTTGTGCAACGTCTGCAAGCAAAGCGCGACAGCGACGCAAACAGAGTCATGGATGCACCAACTCAGTGCCCAAGATCGAGAGGCGATTGGACTGGCGTCACGCCCCTCGCCAACGCTTTACCACGCCGTAGGGTGCAACGCCTGCGATCAAGGCTACAAAGGGCGTATTGGCATCTACCAAGTCATGCCCATTGATGAGCCCCTCCAAGCGTTGATTTTGGAAAACGCCAATACACAAGCCCTCGCGCTACACGCGACTCAACATGGTGTGAGAACGCTGCGTCAGGCGGGTTGGCTCAAAGCACTGCAGGGCATTACCTCTGTGCAAGAAGTCATGACACTGGCACACCATGGCTGAGTCCATGTTTCTATGGCACGGTGTCGATCGCGAGGGCAAGCATGTCCACGGCGAGATGCAGGCCTTCACCTCCGCAGCGGTGAAACAAACACTGCAACGCCAACGTATTCGGGCGACACGAATCAACCGAAAACTGTCGCTCCCCGTTTGGTTACAGCGCAATGCCAAGGTCAGCGGTGCCGATGTGACACGACTGACCCGGCAATTGGCCACACTGCTGCAATCAGGTGTGCCCTTGCTGCAAGCGTTCGACATCATGGGACGCGGCCTGCGCAGCCCTGTTTTAAAAAATTTGGTGCAAGACATTCGCAATCACATTGAAGGCGGTCAAGCCTTGCATCAGGCCCTACAGCGCCATGCCGTGTTCGACACTTTGTTTTGCAACTTGGTCGCCGCCGGTGAAATGGCAGGCATGCTCGACACCTTGCTTGACCGAATCGCCCATCACCGAGAAAAAGCTGAAGCACTACGCAGCGCATTGCGCTCTGCCCTGATTTATCCGGCAGCCGTGCTGACGATTGCGGTGATCGTGATGACCTTGCTGCTGTCGTTTGTGGTCCCCGCATTTGAAAATATCTTCACATCCTTCAATGCCGAACTGCCCGCCCTCACGCGGTTTGTGATCGGCCTGAGTTCGGGCTGGCAACGTCATGGCTGGACCGCGCTGTTCTTTTTTTCAACCGTCATTTGGGGTCTGCAGCAATGGATCCGGCGCAGCAAATCCCTCCAATGGCGCTTGCACGGTTGGGTGCTGCACCTCCCCATCGCGGGGCCGCTCGTGAGGCAAGCGGCCACAGCACGTTGGACGCGTACCTTGGCCACCTTATTTGCCGCGGGCATCACCCTGACCGATGCACTGGACGCCGTCAAGGGGGTCACGGGCAACCTGCATTACCAAGGGGCGACCGAGTCCATGCACACGCAGCTCATGCGTGGGCGCTCATTGGCACAAGCACTCGAAGATACAAATGGTTTGTTTTCCCCGATGGTGGTTCAAATGTGTGCGATTGGCGAAGAATCGGGCGCCTTAGACCGTATGCTCGAAAAGACAGCAGAGCACTATGAACGCGAGGTGGGCGCCACGGTCGCCAAACTCTCCACACTCATGGAGCCGTTCATCATGGTGGTGCTAGGCTTACTCATTGGCGGTTTGGTGGTCGCCCTGTATTTGCCAATTTTTCAACTGGGACAAGTGGTATGAGTTTGAATCTGTGGGCGGCCTTTGGCATCGGGCTGATATTGGGCAGCTTTGTGAATGTGCTGGTTCACCGCTTGCCGCGCATGGTCATGGCGAGCTTCGAGCCAGCCAGCGAGGACGCGCCTCGTTTTGACTTGTGCCTGCCAGCCTCGCACTGTCCCCACTGCCACACCCCCCTGCGCCTGCAACACCTGTTGCCTGTTCTCAGCTTTCTCTGGCTCAAAGGCCGCTGCGGATTTTGCAAGCATCCCATTGGCTGGCAATACCCCATCGTGGAGTTGCTCACGGCCACAATGTGGGCCGTTTGTGCATGGCACTGGGGAATCAACCTCACCGCCCTTTGCTGGGCACTTTTGGGGACAGGCTTATTTGCACTCTCACTCATCGACTGGCAAACCACCTTGCTGCCCGACGCCTTGACACAGCCCTTGCTCTGGCTAGGCCTCATGGCCAGCGCTGCGCAGTGGGTGACGTTGCCATTGACGCAAGCCGTGTGGGGCGCCGTGTGGGGCTATGCGGCCTTGTGGAGCGTCGCGACGGTGTTCGAGCGCATCACCGGAAAGCAAGGTATGGGTGGCGGCGATTTCAAATTGCTCGCGGCCTTGGGCGCTTGGTTAGGCCCCTTGGCCCTCATTCCGCTGGTCATTCTTGCCAGCCTCACGGGGGCCGTTGTGGGACTGAGCTTGCAATGGCGACACCGGCTACCCGCCAATGGCTACGTGCCATTTGGCCCATTTCTCGCCGCAGCAGGGGCTTTTTTAGCCTGGGAAAACCCGGCGGAATTCATGCAAAGCATGGGCTGGCTGGCATTTTGAATAGACTCAGCGTCATGCAAGTCTCTCTCCCTCCTTTTCGCTTAGGCCTGACTGGCGGCATTGGCAGCGGCAAAAGCACTGTTGGCCAAATGCTGGTGGATGCAGGCGGGGCTTTGATCGACGCAGATGCCATCGCCCGCAGCGTCACCGCGCCGGGCGGATCCGCCCTCACCGCCATTGCCCAAACTTTTGGCCCCGAATACATCACGGCAAAAGGCGCGTTAGACCGCGATCGCATGCGCACGCTGGTGTTTTCTGACACTTCAGCCAAACAACGGCTAGAAGCCATCATTCATCCGTTGGTGTCGTCAGCCACACAAGCGCAGGCTCAAACAGCCGCCAATGCAGGGCACAAACTGTTGGTATTTGACGTGCCTTTGTTGGTCGAATCTGGCCGCTGGCGGGCACAACTGGACAGCGTTTTGGTCGTCGACTGCGAGGTCGCTACACAGATTGAGCGTGTCATGACTCGAAGCGGTTTGAGTGCAGAAACGGTACAGCGCATCATCGATGCTCAAGCCACACGGGCACAACGCCTAAGTGCCGCGGATTGGGTGATCTTCAACGAGGGGCTGTCATTGGATGACCTAAAAGCAAAAGTGCGTCAAATCATGCGTGATTTGTCATGCAAAGTTTGACGCACTGACAGCTCTCAGCGGTTATGATCATCATCCAAAGCTATCAATATCAAATTTTTCGTTTTTCTGCGTGATTCTGTACGAACATCCCTTCAATGAACGTGTGCGCACTTACCTGCGTCTGGAACATCTGTTTCAGCGATTTGAAGAACTGACGTCACGCGATCACCCTGTTGATAACCACTTTGCGCTCACCACCTTGTTTGAGTTGGTCGATGCCGGTGGTCGAACCGATTTGAAATCGGACATCCTCAAAGACATCGAACGCCATAAACAACAGTTCAATGCCTTGCGTGGCAACCCGTCGGTGTCTGAATCAGCCTTGGAAATTTTGCTCGCGCAGTTAGAGCAGTGCTTTGAAGGCCTCAATGGCGCTGTCGGCAAGATTGGACAAACCATCACCGACAACGAGTGGCTGGCCGCTTTGCGCAACCGCGTCACGATTCCTGGGGGCACTTGCTGCTTTGATTTACCGGCCTATCACGCTTGGCAACAGCTCAGCCCAGACGTGCGCAGGCGTGACATCTTGCGCTGGGCACAAGCGTTTCAGCCCATGCAAGCCTCGGTCAACTTGCTGCTTTCTTTGATGCGTGACACGGGCGCTGCCCAAAAAATCATGGCAATGGGTGGCCAATACCAGCAGTCCCTTGCACAGGGCAAGTTCCAATTGATGCGTGTCGCCATCGACCCAGCCTTGGGCTTCATTCCGGAAATCAGCGGTAACCGTTTGATGATCTGGGTGCGCATGATGCGCCAAGACGGCGAAGGCCGCTTACAGGCCAGCACAGACGACGTGGCTTTTGAAATGGCTTTGTGCGCTTAAGCCATGACTGCTTCTGCTTCGCTTCGGATCGTGACATGCCCGCAATGCGGCGGCCCTAGCCGCTACGAACCTGCCAACTTGTTCCGTCCATTTTGCGGTGAACGCTGCCGCAACATCGACCTAGGCGCTTGGGCCAACGAAGAGCACCGCTTGCCCGATCAAACGCCGCAAGACGATGCAGACTTCGAAAATACACCGCTGCAATAAACCCAACTAAAAGGCTAAGCCCTTCTTAGCCTAGGCCGCGTGCGTGGCGCCTTCAAACCCACGTTCTTGTGCAAACCACTGCAAAACCGGCAGCGTCCCTGGCAACACAGGCGCCATGTCAACCGGTAACTGTTGCCAAGCAAATTGCTGGGCTTCACGCATTTGCAACGCACCCGACCATTGCGTGACTTTGCAAAAGTTCAGTTGAACCAACGCGTGTGGATAGTCAATGCGCTCGGTCTTCCAAGGCTCGCAGTTTTGAATCGTGATGCCAATTTCCTCTTGCAACTCACGACGTAAAGCTTGCTCGACGGTTTCGCCCGCTTCGAGTTTGCCCCCCGGAAACTCCCAGTAACCCGCGTAGGCCTTGCCTTCGGGGCGACTGGTGAGCAAAAAAGCTTGATCGGCACGAACCAGAACGCCCACAGCCACCTGCACCAAAGTTCGGTCGGCGGAACGAGGTTGGTCGGCATCGACCATGCGTACAACGGTGTCTGTCACGGCTTAGGCAGCGTGCTTGCCCGCGTAGTCGCGTGCAAACTGGAAAGCCACACGACCACTGCGAGAGCCACGCTCCAACGCCCAAATCAGAGCCTCGGGCCTGGCTGCCTCAATGGCCTCGCGCGTCACACCGAGGGACGACATCCACTGGGCGGCAATGGTGAGGTACTCATCTTGGCTGAAAGGGTAAAAACTAACCCACAAGCCAAAGCGCTCAGACAGAGAAATTTTTTCCTCAACGCCTTCGCCCGGGTGCACTTCACCGTCGTCGGTGTGGGTGTAGGTGAGGTTTTCCTTCATGTACTCAGGGAGTAAATGACGGCGGTTGCTGGTGGCGTAAATCAACACGTTCGGTGTGGCAGCGGCAATCGAACCATCCAAGATGGACTTGAGCGCTTTGTAGCCAGGCTCGCCATCTTCAAAACTCAAATCGTCACAGAAGATCATGAATTTTTCAGGCCGCGTGGACACCACGTCAATGATGTCGGGTAAGTCGGTCAGATCGTCTTTGTCGACTTCGATCAGACGCAAACCTTGCGGTGCATATTCATTCAAGCACGCTTTGATCAACGACGATTTGCCCGTCCCGCGTGCCCCCGTCAGCAACACGTTGTTCGCAGGCAAGCCTTTGACGAATTGCTCGGTGTTGCGCTGGATTTTTTCTTTTTGTCCGTCGATCTCTTGCAAATCCGCCAGACCCAGTTGGGCGACATGACGCACAGGCTCCAAACCGCCATGACCGCTGCTGCGTTTGCGATAGCGAAAAGCAACGCTCGCCGACCAGTCGGGTGCTGACATAGGTTGCGGCAGCACGGACTCAATGCGCGCCATCAGCGCTTCGGCACGTTGCACCAAACGCTCTAAGGGGTTTTGAATGGAATCGGTCATCAGCTTCTGTAATCGGCGTTGATGCTCACGTAGTCGTGGCTCAGGTCACATGTCCAAACGGTGTCGCTGGCTGTGCCGCGGCCTAAGACGACACGCACGGTAATTTCAGCTTGCTTCATCACGCGTTGGCCGTCTTCTTCGCGGTAATCCGGGTGGCGTCCACCTTGCACGGCGACATGCACATCGTCCAAATACAGGTCGATGCCCGTTTGGTCTAAGTCGGCAATGCCGGCATAACCAACCGCAGCCAAGATGCGGCCCAAGTTGGGGTCGCTGGCAAAGAAGGCAGTTTTGACCAACGGCGAATGCGCAATGGCATACGCCACTTGACGACATTCGGCGCCATCGCGGCCGCCTTCGACTTGGATGGTGATGAATTTGGTCGCACCTTCACCATCGCGCACGATGGCTTGCGCCAATTGGCGTGCCACTTGCAACATGGCTTGCAGCAAAGCTTGGCCTTCGGCGCTGTTCAAGCTGGTGATGGTCGGGTGCGTGGCCTTGTGTGTTGCGATGACCACGAAGGAATCGTTGGTCGATGTGTCGCCATCCACGGTCACGCGGTTGAAGGAGCCCTCGGCCAAAGCCAACGAGAGTTCTTTCATCAACGCGGGGGCCACGCAAGCATCGGTGGCCACATAGCCCAACATGGTGGCCATGTTGGGGCGAATCATGCCCGCACCTTTGCTGATGCCGGTGATGCTGACGGTTGCCCCTGCAATTTGAACTTGCGTGCTGGCCGCTTTGGGCACGGTGTCCGTCGTCATGATGCCTTCGGCTGCATCCGCCCATTGCTGCGCGGTTGCCGCTTGTCCCGCGGCCGCAATGGCCGATGGCAAGCCCGCGATGATGCGGTCATGGGGCAAGGGCTCCATGATGACGCCCGTGGAAAAAGGCAGCACTTGATTCGGGGAGATGTGCAAAGTTTTGGCCAAGGCTTCACAGGTTTCACGGGCACGCTTTAACCCGTCTTCCCCCGTGCCTGCGTTGGCATTGCCGGTGTTGACCACCATCGCACGAATGCCCTGACCCGCGTCTAAATGCTCGCGACAAATTTGCACGGGCGCGGCACAGAAACGGTTTTGCGTGAACACACCGCTGACGGAGGCGCCTTCGTCAATCAAGACCACCGTCAAATCTTTGCGATCTGCTTTGCGAATACCCGCTTGGGTCACGCCGATGCGAACACCTGGGATGGCGTGTAAGTCAGCGACGTTGGGAGGAAAGAGATGAACGGACATGAGTGATCAAGCCAATTGGCCGTGGCAATGTTTGTACTTCTTGCCACTGCCACATGGGCAAGGCTCGTTACGGCCCACAGTCGGCAGGCCGGTGGCAAAAGTGGCGACATCGGGCGTCACTTCTGCGTCGCCCAACTCATTGGGGGCTGTGTAGGTCACGTTGTGCAGTGTTTCAGCGCGGTCTTCCAACTCACTGGCAGCTTGCTCGATTTGTTCGTTCGACTCAATCTTGACCGTCATCAACACGCGGGTGACTTCCATCTTGACCATGTCTAACAACTGGCCAAACAACTCAAACGCTTCGCGTTTGTATTCTTGTTTGGGTTGCTTTTGTGCGTAGCCGCGCAGATGAATGCCTTGGCGCAGATAGTCCAACGCTGCCAAGTGCTCGCGCCAATGGCTGTCGATGTTTTGCAACAAGACAACACGCATGAAAGGCGTGAATTGCTCAAGCCCGACATGATCGAGTTTGGCTTGGAATGCGGCATGCGCGGCATCCACCACTTGCGTGAGAACTTCTTCATCCGTGATGGCGGAAGCTTTTTCAATGGTGCTTTGCAAAGGTACGTCGAGTAACCACTCTTGCATCAAAGCGCGCTGTAAGCCCGCGATGTCCCACTGCTCTTCCACCGACTCTTCGGGAACATACTGGCGCACCAAGTCGCTGAACGTCCCCTCGCGCAAACCGGCAATTTGCGCGGTCAAATCTGACGCATCCAGAATGTCGTTGCGTTGCTGGTAAATAACGCGACGTTGGTCGTTCGACACATCGTCGTACTCCAACAGCTGTTTGCGCACATCGAAGTTACGCGCCTCAACTTTGCGCTGTGCGCTCTCGATGCTGCGTGTGACGATGCCCGCCTCAATAGCTTCGCCCTCAGGCATCTTCAAACGGTCCATGATGGCTTTGACACGGTCACCGGCAAAGATGCGCATCAGCGAGTCATCGAGGCTCAAATAAAAACGTGATGAGCCAGGATCACCTTGGCGGCCAGAGCGACCACGCAATTGGTTGTCAATACGGCGTGACTCATGTCGCTCTGTCGCGATGATACGCAGGCCACCCAAGGACTTCACAGCCTCGTGATCTTTGGTCCATTGCACACGCAAGGCGTCAATTTGTTGCTGTTTGGCCGCAGCGTCCAGTGCGTCATTGGCCTCGACATCGGCAATGGCTTTTTCGACGTTGCCACCCAAGACGATGTCTGTACCGCGCCCCGCCATGTTGGTGGCGATGGTGATCATCTTGGCGCGACCGGCTTGGGCCACGATGTCTGCTTCGCGAGCGTGCTGTTTGGCGTTCAACACTTGATGTGGCAACTTGGCCTTCTCAAGCATGTCAGCAATCAGTTCGGAATTTTCAATCGAGGTGGTACCGACCAACACAGGCTGGCCGCGTTCGTAGCACTCACGAATGTCATCAATCGCAGCTTTGTATTTTTCAGCCGTGGTTTTGTAAACACGATCCAATTGGTCTTCGCGGCGGCTGATTCGGTTGGGCGGAATCACCACCGTTTCAAGGCCGTAAATTTCTTGAAACTCGTAGGCCTCGGTGTCAGCCGTACCGGTCATACCGCCCAGTTTTTGATAGAGACGGAAGTAGTTTTGGAAAGTAATAGAAGCCAGCGTTTGGTTTTCAGCTTGAATCTGAACGCCCTCTTTGGCCTCTACGGCTTGGTGCAAGCCATCGCTCCAACGGCGACCTGACATCAAGCGGCCAGTGAATTCGTCAACGATGGTGATTTCGCCATCTTGACAGACGTAATGTTGGTCACGGTGGTACAGATGGTTGGCACGCAACGCGGCATACAAATGGTGCATCAAGCTGATGTTGGCGGGGTCGTACAACGACGCGCCTTCAGCGAGCAAGCCCTGAGCAACCAAAATGCGCTCTGCATTTTCATGACCTTGTTCTGTCATGAAGACTTGGTGAGATTTTTCGTCCACCGTGAAATCGCCAGGCGTGATGATGCCCTCGCCAGTGCGAGGATCTTCCTCACCCACTTGACGCGTCAAGAACGGCACGACTTTGTTGATCGCGATGTACAACTCAGTGTGATCTTCGGCTTGGCCACTGATGATCAGCGGCGTGCGTGCCTCGTCAATCAAGATCGAATCGACTTCGTCGACGATGGCAAAGTTCAGCTTGCGCTGCACACGGTCGTGCGGCTCATAGACCATGTTGTCGCGCAAATAGTCAAAGCCGTATTCGTTGTTGGTGCCGTAGGTGATGTCTGCACGGTACGCGGCTTGCTTTTCTTCCCGTGGCATTTGAGGTAGGTTGATACCGACCGACAACCCCAAGTAGTTGTAGAGGCGTGACATCCACTTGGCATCGCGACTGGCCAAGTAATCATTCACGGTCACCACATGCACGCCTTGATCAGACAAGGCGTTCAAGTACACGGGCAAGGTGGCAGTGAGTGTTTTACCCTCACCGGTGCGCATCTCTGCGATCTTGCCTTGGTGCAGCGCAATACCGCCGACCAACTGCACATCGAAATGACGCATTTTCATCACGCGCTTAGACGCTTCGCGGACCACGGCATAGGCCTCAGGCAACAGCGCGTCTAAGGTTTCGCCTTGCTGAACACGCTTTTTAAATTCGTCTGTTTTCGCTCGCAAAGCTTCTTCACTGAGCTTCTCTAAGGAAGGCTCCAATGCATTGATTTGCGCGACAGTTTTGCGAAATTGCTTCAGCAGACGCTCATTGCGGCTGCCAAAAATATGTGTCAAAAAATTAAGAGGCATGCGAGCACTGCGGTGAACCCCTCCCAGCTGAGCAAGGGCGCCGCAAAATCCTTTGTAAAAGGCTTTATAGAAGCTGCGAATTTTAACCGTCACTCGCATCCATAATTCGACATGGCTACCCGTTCTACACCGCACCCTGACACTCTGGCGGCATATCGCGCCTTGGGCTACAACAGCGCCCCCAAAGCGAAGGTATTGATTCGAGGGAGATCCCGTACCCTAGATCAGGTACTGAGCAACGCCCCTGGACTGTCACAACTGACTGCGATGACGCAAGACACGCAGGCCAGACTACGAGCGATCGCGCCCTTGCTGCCTGCTTCATTGCGCGCATTGGTTCAATCGGGAGGGGTAGAAGGCGACGCTTGGTGTTTATTAGTGCCCAACAGTGCCGTCGCCGCCAAACTGCGCCAGACCGTGCCCGCCTTGTGTGCCCATCTTCGAACGAAGGGGTGGGATGTGAACACCATCCGCATCAAAGTGAAATCACACAGCTAAAAAGAAAAAGCCCTGCTGCACTTGCGTACAACAGGGCTTTTATTTTGGTGCCGTATCAAGACCACACCAAAAGCGCCTGTAAAACGCTCCGCTCCTTTGCACTCTTAAGTACACAAGAATTTTCCTTTTTAGCAGCCCTTGACATTGATTAATATTCATTCGCTAAACAAAAGAAGATCTACCCTGTTGGCTTTTAACAACAAAGGTTTTTAACGCCGCGCTGCCGCCGTCACTTAACTTCAGACTTGGCTTTTTCCAGAAAGTAAGCGTGAATGCGTCACCTAACTCACTTGACGACCAAATGGATCAAAAATTACTGACGCCTTCAGAACTAGCAGCCCACTGGAGCATCAAACGCCAAACTTTGGAAAAGTGGGGAACTACGGGCTACGAGAGCTTATCGTTTTTGACTAGCCACATTTATCGCTTGCATGAGGTCTTGATGTGCCCATTTGACGACTTTCAGTCCATGCTGCTTGAATGCCGAAGGCAGTTGAGCTGGTGGAACATCGCCCTTGTGTACCCCAATCACCCCTTTTCCTCTCTTAAGACTCTCTGCTATTTCCCAATCAACCCATTTACTCTGCGCGCTATCTTTAGTTAGATATACAGCAGTTACCGAAACCCTATCAATCCGCTCCCGTATTTTTTGCTTGATGTAGTCCTCGTTGTTGCTCTTTATAGCTTCCTTCAGCGAAAAATCATCAAATTGCAATTCCGTCTTATCGTTAGCAGCTTGTGACCTGCCCCCACTAGCCGTACCACTGAATTAGAAGTTAGTCCGATGTGTCAAGGTTATTCCAAAACTTGATGGTTTGTATTTGCAGCAGCATTTGAATTAATCCTATGCTGCTGCGCGAATTGAGCCGGTGGTATC
>NZ_JAVKLQ010000013.1:0-3175 GCF_031539175.1 Limnohabitans sp. | reverse complement strand
TGGTATCGTTCTTCTCGGCTGAGGTGCTTGTACATTGGGCAATTTCGATTTGGCGGTTAAAGCGGCCATGATGCTCTCGCATCCTCAGCCACCTATAACCAGTTCATCTTTGTTGCACTTCGTCCTTGAATCCGCCTTTGCAAAGTCCTAGGTAATATGGTAAAAACTAAGAAGGAGATCTGGAGATGTCTAGGCGAGCTCACAGGACAGGTGGGGTTAACAGGTAGTTGTTAATCTGGGGTGTTTGGTTATGATTGACGTTTACGTAAACGTAACATCTAACCATCCGTTTTCGGAGACAAACATGACCGACCTGTCCGCAGAAGCCCAAGCCCTCGCCAACTACAAGCCCACACAAAAAGTGCGCTTTGTGACTGCCGCCTCTTTGTTTGACGGACACGACGCCGCCATCAACATCATGCGTCGCATCTTGCAAGGCATGGGCGCCGAGGTGATTCACTTGGGCCACAACCGCTCGGTGGACGAAGTGGTCACCGCTGCGCTGCAAGAAGACGTGCAAGGCATTGCCATCAGCTCTTACCAAGGCGGCCATGTGGAGTACTTCAAGTACATGGTCGATTTGCTGCGCCAACGCGGTGGCGAGCACATTCAGGTGTTTGGCGGCGGCGGCGGCGTGATCGTGCCGCCAGAAATTCGCGAGCTGCAAGCTTACGGCGTGACCCGCATTTACAGCCCAGAAGATGGCCAACGCATGGGCCTGCAAGGCATGATTGGCGAGATGATCATGCGCTGCGACAACGACTTGTCGAGCTACGCCCCTTCTGTCGTGAAAGAGATTCAAGGCCATGGCGAAATGGCGTGGCGCAAATTGGCGCAGTTGATCACCGCGCTCGAAAACGAGAAGGCCGACCACAACATGGTCGAAGCTGTGCGCAAAGAGTCTTTGAACCACAAGGTGCCGGTGCTCGGCATCACCGGCACGGGCGGTGCGGGCAAATCGTCGTTGACTGACGAACTGGTGCGCCGCATCCGTTTGGACCAAGGCGATGCGCTGCGCATTGCTGTGATCTCCATCGACCCTTCACGCCGCAAGAGCGGTGGCGCATTGTTGGGCGACCGCATTCGCATGAATGCCATTTCGCCTTGGGCGAAATCTTCTAATTCTGGCCATGGAGATAGTGGCCAACGCGTGTTCATGCGCTCACTGGCTACACGCGACTTTGGCAGCGAAATCAGCGCCGCCCTGCCCGATGTGTTGGCCGCCACCAAGTGCGCTGGCTTTGACTTGATCATTGTGGAAACCTCGGGCATTGGCCAAGGCGACGCCGCCATCGTGCCGCACGTGGATGTGCCGATGTATGTGATGACGCCCGAGTTTGGCGCCGCCAGCCAGCTGGAAAAAATCGACATGCTCGACTTTGCCGAGTTTGTGGCCATCAACAAGTTTGACCGCAAAGGCGCCAGCGACGCACTGCGCGATGTGGCCAAACAGGTGCAGCGCAACAAAGAAGCGTGGCACACCCCCACCGAGCAAATGCCCGTGTTTGGCACCATGGCCGCGCGCTTCAACGACGACGGTGTGACCGCGCTGTACCAAGCCCTCAAAGGCCGTTTGACCGAACTGGGCCTGACCTTCAAAGAAGGCCGTTTGCCGCTGGTAGACGTGCGTCACAGCAGCAACCAAACCCCCGTGGTGCCTGCCGCACGCACCCGCTACTTGGCCGAAATCACCGACACCGTGCGCGGCTACAAAAAACGCGCACGCACACAGGCCAAATTGGCCCGCGAAATTCAACAGCTGCGCGAAGCTGCGCGCATGCTGACTGAGGACAAACCAGGCCGCGCCAAGGCATCCGAAGCGGCCATCGATTTGGCGTTTGCGCGTGAAGAGAACTTAGGCGCAGCCGAACGCAAGCTCTTGGCCCAATGGCCCGACATGCAAGCTGCCTACGCGGGCGACGAGTACGTGGTGAAGATTCGCGACAAAGAAATTCGCACGGTGCTCACCACCAAGTCCCTCAGCGGCACGGTGATTCGCAAAGTGGCGTTGCCCACTTACGAAGACCACGGCGAAATTTTGAAGTGGCTCATGCTCGACAACGTGCCCGGCAGCTACCCCTACACCGCTGGCACCTTCGCGTTTAAGCGCGAGGGTGAAGACCCAACGCGTATGTTTGCGGGCGAAGGCGACCCCTTCCGCACCAACCGCCGCTTCAAACTGGTGAGCGAGGGCATGGATGCCAAGCGCTTGTCCACCGCGTTTGACTCGGTCACGCTCTACGGCAACGACCCAGACCCACGCCCCGACATTTACGGCAAAGTGGGCAACTCGGGCGTGAACGTGGCCACACTGGACGACATGAAGGTGTTGTACGACGGGTTCGATTTGTGCAACCCCACCACCAGCGTGTCGATGACCATCAACGGTCCTGCACCGTCCATCTTGGCGATGTTCATGAACACCGCGATTGACCAGAACATCGAGAAGTTCAAGAAGGACAACGGCCGCGACCCGACCGAAACCGAGACCGCCAAGATCAAAGAGTGGGTCATGCAAAACGTGCGCGGCACGGTGCAAGCCGACATCTTGAAAGAAGACCAAGGGCAAAACACGTGTTTGTTCAGCACCGAGTTTTCATTGAAGGTGATGGGCGACATCGCGCAGTACTTTGTGCACAACCAAGTGCGCAACTTTTACAGCGTGTCGATCAGCGGTTATCACATTGCCGAAGCGGGTGCGAACCCGATTTCGCAATTGGCGTTCACGCTGTCCAACGGCTTCACGTTTGTCGAAGCCTATTTGGCACGCGGCATGCACATTGACGACTTCGCGCCTAACCTGAGCTTCTTCTTCAGCAACGGCATGGACCCCGAGTACACCGTGATGGGCCGCGTGGCACGTCGCATTTGGGCCGTGGCCATGAAAGAAAAATACGGGGCGAACGAGCGCAGCCAAAAGCTGAAATATCACATCCAAACTTCTGGCCGTTCATTGCACGCGCAAGAGATTCAGTTCAACGACATCCGCACCACGCTGCAAGCGCTGATTGCGATTTACGACAACTGCAACAGTTTGCACACCAACGCGTTTGACGAAGCCATCACCACGCCCACCGAAGACTCGGTGCGTCGCGCCATGGCGATTCAGCTCATCATCAACCGCGAGTGGGGCTTGGCCAAAAACGAAAACCCCAACCAAGGCGCGTTCATCATC
>NZ_JAVKLQ010000012.1:0-55210 GCF_031539175.1 Limnohabitans sp. | reverse complement strand
GTATCGTTCTTCTCGGCTGAGGTGCTTGTACATTGGGCAATTTCGATTTGGCGGTTAAAGCGGCCATGATGCTCTCGCATCCTCAGCCACCTATAACCAGTTCATCTTTGTTGCACTTCGTCCTTGAATCCGCCCTATTTTTATTGAGGATTACCAACCTGCTCGCTGGGCATTGCGCGCATGCAACAGCTTGCTCGTTTTTCTAGTTGTATTACCTGTATTGCATTGGTCAGGCCAGCCTTACTTGGCACTGAAGATTGGCAATATCGGCATCCCACTTGTCATGGTCTTTTTGACCATCACCTTGCTGAGCGCATGGCAGGAGAAGGTTCACAGGCCCATTCCCTTGAAGTTCATGCTCTTTTACCTGTGTTGTTATAGCCTGACCAACTCCATGCTTCCGCTGATACATTTGGGCTGGATCAATGCGAACATGATCGCCGTGTTTGGCTCCTTGGCACACACGGTGTTTGATGGCGTCGTCATGTTTTTCGTGATGCAGTTCCGAGCCCGAAAAATGGCAAAGGAAAAGCAGCAAGCCACATTGGATCTGTTTAGTAGCCAAGAAAAAGCTAAGGCAGAAGCGCGACATCGCGAAGAACAAAGCCAACTGTTTGCCATGTTGGCGCATGAAATGAAAACGCCATTGGCGACCTTACGCATGTGGATGGAAAGTGGCCCACTTAAACGCGAAACCATGGAGCGCACCATCGCCGACATGAACCAAGTGATCGAGCGTTGCGTGCACACGGGGCAGTTGGCCGACCAAGGCTTGCAACCGCATTTGCAGAGTGTGACCCCTGTTGAACTCACACGCGCTTGTATCTTGGCCTGTCGCATGCCTGATCGCATCGATTTTTCAACCCCAGACCGAGATGAGGCACTGCAGACCGATGCACAAATGCTGTCGATCGTTTTAGGTAATTTGCTCGACAACGCCTGCAAATACGGTGCACCCCAAAGCCGTATTCTTGTAACGCTGGCATCGACTGAACAAAACGGTCGGCCTGGCTGGCTTTGGCGTGTCGAGAGTGAGGTCGGACCGGCGGGCTTGCCAGACATAAATCACCTCTTTGAAAAGTATTACCGCAGCCCTCAAGCACGCCGCCTGTCCGGCTCAGGCTTGGGATTGTTTTTGGTCAAAGGTTTACTTGACTTATTGCAGGGCACGATCACTTATGAGTCGCGGATTGACCATACGGTATTCAGCGTTTGGCTTCCGGAAAAGCTAGATAAATGTTAGTTTTTGTTGGGAGTCAACGCCTCAAAATTACAAAATTGTCAAAAACGGTATCGACGACCTGAATGACAAGCCCTATGCAAAATGCAGCCCTGAAGATTCTCGTGATCGAGGACAACGATGAGTTGCGCGAAGCCACGCTCACTTTTTTGCAAAATCAGGGCCATTACGTCCGTGGTGTGCCGATGGCCGAGGACATCAACGATGTCACTGGTGGCTTTGTGCCTGATGTCTATGTGATTGATCTGAATCTTCCCGACGAAGATGGCCTAAGTCTCACACGACGCTTGCGTGCGTCACAGCCTAATGTAGGGATCGTCATCACAACGGCACGCGCAAAAATTGGCGAAAAAGTAGAGGGATACGAAAGTGGTGCAGACCTCTACCTGACCAAGCCAGTGCACCCGCAAGAACTCATGGCCGGCGTAGCCGCCTTGGGTAAGCGCCTGCGAACCACCTCCACTTTAGACAATGTGTTGGTGCTGCATCTCTCACGGCTGTCGCTCAGGGGCCCAGACGGCACGGTGGATATGACAGCAAGCGATGTGCAAATTCTTTGCGCGCTGGCTCGTGCGCCAGGTCATAGCTTAGAGCGCTGGCAACTCGCTGAGATCATTGGCGCCAGTAATGACAATGCGCCTTCGGCTGCATCTATGGAAATGCGCATCGCGCGCCTCAGAAAGAAACTGGCAAGCGTGGGCGCAGCACAGCCAAGCATCAAAGCCATGCATAAGATCGGCTACACCTTGTGCTGTCCTGTGGTGTTGCAGTAACCAACTTGCTAAAGCATCCATCAAAGCAATAACACCCCAAGGCTCGATGGACCAATGGGGCCGTTCAAAATCAGGAAACACGGCCAACTATGACTAAGCCCAGCACATGGGTGGCGCGGTCTATGTGTTTTTAAGAGGCATCAACGCGCAAGGCGCGGGGGTGCATTTGCACCAACCACCTCAGGCGTTGATTGAAGCTCTTGATGATTTTTTTATAAATGGCTCGTGAAAAATACCAGCCGCACCTGCACTGAAGTAAGCAAGCTAGCCAAACAGTTCGTTTCATCGACCACACCCCTCGCCAGATACGGGCAAAAGAGCTGCGCGCTGAATTTAAAAAATCACTTGAGGTGTTTTTAGAGGTGTGTAGAGAAAAAGGCATAGCGCCACGCCGCAATTTTTCGGGCAAGTTCAATTTGCGTATTCCCACCGAGTTGCACGAAAAGCTGGCCATCGTGGCGCAAGCTGAAGGCAAGAGCATCAACACGTTGGCACAAGAAGCTTTGCTTCAGCGAGTGGCTGCATAAACCCAAACCGCCCCTGCGGTAGTCAAGCCATGATCGCCGTTGGTAGGCGCGTTTATGCCTCAATGCCAAGACCGCGTCAGCAACTCATCCAACGCGTCTGCAATTTCTTGCCCGTGGTCTGCCAACGAACCCACACATTCGCCCAACTGATCCACGGCCACAGACACCATGTCCAGCGGGTGCAACACCAGCACTGCACCACGCACTTTGAAACTCGGGTTCATCCGCGAGCCCGCGATGCCAGCAGGCAAAACACTGCGGCGCACCAAGGGTACGACGACACGGCGGCGATAGCCGTCAAACAAAGAAGACTGAACCACCACCACGTAGGGGATGGTGTCCTTTAACGGTCCTTTGTTTTTGTGAAGATCGAATTGCGCCATCAGAGTGTGGAATGTTCATCGGCAAAAGAGCCAACGTCTGCATGCAACGCATTCCAGCCTGCCACAGCTTGATCCGCTTCTTGTTGACGGTTGAGCCGCGCAAGCTTTTGCTCAACAACATAGGCGGAGAGCAACTCTTCAGCCGTCGCAGACAAATTCGAGGTGTAGCTTTTGAGGTCTGCCACCAAACCTTCGCTCAAAGTCAGATTGACAGGGCGTTTGCGTGATGCAGCGGTGGCTGTGTTGATGCGTACCATGGTAGGTCCTTTGTAAGACTATGCGCATTTTATGCGCATAGACCTAAAGCATATCACCACGAAAACTCAAAGGTTAAGGGTAATTTTTAGAATGGCTTTATGTATCGTTTTATCAATGCCATTGGATTTCAAGCTGCTTGGTGGGCCTGTGTGGCCGGGGTGGCGCATGGCTTTGAAATTCCGGCCTTGATGTTTGGCGCGTGCCTCGCGGGTGCGCATCTTGTGTACACAGAACACACGCGGCAAGACATGCGACTGGCCGCATGGGCGCTTGGCATCGGCGTGGTGGTCGACTCGCTGCTTCAATATTTTTCAGTGATGCACTTTCGCGGCCTGTCCATCTTGGGGCTCAGCCCGCTGTGGCTGTGGATGCTTTGGGTGATGTTTGCCTTGACACTGAACAGCTCAATGGCCTTTTTAAAAACCAAGCCTCTGGCGCTGTCTGCGCTGGCGGGCTTTGTTTTTGGACCACTCACGTATTACGCAGGCGCTGAGTTGGGTGCGGCATCATGGGAGGGCTCGAGCTTTCCATTTCTGACGCTCGCACTCGCTTGGATGGTGGCACTGCCCAGCTTGGTTTTTCTCTCCAGAAAATGAATCAACAACCCACGAGGTTTTCCATGATGAATCGACGACTGCTTTTGCTCACAGGCATCACCACGACGGTGAGCGCCGCCAGTTTGAGCGGCTGCGCCAGCCCCACGGTGGACGATTACGCGGCAGAGAAGCCGGTGCTCGATTTGAAAACTTATTTCAACGGCATGGTGGATGCGTGGGGAATCTTCACCGACCGCAACGGCAAAGTTGTCAAACGCTTCACGGTCGAGATGACGTGCCATTGGCAAGGCAACCAAGGCACCTTGGATGAAACCTTTGTCTACACAGACGGCACCCAAGAAAAACGCATTTGGCAGCTGACCGATCAGGGCAACGGCGTTTACTCAGGCACGGCGGGCGATGTGGTGGGGGTGGCGCAAGGTCAAGCGCGAGGCAACGCGTTCAATTGGCGCTACACCTTGGCCTTGCCTGTGGACAGCACCGTGTTGAACGTGCAAATGGACGACTGGATGTACCTGATGAACGACCGCGTGATGCTCAACAAAACCCGCATGACCAAGCTTGGCATCCATTTGGGCGATGTCACCTTGTCTTTCACGCGCAGGGCTTGACGCATGCGTGCCGAGAAACTCAATGCCGCTCACATTCAGGACGGCGTGGCCAAGTTGGATGCGTGGACGCTCGACGCGATCAACCAGATCATTGAGAAAACTTGGACGTTTGACAGCTTCCCAACCGCCATGGCATTTTTTGCACAAGCTGGTGCACTGGCTGAGCGGCTCGACCATCATCCTGAATTTTTGTCCACCGACACCCGCATGCGCGTGCGCCTGTGGACCCATGACGTCAATGGCTTAACGCGCCTAGACTTTGAACTCGCAGCCGCCATCGATGCCTTGGTAACGGCTGAGTTTTCGGCACGATTGAACAACACGGAGCCCCCATGCGCCTGAAATATCTCACGTTAGCCGCGGTGTGCGGCTTCTTTGCCTTTTGGGCACAGGCCAGCGACTTGTCGGAGAAACTTGAGTCCAGCGATTACGTGTTGTTGATGCGTCACACCCGCGCCCCTGGCCTTGGCGACCCACCGCGTTACACACTGGACGACTGCAAGACCCAACGCAACCTCAGTTCTGAGGGGCGCAGCCAAGCGGTGGTGGTGGGCAATTGGCTCAAGAAGCAAGGCGTCAAAACTGCCGATGTGCGCAGCAGCGCGTGGTGCCGATGCAAAGACACGGCCGAGCGACTGAACTTCAAAGGGTTCAAGGTAGAGCCCACCTTGGCCTCATTTTTTGACGACATGGACCAAGCCCCAGAAAGAACGCAAGCCCTGCAAAAGTTCATCGCCGAGCGGCGTCAAAGCAAGGGGCCTCAAGCGCTCATCTTGGTCACGCACCACGTCAACATCCATGCGTACATGGGCGAGAACATCGCCTCCGGCGACATGGTGCTGGCCAAAGTCGATGGCCAAGGAAAAATGCTGTCTTACCAACTGATTCCAAGACCCGACTGAACGTGGACAGCGGGACTACCCGCTAGCAGTTCGCGCGGCGATGGTCAGCCACGGCATGGTCGTCAAATTTCATGTCTGGGCTGCGAAGCGCGCGGTGCTTGGTGACGCGACCCCGCATGCGTGTGCGCCACATCTTGAACGAACGCGGCGTGAGCTCAGCCCGCATCAACCGAATCACCTCAGACTCCCCCAAGCCCATGCGCTCTTGGATGGTCTCAAACGAGGTTCTGTCTTCCCACGCCATTTGAATCACGGCCGAGCGGTCGCCCAAACTCAAACAGGCCAATCGGTGGGTAGAGGATGTGTGCATAGAGGGGCTATTTTTAGGCACTTAGCTGCGCAAAACCATGTGAACTCTAAAATTGAAAGTAATTTCGATAAAAAATCTACGCAACCCCTACGCAAAGGTGCCATTTTGGATTCCACACACGGCCACTCAACCCCCCTTTATCGCATTGGCGCGGTGTCCAAAACCACGGGCATTCCGGTGTCCACCTTGCGTGTGTGGGAGACCCGTTACGGCGCCTTCAGCCCTTTGAAAACGCAAGGCAAGCAACGCTTGTTTGAAGAGGTCGATGTGTCCAAAGCGTTGCTGCTCAAGCAGCTGTCGCAAGCTGGGCACGCCATCAGCGCGATTGCCAATTTGGATCTGGACCAGTTGCGCCGAATGAGTCTTCGGTCCAACTTCACAACGCCCAACTTGGCCGAACCCCATCAGCCCATGTCCTTGGCCATCGTGGGTTTGAGCATGGCGAATCGGCTGGAGTCCAGCAAGTTCGCTCAGAACTGGCGGCACCAGACCCTGCCCATCACCCACGTGTGGGTCGATTTGGCCACTGCCAGTGCAGCCGACATGGAAGCCTCAGACACGCCACGGGTCTTGCTCATCAAAGTCAACACCTTGCAAATGGCGGTGCACGACGCCATCCAAGCCCTGATTCAAAAACACAAGTTCGCGCAAACCGTGGTGCTCTACCACTTCGCGACCGATGCGATGGTTCAAGCCATGACACTGTCGGGTCTGACCGTTCGACGCGAACCCTTGGCAGACAACGAGTTGGCGGAACTGTTGCAGTCGGTGTTGGGTGCCCCCCCCTCTCGCCAAACAGACTTCGACACAGCGGGGCCCGTGATCGCCGCACGCAAGTACTCGGATGCAACCCTCAGCCGCGTAGCAGGTATTTCTAGCAACGTGCTGTGCGAATGCCCGAGGCATGTGGCCGAGCTGATTTCGCAACTCGCCAGCTTTGAGCAATACAGCCAAGAATGCTTGAACAAAAGCGCAGACGATGCGCACCTTCACGCTTACTTGCGCACCATTTCTGGCTCAGCGCGCGCGTTGTTTGAGAACGCCCTCGAAAAGATTGCACACCACGAAGGCATTGATTTGAACGAGCCTGCGCCATGAAATCGTCCTTCAAAGGCAACAAGCAAAGCCTGCCCAGCAAGCCCTGCGCCGCCTGTGGGCGGGATATGACCTGGCGAAAAGCATGGGCCAAGAATTGGGAGCAAGTGCTGTACTGCTCCGACGCTTGCCGCAAAAACAAACCCAAGCCAGCCGCCCAGTCATGACGTACAGCTTGGTGTGGTTCAAGCGCGACTTGCGCTGGCAAGACCATGCAGCGCTGGCTGCAGCGGCCAAGCAAGGGCCGGTGCGCTGCATGTATGTGATCGAACCTGAACTCTGGTTGCAACCCGATGCCGCGCTGCAACACTTTGAGTTTGTGCGCGAATCGCTGCAAGCGCTCAACGACGCACTGCATGCGCAAGGCGGCTGCGTAGAGGTGCACATGGGTGAACTGCCCGACGTGCTGACCCGCATTTGGCAACAAGCGCCCTTTCGCCAGTTGCATGCGCACCAAGAGACAGGCAATGGCTTCACCTACGAGCGTGACCTCAAAGTCGGCGCTTGGTGCCGAGCCCATGGCGTGGGGTGGCACGAGACCCCGCAGTTTGGCGTGGTGCGCGTGTTGAAAAACCGCAACCTATGGCAAGCCGCATGGGAAAGGCACATGGCGGAGCCCGTGCATCACGTCGGGGCGTTGCAGTTTTGGCATCCCAACACACGCAGCACCGCATGGTGCGCGCCGTCGGAGATGCAAGCGCCCGAGCATCTGCAACACAACCCGCCGTTGCGCCAGCGCGGCGGCAGGCCTTTGGCACTGGCCACGTTGCAAAGTTTTTTGACGGCACGCAGTTTGGGCTATCGGGGCGGCATTTCATCGCCGTTGTCTGCGCCCGATGCCTGCTCGCGCCTGTCGGCGTACTTGGCTTGGGGCTGCATCAGCATGCGCGAAGTTGTGCAGCAAACGCGCGCGCAGATCGCGCAACTGCCGCCACAAGCCACCCGCCACCGCGCGGGGCTGACCGCCTTCATCAGCCGTCTGTACTGGCACTGTCACTTCATTCAAAAACTCGAAAGCGAGCCCGCCATTGAGTGGCAAAACATGCACCGTGGCTATGACGGTCTACGTGAACACGACTTCGATGAAGCGCTCTTTGAAGCCCTCAAAGCCGCCCGCACCGGCTGGCCCATGGTGGACGCATGCGTCACCATGCTGCGCGAAACCGGTTGGCTGAACTTTCGCATGCGGGCCATGCTGGTGTCCGTCGCGGCCTACCCGCTGTGGCTGCATTGGCGGCCTGTGGGCGAGTGGCTGGCCACGCAATTTTTGGACTACGAACCGGGCATCCACTGGAGCCAGTTGCAAATGCAATCGGGCACCACCGGCATCAACACCACGCGGGTGTACAACCCCATCAAGCAAGCGCAAGACCACGACCCCCACGGCCAATTTGTGCGGTACTGGCTGCCCGCCATGCGCCGTGTGCCCGACACGTGGTTGTTTGAGCCGTGGCTGATGCCGCCCATGGTGCAAACCCATGCCGGCGTGCAGCTTGGCGTGGACATCGCAGAACCCATCGTGCCGCTGGCCGAGGCCACGCGCGCGGCCAAGCAGCAATTGCACGGGCGACGTCAAACGGCAGAGGTCAAAGCGGGCAAACAAGCGGTGGTCGACAAGCACGCTTCACGCAAGACCATGGGCCAAAGAAAAACCTCGCGCGCGGCGTCTTCGTCGACCGCCACCGATGCCAAGCAACAACTGGGATTTGATTTTTGAGCGCGAGGCGTACAGCGCCAAAGCCTGCTTGTCTCCAAGTAAACTGCCTGTAAAAGCCACCCCCTGTGGCACTGCATGGCATGTCCACCACACCCACACTCTCTCCTCTGCTGCAATCGTCTTGGGCACAGACTGCCCCCCTGACGGGCCTCGACAAATCTTTGGCCAACCTGCTGCAAAGCAAGCACCCCAGCGATGACCCGCGCCACATTTGGCTGGCTGCGCTCACCAGCCACCAATGGGGCCGAGGCCACGCCTGTTTGGACTTGGCCAGCCTGTCCTGCGAAGCCGCCGCGCTGCTGGGCTGGAGCGACGAGCAAGTGGCCCTGCTCCCTGCTGATCTGAGCGAAGCTGCGGCCACGTTGCCTTGGACGCAAGGTGAAGCCAGTCCCTTGGTGCTGGTAGAAGACACAAAGCGTCGCGTGCGCCTGTATTTGCGCCGCGCTTGGGCCGCCGAGCAAAACATTCGCCAGCGCATCACACAGCGCTTGGCCTTGCCTTGCGACGTCCCCCCCGACTTGCAGCAGCGCCTAGACGCCCTGTTCACCCCCACCAACACCGACGCACCCGACATGCAGCGCTTGGCCTGTGAGGTGGCGGCCAAAAACCGCATCACCCTCATCACGGGTGGCCCGGGGACAGGCAAAACGACCACGGTGGTCAAACTGCTGGCCTTGCTGGTGGGCACCGCGTCGCGCGACTTGCACATTCACCTCGCCGCGCCCACGGGCAAGGCTGCGGCGCGTTTGACCGAGTCCATCGGCAAAGCGCTGATCCGCATGCCCGCTGACGTGCAAGCCCGCATTCCCACCCAAGCGCAAACCTTGCACCGCTTGTTGCAAACCCACAACCGTGCCAACCCCACACACCAGCTCGCCACCGATGTGGTGGTGGTCGATGAAGCGTCGATGATCGACCTAGAAATGATGGCGCGCCTGCTGCAAGCCGTGCCGCCCTCGGCCCGCCTCATCTTGCTGGGCGACAAAGACCAACTGGCCTCCGTCGAGGCCGGTGCGGTGATGTCGCAGCTGTGTACCGGCACTTTGCTGCGCGCACAAACCGTCACGCTCACACACAGCCACCGCTTTGACGCCCAAAGCGGCATTGGCCAATGGGCACAGGCCGTGAACCACACCTCGGCCAACAACACGCCCGCACTCAAAGCCTTGTGGAAAGTAGCCCCCGACTGGCTGGCCAGCTTGCCCCTGCAACAGCGCTTGGACGGCGACACGCCCGAGCCCGATGTGACGCGCTTGCAACTCAGCAGCGCCAACGACCCGCGGTTGGCCGTGGGCCTGCGCCACGGCTGGCACACATGGCTGACCTTGCTAGAGGCACATCGCCCCAGCAAAACACGGCCTGCCGCCCCTTGCAGCGATGCACAGGCTTGGGCGCTGCTCAATGCCTTCACCGAGTTTTGTGTGTTGTGCGCTGTGCGCGAGGGCCCATTGGGGGTCATACAACTCAACAGCACCGTCCAACGCGCCTTGGGGCTCGGTGACAGCACTTGGTACGCCGGTCGGCCCGTCATGGTCACGCGCAACGACTACGCGCTGAACCTGATGAACGGCGACATTGGCCTGTGCTTGCCCGATGCCCACGGTGTGCTGCGTGTGGCTTTTGCCGCCAGCGCAGACCCCTCAGAACCGCCCAAAGCCCAGCTTTCGCCGGTGCGTTGGGTCATGCCCTCGCGTTTAGAAAGCGTGGAAACCGTGTTCGCCATGACGGTGCACAAATCACAAGGCTCTGAGTTCCGCCATGTGCTGCTGGCCTTGCCTGCCCAAGAGTCGCCCGTATTGACCCGGGAATTGGTCTACACCGGCCTCACCCGCGCCCGAGAACGCCTCACCCTGTGGGCCCCGAACGTGGGCATTCTGTGGAATGCGTGCGCACGACGCGTGATGCGGTCGGGCGGTTTGGACCACCCAGACAGCGGGGGCCCATCAGTCCCCTGATCTTTAGACACAATAGCGCTATGCCCATGAATCCTTACCTTGCCCAACTCGAACAGCTGGCTGTGCCACTGGCCATTGCGGCCTTGATATTTGTCTTTGCGATTTTGAGCTTTCAAAGGTGGACGGCCCGCATCGCCAGCGTGCGTCACCAAGTGCGCGAGCTCAACGACTGGCTGGCCGCCGCCACCGGCAGCAGCCGTGACGCCTTGCTGCAAGCCGAGCGCAAAACACCCGACGACGAGTTGAAGTTTTTGCTGCGCGAAACCGAAGCCGGTTTGATCGACTTGCCCGCGCAACAGGGAGCAAATCAAGGCCAACGCGCCAGCTACAGCTTTCGCAGCCACGCCGACACGTGGACGGTGCGCAGCGTGTTGGGGGGCCGACTCAACTTGGCACTGTTCGAGACCATGCCCAACTTGCTGATTGGCTTTGGTTTGATGTGCACCTTCATCTTTTTGGCGGTGGCGTTGCAACAGGCCGGTTTGGCCTTGAACGCCTTGGACGTGTCGGCGCGACAGCAAGACCAAGCCCTGCAATCGCTGATCGCGACAGCAGGCGGCAAGTTCATCACCTCGATTGCGGGTTTGTTGTGCTCGCTGGTGTGGAACTGGCGTGCCAAGATTTCGCTCGAAAACCTGCAAACCAGCATCGACACGCTGTGTCACACCCTGCGCGCACGCGTGCCCGACAACGCGGCTGAAGCGAGTGTGCGCATGCAACTCGCGCTGTTCCAAGACATCTTGGACGAAAACCGCACCCAAGTGGGTCAACTGCGCCGTTTAGAAGGCGACTTCGCCGATGCCGTGGGTGAGTCATTGGCGCGCAACATGCAACCCGCATTTGACAAGCTCGCCACCTTGGCCGACAGCATTCAAATCTCCAGCCAAAGCTTTGGCAATGCCGGCACCCAAGCCGCAGGCGAACTCAGCAAAGCCGGTGCGGCGCTGACGCAGGGCATGGAGAGCGGCCTGACGTCCTTCAACGACGCCGTGGGCATGCTCACGCAAGCCGTGCAAGCCACGCGTGGCACGGTGACCGAACTCGACACCGCCCTAGAACGCATCAACCATTCGGGCCACCAAGGCGCCATTCAACTCGAGTCCTTGCTCAGCAAATTTGGCCAAACCATCACCACGGTGCAAAACGCCATGCGCGGTTTAGAGGGCACGGTGGGGCTGATCCAACAAACGGCAGAAGCCTTCAAAGGCAGCGCCAGCACCATCGAGAATTCGGTGGCCTTGCAACGCGCCGCCGCCACCGATTTCAAAGACGCGTTGGTACCCATGAACCAAGCCTTGGGCCGCACGGTGGAAACCCTGCAAACCAGCGCCCAAGCCGCCGACTCGGCCTTGGGCCAAGTCCGCACCCACATGCAAGACGCGCAAGAGGCACTGCAAGGCACCGTCAGCGCCATCACCCAAGGCGTGTCGGGCTACACCAACCAAGTGGCTGAGCTGCACATCAAGATGGACCAGCACTTGGCCACGGCCGTGACCCAACTCGGCGGCAGCATCAGCAACTTGGAAGAAGTGCTGGATGAGTTCATCGACGCCCTGCCTGTCAAACGCTGAATGTTGAACGCTCCACCATGCTGATTCAACGCCGCCGCCCCTCCGCCGTCAACGAACAGGTCGAAGAGTCGGGCTACATGGCCTCGGCCAGTGACTTGATGATTGGCCTGCTGTTCATCTTCATCGTCATGGTGATGGTGTTGCTGGCCCGCAAGCCAGAGTTGCCCACCGACGTGGCGCCGCCAGACCCACTGGCAGGCGTGGTGCAAGCCATTGGCAGCCGCTTGCAAAAAGCCGGTGTACCCGTGGCCATCGACCAAGCCTCGGGCGTCATCACCTTGCCCACCGATACCTTGTTTGCGCGCGGTCGCCCTGATTTAGAAGCCAACGGCGTGCGCGCCCTGCGCCAATCGGCCGAGCAGCTGCAACAGGTGCTGCCGTGCTACATCTATTCGCAGCGCCGCCAATTGCCGGCCAACTGCCCACCCAACCCGCAGCATGTCGAAATTGAAACCGTGCTGATCGAAGGCCACACCGACTCGGTGCCGCTGCAACGTGGCGACTACAGCAACTGGCATTTGGGACTCGACCGCGCCCGCGCCGTGTACAAAGAGCTCAATGCTGGACCGATGCAACACTTTCGCAACGAGCGCGAGCAACCCGTGTTTGGCATCAGCTCCTACGCCGATGAACGCCCCAGCAGCAAAAAAGACGCCGCCCAAAACCGCCGCGTCGAATTGCGCTTTGTGCTGGCCTTCCAAGCCGGTGAGAGCGCGGCCGCCAAAGGCGCGACCAGCACCTTGAAAAAGATGCAAGAAACCGTGCGCTGAAAGCGCAAGCCTTCATGACTGCGTTGTTTGCGTCCCTGCCCCTCGACTTTGACCAGCTGGCACTGGCGGTACGCGTCAAGCGCGGCAATGGCATTGGCAACGACCCCGATTTACGCAGCGTGGGCGAACGCACCTACGCGGCCTTTGAAGCCGTCAACTTCGCGCCCTTACTGCCCCATGCGGCTCGGCAGGCGCTGTCCTCAGACACCGAAGAAACACCCACGCCACGTCTGCGTGACTGGCGCCACATTCCCTACGCCCTGTGGCTCAGTGGCGGCAGAGGCTTGGACGCCCAAACGGCCTTGGTCGACCGTTACTTGGCCCAAACCCTGCACGAAACTGTGCGCAGCCGCCGCCCCATGCGTTGGGGCCGCAGCATGTTGCACACCTATTGGCAGCACTTCGATCTTGAGAACCCAGTGCTGCTCAAACTCGCCAAAGCCGCCGGTACTTTCTTCAAGCAGCCTCGGGTGATCCAAGCTTTGGAAGGCGGTCAATCGGCGGGCTTGGTCCGTCTGGTCACCGAACTTGACATGTTTGATCCCAAGCTAGGCCCGACCAACATCGCCCGCGACATCTTGAGCCTGCCACCGCAGATCAGCTTGGTGCAATGGCAAACACAGCACGACTTGAGCGATGGTTTTTGGCTCAGTCCGTTTTGCCGCCAAGCCTTCATGCATGCACTGGATGCCCCTGAAGACGTGCGCAGCAGCTTGGCCTACGTGCAGCGCTTGTGCGAGTGGGCTGTCCATGCCCCCAACACCGATGCGCGTCGCTTTCGCTACCCGCTGTGCCGCGACGACTTTGCCTACAACTTGCTCTCACCGTGGTTTGAACGCTCGCCGCCACCCGAGTTGCAAAACGCGTTGCTATCTGAACTGCTGCGCACCTTGGGCGACCCACGCCACGACCACGCCGGTTGGCTGGGCGTGCGACGCGAGGCCATTGCCACCGCCAGCCGCTGGTTGACCGCACGCACCTTGGATGCGTTTTTTGACATTCTGAAACACACCCAAGACGACATCGGCCCTTACCGCCGCCAGTTTTGGCAAGCCTATTCGCAAAGTGGCCACATCAGCGAGGCGTGGGTGGCTTTGGGCGAAGATGCAGCGGCCCAACTGGCCCGCATCGACCCTGCGGGCGAACTAAGCTACGCCCAAATTTTGGGCAAGATCGCGCCCAACCAAAGCGTGCTCATGCTGCGCATGGGTGATTTGTTGTTTTGCGACTGGAGCCACCAAGGCCGTCTGCGCGCCATCAACGCCTTCAACCGACAAGCGCCCAAACTCTACATGCCGCGCTACGAGTTGTTCGAGCTGCGCTTTGCCACCCCCTTGGACTTCAACCAAGGTCAAGACCAAGACCCTGGACTGCTGCACACCGGCTCCAAGCAGGGCACGTGGCAAGACACGGCGCGCCAATTCATCGCCCAGCATCTCAACATTCACCTGTCCTTGGCAGATTTGATGCCCATCCCCACAACCTAATCCGATTTTTTCAAAGGAAGACCCCATGAGCGAAATGCCAGAAACCGAATTGCCAGAGCACGGCAACGACCCCTTTCGTACCCGTTGCGCCATGCTGGTGTCTTTGTTGGCCATGGTGCTGGCCATTGCCAGCTTGGGCGGCAACAACGCCGCCAAGGAAACGATGGTGCACAACGTCTTGGCGGCCAATGCGTTTGCGTTCTACCAAGCCAAGAACATCCGCCAAACCGATTACAAAATCGCGGCTGATGACATACAGGTTCAACTCGCCCAAGACAAGCTGAGCCCAGCCGCCAAGGTTTTGCTCGAGAAAAAATTGGCGGATTACCAAAAGAACATCGCCCGCTACGAGTCAGAACCTGAAACCGGCGACGGCAAAAAAGAACTCATGGCCAAAGCCAAAGAACATGAGCACGAGCGGGACATCGCGATGCAACAAGACCCGTGGTTTGACTACGCCGAAGCCTTGCTGCAAATTGCCATTGTGTTGACTTCGGTGGCCATTCTGACCGGCGTTCGTACGCTCTTTTGGGTGCCCAGTGGGCTGGGGTTTTTGGGGATTTTGTCAACCATCAATGGTTTTCTCTTATTGATTTAAGAGTTGTCACTTAAGCGCGGGACAACCCTAGGGACAACGCGCTTGTCAGGCCCGAATCAGTCAGACCCTTGTAAGAGCACAGCCCCACAGTCGTGGGGTTTTGAAAGCTAGCCGTCTAATAAAGAGGAGACCGTTTCTATGAGCGACATCACCATTCACTTGCCATCCGCAGAGTTCGTTAAACAAGCCAACGTGTCCGGCATGGCCGCTTACGAAGCCTTGTGCAAAAAAGCTGAGACTGATTACGAAGGCTTTTGGGCCGACCAAGCCCGCGAACTGCTGAGCTGGAAAACCCCCTTCACCAAAGTGCTCGACGAGAGCAACGCCCCTTTCTTCAAGTGGTTCGAAGACGGCACATTGAACGCCTCTTACAACTGCTTGGACCGCAACATCGAAAAAGGCTTGGGCGACAAAACCGCCATCATCTTCGAAGCCGACGGCGGCGAAGTGACCAAAGCCACATACAGCCAACTGCTGGCCAAGACTTGCCAATACGCCAACGCCTTGAAATCGATCGGCGTGAAAAAAGGCGACCGCGTGATGATCTACATCTCCATGTCGATCGAAGGCGTGGCCGCCATGCAAGCCTGTGCCCGTATCGGCGCGACCCACTCGGTGGTGTTCGGCGGCTTCTCAGCCCAGTCGTTGCGCGATCGCGTGGAAGACACAGGCGCTATCGCCATCATCACTGCAGACCAACAAGTGCGTGGCGGCAAAGCCCTGCCTTTGAAGGCCATCGTAGACGAAGCCCTGACTTTGGGTGGTTGCGACTCTGTGAAAAACGTGTTGGTGGTCAAGCGCACCGGTGGCGACGTCGCCATGGTCGCAGGCCGTGACCAATGGTTGGGTGAGTTGGCTGACCAACAAGCCACCACCTGCGAACCCGAATGGGTGGGCGCTGAGCACCCCCTGTTCTTGCTCTACACATCGGGCTCCACTGGCAAGCCCAAAGGCGTGCAACACAGCACGGGCGGCTACTTGCTGCATGCAGCTTTGACCACCAAGTGGACGTTTGACTTGAAAGCCAACGACGTGTTCTGGTGCACCGCCGACATCGGTTGGGTCACTGGCCACACCTACATCACCTACGGCCCCTTGGCTTTGGGCGGCACTGAGATTGTGTTTGAAGGCGTGCCCACTTACCCAGACGCTGGCCGTTTCTGGAAGATGATTCAAGACCACAAAGTCTCGATCTTCTACACAGCACCAACAGCCATCCGTTCACTCATCAAAGCGGCGGAAGCCAACGATGCTGTGCATCCCAAGAGCTACGACTTGTCTAGCCTGCGTTTGTTGGGTTCAGTGGGCGAGCCCATCAACCCAGCCGCTTGGGAGTGGTACTACAAGCACGTGGGCGGCAGCCGCTGCCCGATCGTCGACACCTTCTGGCAAACAGAAACCGGTGGTCACATGATCACCCCTCTGCCAGGCGTGACACCGATGGTTCCCGGTTCTTGCACACTGCCCTTCCCCGGCATCCAAGCCGCTATCGTGGACGAAGCGGGCAACGACATGCCTAACGGCCAAGGCGGTATCTTGGTGGTCAAGCGCCCATGGCCTTCGATGATTCGCACCATCTGGGGTGACCCAGAGCGCTTCGTGAAGAGCTACTACCCAGAAGAATTCAAGGGCAAGTACTACTTGGCTGGGGACGGCGCGATCCGCGACGAGAAAACTGGCTACTTCACCATCACTGGCCGTATCGACGACGTGTTGAACGTGTCTGGCCACCGCATGGGCACGATGGAAATCGAATCGGCCTTGGTGAGCTGCACCGAGTTGGTGGCTGAAGCCGCTGTGGTGGGTCGTCCTGACGACACCACCGGCGAAGCCATCTGCGCGTTTGTGGTGTTGAAGCGTTCACGCCCCACAGGCGACGAAGCCAAAGCGATTGCCAAAATCTTGCGCGACCACGTAGGCAAAGAAATTGGCCCCATCGCCAAGCCCAAAGACATCCGCTTCGGCGACAACTTGCCCAAGACTCGCTCTGGCAAGATCATGCGCCGCTTGCTGCGCAGCTTGGCCAAGAACGAGGCGATCACACAAGACATCTCGACACTGGAAAACCCAGCCATCTTGGACCAGTTGACTGATAACCACTGATCGAAACCGATCAACGCATCAGGCCCTGTCTCAGAGCCTGATGCCCCAACAAAAAGCCCGCTGAAATTTCAGCGGGCTTTTTGTTGGGTATTCGCTGTTCGGTAGCTGTCGCCCTTTGTATAAAAAAATCACCCCGTCTATCGCTTGACTGCTTTGCAGACGTTCAGGTCGATCTGTCATTTACAAACGATGACCGCTGTCGACCAATACCGGATACTGATTAGGTCTTCAAAACAGCTCAAGGATTCAGTGATGCATTGTGCATTTCAGCATGCTCAACAATGAAATTAGCAATGCGCGTTATGTCGGCCAGCGCGATAACAGGCATGCCAAATGGAGCTGTCGAATCGTCGCTTGCCATTGTCATGACGCCAGGCACTGTGGGCCACAGTGGCGACTTGTTCAGCGCCGCACGCCAGACCTCCAGCTTGGGGAAATCACCCTGCTTGAACCCTTCAATCAGCACCAAATCACACGCTTGCAACTTGTCCAGTAATTGCGCCAGTGGCGGTTCAAGGTCTTCGCTCAGCTCGTGCATCAAAACCCATCTGCGTCGGCCCATGAGCAGCACTTCCTGACACCCTGTTTCACGCAGTCGGTAAGAGTCTTTGCCTGGCCGGTCCATGTCCAAATCTTTGTGGCTGTGCTTGATCACAGACACCACCAGCCCTCGGGCTTGCAACGCCGGAACCAAGTGTTCCAGCAGCGTGGTTTTGCCCATCCCAGAATGCCCTGCAATGCCAAATACGCGCATTTCAACTCCGCTGGCCTGGCTGCATTGGCTCGTCTTGGCCCATGATTTTTTCACCCGCTTGACGCACCGCACTTAACACTTCGCGCTGGAGCCGCTCACTGCGCATGGCGCGCGCAAGCATGACGGCGCCCACGTTCTGAGCCATGATGGCCCAAGCCGAATGGGCATCCCCTGTGAGGGCGGTCACATTGGCGTGAATGGCTTGAACGCCTTGTTCAAATGGCAATTTGACTTCGTCATCTGCGCGGGCAACCTCTGGCGTCAAAGACGGTAAAGGACAACCTGCGCCTGCGTTGTGCACATGTGCCAAGCTGAGATAAGCCGCGAGGGCTCGTGCGACCTGCACTGGATCGCTTGAATCGACCGAGGCATACATGTCTGCGGTGCGCTTGAGTTCTGCCTGGATGATGTTGACGAACAGATCCGACTTGCCCTTGAAGTGCTTGTACACAGAGCCCGTAGTCACGCCCGCTGCCGCGGCAAGATCGGCCAAGCCAGTGGCATTGAAGCCGTTCTGTTTGGCATGCCGACCACAGGCATGGAGCAGTTTTTCTCTTGCTTGCTCTTTGTATTCAGCGTTGTAGCGCATAGAAATTTCTAAAAATCTGTGTTGACAGTATTTGATGGCGTGACGTAGGATAACAGTCATTACCCCATTAATCAACCGCTATTGATTCAGGAATACATCGCCATGGAAACTGCTGAAACAGAAGGCTGGAAGAAATCCGCATGCATCATTTGCTCGATCAACTGCGGCTTGGAAATCAAGACGGAAAATGGGCGGATCACCAAGGTGAAGGGTGACAAGGACAACCCTGTTTCTCAAGGCTACATCTGCGAAAAATCGCAGCGAATGGACTTTTACCAAAACGGTGCTGACCGCATTGATACACCGAAACGCCGGAAGGCCGACGGTACCTACGAGAACATCGATTGGGACACGGCCATTCGCGAGATTGCCGAGAAGTTCAAGACCATCCAGCAGCAGCATGGCGGTGACAGCATCCTTTACTACGGTGGCGGCAGCCAAGGCAATCATTTGGGTGGGACGTATGCCGACAGCACCATCAAGGCACTGGGTATCCAGTACCGTTCCAACGCACTTGCACAAGAAAAGACGGGGGAAGGCTGGGTGCAAGGCAAGATGGCCGGAGCCCCGGTGCATGGCGACTTTGAGCACTGTGAGGTCGCCGTTTTTCTGGGCAAGAACCCGTGGCAATCGCATGGTTTTGCCCGCACACGTGTGATTTTGCGAGAGATTCAGAACGATCCGAACCGCGCCATGATCGTGATCGACCCCAGGCGCAGCGAGACAGCCAAAATGGCGGACTTCCACCTGGCCGTCAAGCCCGGAACAGATGCGTGGTGCCTGTCAGCCTTGTCGGCCATCCTGGTCCAAGAGAATTTGGTCGCCAAAGCCTGGCTGGATGAACACACCACCGGCTATGCAGCAGTAGAAGCGGCCATGCGAAAAATCAACGTCGCAGAATACGCGAAGATTTGCAGCGTGGATGAATCGATGCTGCGGTCTGCTGCACGACGAATTGCCAGTGCCCAAAGCGTGTCGATGATTGAAGACCTGGGTGTGCAAATGAGTTTGCATTCCACACTCAACAGCTACCTCAATCGCTTGGTCTGGCTGCTGACGGGCAACTATGCCAAGAAGGGGGCCAACAACGCGTTTGCACCGCTCCTCAATCTCTCGAACTCCACACGCAGCACATCCAAAAAATCGAACTCGGGCAAGCCCGCAGCGCCCCGAAAGTGGACGCACAGCCCAGTCACCCATTCCAAAGTGATCATGGGATTGATTCCGTGCAACGTCATTCCAGATGAAGTTTTGACGGAGCACCCCAAGCGGTTTCGGGCCATGTTCATCGAAAGTGCCAATCCAGTGCACTCATTGGCGGACAGTCAGCGCATGCGCCAATCGCTTCGTGCATTAGAGTTGAGTGTCGTGATCGATGTGGCCATGACAGAAACCGCGCGACAGGCCGACTATGTTTTGCCCGCCAGCAGCCAATTTGAAAAGGCTGAGGCCACGTTTTTCAATTTGGAGTTTCCACGCAACGGATTTCATTTGCGGCACCCTCACTTGCCGCCCAGGCCTGGCACGTTGACAGAGGCAGAAATACATGCACGCCTTCTGGAAGCGATGGGAGAGTTGGACGAAACCCATTACAGATTTTTACGCGGTGCAGCTCGCCTGGGGCGCACGGCGTTTGGCCTGGCCTTTGCCTGGAAATCGGCACGCGACAAAAAGGTGGTGCGGTATGCCCCTGTGGTGCTTTACCGCACTTTGGGGCCCAGCCTGCCAGCCAACTTGGCGCCAGCGGCCACTCTGTGGGGCATCAGCCAGATATACGTCCGCACGCAAGCTGCCGCTGCCAAGGGGGCTGGATTCGGCGGCCCGCCTTTGATCGCAGGCAATCGCTTGTTTGAAGCCATATTGAACAGCCCATCTGGCGTCATCTTTGGCGTGAGCCAATACAGAGACAGCTGGGACGCCGTGAAATTACCGGATCACAAAATCAATCTGAACATCCAGGAGATGCTGGACGAGTTGGCAACGATTGACAACAAATTGCCACACCACAGACCAGACTACCCCTTCATCTTGTGTGCCGGTGAACGCCGGGCAGAGACCAGCCAAACATCCATCCGCAATCCGGACTGGATGAAGAAGGGCGACTTCAGCGTCATGCGCATCCACCCCGAAGACGCCGCCATGCTGGGATGCACAGAGGGTGATTGGGTCCAACTCAAAACACCCCGTGGCAGCGCGAAAGCGCCCATTGAGTTGACGGACGAGTTACAGCGTGGCTATGTTTCCATGCCCAACGGACACGGCTTGGATTACCCCGGTGCCGATGGCATGTTGGCTCGCAGAGGAGTCTCTGTGAACGAACTCACCAACACCGCTGACCGCGACCCTTTTGCCGGAACGCCTTGGCACAAGTATGTGCCTGTTCATTTGGAACGACTTGCTCAAATCTAAGACAGTGCCGGAGACGCCATGACCCATGTTGTGACAGAGAGCTGCATCCAATGCAAATACACCGACTGTGTGGATGTTTGCCCAGTGGATTGCTTTGTGGAAGGGCCCAATTTTTTGGCCATTGATCCTGACGAATGCATCGATTGCGCGGTTTGCATACCTGAATGCCCTGTCAATGCGATCTATGCAGAGGAAGACCTTCCCGCAGACCAAGGGCACATGGTCGCCATCAATGCAGAGCTTTGCCAAACCCCTGGATGGAAGACCATCACCAAACGAAAGAGTCCACTTCCTGATGCCGAGGTCTGGAAAGATCGCAAGGGGAAGCTCGCGATGCTTCAACATTGAGAAAAGCCAGCTACACGTCTGCTTTCATTTAGCAAAGAGCACTATTCACAACTATGGGTCGATCTGAGGCCATCAATGACTATGAGCGATAGCTACCGAATAGCGTGTGAATTTTCAAATCACAAGCTGTTCTGCTCAAACACGAGAAACAGCGGTTTCAATCACAGGCGGCTGCAGCAAGGTTTGATAGACCATGCAATACCGTTCGGTTTGTTTGACCAGCAGCGCCACTTGCTCGTCGGTGGCGGGGGAATCAACCTCGAAGTGCAAGCGAATGTGGGTCACGCCCACCGGCACCTCTTTGTTGATGCCCAAAGCACCACGAATGTCGGATGCCCCGTGCACCTTGATCTTCACATCGTTGAACGGAATGCCCATGGCCGTCGCGACCAAATTGAAGGTCAAACCCGCACAACCCACCAAGGCCTCCAACAAGATGTCTATCGAACACGCTTCGCTGCCGTCGCCTCCCACGGCCGGGTGCATGCCAGCCACGACGGGGCCTTGCAAGGTGTCGATGCGACAGGCGGGATGGTCCAGCAACAAAGCGCCCGTGACGCAGCTGTGAATCACAGCGGTCTCAGGCGAGGCCTTGTACTTCGCCTTGAAAGGCGCTTGAATTTCGCGCAGTTCGTCAGAGGTCATGTCTAGCTCCCCGTGTTTGGCTGCTTTATTGGTCGTAGCCTGGATTCAACCGGTCCAAGCGGCGCAACAGGGCTGGCCAGGCCAGTTGTCCTGCCGAGCCTCGGCCTTGCCCCTGCTGCAGACGCATGGCCGTTTCCACGCCGTCCAACACCGTTTGCGGCACCCTATTGAGTTCACCGCCCGCTTGTGCGCTGATTTGAATTTGGCAGGTGGACTCCAAAAAGTACATCGCCAAAAAGGCGTCTGCCACCGTTTTGCCCACCGTCAACAAACCGTGGTTGCGCAGCACCATGTAGTTGCTGCTGCCCATGTCGGCCTTCAGGCGGGCCCGCTCGTCGTCGTGCACCGCCAAGCCTTCGTAGTCGTGGTAGCACAGCGAGCTCATCAACAGCGTGGCTTGCTGCGAAATAGGCAACACACCCGCCTTTTGCGCACTCACAGCCACACCCGCGCGCGAGTGGGTGTGCAACACACACGCAGCGTCATGTCGCGCTTCGTGGATGGTGCTGTGAATCACAAAGCCCGCACGGTTCACACTGAACTCCGACGGCGTGATTTGGTTGCCCGCCATGTCAATGCGAATCAACGACGAAGCGGTGATCTCATCGAACATCAAGCCATAGGGATTGATCAAGAACTGCGGCGAATCACCCGACACGCTGTCAGGCAACTTGGCGCTGATGTGCGTGAAGATCAAATCGCTCATGCCGTACATGGCCACGAGGCGATAACACGCCGCAAGGTCTACACGCAAAGCCCACTCTTCGGGGCTGACTTGGTTTTTCAATGAAGGTATTTGCATGAGAAAAGGATATCAGCCTTCGCTCACCTCATGTGACGCCATCAGCTCTAGGGATTTCACCAAGGCAGAGTGGTCAAGTTGATCCCACCCGTGCGCGGCGCACACCTGCATGAGCTGTGCAGCCGACGCCGTTTGTGGCAAGGCCACGCCCATGGCCTTGGCGCCGCTGAGCGCCAAACCCAAATCTTTTTGATGCAAGGCGATGCGAAAACCTGGGTTGAACGTGCGTTTGATCATGCGCTCGCCATGCACTTCCAAAATGCGGCTAGACGCAAAACCACCCATCAAGGCGGCGCGTACTTTGGCTGGATCGGCACCGGCTTTGCTGGCGAACAGCAAGGCCTCGCCCACGGCTGCGATGTTGAGTGCGACGATGATTTGGTTGGCCACCTTGGTGGTTTGACCATCGCCATTGCCGCCCACATGGGTGATGTTTTTGCCCATCAACTCGAACAGTGGTTTGACTCGCTCAAACGTGGCGTCAGTGCCACCGACCATGATGGTCAAGCTGGCAGCCTTGGCCCCCACCTCACCGCCCGACACGGGCGCATCCAGATACTCCGCACCTGCTGCGTTGACTTTTTGTGCAAACGCTTTGGTTTCAATGGGGGAGATCGAGCTCATGTCCACCACCACTTTGCCAGCGCTCAGTCCTTCAACCACGCCGTCTTTGCCAAACAACACGGTCTGCACATCGGGGGTGTCGGGCAACATCAAAAAGATGATGTCTGCCGCGCGCGCCACGTCTGCATTGGTAGCGCACACCGTGGCGCCTGCGAGTTCGGCGGGTACTTTGCTGCGCGTACGAACGAACAGTTCGTGCTTGGCGGCCAAAAGATGCTGTGCCATGGGTGAACCCATGATGCCTAAGCCGATGAATCCAATTTTCATATGTTTCCTTTTTGAGTCACTGTGTGAGAAAGCCGAAATCAATCAGTCCGCGGTGATAGCGCGGTCTTTGATCACGGCGGTGTAACGTTTGCGATCGGTGTCAATGAGTTTGCTGAAATCAGCAGGTGATGTGGCTTTGGGAATGCCGCCTAAATCGATCAAACGATTCTTGACCTCCGGCAACTCCACAACGTCTCGGATGTCTGCAGAAATTTTTTCAACCAAAGCTGTTGGCGTTCCTGCTGGTGCCAGCAAACCAATCCAGCTGATGGCGTTGAATCCAGGAATACTGCTTTCTGCCAGCGTGGGCACATCGGGCAAGGCACTCACGCGCTGCTCGCTAGTGACCGCAAGGGCGCGCAATTTACCTGCCTTGATGTGTCCACTGGCCTCTAGCACGGTCATGAATGAAAGCTGAACGTTGCCCGCCAACAAGTCGGTGATGGCCGGTCCACCGCCTCGGTAAGGCACGTGAACGATGAAGGTGCCCGTGGCGTCTTTGAACAATTCAGCAGCAAGGTGTGGCCCACCACCAGCACCCGAACTGCTGTAGTTCAATTTACCGGGTTGGCTTTTGGCAAGCGCGATAAATTCTTTGTCAGACTTTGCCGCAACCGATGGGTTGATCATCATCGCCAAAGGCAGTTCTGCCACGAGCGAAAGAGGTGCAAATGCTTTGTCGGGGTCGTAAAGTAGTTTTTTGTACAACGCTGGATTGATGGCTTGCGTGCCCACATTGCCCATCAACAGGGTGTAGCCATCAGGTTTGGCTTTCGCCACAAAATCGGCGCCGACTTGTCCCGCCGCACCACCTTTGTTGTCAATGGTGACAGGCTGTCCCCACTTCACGCTGAGTTTTTGCCCAACGATGCGGGCCCCTGTATCGGTACCGCCCCCAGGCGGAAACGGCACCACGATGGTGACGGGTTTGTCTGGCCATGCCCAAGCGGACGTGATCGACAACGCACACAAAGCAACGGCAATGAAGAGGCGTGAATGCATTGTCATGAGGTGATCCGTGTTCTGTTAACGCACCATGCACGGGCGTTTGTGGTCAAACTTCCAGCCCGGAATCAGGTACTGCATGGCCGTGGCGTCGTCACGCGAGCCCAAGCCGTGTTGCAAGTACAACTGATGCGCAGCTTCGACTTTGGCCATGTCCAAAGCAATGCCCAAACCTGGTTTTTGCGGCACTTGCACATGGCCATCCACGATCTGCAAGGGCTCTTGGGTGAGGCCTTGGCCGTCTTGCCAAATCCAATGCGTGTCGATGGCCGTGACTTTGCCCGGTGCCGCCGCCGCCACATGGGTGAACATGGCCAGCGACACATCGAAATGGTTGTTGGAATGCGAGCCCCAGGTCAGGCCCCAGTCGCGGCAGGTTTGCGCCACGCGCACCGAGCCCGCCATGGTCCAGAAATGCGGATCGGCCAAGGGAATGTCCACGCTTTGCAGCGACAACGAATGCACCATCTGACGCCAATCGGTGGCCACCATGTTGGTGGCGGTGGGCAAACCGGTTTCGCGGCGGAATTCAGCCATCACTTCGCGACCACTGAACCCTTCTTCAGCACCGCAGGGGTCCTCGGCGTAGGCCACCACACCGCGCATGTCGCGCATCAAGCGAATGGCATCTTTGAGCAACCAGCCGCCGTTGGGGTCTAAGGTGACACGGGCTTGTGGGAAGCGTGCGTGCAAGGCACGAACGGCTTCAATTTCAGCCTCGCCTGCCAAGACACCGCCTTTGAGTTTGAAATCGTTGAACCCGTATTTTTCGCGCGCCGCTTCGGCCAAACGCACCACCGATTCGGGGGTCATGGCTTTTTCGTTGCGCAAGCGGAACCACGCATTGTCGGCATCGGCCTCTTGACGATACGGCAAATCGGTTTGCGTGCGATCGCCAACGAAGAACAGGTAACCCAGCATCTCCACCGAACTGCGTTGTTGACCCTCGCCCAAAAGCGCAGCCACTGGCACATTCAAGTGTTGACCCAGCAAATCCAGCAAGGCCGACTCCACCGCCGTGATGGCATGGATGGTGGTGCGCAAGTCAAAGGTTTGCAAGCCACGTCCACCGACATCGCGGTCGGCAAAACGGGTGCGCATGGCATTGAGCACCGCTTGCACATTGCCGATGCTTTGTCCCACCACCAACTCGGTCGCCTCTTCCAGCGTGGCGCGAATTTTTTCACCGCCTGGCACTTCACCGATGCCTGTGCGGCCCGCGTTGTCCGTCAGGATGAGAATGTTGCGGGTAAAAAATGCGCCGTGTGCGCCTGAGAGGTTGAGCAACATACTGTCATGCCCCGCGACAGGGATGACACGCAGTTGGGTGATGACAGGGGCTTGCGTCACAGTGGTATTGGCCATAAATCGTTCAGTCTGCTTTGATGTTGCGGGTTTCAATCAGCTTCTTCCAACGCGCAAACTCTGCCGCTTGAAATGCCGTGAATTGCTCAGGCGTGTTGGCCACAATTTCAAACCCCAACTCCAACAGTTTGGGTTTGACTTGCGGGTCGTTCAAGGCCGACACAATGGCGGCATGCAACTTGGCTTTGATGTCTGCAGGCAAGCCTTTTGGCGCTGCAATGGCTTGCCAAGAGTTGACATTGGCGTCTTTGATGCCCAACTCTTCCAACGACGGCACATTGGGCAACAAGGGCGAGCGCTTGGCGCTGGTGATCGAGAGCGCACGCAACTTGCCCGCCACGATTTGCGGCATGGCCGTGTTGATGTTCATGAACGATGAGTCGACTTGCGCTCCGAGCAAATCGGTCATCACGGGGCCACCGCCTTTGTAAGGCACGTGGATGCCCGTGGTGCCAGTTTGCAGCCAAAACAACTCGGCCGTCAGGTGGTCGCTGCTGCCATTGCCCGAAGAGGCAAAGGTCATTTTGTTGGGATTGGCTTTTTGGAAAGCAATCACATCGGCCATCGATTTAAAGGGCGAACTCGCAGGCACCACCAACACGTTGGGCGCCTGCACGGCGACGGTGATGTAGTCAAAGTCCTTCAAGGCGTCGTAAGGCACTTTGGTCAACAAGTGGGGGGCGATCACAAAAGGGCCTAAGGAAGACACAAACAAGGTGTGGCCATCGGGGGCTGCGCGGGTGACAAAGCCCGCGCCAATCGTGCCTGTGGCACCGGCTTTGTTGTCGGTGATGAAGGTGCCACCCAGTTTCTCTTGCAGCTTGGGTGCCAAGGTGCGAGCGATCAAATCGGTAGAGCCACCAGGTGGAAAAGGCACCACCAAGGTGACGTTTTTGTCAGGCCAAGCGTGGGCCGCCGTCACGGTCAAGAAACCCGCGAGACAAGCCATTAAAAAGTTGCGTTTTTTCATAGAGAAGTCTCTCTTTCTTTGAAATCAACCGAGCGCATTCGCGCCACGGGTGTTGGTGTAAATGGCATACAGCGAGTGGCTGCTGGCCATGAAAAGTCGGTTGTTTTTGGCGCCGCCAAAACAGACGTTGGCGCAACGCTCAGGCAAATGGATGTGGCCAATGGCGCTGCCATCTGGGGCAAAGACACGCACGCCGTCGAGCTGTTCAGGGTTGCCGTGTGCCGAGCCATCGCTGCCCCAGCCACACCAAAGGTTGCCGTCCGCATCGACCGCAATACCGTCCAAGGCACCAGGGCCTTGGGCATCGATGACCAACCGTTGATTGGTGAGCCCTCCCTCTGCGTCCACGTCATACGCCCACACTTGACGGTGCGGTTTGGCACGGCTCGCGACGACATAGAGCACCGACTCGTCGGGCGAAAACGCCAAACCGTTGGGTCCTGGCACATCGGTCAACACCTGTTGCAATGCACCCGTTTGAGGCGCGATGCGGTACACCGCATGCGGCAACTCGGCAGGCGCAGGGTCGCCCTCCCAATCACCGGCAATGCCAAACGGGGGGTCGGTGAACCACACTGCGCCATTGCTTTGGCAAATGATGTCGTTGGGTGAATTGAGGCGCTTGCCTTCAAAGCGATCGGCCAGCACGGTGATGCGGCCGTCGTACTCCGTGCGTGTGATGCGCCGCGATTGGTGCTCACAGGTCAACAATCGCCCTTGCCGATCGCGCGTCAAACCATTGGCGTTGTGCGAGGGCGTGCGAAATTCACTCACCTGCCCTGAGGCTTCATCCCAACGCAAGATGCGGTTACCGGGAATGTCAGACACCAACAGGTAGCGACCATCACCAAACCACACAGGGCCTTCAGCCCAACGCATGCCGCTGAAGAGCTGCTCCACGCTGCTGCTAAACACGCGCAGTTTGTGAAACCGCTCGTCCAACACCTCGATGCGCGGATCAGGGTAGCGAGGGCTGGTAGCAAAGGGGATGGAAGGACCTTGGTTCATACGGGTGTGTCAGTTCAGGTGAATGGGCCGTGGGGCTTATTTCAAAATCAAGTTGGGCAGCCACATCGAGAACGAGGGCACGTAAGTCACCAGCATCAAAGCAGCAATCAAGCCACCGTAAAACGGCCAAATGGTTTTCATCACCGTGCCCACCGACACACCGCCAATGGTGCAACCCACAAACTGGGTGGTGCCCACAGGTGGGGTGTTCAGGCCTAAGGCGCAATTGATGAGCATGACGATGCCGAACTGCTCGGTGCTCATGCCCATTTGCTGGCAGATGGGTAAAAAGATGGGCGTACAAATCAGAATCGTGGCGGCCATGTCGAGAAAAGTACCCAACACAAACAAGATCACGTTCACACACAAGAAGATGACCCAAGGTGTGCTGCTGAAGCCTGACAACAAATTACCCGTCAACTCAGCCACGCCATACAAACCAATCAAGTAGCCAAACATGGAGCTGATGCCAATCAGCAACAGAACCGCACCCGTGCTCTTGACCGCTTTAGAGGCTGCTTTCATCAACTGGTCACGCGTGAGTTTTTTGTAAACCACCGCGGCTAAGAACAAGGCCCACACCACCGCAACCGAGGCTGATTCCGTCGCCGTGAACGCCCCCGACAAAATGCCCACGATGATGATGACCACCACAAACAAACCTGGCAGCGACTGCACAAACGAGTGCCCCACCACCGCCCAACCGGGGAAGGTGCCTGCGGGGTAACCACGCTTCACCGCCACCGCATACGCAGCCACCAAGTTACAAATGGTCAACACAATGGCTGGCACGATGCCCGCCAAAATCAAAGCTGCAATGCTCACCTTGCCACTGGCTGCCAACGTGAAGATGATGAGGTTGTGGCTGGTCGGCATCAACGCGCCCACCAAGGAAGCATGGGTGGTGACGTTGACCGCGTAGTCGGCGTCGTAGCCCTCTTTTTTCATTTGTGGAATCAGCACGGCGCCCATGGCCGACACGTCCGCCACAGGCGAGCCCGACACGCCACCAAACAAGGTGCACGCCAACACATTGCTCATGCCCAAGCCACCGCGCACATGACCTGCGAGCGATTTGGCGAAATCCACGATCTTGTCGGCAATGCCGCCATACATCATGATCTCGCCGGCAAAAATGAAGAACGGAATGGCGAGGAACGAAAACGGGTTCATGCCCGAAATCATTTGCTGAAAGCCCACCGCCAGCGGCAAGCCCTCGTAAAACAGCGTCGCCAATGACGACAGGCCAATCGAGAACGCCACAGGCACACCCAACAGCAGCAACAGCGTGAAGCTCACGCACAAAATAGTCAATGCCATGCGGGTTCTACCTCGTCACCGCGCAACAAGGCGATGATGTGTTCCAACGAAAACAAAGCAATCAAGACGCCCGCCAAAGCAGGTGGGGCGTACTTGAAAGCTTCGGACAATCCCAAGGTCGGGATCTTGTAGTCCCACACGCTTTGCGCCAACACCGCGCAGTTGTAGGCCATGATCAGGCCAAACACCAGCACGAGGGCGTGAATGAGCAGCTCCATCTTCAAGCGCACGCTCTCAGGCACGAGCACCAACAAAGACTCCAAGCCAATATGGCCCGCGTCGCGCACCCCAACAGCCATGCCCAGCATGGTCACGTAGAGCACCAACAACACGGCCCCACTCTCCGCCCAAGTGGGCGTGTCGTTGAACACGTAGCGCCCAACGACTTGGTAAAGCACGGCAGCAATCAGCAGCCCCAGGCCACCGACGCCCACCTTCAAACAAAACCGCGCTAAGGCGGCACAAAAGCGTGTGTACATGAACGGCTCAGTTACTTGACAGCGTTGATGCGCTTGACCATGTCTTGGAGTTTGGGGTCCTTCAAGAACTTGTCATACACCGGCTTCATGGCGTTTTGGAAAGCGACTTTGTCCACTTCCACAATTTCAGCACCGCCGGCTTTCACAATCGCCAACGACTTGGCTTCACGCTCATCCCACAGCTTGCGCATGTACGTCACCGACTCTTTGGCAGCCGCACGGATTTGCTTTTGATCTTCAGCGGACAGGGTGTCCCACACCTTCTTAGAGAACAACAAAATCTCGGGTGCCATCGAGTGCTCGGTCTTGTTGTAGTACTTGGCCACTTCGAAGTGGCGTGAGCTCTCATATGAGGGGTAGTTGTTTTCAGCGGCATCGACCAAACCGGTTTTCAGTGCGGTGTACACCTCGCCATAAGGCATGGGCGTGGCATTGGCGCCCATCGCTTCCAGCACAGACACCCACAAATCGCTTTGCTGCACGCGCACCTTCAAGCCTTTGGCATCGGCCAAGGTTTTGATGGGTTTCTTCACGGTGTAGATCGAACGGGCACCTGAGTCATAGAACGCCAAACCGACGAAGCCCTGAGGTTCGCAGTCTTTCAAAATTTCTTCACCAATCGCGCCATCCAAGACCTTGCGCATGTGCTCGATCGAGCGGAACAAGAACGGCATGGTGGGCACCATGGTGGCCGCGCAGATGTTGTTCATGGGGGCGACGTTGACGCGGGTCATGGCGATGGCGCCGAGCTTGGTTTGTTCGATCGTGTCTTTTTCTTGACCCAAGGTGGACTTAGAGAACACCTTGATGCTGTGCTTGCCATTGGTGGCCTTGCTCAGCTCTTCACTCATGTGGCGCACCGCTTGCACTGTGGGGTAGTCATCGGGGTGCGTGTCGGACGAACGGAACTCGGTGGCGTTGGCCGACATGGCGAACATCGAAGCAGCGGCCGTGGCCACCAAGGTCTGAATCAGGCTGAAGCGTTTTGTCATGGTGTTGTCTCCTGTTGTGTTGTCTAAAAAAATCAAAAAGGACCCGCTTTGACAAAGCCGCCACCTTGGTAAATCACGGCGGGGTCGTTCAAATCGAGAATCGGCTGACGCGCTTCGGCATCCGCACGGAATGGCTCGGAGCTGTCTTGCGGGCGGTAGCCGATGTGCTTGCCGGGTGTGTTGTCCCACCACACATGGTGGTTGTCAGACATGCCGTAAATCACGCTGTAGCCCACGACAGGTGAGCTGAGACTGGCGACCACCAAACGCTCCAAGTCGTCGTAGCTCATCCACGTGGCAAGCATGCGGCGGTCTTTGGGCTCTGGGAATGAGGAGCCAATGCGCAGCGCCACGGTCTCGATGCCGTAACGGTCAAAGTAAAAACGGGCCAAGTTTTCGCCAAACGCTTTGCTCAAGCCGTAGTAACCATCGGGTCGCACGGGCATGGTGGCGTCCACCACCTCGTCTTGGCGATAAAAGCCCGTCACGTGGTTGGAGCTGGCAAACACAATGCGGCGTGTGCCGTGAATGCGAGCGGCTTCGTACAAGTTGTAGGCGCCAATGATGTTGGCTTGCACGATGTCGTCAAACGGTTGCTCGGTGGAGATACCACCCAAATGCACCACCGCATCCACACCTTGCAACATTTGCATCACGGCAGGGCGATCTTGCAAAGCGACATGCATCACCTCTTCAGCAACGCCCGCATCGCCCAAATTTGACAAGTCACTGACGCGCAACACATCGCAACGGTTTTTCAAACGTGGGCGCAGCACGCGGCCCAAACCACCTGATGCGCCCGTCAATAGCAAACGCGAGTACATATGTGATGAGGTTGATGCCATGGAAGCCACTTTGAGTTGAGGTGATGTTGAGCTGCGGGTGATTTTTGACAATCACTTCATTTGGTAGCGCTACCAAATGAATTTAAAGGGATGGTAACGAGGGAAAAACTGACCGTCAATGGTTTTAGCCTAGGGTTTTCGCTAGGGCCGTGCTGTCGCGCTCGATGATCGAGAAACCCACGTCGACGATGCGAGGGTCCACAGGTCGACTCTCCGCACGATCGATCAAAAAGCGAGCAGCCAACTCGCCTATTTGCCCCCCATTGATGCGCACGGTAGTGAGCGCAGGCACCATGTCGGCCACAAACGGCACATCGCCAAAACCCATCACGGCCACATCGCTGGGCACGGACATCCCGCGAGCGCGAGCCTCCGTCATCACACCCAAGGCCAACAAGTCGGAGCTGCAAAACACAGCCTCCACACCCGGTGCCTCAGTCAAAATGCGGGCCATCGCATCGCGCCCGCTTTTGAGGGAGCGCGAGGCCCCCACATTCACGTCAAAAACAGGGGGGAAACCGCGTTGCGCCACCGCGTCTTGAAAGGCCACCGTACGGCGGTCGGCACGCTCATCTTCAGCGCGCACAATTGCAAACTTTTGATAGCCTTTGTTCATCAAGAATTGAGCCACTTCACGCCCAATGTCCGAGTGAGAGAAGCCAATCAGCATGTCAATCGGCGTGGGCGTTAAGTCCCACGTTTCGACCACAGGAATACCCGAGGCCAACAAACGTGTGCGGGCCCTGCCTGGCGGCAAAATGCCCGTCAAAAAAATGCCATCTGGACGACGCCCAATGATGGCCTCAAGCAACAGTTCCTCGCGCTCGGCAGAATAGCCCGATTGACCCAACATGAGCTGGTACCCCGCGTCAAACAAAGTGCCGTTCAACGACTCGATGGTTTCCATGAACACCGATACCACCGTGCTGGGTACCACGGCTGCAATGAGGCGACTGCGAGACGACGCCAAGCCGCCCGCCATGCGGTTGGGCACATAGCCCGTGCGCTGCACGGCCTCTTGCACTTTGCGCAACACCTCGGGCGACACCTGCCCCGGCGTGTTGATGGCACGCGAGGCGGTGATAGGCGCCACGCCCGCCAGCATGGCCACATCGCGCAAGGTGATGGCACCGCTGCTGCGGCGAGAACGTTTGGGGTTGTCTTTGTCAATCATGTCGCTCACTTGCAAATCGGTCTTGACCCGATAAATGGTACCGCTATCATTATGCCGAAATAGGAGACACCATGACCCCGCTCACCATCCGCATGCACGCTCGCGACAACGTGGCCATCGTGGCCAACGCCGGCGGTTTACCCGCTGGCACCGTGCTGCCCGACGGCCTGACGCTGAAAACCCAAGTGCCACAGGGCCACAAAGTCGCCTTGGTCGATCTGCCCGCCCACGGTGCCGTGGTGCGCTATGGCATTCCGATTGGCTATGCGTTGCAAGACATTGCGGCAGGCAGCTGGGTGCACGAACGTTTGTTGCAGATGCCTGAAGCGCGCGAACTGGACAACTTGCCGATCGCCACCATCAAGCCCGACCCACTGCCCCCGCTGGAGGGCTACACCTTTGAGGGCTACCGCAACGCCGATGGTTCAGTGGGTACGCGCAACATCTTGGCCATCACCACCACCGTGCAATGTGTGTCGGGCGTGGTGGCGTTTGCGGTCCAGCGCATCAAGGCCGAGTTGCTCCCCCGATACCCCAACGTCGACGACGTGGTGGGCATCGAGCACACCTACGGCTGTGGCGTGGCCATTGACGCAGACGGCGCGGAAATTCCAATCCGCACCCTGCGCAACATCAGCCTCAACCCCAACTTTGGCGGCGAAGTGATGGTGGTCAGCTTGGGCTGCGAGAAACTGCAACCCGAACGCTTGATGCCGCCAGGTGCCATTCCCATCAACGACCAACGCGGAGAAGCTTTGGACGTGGTGTGCCTGCAAGACGACGCCCATGTGGGCTTCATGTCGATGATTGACGACATCATACAAACGGCCACACGCCACCTCGAACGATTGAACCTGCGACGACGCGAGACGGTACCTGCCAGCGAACTGGTGGTGGGCGTGCAATGCGGTGGCAGCGATGCGTTCTCAGGCGTCACAGCCAACCCAGCTGTCGGCTTTTGCACCGATTTGCTGGTGCGTGCAGGCGCCAGCGTGATGTTTTCAGAAACCACCGAAGTGCGCGATGGCATTGACCAACTCACCTCACGCGCCACCACCCCCGAAGTGGCCCAAGCCATGATTCGTGAAATGGCGTGGTACGACGCTTACCTCGCCCGAGGCCGCGTCGACCGCAGCGCCAACACCACGCCTGGGAACAAAAAAGGTGGCTTGTCCAACATCGTCGAAAAGGCCATGGGCTCTATCATCAAATCGGGCTCTGCCCCGATTTCGGGGGTGCTGTCACCAGGTAACAAGCTCCAACAAAAAGGACTGATTTACGCTGCCACCCCAGCCAGCGACTTCATTTGCGGCACGCTACAACTCGCCGCGGGCATGAACATGCATGTGTTCACCACCGGACGCGGCACACCTTACGGCTTGGCAGAGGTACCCGTCATCAAAGTGGCCACACGCACCGACCTTGCCCGCCGCTGGCATGACCTGATGGACGTCAACGCAGGCACCATCGCCGATGGCGACAAAACGATTGAAGAAGTTGGGATGGAGTTGTTTCAACTCATGCTCGACGTGGCCAGCGGTCGCAAAAAGACGTGGGCAGAGCACTGGAAACTGCACAACGCCTTGGTGTTGTTCAATCCAGCCCCTGTGACCTGACGTGTTCACGCAGGCGCCCTAGAATCAAGACAGATTTTCTGCATCGTCCTGTGACCACCTCTTCGACCTCCTCCTCCCCTTACGCTCAGCGCCAACGCAACCCGCGCAAGCACATCACCAGCATCGCGCTGGTGGTCTTGCTGCATGTCTTGCTGCTCTGGGCGCTTCAATCTGGCTTGGCCCAGAAAGTGGTGAAGATCACCGAGATCAAAGTGGAAGCCATGTTGCTGAGCGACAACGTGCCACCACCCCCTGCCCCCCCGCAAACGCCACCACCGCCGCCCAAAACGCCGCCTCCTCCTGCTGCTGCACCGCTGCCAGTGCCCCCCAGCACCGCACCAGCCATCACGGTGCCGGTCGCACCACCCGCGCCGCCCAGCCCAGCGCCAGCCGTGGTGGCAGCACCGCCGGCCCCCGCGGCACCTGCCATCCGCACGGGCGCGACCATTCAAGCCGGCGCAAGCTGTGCCAAACCAGACTACCCCAGCGCCTCGCGTCGCTTAGAAGAAGAAGGCACCGTCACACTGAAGTTTTTGATTGGGACGGATGGGCGCGTGTTGCAAGCCGAGATTGAAAAGTCTTCCGGCTTTAACCGTTTGGATGAAGCGGCACGCAACGCGCTCTCCAAATGCCAATTCCGCCCCGGCACGGTGGATGGCAAGCCAGAGCAAAGCTGGGCCAGCATGAAATACACCTGGCGCTTGGAATAACGAATAAAAGGAGACAACACCATGCGATTTTTAAGTTTCAAAACAGACAACCACACGGGCGTAGGCTGGATCAAAGACGCGTCGTCCGAGACGTTTGTCGACCTGAGTTTGCTCGGCCTTGACTTGCCAGCAGATTTGAAAACGCTCATTGCCACAAAGGGTGCGATGGCCGCAGCACACACCGCTGCACAGAAGGCCCCCACCTCGGCCATCCGGACCTTGTCTTCGGTGGAACTGCTGCCATTGATCCCCAATCCCGGCAAGATTGTTTGTATGGGCTTGAACTACGCCGACCACGCCAAGGAAGGCGGCAACGCTCGCCCTGAATACCCCAGCTTTTTCATGCGCGGCGCCACCTCCATGGTCGGGCATCAAGGCGCCATCGTGCGCCCCAAAGCATCCACGCAGCTCGACTATGAAGCCGAATTGGCTGTGGTGATTGGTCAACGCGCACGCCACCTGACGGCAACCAACGCACTCGACTGCATCGCGGGTTATTCATGCTTCAACGACGCAAGTATTCGCAACTACCAACGCAAATCAGCACAGTGGACGATCGGCAAAAACTTTGATGGCACAGGCCCCTTCGGCCCTTGGCTGGTCACGCCGGACGAGTTGCCCATGGGCGCTGAAGGCTTACGTATTCAATCGCGTTTGAACGGCAAAGTCATGCAAGACGCCAACACGCGCGATTTCTTGTGGAACGTGGTGGAGTCGCTGCGCATCATCACCGAGTGCATGACCTTGGAGCCTGGAGACGTGGTCATCACCGGCACACCCGCCGGCGTGGGCTATGCGCGCACACCCCCTGTGTGGATGGCCCCGGGCGATGTTTGCGAAATCGAGATTGAAGGGATTGGCACCTTGTCCAACCCCATCGTCGACGAGCAATAAAAATATGCGCTATGGCGATGGCCGCTCAGCCACCGCCATGCGTTCGCTCAGACAAGCTCTGAAATTTCAATCAGATTCAAATCAGGGTCACGCACGTACACAGAACGAATTTTCTGTGTCGCACCGGTGCGCATGACTGGCCCCTCGATGATCGGCCACTCTGCGGCATGGAGTTTGACGATCACCTCATCCAAAGGGACGGAGGCGATGAAGCACAAATCCAGCGCCCCAGGCACGGGCACATGGGCTTTGGGCTCGAACTCTTTGCCGCGGACATGCAAGTTGATTTTTTGGTGGCCAAACTTGAACGCTTTGCGCGTCACCGGTGGCGTACCACCCACAAAACTCTCCAACGTCATGCCCATGACGCGTGTGTAGAAATCGACACAGGCATCTTCGTTGAAGGTGGTGAGCACCAAGTGATCGAGATGGTCAATCATGACGCTAGTCCTCTGAGTGCGTTCACATCAGCAGGCGCAGGATGCAAATCAGTGATGCGCCCTGCCTTGACCACTTGCCCCGGCACCTCATGGCCCACGATCTGTGGCAACTGACGTGCGAGTTGAATCAGTTTTGTCACATCCATGCCCGTGTCATAGCCCATGGCATCCAGCATATGGATCGCGTCTTCGCTGCACACATTGCCACTGGCGCCGGGTGCGTAAGGGCAACCACCCAAGCCGCCGAGTGAGCCATCAAAACGCGTGATACCCGCTTGCACAGCAGCCAAGATATTGGCCAAGCCCATACCCCGCGTGTTGTGAAAGTGCAGCGTGAGTTGGGTATGAGGCAACTGCGCTTGCAAAGCTTCAACCATGCGCTGGACTTGCACAGGATGCGCCATGCCCGTGGTGTCGCAAATGGTGATGCCACGCACGCCATGGTCTGCAAAACGACGCGCAATAGCCAGAACATCCGCTTGTGGGACGTCGCCCTCCATGGGGCAGCCAAAACATGTCGAGAGCGACACATTGATCGGTGTTTGGCCATCCACATAACGGACCACCCCCGCCAAGGCGGCAAAGCTCTGGGCGCGGGTCATGCGCAGATTCGAGAGGTTGTGGGTCTCAGAGGTCGACATGACCAAATTCAACTCATCCGCCTTCGCCTCCATCGCGCGCTCAGCGCCTCTGAGATTGGGCACAAGCACGGTGTACTCCACACCCGCGACACGCTGAATGCGCCCCATCACCTCATCGGCATCACGCAACATAGGAATGGCTTTGGGCGAGGTGAACGACGTGGCCTCAATCTTGGCGTAGCCACACAAACTCAAAGCATCGATCAATGCGACCTTGCTGTCGGTGGGAATAAACCCGGGTTCGATTTGAAAGCCATCACGGGTGACAACTTCGTTGAAATAAATGCGGGTCATGCCACGATGCCTTTGTCTTTGAGTGCTTGAATTTGTGCTGACGTTAAACCAATGTCGTGCAACACCGCATCGGTATCCTGCCCAATGCTGGGTGCATTGCGACGGTGGCTGCCAGGTGTGCGCGAGAGCTTCGGAATAATGCCGGGCACAGCCAACGATGTGCCATCGTCCATCTGCACGTGTTGAATCATCTCGCGTGCTTGGTAGTGTGGGTCTGCGGCAATGTCGGCCACGGTGTAAATGCGACCGGCGGGCACAGCGGCTTCGTCCAAAGCTTCCAACACTTGCGCAACGCTGCGCTGTGCAGCCCACACGCCAATCGCTGCGTCAATCTCAGCCACGCGTTTCACACGACCCGCATTGTCGGTGAGTGCTGGATCGTTGCCCAAATCGTCGCGCCCCATCGTGTGCATCAGCCGTTTGAAAATGCTGTCGCCATTGCCTGCAATCAACACATAACCGTCATCTTGACAGCGGTAAGCATTGCTCGGGGCAATGCCAGGCAAGGCGCTGCCTGCGGCTTCTCGCACCACGCCAAAGGCGCTGTACTCGGGCAGCAAGCTTTCCATGCAATTGAACACGGCCTCGTACAAAGCCACGTCGATCACTTGGCCTTGTCCACTCGTTTGACGCTCTTGCAACGCCATCAAAATGCCAATCACGCCATGCAGCGACGCCAAAGTGTCACCAATGCTCACACCGACACGCACGGGCACACGACCCGGCTCAGCCGTGAGGTGGCGCAAACCACTCATGGCCTCGGCCACCACACCAAACCCGGGCTTGTCGCGGTACGGCCCCGTTTGCCCATAGCCACTGATGCGCAGCATGATGAGACGCGGGTTGATGGCCAACAACGCCTCAGGACCCAAGCCCCAAGCTTCCATCGCACCCGGGCGGAAATTCTCAATCAACACATCGGCGTCTTGCACGAGCTGACGCACGATGTCTTGCGCTTCTTGCTCTTTCAGGTCCAGTGCCACCGAGCGTTTGTTGCGCGACTGCACTTGCCACCACACCGAGGTGCCGTCTTTGAGCAAGCGCCATTTGCGCAGAGGGTCACCGGTCTTGGGGGTTTCAATTTTGATGACGTCAGCACCAAAGTCAGCCAAGGTTTTGGCCGCAAACGGGCCAGCAATGAGCTGCCCAAGTTCAATCACTTTGAGCCCTGTTAACGCGGACATGGTTTTAAGCTTTGTAAATCAGACATGGCTAAGACTGTAAAAACAAAATGCCAACAAGAAAATTGCTCATGCGTAAAATCTCCTTCGCTTTTTGCGAAGGTCAACAGAGTCACCCATGAAACAAAGCTTTAACCTCAGCAGATTCGACTTTGTGACCTTGCGCCTGTTTTGTGCGGTCGCTCAAACGGGCAGCATCACCAAAGGTGCAGAAACCTGCCATTTGGCGTTGTCAGCGGCCAGTCGACGCTTGTCAGAGTTCGAAGCAGCGACTGGGTCGCTATTGTTAGATCGCAGTCAAAAAGGCGTGCAATTGACGTCTGCGGGGCACTTGGCATTGCAGCACTGCATTCGTTTATTTCAAGGCTTAGAGCGTTTCAACAGTGAGATCAGCGATTACTCGCAAGGCATTCGCGGTCATGTGCGCTTGTGGGCCAATATGTCTTCTCTCACGGAGTACCTGCCGCACATCCTTCACACGTTTTTATCTGAACACGCCGATATTCGGGTGGAAGTGGAAGAGCAACTCAGCGGCGACATTGCGCGTGCATTGGTCGACGGCATTGCAGATATTGGTGTCTTGGCCGACGAAACGCCGATGGATGGATTGACAGTTTTACCCTTTCAAACCAACGAATTGGTCGTACTCACCCATGCCACGCACCCGCTGGCCAAACTCAAAGCTGTGGACTTTAAAACGTGTCTGCAATACGACTTCGTTGGCCTGAATACAGGCAGCTCACTGTTAGAACTCACCTCGCGCGTGGCAGAACAAGAAGGTCAACACATGCACATGCGTGTACAAGTGCGGAGCTTTGACGCCATGTGTCACATGATTGCCGCAGGCTTGGGCGTTGGCGTGATTCCCTTGGGCGCCTGTGCCAGCCAAGTTCAAGCACTCCAACTCAAAGTGATTCGCCTCAAAGACGCTTGGGCACAACGTCAGTTGGTGGTGGCGTTCAACCCCAAACGTGAGTTATCTGCCTCGACCCAGCTTCTCTTGTCGGCCTTGCAACAGAGTTAGAACTCTGCGTGAAAACGCGCTGCGTACACCTGTATAGGGCCACGATCCGCGTTGTAAGCAGGGTTTTGAATGTGTTGAAAATCTGCCGTCAACCATGTGCCTCGTGCCACTTGAAAGCTGTAAAAGGTTTCCAAAATTTGCTCTGGGCGGTAGTTGAGTTGGCCATCACCAATGAAATACGAAATGCCACCGGCCTTCAAAAACTGCTGCCGGTCTGCAGACAAGGTGTTGCGCATGAACGCCACGCCCACCGCGTCATCCGCTCGACCCCACAAACCACCCTTGAACACCAAACCGGTCGACAAAGAGCTGTCCACCTCGGTGAATGCATGGGTTTCGGTGTGGCCATCCGCCTTCATGGCGCGTAAGAAAAACCCCACATCGGCGTTGATGGCCTGCTCGACGTTGAAGCCTAGACCGTATTTCACTTTTTCACCGTTGCGAACAGCGATGAGCGCATCAGGCCCCGTTTGCACAGGCGTGCCTGGGCGTTGCAACCACTGCGTGGCATCATTGAAACTCGCCAACTGTGCACGGTTGCGCCACGCCAGCACGCGCAATTTACCGGGTTGATTCAGCAGTTGATGCGAGCGCTCGAGCTCCACTTGGTCGCCATAGTGGCGTGCTAGGGCAAAGTCGGTGGGCTGGGCATTCGGTGATGTTGGGCCAGTCATGCGACCAAAGCGCAGCACCCAGTCGTCTTGGTACCACTCGGCCGCGAAGCCCCAACCAAAGCCGCGTGCATCTGCGGCGTAATCGTAAGCGGCGTAAGTCCAGTTGCCCCAGTTCATGAGCTGGGTGCGAGGGTCTTTGGCATAGGTGTTGTCGTCAAACACATCGAGGGTTGAGAAGTTGCCAACCGTCAATACCCAGCGGTTTTTATCAACCAAGCCGGCCATTTGGTTGAAGTCAGATTCAACGACCTCTTGACCCCCGCCTTGATTCCACGTCTGACGCACAAACAGTCGTTGGCGATACAGCTTAGGGTCAGTTCCCCCTGCGCGGGTAATTTCACCGTTGGTAAAACCGCCCAAGCCCACCAAGTTGCCAGTGAATGGCAAACCTTGCGTGATTTCAGGGTTGAAATACAACTCTCCGCCTTGCCAAGGACGAAAGCCCCAATGCGCGGTCGCACTGAGGGTGTACATGCGCTCGGCTTGAGAGGAAATACTGTTTGGACTCGAATAAGGCGCATTGAACGCCAAGTGGCGCTGCGTGTTGTAGGTGATTTGGTAACGGGCCGATTCATCTTCCGTTTCGGTGGTCTGCGCCCATCCCGTGCAGGCGAACAACGCCAACAGAAAGCCCAGAATTTGAGATGGCGAAGAAGAAAAAGACATGAAACGAAGAATAGGTCAATCAACCAACAAAAAAAACAACCAGATGCATTGTATGAAGCGAGAGGCAAAGGCATAACTTACCCCGCCAACGTGACCATTTCATGACAACTTGGCGGCCTGATGCACATGCTTCACACGATTGACACAAATATGTCACGCGAAAAAGATAATATTGTTTCTATGAACCACGGCACCTTACTTGCAGCGATCGATTTAGGCTCCAACAGCTTCAGACTTGAAATTGGTCGTTACGACCATGGACAAATTCAACGCGTTGAGTATTTGAAAGAAACCGTCCGTCAAGGCAATGGCTTAGACGAAGATCGAAACCTCACGCCAGACGCTATGGAACGGGGCTGGGCTTGCTTGGCGCGTTTTGCCGAACGTCTTTCTGGTTTCAAAAAATCCCAAGTGCGTGCGGTGGCCACCCAAACGCTGCGCGAAGCCAAAAACCGAGAAGCCTTCATTCAACGCGGTTGCGAAATTTTGGGGTTCCCCATCGAAGTGATTGCAGGCACCGAGGAAGCGCGCTTGATTTATCAAGGTGTTTCGCACATGCTGCCGCACAGCGATGAACGCCGGTTGGTGATCGATATTGGAGGCCGCTCCACGGAATTGGTACTGGGCATGGGCACGCAAGCCAGCCAAACAGCCTCATTCCGAGTGGGCAGTGTGACATGGTCCATGACGTACTTCCCACAAGGGGAGTTCACCGAACAAAGCTTTTACCGCGCTGAAATTGCCGCACAAGCGGTGTTGGAAGAAGCCCTCAGCAGCTACCCCCGCACGCAATGGGACACCGCCTACGGTGCATCAGGCACCGTCGGCGCCGTAGCAGACATCTTGGCGCTGTCGGGTTGGCCCGAAGGGCAAGTGACGCGCGAAGGCTTGAACTGGTTGGTGAAATGTTTACTGCGTGCAGGCCAGGCGTCCAACGTTCGCATGGAAGGTTTGAAAGAAGACCGACGTGCCGTGATTGGCGGAGGTGTGAGCGTCCTGCGCGCATTGATGGAATTGCTGGAAATCGACACATTGCAAGTCGCACAAGGTGCCTTACGTCACGGGGTGTTGTTCGAGATGGTCGAACGTGATGACCACAACACCGATGCGCGGGACGTATCGGTCCAACGGCTGGCTCAAAAATTCTCGGTGGATGCGGCGCAAGCCCAACGCGTGAGCAAAGCGGCCTTGACGCTGTTTGAGCGCATCGGGCCCAAGGACACCGCAAACACCGACAAGCTAGAACGCAAACTCGCCTGGGCTGCCAGCCTGCATGAGGTCGGCATGGCCATCTCACACAGTGACTATCACAAGCACGGCGCCTACATTTTGGACAACGCCGACCTGTTGGGTTTTGGCATGCAAGAACTGCATCGTCTCAGCGTGCTGATACTTGGTCAAAGAGGCAAACTGAAAAAATTAGAAGCGGAGTTCGATGAACCCGAATTCGTCAAACTGCTCTTAGCGCTACGCATTGCGATCATTTTGTGCCATGCACGCAAAGAGCCAGACCATGGCGGCCTCTCCTTGCGGTGCAATGACCTGCGACAACTGTTTGTTTTAACGGCAGATACCGCGTGGATAAACCGCTACCCACAATCGGCGCATCTACTCAGACAAGAGTGTGTCGCATGGGAGCGTACGCCTTGGTCGCTTCATTTTTTGAATCATTAACAAAAAAGAGTAAACGGTTTATACTGTTTACTCTTTTTCAACTGAAGGTCGATCAATGACAGCCCAAGCCACCCCGGTCAAAGCCACCCTAGAAACCAAAGTGGTTGCACCACAATCCGTGAAAGCCGTTGCGCCAAAGGCAGCAGCAAAGCCACGTGCAGCAGCCAAGAAAGCAGCCATAAAAGTACCTGCGAAGCCCACAGCCAAAGCCGCTGCCAAACCTCTAGCGCCAAAAGCAAAGCCTGTGAAAGCAACAAAAGTCGCAGCCCCTAAAAAGGCCGTGGTCGCTACCAAACCCGTCAAAGCAGAAAAACCAGCCAAGGTGAAAAAACCTAAACTGGTTCGCGACAGCTTCACCATTCCTAAAGACGAATACGAGGTGATCGACGCCCTCAAAATGCGCGGTGGAAAATTAGGTCAGCCTGTCAAGAAAAGCGAACTCTTGCGTGCAGGCATCAAAGCACTGGCCGCCATGAGCGACATTCAATTCAAAGCCGCCTTGATCAAGGTGCCCACCATCAAGACCGGTCGTCCCACGAACGCGAAATAAGGTCAGGACAGACCACGGTCAACAGCACTGTTTGCAGTTGACCTTCGCGTACGCGCGTGCGCAGCCACCACACACTGCCCTTGCGAATGGCACAAGCTTGCTCAGGCATCCCGAGCAAGCGGGCCACCAACTCTCCCAAATAAGGCTGGTGTCCCACCAAAAGCACAGGACCTTTGCCCTGGGGGCCTGTTTCCGGGTGCCACTTGATCAAATCCAGCACAGCATCTGCATTGCTGTCTGGCATCAACTCTTCGCGCAATTTAAATTTACGGCCCAAAGCCTTGGCCGTTTGCTCCGTCCGCTTCGCAGGACTACACAGAATACGGGTGCCGTCTGGCAAATGGCTGTCTAACCACGCGGCCATGCGTTGGGCTTGTCGATCGCCTTTAGACGTCAACGCACGTGATAAATCATCATCGCCCTGTGCGGCAACTTCTGCTTCTGCATGGCGCCACAAAATCAAATCCATTGCCGATCCCTTCAAACTTTGGCGGAATACAAGGCTTTCAATGCAGCCTGCGCGCTGTGCGGCTCTTTGAGTTTTCCAGCCCGTGTTTTGGGTGCTTGCACGCGCTTGTAATGCCCTTCTCCATCCAACACCCAAGCATCGACGTTGTCTTGTAAATATGCCACCAAACATTCGTTGACGATTCGCGTACGCAACGCCACGTCTTCGACAGGCCAAGCCAGCTCAACACGACGCAGCATGTTGCGGTTCATCCAATCGGCGCTCGACAAATACAAGACTTCGTTATCACCGCTGGCAAAGTAAAACACGCGTGAATGCTCTAAGAATTGGCCGATGATGGAACGCACACGGATGTTGTCCGTGAATCCGGCGCGCTGTGCAGGCAACATACAAGCGCCGCGAACGATCAAATCAATTTGCACACCAGCTTGACCTGCACGCACCAAAGCCTCCATCAGCTTTTCATCCGTCAACGTGTTCATCTTCAACACGATGCGACTGGCGACACCTGCAGCAGCAGAGGCGGCCGTTTTATCCACCCATTCGATCAAGCTACGTTGCAAATGAAACGGTGCAATGAGCATCTTGTTGAGACGCGGAATTTTGCTTTGGCTGGCCAATAGATTGAAGACCGTTTCCACGTCTTGCGTCAGCTTAGGGTCACAAGTGAGGTGGCTTAAATCGGTGTAGAGCTTGGCCGTGCGGGGGTTGTAGTTACCTGTCGACAGGTGTGCGTAGCGACGAATGACGCGGCCTTCGCGACGCGACACCAGCAGCATCTTGGCATGGGTTTTCAAGCCCACAACGCCATACACCACTTGTGCACCGATGTATTCCAGTTTTTCAGCCCAATTGATGTTGGCCTCTTCGTCAAAGCGCGCTTTCAGCTCCACCACCACGGTCACTTCTTTGCCGCGTTGTACGGCCTCACGCAGCAACTCCATCAACACCGAATCGGCACCTGTGCGATAAATCGTTTGCTTGATGGCCAACACATCGGGGTCGCGCACGGCGTCACGCAAAAAGGCGAGTACGCCATCAAAGCTCTCATAGGGCTGATGAATCAAGACATCGCCCGCCTGCAATTGCTCAAAAATGGAGGTGTTGGGATTGAGTTGGTGCGGGAAGCTGCCCACGTAGCGTGGGAACAGCCACTTGGGGTTGTCCACCAAATCAATCAACTGATTCAAACGAACCAAATTGACGGGGCCATGCACGCGGTAAAGCGCGGAGGCAGGCAGCTCAAACTGCTGCAACAAAAAGTCCGACAAATGCTCCGAACAGCCCGCCGACACTTCCAAACGCACAGCTTGGCCATAGTTGCGATGCACCAGCCCTTTGCGTAAGGCCGTGCGCAAATTTTTCACATCCTCTTCGTCTACCGCCAAGTCTGAATGGCGCGTCACGCGAAATTGAGAAAACTGGCCCACATCGCGGCCAGGAAAGAGGTCTTTCAAGTGGGCGCGAATCACGCTGGAGATCGACACGAACAACTGGCGCTTGCCAGACAATTTTTCAGGAATGGGGATGAGGCGCGGCAAGCTGCGAGGTACTTTGACAATCGCAATTTCGTTGTCACGACCAAAAGCATCTTTGCCCGAAAGGCGAACAATGAAATTCAGCGACTTATTCGCTACTTGAGGAAAGGGGTGTGCGGGGTCTAAGCCCACAGGCAAAAGCAGCGGGCGAACTTCACGATCGAAATAGGACTTCACCCAACGGTGCTGTGCCAAGTTGCGCTCACCGTGCGACAAAATACGCACACCTTCTTTGGCGAAAGCTGGCATCAGCACGTCGTTGTAGAGCGCGTATTGCTCATCGACCAACGCGTGTGCCACCTCGCTCAAATTCAAATGTGCTTTGGCACTTGCGGCATCTGGCGCGGCTTTGGGTTTTTCGATGCTGGAATAAAGTGCAGCACGGACTTCAAAAAACTCATCCAAATTCGATGAGACGATGCACAAATAGCGCACACGCTCTAACAACGGCACATCTGGACGCTTCGCCCAATCGAGCACGCGTGCGTTGAAAGCCAGCAGACTCAAATCTCGGTCTAACCAGTCGGTCGAAACCGGGGCTACAGGTGTCTTTGGGGTCGTTGGCGCAGTGGTCATGTGAATACCTAATTTCAATGCCTGCAAGTTTGTCTTGCCATCGTGACAATCTTGTGACAAATCAACGTAACTTTGCAAGCTTGACGTATTTGAAAAAGCAAAGACTGCGCGCCAGCGCACGTTTCCCGGTCAATTTCATCGTGGGGAAATTTTGACCAAATGTGACTCAAACAAACGCGTGGCTTCGTCCCAACTAAAGCTCAACGCCTGCAAACGTGCGTTGTGACGCGGCACCTTGAGCGCCTCTAAACTGGCCAAACCCAAATCGTCATGCAAGACACCGCCCTGCGGGCGCGGCGTTGACCCCGTCTGATCACGCAACACCTCCAAAGGTCCATCGACAGGATAAGCCGCCACGGGCGTACCACACGCCATGGCTTCGAGCATCACCAAGCCAAAGGTTTCGTTACGGCTAGGAAAAGTGAAGACATCTGCACTGGCATACACCTTGGCCAATTCATCACGCGGCAACACACCCAGCCAACGGACATTGTGAAAGCGCTCTTTCAACTGAACTTCTAAGGGTCCGACACCACAAACCACTTTGCTGCCATGCCAAGGCATCGCTAAAAATTGATCGATATTTTTTTCATATGACACGCGCCCCACGTACAACGCAACAGGACGCGGTAAATCGTCCAAATCGGGATGGTGCTGAGCGGCCGAGAAAAACTCAAACAAACACATGTCCACGCCGTGGGTCCAACTGCGCAAGTTTTTAAAGCCCTTGCCATCCAGCAACCGCATCACACCTTGTGTGGGCACCATCACCCCCGAAGAAGGCCGATGAAAGTGCCGAAACAAGGCATAGCCCATCCACAAAGGCACACGCAAAGCAGCCTTCAAAATTTCAGGAAATCGCGTATGAAATGCCGTCGTGAATGGCAACTTTGCACGCAGGCAATATTTGCGGGCCGCCCAGCCCAAAGGACCCTCGGTCGCAAGGTGAATGGCATCCGGTGCAAAACGATCCAGCTGCGCTTTGAGCTGCGCAAAGGGTCGCACCGCCAGCTCAATGCCCGCATAGCCTGGACAAGGGCGCGTCTGAAACAGACCCGGATGTATCACTTCAACCTGATGGCCTTGCGCATTGAGTTGGTCCACCAACTCAACCAAAGTGGTGACAACACCATTAATTTGTGGACGCCATGCGTCTGTGATCAATGCAATCTTCATGCGACTTTGAGCAACTTCGGTTTTTCAACTGCCTTGGCTTCCGCATTCCAAAACACCAGTTCCAAACGACCGTCTTTATGCTCAACCAAAGCACTTCGGCTTTCCACCCAATCACCATCATTGCAGTACAAAACGCCGTTCACATCACGAATTTCAGCGCGGTGAATATGGCCACACACCACCCCTTGATAGCCATGCTTGGCAGCTTCATGCGCCACAGCATTCTCGAAATCAGTGACGTAGTTCAAGGCCTTTTTCACCTTGTGTTTCAAATAAGCAGACAACGACCAATAAGGCAAGCCCAATCGACCACGCATATTGTTCAAATAGCGGTTGAGCTTGAGCGTGAATTCGTACAAATAATCGCCCACATACCCCAGCCACTTGGCTTGCTGAACCACGGCGTCAAAGTAGTCACCATGAATGATCCACAACTTACGGCCGTCTGCCGTCAAGTGCGTGGCTTCCTCCACCACTTCAATGCCGCCGAATTGATGGTCTAAAAATCCACGCGCAAATTCATCGTGATTGCCAGGCACATAAATGACCCGGCATCCTTTTCGCGCTTTGCGAAGCAGCTTTTGCACCACATCGTTGTGCGCTTGTGGCCAATACCATTTTCGACGCAACTGCCAGCCATCGACGATGTCACCTACCAAGTACAAGTAGTCACTGGTGTTGAGCTTCAGAAAATCAAGCAAAGCATCGGCTTGGCATCCAGGCGTTCCCAAATGCAAATCAGAAATGAAAATCGCCCGGTAATGCATCAAGCACCCAAAAAGTGTTTGCGGTAACGTGCAGGCATGTCATTGATCTTCATGAGCATCGGCAGATCGGCGGTGTTGAAGTCAGGGTCCCATGCAGGCGCACCCAACACTTTGGCGCCCAAGCGCAAATAGCCTTTGATCAATGCAGGTGGCTCAAAAGCGGGGTTGACTTCCCACTCATCCACAGGCAACGCCAAACGAGGGGTGACATGGTCCGACACTTCGGCCAAATGTGTTTGCTTGAGTTGGTGCCAAATGCTCGCAGCCACTTCGCCACTGATGACACCTTGATGCAACATCGGAATGCTGGCACAACCGATCATCACATCCAACTTGTTACGCACCATGAACTCAGCCAAAGCACCCCACAGCGCCATGATCACGCCACCGTGGCGGTGCTCAGGATGCACACAGCTGCGACCCAACTCCACCATACGTTCGCGGTAAGCACGCAAGCGAATCAGATCAAACTCTAAGTCAGAATAGGTGCTGCCAATGCGTTTCGCTTGTGCGGGCGTGAGCACGCGGTAGGTGCCAATGACCTGCTCGGTCGCATCATCGCGAATGATCAGGTGTTCGCAGTAATCGTCAAACAAATCGATGTCATGGCTTGGAATGCTCTCTTTCAAACGTGCCCCCATTTCCGTGGCAAACACGTCGTAACGCAAACGCTGCGCCTCACGCACCTCATCTTGGTGCTTGGCCCACTCAACAATCAGCGCTGGACGCTCTTGAGTTTTTTGGGGCGCAACAAGATTTTTTTCAGCTTGATGATCGTGTCGATGAAGTGACCCCCGAGGGAAGTCGATCAACGACAACGGCATCGTGGGGTTTGGCAATTCTTTCATGGTCAGTCCTTTTTTTGACGTGATGTATGTCTTGCAATGGCTGCAATTCTCAAAACATCGCGTGACGGGACCAAGACGAAACCATGAAATTTTGATGACACACCTTTAACCGCTTTGTCACATCAGACATCTAAACTTCTTGGTGTTTATGCTGCTTATCAAATATCTACGCCTGATACAGGCATTCCTTCGTGCGTTTTGGATTTTGTGGGTGCAATTTCCTCGCCTCAATCGCGAAGAAAAGCTCTTGGCTATCCAAACTTGGTCCACTCAGACCTTGGCGGTGATGGGCGTGACGGTCAACGTCGTAGGCCACATTGAGCGACCGCCTTTGTCCAACACAACCCAACTGTTGGTGGCCAACCATGTGTCTTGGCTAGATCCGGTGGCGATTCAAACCGTGCAACCCAGCATCTTTGTGGCCAAAGAAGAAGTGCGTCGTTGGCCGGTCGTCGGCACCATTGCCCAAGCCTGCGGTGTGGTGTTTGTGAACCGTGGCTCACCCAGCTCGGCACGATACATGGTCACCCAAGTGGCAACAGCCATGGGAAGCGGCCACAACGTCGCCGGATTTCCTGAAGGCACCAGCACCTTGGGCCACACGGTCGACATGTTTCATGGCAACTTGTTCGAGGCCGCCATTCAACAAGACGTGCCCGTGCAGCCCTTGGCTCTGCGTTACACCAGCACACAGACAGGCGAGCACTGCACGAGGGCTGCGTTTGTCGGCGACGTGAGCTTTCTCAGCTCACTTCACCAAGTGATGCGTGCCCGAGATGGCATCTGCATCACGCTGCATGCAAGCCCCTGCTTGATGCCGCAAGGTCACTCCAGAAAGAGCTTGGCCTTGTTGGCACGCAGCAGCGTGACCGCGCAGCTAGAGGCCCTCAGCGTTAGCTGATCTACTCTTGCGGCGGCAAAAACTCAGCGCCAACCCGCCGCCACCAGAGCCGGTAACCCCGTAGCCACGAGTGGCAACCACGAGATCAGCACCGTGCCCACAAAAATGGCCGCCAAAGCAGGCAGCACGGACAGCGCGACATCGCGCAAGCTCTTGCCAAACACAGCAGACGCAAAGTAAATGTTCATACCAGCGGGCGGACACAAGAAGCCCATTTCCATATTGGCCAAGAAAATGATGCCGAAGTGAACGGGATCAATGCCGTAGCTCACGGCGAGCGGCAGCAACAGCGGCACCAGCACCACAATGGCTGCGTAAATTTCCATCAAAGCACCGGCGAAAAACAAAAAGACGTTCAAGGCCAACAAGAAGACCCACTTGTTGCTCGTGACGCCTTGCACCCAATCCGTCGCCAAATCGGGAACGCCTGCGTCAACCAAGAAATTCGTGAGCCCTAAGGCCATGCCCAAAATCAACATGACCCCACCAATGATTTGTGCACAGGTCGACAAACATTGGGCGAGCAAGCGACCATTCAATTCACCGTGCGCCAAGGTCTGTGTGAGCACCGCGTAAATGGCCGTCAAAGCAGCACTTTCTGTGGGCGTGGCGAGTCCCGATACCAGCGAACCAACAGCGACAACTGGTGCCAAAATTTCCCACTTGGCTTGCCACAAAGCACCTCTTAAAGAAAGAGGTTCAGAAGATGACATGACAGTCGTTGGTGCACGAGACACGCGGAGGTATCCACCAAATACCAGCAAGCAGCCCACCATCACAAAAGCAGGAATCAAACCTGCCAAAAACATGGTGTTGATGGGTACGCGAGCGATGATGGCATACATGATCAACGGCACAGAAGGTGCTAGGAGCACCCCCAACGCGCTGGCACTGGTCACCAAACTGATGCTTTTTTTCTCGGGATAACCTGCGTCACGCAGCAGCGGCAACAACAACCCACCCAACGCCAAGATCGTGACGCCACTGCCCCCTGTGAATGCGGTGAAAACAGAACACAACACCGTTGTCGCCACCACCGAGCCCACAACACCTTGACCAAACATGGCCAGAAATACCGCACCTAAGCGCTTCGCAGCGCCTGTACGCGCAAAGACCAAACCTGCCAACGTGAACAATGGCAAAGCGGGCAACGACGGGTTCACCGTGATTTGGTAGTGAGACAACGCGATCGATGCCAGTGGCAACCCCGCTTGCCAAAACAGTGCCAAAGCCAGCCCACCCAACACAGCAAAAATTGGGGCGCCACACAACAGCATGAAAGCCAAACCCAACACCATCGGCCATAACGCAACGACTTCGCCGTCATCAACCAGTCCCAAGCCGCAGCCCAACACTGGCAGTAGAAGTCCTAAAAAAATTCGCCCCCCCAACTGGGGTACGCAACGTCCGGCCAACTTAAAGCCGAGCAAGGCAAAACCTATAGGCATCGCCAATTGCACCCACCACATCGGTATGCCGTAGGCCAAGCTTTGTGCGCCCTCGCGTTCACTCGCGACAAACTGCCAGCTCGCCCAAACCAACAACCCACACACCAACGCAGCAGCGCCTTGCGCCCAAGGCTGAAAACCTTTGAACACGGCACCTAAACTTGTGAGGTGCCCATGCCGCTCGGCGGCCAATGCACCCCACATGGCCATCACCAAACCGAGGTGCTGCACCAACACAGGGGCGTTCTCCACACCACGGCCTAAGACTGGGCGGGCAACAATTTCAAGGATGGGAATCAGCGCCATCAACGTCAGCGCCACCCCTGCCAGTGCTTCATCCAACGGCCAAATTTTTCGCATCACTTCGCCTTGCTCGCGCGATAAACCTTCAGATGACGAAACACTTCATCGAACGTATCAGCAGGCACCAAGGTCCCACGAATGCGCGGGTAAAGCTTGTCAGCGAGGTCTAACCATTCGCGCATTTGATCCGCATTCGGCTTGTTGACCACCAACCCACGCTTTTTCATGGCGTCGACCGCCTCATCGACTTCTTGACGGGCTTTGGTGCGAATTTGCGACCCCGCTTTTTCACCAGCGATGCGCACCGCCTCTTGCGTGGGGGGTGACATCTCATCCCAAGCCTTTTTTGTCACCACCAAGGCACCCACAATTGGCGCCCAATTGATCTCTAACATGTTGGGTGCCATGGTGTAGACCTGACTGGCCAAGGCAAAGTAAGGCGTCGAGGGCACCACATTGATCATGCCGGTTTGGATGGAAGGCAAGATGTCACTGGTTTCCAAGGGCACGGGTGTGTAGCCCAAATTTTTCATAATTTCTTGCTGGTCGGCCTCACCACCCCACGCAAAAAACTTCATCTTTTTGTAGTCATCAGGCTTGAATGCAGGCTCCTTCGAAAAAAAGCGAACCCAGCCTGCATCCCCCCACGCGAGGACCACGAAGCCTTTGTCTAAAAACTTCTTCTCTATAGCAGGGCGCATTTTTTCACGCACGTAATCAACCTCTTCCCAACTCTTGAACAGCAGCGGCATGGCCTGAAGTGCGCTGATTGAGGGCTCAATTTCGTGCAAGCCCACGACAGACAACAGTGCGCCTTGTAGCTGTCCAATACGCATGCGGCGTGCCAACTCGGTCTCACCGCCTTGGCTACCATCTGGATACACCACATACTTAGCGCTGCCACCTTGCGCAGCACGCCATGCCTCGCCGACCTCTAAAAGTTGACGGTGGTAAAGCGAGTTTTTAGGCGCAAGCGTCCCGATACGAAATGGTTTGTCAGCCGCCAACACAGGACTCATGGCCCCCACATAAACGGCCATGACCAACAAAGCAGACTTCAACATAGCAAAGCTTTCAAAATAAATCGTCCGTCATCTCAAGCAGCCATACCGCGCGTTCACGCATGACTTCGTTTTGCAAATGTCGGTGACGCGTCGACACGTCAACGGCTTGGTGCAACAACTGTTCAAACATCGCGCGGTCTTGCACAGCCAACGCAATACTTTCGGCCTTCGCCACATAGGGGCCAGCTTGGGCGCCCGCACCATCACGCATGGCTTGATCGAAATACTGTGTGGCTTGCGTCACAGACCCGTTGGGCCGTGCGGCTTCAAACGTTCCCAAGAGACTGGCCAAAGCACCCTGCCCGTAACTCGGCTGAGACAGCCAAGCCCAATGCGCCAAGAGGATGGCTTGCGGCAAATCAGCCACCACATCAGGCTGATCTTTGGACAAAGAAATGAGCCCCCCCCAAGAGGCCGCAGCCCAGTAAGCCAGTCCCACTTGCTCCTCAGAGAGTTGTAGGGGCCGTGCCTTGGTAGGCTCAGCCAAAGCCCTAGTCAAACCAGGCTGATTCAACTCTAAAGCTGTCATGGCATGACGATGCGCACGACCATATAAACGTGCTGCACGTTCACGCAGCACAAACGCCGCTTTGGCATTCACTGATTCTGTTTTTTCAGCTTCGAAGGCCACAAAAGCGTAGGCGTATTGTGTGAAGCCAGCCGCCACAGATTGAGCCAGCTTCAAATTACCAGGCGACTCGCGCAGCAACGACTCTGACATCTTGAGATAGAAAGCACTGGCCTCGCGGACCAAGACCAGGTCCTCTTCAGTGGTTTGATCTTGATGACTTAATGCCTGTGCAGCTTGGTCCACCACATAGGGACGGATGGCACAAGCGGATAGCGCATGCACGAGACACAGGCAGCATAGCGCTTGAAAAATATGGCGAGAAATAAGGCCACCTTCATGTCAATCGATTGATAAATTGACATGAACTTTAGCTAGCGATTGTGAAAAATCAGTGACAAGGCAACAGACTCAAGTGTTGCCACCTAAGTAACGTTTGCGCCAAAAGAAAATCACCAAACTCACCGCCAAGACCAGCATGAACAAACTCGTCCACCACAAACCATGCTCATCATGAAGTACGGCAAAGGTTTCGAAATTCATGCCAAAAAAACCAGTGATCAAGTTCAAGGGCAAAAAGATGGCCGTCAGCACAGTCAGCGTGCGCATGATGTCGTTGGTGCGGTTGCTCTGCGCATTAAAGTGCATTTGCACGGCGGTTTCGGCACTTTGCTCTAAACGGCGCACATGGTGCACCACGCGCTCAATGTGCTCAAGCACATCGCGACTGCGAACTTTGAGCAATTCAAACGAACGTGGGTGCACGGCATGGGGCTCAACCACCGCATCAAGAGCATCGATCCAATCTTGAATGGCCGCACGTTGGTCTTCACAAATTTCATCCAAGTGGTGCAACGACAAACGGGCGTCCAGCAAAGCACTCCAATTGTTGAAGCGCGTTTTAGGATTGATCAACTCACTTTGCCAATGGTCAAGTTGACGCGTGAGTTCGCGGCGCAAATTGAGATAGCCGTCCACCATTTGGCTGATCACCCGCAGCATCAAATCAGGGGGGCTGACGGGCAATCGGTTTGGCTGTTGACCCGCTTGTGCATTCGCAGCCAAAGCGCCTAAGTTCAACAAACGCGCAGCGTAACTTTCGCGAATGGCACAGTCGGTCGGATGCACCGTCAACACCATGCGATCGAACACCACAAAAGCAACAGGGCTGGTATCAATGCGATGCAAAACGGGCGGTCCCCCCTTATCGCGCGAACGATGCAAGATCTCGCCTGGACGCGACAAGTCCGACTCTGTTTGTCCTGCGGCGAGTCGGCGAAACACCATCAAGTTGTAATCAGAGGTGTAGTCGTAATGCGAGGGCAGCTGGTTGTTCAACACGTCCGATACATGCAAATCCACAATTTGCGCGCCGCACAAGCGCTCTAAGGTGCCCTGAATCTCTTGCTGCAGCACCTCAAATTCACGACGCGCAAAGGCCATCCAGACGAAGCCTTGTTCGGGCAATCGTTCGGGAAGTTGTGCCGTTTCAGAAACGGCTTGTGGACTAATTTGAAAAACTCTCATGGCGCGAACTGTACGCGAGCCCACCAGCGGGACACTTAATCGAGGTGAACAATCACCGGCTTGATCGTGAAGACCTCGGGGTCATCTTTGTTCACCAGCACCTTGACCCAGTGGTTCGAGGGGCTGCCAAAGGTTTGCACGCGGGTGAAGTTGTTCAACAACTTGCTGGGCGCGTACAAAGGTTTGTCCATTTTGAAAAAATGATCATCGCCGTGCACCAACAAGACTTGACCTTTGAATTGCGCCGTCTCATACGCCACAGCCGCCATCAAAGACTGGTAGCCCGCGTACTCAGGCAACTGGCTTTCATCGACCTTCTCAGTTTCCAAGAGGTCAAACCCCGGATTGGCTTGAAAAACAATCACCACGCCCTTCGCAGCGCGGGTCGTAGCTTGCGCGAAACTGGAGGCCAACCATGCCAAGTTGGCTTGGTTGCGCGCTTCATACTCTTGATTAGCCTCTTCACAATCGGCGGGTGTGCGAACGCTTTTAGATGCACACGTTTTCGCATCGGGCACCCAGTTGTTGTTGCTGCCTGGCACATTCAAGCCCAGAAAAACAACACCCTCCACTTGAAAGCGCGTGTTCTCTGAAAACTTCTCCCCCAAGGCACCTTGGTTTTGCAGAGGCATTTTTTCTTGCCCAAGACTCAACGGCTGCGAGAAAAACGTACGACGAATGAGCGACAGCCGCTCTCGGCTGTTGTAGCCGCCGTTGTTGGTGCGGTGGCAATCGGTCCACTCGTTGTCACCGGGTACGTACACCGTGGGTTTCTTCATGCCCTCAAACATCACATAAGCCGCGTGATAGCCCGCGTCATCACAGCGTGAGCTGCCATCTTTGAAATCCCCATCAAAGATAGAAAACGCAACCTCTGAGCGGTTGATGCTGTTGATCACCGCTTGGGTTTGACGAGCGTCTTTGTTTTTTCCATAGGGCATGTCGCCCCACAAAGCAAATGAAAAATCAGCAGCGCTCGCAGCCATTGACAGGCACAAGCAGACAGAAAAACTCAGGGCTTTAAGCATGTCGATCAAACATAAAAAGACAGTTTGATCGAGCCATATGACAAAGGCGGATTCAAGGACGAAGTGCAACACGCTTTAACGAGGCATGGAATACCTCGTGAGGTGTCTTGAATCCTAGTCGCTTTCTGGGGCGATGATTCAATCGGTTTTCAATCATAGTCAATTCCTCATCCGTCACGG
>NZ_JAVKLQ010000011.1:0-6075 GCF_031539175.1 Limnohabitans sp. | reverse complement strand
AGACTTTGTGGCCTTCAGCGCGGGTCAAGTTGCAGCGTTGACGACCACCCAAGTGGGTGCGTTGAAGACGTCTCAAGTGGGCAGCATCAATGCTACAAAGATTGCAGGGATGACAACTGACCAAGCTGCGGCTTTGTCAACCTCGGTGCTGAGCGTGTTGAGTGCCACGCAAGTGGGTGCCTTGACCTCGTCGCAACTGAACGCGATCAGCAGCAGCAAGTTGCAATCGATCACTACAACAGCGCTGAGTGGTTTGACGACGGCGCAGTTGTCTGCCTTGAGCACGACCAATGTGTCGGGCTTGACGACGGTGCAAGTGAGCAGCTTGTCGGGCGCACAACTGCGTAGCCTGACCAGCGTACAGATGCAGAGCTTGACCAACACTCAGCTGCAAAAGTTGACCAGCACCCAGTTGCAATCTTTGGATACGTCGCAAGTCGCCAGCCTGACGACAGACCAAGTGCAAAACTTGTTGACAACGCAGGTGCAAGCCTTGACCACTGCTGAAGTGGCTGGTTTGACCACCGATCAAGTGGCAGCCTTGACCTCTACGCAACTGACTAGCATGGAAACGACCGATATTGCTGCTTTGACGAACAGTCAATTGGGTGCCATTGGCACGAGCAGTTTTAAAGAGTTGGGTACTGCACAACTTCAAGCATTGACTACAGCGCAAATGAGTGGTTTGAGTACGGATCAACTCAACGCGCTCAGCTCAAGCCAGTTGCGAGCCATAGAAACTGCAGACATTGCTGCGCTGACATCCTCTCAAGTGAGCAACTTGACGCTTGTCAATAAGTTAACAACGGCACAGGTGGTGGCCTTGACGGAAGATCAGGTTGGTGGTTTGACGACCACGCAAGTTGCATCATTGACTTCGACGCAATTGCAGTCGCTAGAAAATACTGACGTAGCAGCCTTGACCAGTACACAAGTGCTGAGCATGGACATTGCTAAATTCAGTACGTCCCAAGTGCAATCGTTAACGCGTGATGTCATTGCTGGCTTGACCACTGGAAAAGTAGATGCGTTGACTACCCTTCAGCTGGCTGCTCTGAGTAACGATCAAATCAACGTGCTGACCACCGCTAATATTGTGTCTTTGAGTTCTTCCAATGTTCGGGCGCTCACGGGTACCCAATTGCAGGCGATGTCATCTACACAGTTGCAAGCGATCACGACGGACCGTGTGGTTCAGTTGACAACGACCCAAGTACAAGGGTTGACCAATACGGTGGTGTCATCATTGACCACCGACCAGTTGCATGCTTTGACTACATCGCAGGTACCTTATCTGACCAATGCCGTGATATCTAACTTGAGCAGTACGCAGGTCACCGCTTTGGGCACTGATCAAATCAATGCCCTGACGAATGCGCAAGCCAAAGTATTAACGACTGCGCAAGTGGTTGCTTTGGGTACGACAGGTGTGGCTGGCTTGAGTAGCAGTCAGCTGGGCGCTATGTCTAATGCCAGTGTGGCAGCTATGACAACAAACATGGTGGCTTTGCTGACCAGCGTACAAGCCCAAGGCTTGAGCTTGAGTGTCTTGCCGACATTGGGAACGGATCAGATTAACGTCATGACCAGCTCGGCTGTGAATGCATTGTCTGGCGCTCAAATCAAGGCACTGACAACAGCGCAAGTGGATGCCTTGAGTACAGATACCTTGAAGACTTTGGGTTCTACGCAGATCAAAGCGCTGGAAACAGCAGACTTTGTGGCTTTGTCATCGACCAAGGTTGCATTGCTGACCACTGACCAGATTCGTGAAATTGAAGTTCAGGACATTGCTGTGTTGAGTTCTGGTCAAGTGGGTGCTTTGGATAGCAGTCAAATCAACATCTTGAGTACTGCGCAAATTCAAGCAATGCGGACCGATGCCTTGCAAGCGATCGGCACGTCGACGGTGGCTGTGATGAGTACAAGTTTGTTGCGTGCCTTGACCACGGGCGAGGTCCAAGCCTTGACGACCGATCAGGTGCAAGCTTTGACAACTACCCAGCTCCGCTCCTTGACCACCACCGAGTTGAATGCTTTGACGTCGACACAAGTTGGTAAATTGACGACCGAGCAAGTGCAATCGCTGACAACATCGATGATGTCAGCGCTGACCAGTTCGCAAGTTGGAGCCTTGAGCAGCACACAAATTGGTGCACTCACTCCAACTCAAATCTTTAGTTTGATTAGTCGAATCTAAGGGATGATTTGAGGACTAATGGAGAAAGTCAGGTTCCGCGTGGATTTGGCTTTCTCTGTGGTTCTATATGCGTCCGTACAAATCTTCAAACCGCACAATGTCGTCCTCGCCAAGGTAAGAACCCGACTGCACCTCAATCAAATGCAGCGCCACCTTGCCTGGGTTTTCTAGCGCGTGCTTCACGCCCACGGGGATGTAGACCGACTCGTTTTCTGTCACCAGTTTGCTCTCATCACCCAAACGCACCAGCGCTGTGCCCGACACCACCACCCAATGCTCGGCGCGGTGGTGGTGCATTTGCAGCGACAGCTTCGCACCGGGCTTGACCTTGATGCGTTTGACCTGAAAACGCCCGCCACTGTCCACCGAGTCGTAGCTGCCCCACGGCCTGAACACCTCGCGGTGCTGGTCCACCTCGGGGCGCTTTTGGGCTTTCAGGCGGTCCACCACCTTCTTCACGTCTTGGGCTTTGTCTTTGTGGGCCACCAGCACGGCGTCTGAGGTCTCGACCACCACCAAATCTTCCACGCCAATCAGCGCGACCAAGCGGCTGTCGGCATGCACATAGCTGTTCTTGGTGCCTTCCAACAGCACGTCGCCTCGGGTGGCGTTGCCTTGCGCGTCTTGCGGCAACACTTGCCACACGGCAGACCATGCGCCCACGTCGTTCCAGCCTGCGTCTAGCGGCACCACCACGGCTTTGCTGGTTTTCTCCATCACGGCGTAGTCCACGCTGTCGGAGGGGCTGCTGGCAAAGGCTTCTTGGTCCAAGCGCACAAATTCAAGGTCTTTTTGTGCGTTGTTCCATGCGCCTAGGCAGGCTTGCAGCATGGCGGGGTTGGCCTTGCCCAACTCCTCTAAAAACACCGACGCTTTGAACATGAACATGCCGCTGTTCCAGGTGTAGCTGCTGTCTTTTAAGTAAGCCTGCGCCGTGGCGAGGTCGGGCTTTTCAACAAACTGCTGCACCGGCACAGCCGCATTCGCGTCCAGCGCCATGCTGGCTTTGACGTAGCCATAACCCGTCTCGGCATGCGTGGGCACAATGCCAAACGTCACCAACGCGCCGCCCTCTGCCGCCTTCAGCCCCACACGCACCGCGTGGTGGAAGGCCGGCACATTGGCAAACGTGTGGTCCGACGGCAGCACCAGCAACACGGGGTCGGCCCCCGTGGCAAGCGCCGCCAACGCTGCCACCGCAATGGCTGGCGCGGTGTTGCGCGCCACCGGCTCTAGCAAGATGCTGAGTGGCTCCACCCCTGCCTCGCGGCACTGCTCGCCCACCAAAAACCGGTGCTCGTGGTTGGCCACCACGATGGGCCGCATTGCGTCTGCCGTGATGCCCTGCAAGCGCTGCAGCGTCAGCTGAAACAGCGAGGCATCTTCGGTCACGCCTAAGAATTGTTTGGGGCGCAATGAGCGAGACAGCGGCCATAGGCGTGAGCCGCTACCGCCTGACAAGATGACAGGAATTAATCGAGAGGCCGTCATGTAGAGCCTTAGGTTTGAGTGTGGATTTTCAAAAAGTCTTGGTACGCCAGCTTGATGCCATCAGCCAACGCCACCTTGGCCCGCCAGCCTTGGGCGGCGGCGGCTGACACGTCTAGCAGCTTGCGCGGCGTGCCGTCGGGCTTGGTGCTGTCAAACACCATGCGGCCTTCAAAGCCCACCACTTGCATCACCTGCTCGGCCAGTTCGCGAATGGTCACATCCACGCCTGTGCCAATGTTGAGCAAGGGGCCGTGGTAACCGGCGGTCATCAGTTGCACGCAGGCATCGGCCAAATCGTCGACATACAAAAACTCGCGCATGGGGTTGCCGCTGCCCCACACCACATATTCGGCGTCGCCGCGCAGTTTGGCTTCGTGCGCCTTGCGAATCAGCGCGGGCAGCACATGGCTGTTTTGCAAGTCGTAGTTGTCGCCGGGGCCATAGAGGTTGGTGGGCATCACGCTGGTGTAGCGCGTGCCGTATTGCGCGTTGAAGCTCTCGCACAGCTTGATGCCTGCAATCTTGGCCAAGGCATAAGGCTCGTTGGTTTGCTCTAACGGCCCCGTCAATAAATATTCTTCTTTGATCGGCTGCGGGCAATTGCGTGGGTAAATGCAGCTGGAGCCCAAAAACATCAGATCGTGGATGCCCGCCGCATACGCCCCTTGAATCAGGTTGGCCTCCATCATCAGGTTTTGGTAGATGAAGTCGGCGCGGTAAGTGTTGTTGGCGTGAATGCCGCCCACCTTCGCTGCGGCGATGAACAAAAAGTCAGGTTTTTCGGTTTTCAGAAAAGCTTCGACTTCGGTTTGTCGCGTCAGGTCCAGCTCGGCGTGTGTGCGAGTGAGGATGTGCTGATAACCATCTGCCTCCAGGCGGCGCACGATGGCTGATCCCACCATGCCACGGTGGCCAGCGACATAAATCTTGGCGTCCAAGTTCATGGCTTAGTGTTCGATGCCGACGGATACGTTGAAACCGTGTTTCTTCAGTAAGGCATGTTGCTTGGCCTTGCTCAAGTCGTTGGCCACCATTTCTTTGACCATCTCGTCCAGGGTGATTTCAGGCACCCAGCCCAAGTCGGCCTTGGCTTTGCTGGGGTCACCCTGCAAAGTTTCGACTTCGGTGGGGCGGAAGTAGCGGGGGTCGACACGCACCACCACTTGGCCTACTGCCAAACCTGGCGCATCAGAGCCTTCAATCCTGGCCACGGTGGCCACCTCGTTCACACCTTCGCCTGTGAAGGCGAGGGTGACACCCAGTTCATTCGCGGTTTTGGTGATGAACTGACGCACCGAATATTGCACGCCGGTGGCAATGACGTAGTCTTGCGGTGTGTCTTGTTGCAACATCATCCATTGCATGCGCACGTAGTCTTTGGCGTGGCCCCAGTCGCGCAGCGCGTCCATATTGCCCATGTACAGGCAGCTGTCTAGGCCCTGCGCAATATTGGCCATGCCGCGGGTGATCTTGCGGGTGACGAAGGTTTCGCCTCGGCGCGGGCTCTCGTGGTTGAACAAAATACCGTTGCACGCGAACATGCCATACGCCTCGCGGTAGTTCACCGTGATCCAGTAAGCGTAGAGCTTGGCCACCGCGTAAGGGCTGCGTGGGTAGAAAGGGGTGGTTTCCCTTTGCGGCTTTTCTTGCACCAAACCATACAGCTCGGACGTGGAGGCTTGGTAGAAGCGAGTTTTTTTCTCCAACCCCAAAAAGCGAATGGCCTCGAGCAAGCGCAGCGTGCCCATGCCGTCTACATCGGCGGTGTATTCGGGTGCCTCAAAAGACACTGCCACGTGGCTTTGTGCACCTAGGTTGTAAATCTCGTCAGGCTGCACCTGCTGAATGATGCGGGTGAGATTGCTGCTGTCCGACAAATCACCGTAGTGCAGATGCAGGTTTTTGTTGTTGGCATGCGGGTCTTGGTAGATGTGATCAATACGGTCGGTATTGAACAACGACGCACGACGCTTGATGCCATGGACGATGTAGCCTTTTTCTAAAAGGAACTCGGCGAGGTAGGAGCCGTCTTGGCCGGTGATGCCGGTGATGAGGGCTACTTTTTGGGCGGTTTGCATGTTGAGATTTGTAAAATATATGGCCAACGATTTATAACAATCACATACGAAATTCTAAGGCTTTTGTCATTTACAGAGTGGGTCAGAGAGGACTGAAATTTTGTTGAGTAAATTTAAGTTTTCACTATGCTCACGGAAAATTATGGTGATATACAAGCTAAATAATAATTGGCGGATTCAAGGACGAAGTGCAACACGCTTTAACGAGGCATGGAATACCTCGTGAGGTGTCTTGAATCCTAGTCGCTTTCTGGGGCGATGATTCAATCGGTTTTCAATCATAGTCAATTCCTCATCCGTCACGGT
>NZ_JAVKLQ010000010.1:0-15030 GCF_031539175.1 Limnohabitans sp. | reverse complement strand
TTTGGTATCGTTCTTCTCGGCTGAGGTGCTTGTACATTGGGCAATTTCGATTTGGCGGTTAAAGCGGCCATGATGCTCTCGCATCCTCAGCCACCTATAACCAGTTCATCTTTGTTGCACTTCGTCCTTGAATCCGCCAGACGTATGGTTCAAAGTGAAAATCTTTTAACTCACACTCGACATGAGTTAATATTTTTATTATTTTTGTAGGTTTACAAAAGATTCATCGCGCGCTATGCAAGAGGCGACAGCTTCAACCAAAGCTCGCTGATGCGTACCGTGAAGCGCTGCATCAGCGCTAGCAACTTCGCGGAGGCGTCTTTGGCCGCTGTGAATTTTTCGAAACGCAACTCAGCGGTCTCAGGGTAGTCATGGGTGAACTCGTTGCGAATGTGCCGAAGCACATTCCACGCTTGGGCGTCGGGCAGCCAACCCAACTGCTCCAGTCGCGCAAAACGATCGATGGCGGACATACGGGCAATATCTTCACCCAAGAACCGCAAAACGGCAGGCATCAACTTGGCCCCCATATCGTCTTGAAGTCGTGTGTATCGATAGGCAAACTGGTCAAGTAACCGTCTGTCGTTTTTTGAAAGATTGGCGTACATGTCTGCCGTGATGGAGAGCTGACCAATGTCGTCTAAAGCATCGGTCAAGGCTTGTGCGTGGCCTTGACAAAGCGTGTGGATTTGAGTGAGGGCCGTCTTTTCCGCCTGAATGATCAAACGGATGGATTGAACTTGTTCGGGGGTGAGGCGCATGCTGAAAATCTTACGTGGTGGTTGGACCAAGCAACCCAAGCTCTTTAGCTTTCAAGTCAATGCAGCTCACAACCTTAAAGAGCATGAATGTTGCATCACGCGCATTCAAGAGTGCGTCGAGAAACAAAGCTGCATCGGACATGTACTCGTGAACCAATAAATTTCTGAGTTTTCTAGCACCCACAAACTGGGCAGAGCTGTCTAACCATTGCATTTTTTCAGCGAACGCCAAAACATCGAGCATGGCTTTGGGTGACTCACCCAACAAGGCGGCAAACCGAGGTATGAGCTTTTCACCAATGTGGTCTTGCAAGCGCGCAAAGCGCCCCACAAAAGCATCTACTTTTTCTGCCATCTCTTGGTCAACCGCCAACGCGACAACCCAATGGGTGGTGACGGCTTGGCTGAACAGTGTTTCATGCGTGTAGCGCAAATGCGCTACCTCTTTGCGTGCGAGATCAAGCGCCAGCAAAGCAGGCTCAACATGCTCGGGCAAATAAAGCAACGTCACAACAACACCCCTGTGCGTTTAGCAATTTGAAAAATGGGAACGTCAGGGGTGTTAGGGTCTTTGAGCAAGACATCGATTTTTCGATCTCCAAGTTCGATGACCAAAGCTCCGTATAGGCGGCAAATGGTTGAAGCGCGATTTTGTTGACTCTTATCGGTTTCAAAGAGTAAATCGATATCGCCCCCTAGTCGATCATCCAAGACCTGAGAGCCAAACACACGCACTCGTGCATCCTCACCAAGCTCGCGCTGTGCGACTTGGCGAATGGCTTGAACTTGGTCGGGGGTGAGGCGCATACTGAAAATCTTACAGCATGGCCCCAAAAGACGAGTAAAAAAACGCGGTATTACGCCACCACCGAACCAAAGCGTCGTTCGCGCCCTGCGAACCACGTCAAGGCTTTGTCAAACTCTGCGGCGTCGAAATCGGGCCACAGGGTGTCGGTGAAATAAAACTCAGCGTAGGCCAGCTGCCACAGCATGAAGTTGCTGATGCGCGACTCGCCGCCCGTGCGAATGAGCAAATCGGGCTCGGGCTGGCCTGCGGTGCTGAGGTAGTGGCCCAGTTGCTCAGGCGCGAGGTCTGCGACCGACGCGTTGGGGTTGGCGACTTGCCACGCTTGCACGGCTTGCAAGATGTCCCAGCGGCCGCCGTAATTGGCGGCAACGTTGAGGGTGAGGCTGGTGTTGCCTGCGGTGTTGGCCATGGCTTGGCGAATGCTGTCTTGCAGCGCTTGCGGGAAGCGCGAGATGTCGCCGATGACGTTGAGGCGCACGCCCTCGGCTTGCATGTTTTTGATTTCTTTTTCAAGGTACTGAATGAACAGGCCCATGAGGGTGGAGACTTCGTCGTCGGGGCGGCTCCAGTTTTCTGTGCTGAAGGCAAAGAGGGTGAGATGACGAATGCCTTTTTTCAGGCAGTTCTTCACCAAATCAGGCACCAAGCTTGCCCCTTTGACATGCCCCACGGTGCGCGGCATGAAGCGCTTTTTAGCCCAACGGCCATTGCCATCCATGATGATGGCAATGTGAGCAGGGCTTGTGGTGCTTGTGTTCATGACTCTATTTTATGAAGTGAATCCAAGGCCATGCGCAGCTTTTGAGGCTGTCCGAGCAGGTCGACCAAGACCATGGCGCATTGATCGCCATCGTGGTCTTGAAGATGCGCTTGGTAAGTGCCCTGCAAGCCTTTGAGCGGGCCGTCGGTGATTTGCACGCTGTCACCAACACCAAAAAGGCGGGCAATTTCGGCGGCAGGGGCTTGACGCAAAAAGTCAATCAAACTTTGCGGGGCTTTGGCAGGCTGGTTGCCAAAGCTCACGAGCTTGCTGACGCCCAAGGTGGAGCGTATGGGTGCCCAGTTTTGGTTGACGTCGTTCAAACGAATGAACAGGTAGCGGCTGAACATGGGCACGACCAAGGTTTGCACGCGTTGACGCACGCGTTTTTCGACCTCCATGGTCGGCAAGAAACACTCGAAGCCTTGGTTTTGTAAGTTCTCTAAAGCACGCGCCTCGTTACGGGGCTTGGTGTGAATGACGTACCAAGCGCTGCTGGCCGTCACGGTGTCTGTCAAAGGCGATGTTGTCTCTGGATGCATATGTTGTCAAAAGTCTCAGAGACGTATCGTAAGCGCAAGTTGACGCATTGCGCGCGGGGGTTTAGACGGATTGTTTGGGTGCTTACGGTTGTTGATCTTGCCAAGTGATCACAGCTTTGGCGAATTCAGAGAAGTCACCTAAATGGTCTTTGATGATGCTGTGAACGATGTGCCAATTGATGGCGTCGTAGTTGTGAACGGCAATATTCCTGAAGCCCACAGATTTTTTCAACCTGGCGGCGAGGTCATGTGAAACGACTTTGTTTTGCGCCAGCACATCGAATGTTTCGCCCATGGTTTCGGGTGAATGGAAGTCGCTGACAGAGACGATGTGTCCACCAATGTCGACCGTCAATTGCACGGCACGGCTGAGGTTGAGCGAGACAATGTCTTGCAAATCAAAGTCCGAGGTGAGCAACGAAACGTCTGTCGGGAATTTGGCTTTGATGCGCGTCAAACAACGGAATAAAGACTCTAGTTTTTGGTCAATCACTTGCCGATCCATGCCATGCGCCTTTCTTGAAGAATTCGGTTTTTGATGGGCATAAAGTCGGCCTGTGCAATGAGGTGGCGGTAGAGCAGACGTCCAAAGGCTTCATCGCTACCGATGATGCGACGGCCATGGCGCAAGACCTGTCCAAGCAACGGTTCGGGGGCGGGGTAGAGATCGACCAAATCAACAGGCCGGCCGAATTTTTCAGCCAAGGCTTCGATGATGGTGATTTTTTCATCCACGCTGATGGGGCGTGCGCAAACGATACCCAAATCCAAATCGCTGTCTGGGCGGGCCTGACCGCGGGCGACAGAGCCAAACAAGATCGCCAATTGAACGACGGGAAATCGCGACAACAGCTCGCGAAGTTGATCGTCTACTGGGCTAGCGATTGACGTTGAAGGTTGAACCATGCGAATGAGCTTAACCCAATTGCCACTGAAAGCACGGCGCGTTAAAGTGCCCTCTTCTGCAACGTCTTTGAAAGCGCCTTATGTCTAAAAAAAACCCGTTCGATCCAGCCGCGATGTCTGACAACGTGAAAGAGCAAGCGCAGCAAATTTGGCTGGCGGGCTTGGGCGCGTTCTCGAAAGCGCAACAAGAGGGCACCAAGGCTTTTGAGAAGCTGGTGAGCGACGGCATCACGATGCAGCGCAAGGTGCACACCACCGCCGAGGAAAAGCTGGCCGAGGCGACACAGAAGGTGACGGAGGCCGCGCACACGTTGAACGAGCGCGCCACAGGCCAATGGGGCAAGTTAGAAAACATTTTTGAAGACCGTGTGGCCAAGGCGCTGCAAGGTTTGGGCGTGCCATCGGCGCAAGAGCTGAAGGCGCTGCATGAGCGTGTGGCGGCGCTGGAGGCGCAATTGAGCAAGGCGGCCAAACCTGCGGCGGCTAAAAAGACAGCGGCGGCCCCGAAGGCGGCAGTGAAGCCTGCTGCAAAGGCAGCAACGAAGCCTGCGGCTAAGGCACCCACTAAAGCGCCGGCCAAATCTGCCAAGAAATAATTGGGATCTGACCCCAATTAAACGAACCATGGCTAAAAAAGCACCGCGCCGTACGGCAGAGCGGATTTTGGAGACCACGCTAGAGCTGTTCAACCGCTTTGGCGAGCCAAACGTATCCACGACGCTGATTTCGGCAGAGCTGAGCATCAGCCCCGGCAATTTGTACTACCACTACCCAGCCAAAGAGGAGTTGGTGACGGCGCTGTTCAACCGTTACGAGCAGGCACTGCACGAGTTGCTGGGCGCAGCACCCGGCGTGCACGATGTGGAGGATGCTTGGTTTTTCATGCACACGCTGTTTGAGCTGGTGTGGGAGTACCGGTTTTTGTACCGCGACTTGAACCATTTGCTGAGCAACAACCGGCGTTTGGAAACCCACATCAAAGATGCGCTGCTGCACAAGACCACAGCGTTTCGCACGGTGCTGGACAGCTTGGCGTACGAAGGCGCATTGCAAATCACGGTGTCCGAGCGCGAGGCCACGGCGACGCACATGGTGGTGATGTTGACGTGGTGGCTGAGCTACGAATACGTGCGCGATCCGCGTCACGCGCTAGAGCCCGAGAGTGCAGAAAAGTCGCTGCTGCGTGGGGCCAAGCATGTGTTGAGCTTGGTGCTGCCGTTTGCGGTGGCAGAGCACAAGGGGCACTTGGGCGCTCTGCTGATGGCTTACTGAGCTACAAGAGGTAAGGGACAAAGACCAGCAGCCCGACCAGCACGGCGGCCATGCTGGCCAGCAAGACGCCAGCGGCTGCCACGTCTTTGGCTTTGCCAGCCAATTCATGGTGGTCTGGCGAGACCAAGTCCACGACAAATTCAATGCCTGTGTTCAAGGCTTCGGCGGCCCACACAGCGCCGATGGCGAGCGCCAGCAGCGCCCATTCCAAACGACTGATGCAAACAGACACGCCCAAAGCCACCACCGCCAAGGTGGCCGCGACATGCACCCACGCATTGGGCTGCGTGCGCAGCAGCACGCCAATGCCTTGACAGGAAAAACCAATGCTGCGCCAGCGTTGAATGAGAAATTGAATCACGACCGAGTGGCGCGGGCGTTAAAGCGCTTGCTGATAAGTCAACGAAGCCGAGCGGCCCGTCCACGACATGCCGACACGGCGACCACTGGTGGCATCGGTGAAGTAGTACGTGGTCAACGCACCCGTGGCAGCGCCAGCCACGACGTCTTTCCAGTAATGCTTGTGCGACGCAACGCGCGAATAGCCCACGTAGCTCGCAGCCAAGTAAGCCGGCACGCCGTATTCCCAGCCGCCCTTCATTTGCAGAAATTGAGCGGCCGAAAAAGCCACCGCAGCGTGGCCTGATGGGAAGCTCTTGTTGTCGGAGCCATCGGGACGCATTTCGTGGTGGCTGGCTTTGAGGGCTTCCACAATCAAAAAGGTGGCGCCTTCCGATTTAGCCAGCTGCACAAAGCCTTCTTTGTCGTCGCTGACAAAGGTGAAGCCCGCGGCAAAGGCAGGCAAGCCAACGGCGAGCAAATCACCCATGCGACGGGTGGTGTCTTGGGCTTGCACGTTGACAGACAGCAGCGCGGCAACGCAGGCCACCCCAGCAGAGAATGAGAATTTGGACATAGGGACCTTTAGAAAGATGACAAGATTCTAGAGGTGCCCAAAAAAGTTAACGCAACCAAGCCTCAACCAGCTTGACCCAATAGGTGCCGCCCAAAGGAATGAGGGCGTCGTTGAAGTCGTAATTGGGGTTGTGCAAGGTGCATGGGCCTTCGCCGTGGCCGTGGGCGCGATGTGCGCCCTCCCCGTTGCCGATGAAGCAATACGCGCCGGGCACGGCTTGCAGCATGTATGAGAAGTCTTCGGCGCCCATGGTGGGCTCTTGCGGCACCACATTGCCACCGCCCACGATGCTGGCCATGACGTGGTGGGCAAACTCGGTCTCGGCAGCGTGGTTGATGGTGGGCGGGTAGTTGCGCTCAAACTCGAAGGTACACGTGGCGCCAAAGGCGGCGCAGGTGTGATGCGCGATGTCGCGCATGCGTTGCTCGATGAGGTCGAGCACGTCCAAGCTGAAGGTGCGCACGGTGCCTTGCATTTCGCAATGGTCAGGCACGACGTTGGTGGCTTCGCCAGTGTGGATCATGGTGACCGAAATGACGCCTGCATCGACTGGCTTTTTGTTGCGCGAAATGATGGTTTGAAAGGCTTGCACCATTTGGCAGGCGATCGGCACAGGGTCGATGCCGTTGTGGGGCAGCGCGGCGTGGCTGCCTTTGCCGTGAATGGTGATTTTGAATTCGTTGCTCGACGCCATGACGGGGCCCGCGCTCAAGGCAAATTGCCCTTCGGCCAAGCCGGGCCAGTTGTGCATGCCGTAGACGGCTTGCATGGGAAACTGCTCAAACAAGCCATCGCGCATCATCTCGCGGGCACCCCCACCGCCTTCTTCCGCGGGCTGAAAAATGAAATACACCGTGCCGTCAAACTGCTTGTGCTGCGACAGGTGTTGGGCCGCGGCTAACAGCATGGCCACATGGCCGTCGTGGCCGCAGGCGTGCATTTTTCCGGAGTTTTGGCTGCTGTGGTCGAACTTGTTGAACTCTTGAACAGGCAGCGCATCCATGTCGGCGCGCAAGCCAATCGCACGGTCGCTGGTGCCATTTTTCAAGATGCCGACCACCCCCGTTTTACCCATGCCACGATGAACAGGAATGCCCCATTCGGTGAGCTTTTGCGCCACCACATCGGCGGTGCGCCATTCTTCAAAACTGAGCTCGGGATGCGCGTGGATGTCGCGGCGGACCGCAGCGATGTCAGCCGCGTGGGTCACGAGTGCGTCGAGGATTTTCATAGTTCCAGTCTAGCCGCAGGCAATAGCCTTTGTCATGGGGGGATTTCACACCCCCCATCAAATCTTTACTGTTTGTCGATCTTGGCTTTGACAATCACCTCGTGCCAGCGACGGATGTCGGCAGCCAGCACGTCGGCCGCTTGCTCAGGCGTGGAGCCTTGGGCGTTGAGGTTGGCGTCGCTCAGGCGCTTTTTGACATCGGGCATTTCCATGATGGCTTGGATTTCGCGGCTCAAGCGCAACACCACCTCGCGGGGCGTGTGCGCGGGCACGGCCAAACCGTTCCAAGACGACGCTTGGAACTTGGCCAACGGGCCACCCGCTTCACGCACGGCAGGCACATCGGGCATGCTGGCCGCGCGCTTGTCGCCCAGCAGGGCCAAGGGGCGCACGGCGTTAGATTTGATTTGCGGCATCAAGGGGCCCACGATTTCAACCATCGCGTCCACACTGCCACCGCGCAACGCGGTGATGACCGGCGGCGTGCCGTTGAATGGCACGATTTGCGCAGACAGGCCGGACGAGCTCAAAAACAACTCAGCAGCCAAGTTTTGCGTGGTGCCCACTTGCGGGGTGCCAATGTTGAGCTTGCCTGGGTTGGCGCGACCGTAAGCCAACAGATCGGCAAAGGTTTTGAAGCGGCCACCTTCGGCCGAGGCAACGACCAAGTCAAACGTGGCCAATTTAGACACTGGCGTGAAGTCTTTGAGGGTGTCAAACGGCAAGCTTTTGAAGAGCGATGCACTGACGGCGGTGCCACTCGAGATCAGCAACATCGTGTGGCCATCGGGCTCAGCGCGCGCCACCATTTCGCCCGCGACGATGCCGCCCGCGCTGGGTTTGTTCTCAATCACCACCGCCTGACCCAAGGCCTCTGCCAGCTTTTGGCCCACCGTACGCGCCGTGATGTCGGCCGCGCCGCCCGCCGCGTTGGGCACCACGATTTTGATGGTTTTGCTGGGGAACGCAGGGGTTTGAGCCAAGCTGCTTGTGCTGGCGACAAGCGCCAAGCTCAAGGCCAAACATGATTGACGGAATACGGAGAAATTGATTTTGTTCATCATGTGAATTTAAAAAAATTAAAGCCCAAACCGCTCCAGCCTTCGCTGTGCAATTTCCAGCAGTCCATCAAAGATCAAGGTGTCAACCAGCTCGAACTGCACCGACATGCTGGGCGCCATCTTCCAGCCCGCGCCGCCGGTCATCATGCAGACGGGTTCAGCACTGCAATGCTGGCGCACGTGTTGGACCATGCGCTCCACGGCGCCTGCTATGGCGTATGTGCCGCCACTGGTGAGGGCGTCGCTGGTGTTGGTGGGAAATTCGCACACATCGCCCGTCGGCACGCGCAAACCTGCGGTGCCCGACTCCAACGCCCGCAACATGATGCCGTGACCGGGCAAGATCAAACCACCCAAAAATTTGCCACTGGCATCAATGGCTTCGACCGTGACAGCTGTTCCCACCATCACGACCACCATCGGCTGAGGCGTGGGGAACTGTTTGCGCATGCGTGCGTGCGCACCGATCATGGCCACCCAGCGGTCCGCTCCCAAACGCGTGGGGTGGTCGTAGCCATTGATCATGCCGGCTTCGGCGGCGGACGACACGGCCCAGTGGGGCGTGACGTCCCACATCTCCATTTGTTCTTCAACGCGGCGACGGATGGCTTCGCCAGCCACGATGCACCCCAACATGTGCGTGGGCGCGGGCAGGTCGCGCCAGTCTTCGTCGGCCAAACGGTCAATGTTTTCAAGAAATACAGCGCCGTGCCCCAGCAATTTGGCGCCAGGCTGGGCACTGTCGTATTGAGCCCACTTGAGCCGCGTGTTGCCCACATCGAGTGCGAGGAATGTCATGTCTTGGTGTGGGAATTGAGCGGCAAGGGCCACAAATGGGAAGTAAAACGAAGGCTTGGCGTGAGTCTGGGCCAAAGTATAGAGACAGATCACCCCTCAAGCCGCGGCTTTTGATCAGGGCAAATACCCACAAGAAAATCAAATCGGGCGCTATGATTGACGTTTACGTAACGTTAACAGACCGAAAACCAGAATTTATCAATAGCCAAAACAATCATCTGACGCGTACCAAGAACATCGAACGCTCTCCTAGGACATGGTCAAACCTTAGGAGCATTCATGGCAACAGTTGTAATTTCGTTGGTATCAACCAAAGGCGGCGTGGGCAAAACCACCATAGCTGCAAACCTCGCAGGACTCACCGCAGGCCTCGGACTTCAAACACTACTTATTGATGGCGACGTACAGCCATCCCTCAGCAAGTACTACACGCTCGACAAAACTGCCACTACTGGCATGGCAGAAGTCATCTCATCTGGTGGCCTCATCACCCCCGCCGAGATCTCAAAAACCAACATCAACAATTTGGACATCATCCTGTCCAACATGACTGATGCCACCCAAAACTGGCTCAAGCAGCGCGAAGACCGTCTCATTCTTCTCAAACGCGCAGTTCGTCAGCCGATCGTGCGTGACAACTACGACATCGTCATCATCGACACGCAAGGTGCCACAGGCGAGTTGCAACGCACTGCGGCCATGGCCGCCGATCTCATGATCAGCCCTATCAAGCCTGACTTGATGAACTACAGCGAGTTTTTGAGCGGCACGATGGAGATGATGGCGCAACTCAATGCCATGGCAGACCTCTCCGCAGAATTGCGCTCAGGCGTGTTGTGCCTGCTTATTAACAGCATGGATCGCACACGAAACAGCCTTGGCGTTGCCCAAGCAGTAAGAAACGAATTCCGTCAGCACCCCAATGTGCGATTACTCGACACCGTTGTGCCCGCCTCCACTGTGTATCCAAGTGCCCGCAGCTTAAATACCCCAGTCCACATGCTCGATAAGCCTAATGGAAATGGTCGCAGCGGCTACGAAGTTCTACATCACCTTTTGCATGAGCTGCTCCCGCACCTCAAGGGAATGTGGGTTGATGGCACTCAAGCCTCGGAAACGCAAGTTTTGGGAGAGTGATCATGTATGCATTTACTCACACACCGCGTGCTCCTGAGGTTTCGCAAAGCTACTCTGACCAACGCTGGTTTACAGGACTAAATAAACAACAAAGGGTTGAGACCACGATCCGAAAAGCGCGCCCTGCCAATCAATCACTCGCCGTGGTTCGATTCGCTTACGTAAATTCGGCTGAACTGGGGCTTCGCTTTGACATAGGCGTTGCAAGCGGTTCAATTGATGTGTTATTACCCGCATCAGAGCTTCGCGAGCTTGCTCATCGTCTCCTCGATGCGGCACATGACATTGACGTCAATCCCGCACCACAAGATAAGGGCAATAGCGAGGGAGAGACAGTATGAACACCGCCGTCCGAAAACGCCTCACCGCAGCCGATATCACAGCCATGACGTCAGCAGCCAATCACAAAGTGCTTGTACCAAAAGCACCTAGCGAGATTGCTGTCAAATCAATGATTGAGCTCAATATCAATGACGTGCTCTTTTATGATCGAAACCCACGTCGACTCCCTAACGATCTGTACAACGAGATCAAGGAATCAATTAGGGTGAGAGGCATTGAATCTGCGCTGTTCGTCACAAAACGTCCAGGCACTGATCGCTACATGCTGGCCAAGGGTGGCAAGACCCGATTGCTCATCTTGCAAGAGCTTGCCAAGGAAAATCCTAAAAAGTGGAGCCGACACACATTTGAAGAGGTGCCATACGTCAATGAACTAGACGTACTCGCCGCACATTTTGTAGAGAACACAGGACGCTCTCCGATGTGTTTTTGGGATTTTTCTGAAGGGCTGGCAGACATACGTAAAGAGCTTGCAAAAGAGCAAGGTAAGCCCATAAGTCAAAGCGCATTTCCACAACTATTGGCAAGTATGGGCATTACTGTCGAACGTTGGGAAATTATGGATGCCGAGTTCGCGCTTGAAGTTTTGGAAGCATTGGGACCTTGGAAACAACGACTGCTATCTGAACATGTTCAAAGGGTGTTTCGTCCAGATCTGACCGCATTGCAAAAACTGTGGGATTTAGCTCCTGACACCGTATCGACCGAGTTCGATGAACTCAAAAACAAAGCCATAGAAGCCTGTACGTCAACACACGACTACAACCCTGAGTTGTTGATCAACTCAATCATTTTTGAATTGGCTCCTCACCTTGGTTGTGATGCAAGCGCTCTATCTCACTTACTGCATCTGCATCAAAAGGGCGACATCAGTACACAAGAAGATTTGACAACTGCACTCAGTCAACGGCAAGCATCCGTGGAAGCAGAAACTTCCAAAACTGAAACTGACAACCATCCAGAGGCTCTCCGCCAAGAGCTTCAAAAATCAACGTCTGCCCCACAATCAGCACCGCAAGAAAAACCGGTAGATCGCGGCCTACAAAACCTTGCTAAAACGATTTCTACGCGCCAACAGCAAGCCACAGACTTACCTGGGTTGCCTGGAGTTTCTGTTGCGCGTGGATTAACGGCTCGCCCTCCCAAATCACAAACAAGTCCAAACCAAAAGGACCTAGGCGCACCTCTCACTCAACATGAACTGGCCTTACTTGAATCCATGGGAAATGTTGGACAAGCACGCCAGATACTGAACTTTGAATTACACGAGCTGGCGACAACAGCAGGTATTGAGAACCTGGTTGTTATGTCTGAAGCCCAGTCTTTGCCATGCGGCTTTTACATGGAGTTGCCAAAGTCTGGAACGCTTGGCTCCGTCGCCAACGACCTAGCGGCTCAAGCTTGGTGGTTGATGGCCAGCATTTCAGGACAGTTTGACCATGCTGTTGTCACAAACCTTTTGAATGAGATTTCTCCTGAACAAAGCCTCCTACTACAAGACAACGGTCCAGCATGTTTCAAAGCAGCTCTGGGCAACATAGACACTTTTGCGGACACGGTAGCGTCTTGCTTAGGTGGTGAGGAACCATTCATCGCAGAGTTGTTGATCAACGTACTCACCGATCGATCACATGAACTGCATCGCTCAAGCATTCAAGTTTTAGATGCCTGCGCCAACTTCAGAGAAACCGTCCATCAAAGGCAGTCATCATGAACTTAGCACATAAACAAACCGTAAATAACGCCATGCAGAGTGGCACTCCAGCAGGCAACTCAAATGTTGTGTCAATCTCATCACCAGCTATCGCGCGAGCCGTCGTTGCCGAGCTGCTGCTCAAACCAAATGCTTTGAGTGCCGCCATAAAAAAGGCTTTAACCAATAGCGATGGCTCAGATCGCACACTGGCAGCTGCGATTGAGCGCATGACGATCTGGGCTGACCTGACCAGTCTTGTTATCCATGGTCTCAACGCCGAAGAAACTCAGTGGCGACGTGCGGCATTACGCTACTGCATCTCTCGACAAGCTCACTACGCGTTACTCAAAAAATTATTCAAAGTCAGTCGGGATGAAGTGTCTCGCATTCGAACAGAGCTGGGCAATGCAGTTGAAACGCGTCCAAAGTGCATACCTGATAGCGAACTTGAATCAATCTACTCCGCTTGGCGTGATATCTGCTTAGAGTTTGATCAACGTGAAGCAGATCGTTGGATATGTCTTGCCGAGCGATTTTCAAAGTTTGGTCTAAACAGTCTCCATCACGTAATCGTCAATGAAGGCTGTCATTCCAAGAAAGGAATGAAATCATGAATCGCGAAGACGCATTAAAAAATAAAGAAGTGCCTTTCTCTGGTCAAGCGCTCAAATGAACATGAAGCGGCGACCGCATTGCGCCAAGCTCTAGCCTTGATGCGTGAATATGTTCAACCAAGGCTAGACATGCCATGCCACCAGTAACAAATTTATCAATTTACCGCAGCCATGACCCTTACAAAAGATCTCATCCAAGCTCTTGAAGAAGAGCCTTCGCTGGCCAGGTTGGTGTCACAGTCACCCATTGCTTTTCACCGCAGCTTTGTCGACATCACTGGCTCGGCTCTGTCTGCTCTCATGCTTTCTTCTCTTCTTGAACTTCAAGAGCACGCGCCGCATAGCAACGATTGGTTTGTCTACGATCCTCATTCAATCAAAACGACCACGGGTCTTTCCCGCAACGAACAAAAAGCAGCGAATAAGGTCTTACGAGAAAAATTCATTCTGCTTGAGCGCAAAAACGTATCGACGGCCGATTGGGAAATCAAACTCGACTTTGAGCGAATCACGATGGCGCTCATCGTGGCCGCACGCGCAAGTCTGCGCACCCCCTCCAAGAACACAACACCACATTAAGTGCCATGCTCACCTCGAGCCCACATCTTCCACTTTTGCCGCCGCGACCGCATTCATCTAGGGTCGATGGGCTGTCTTACGACGCCATTGCTCAAACGCTTTCTGAATTCAAACCGATTGCCTTTAATGTCAACTTTGCACGTATCACTGGAGACGCAAAGGCCGCCTTAATGCTCAGCCAATTGATGTACTGGACCAAACGTGGAATCTCTGTTCTTGAGTGTGATGGATGGATCTTCAAAACCCGCGACCAGTGGATTACAGAAATTGGGCTCGGACGCCATGAACAATCCACTGCGCGTCAAACGCTCATTGATCTGGGTCTCATAGAAGAAAGCCGTATTGGTCATCCAGCACGCAATTGTTTTCGGATCATTCCGCAAGAGCTTGGAAACCGATTGGCTGATCTTCTGCGCACTGAGACCGTTCAGTGGTCACTATTAGATATTCGTAATGATGCTGAGCACGTCAAATCTATATTAGGGCGAACATTCGCGTTTTATTGTGTGTTCGTTGATATCACTAACTCTTGTACCAATGCCATCTATTTAAGTAAGGCGCTCACCATCCAAAAACGTTTCACGAAACAAACCGATTCAGATAATGCGACTTTAAGCTGGAGCCGTGAGTGGTTTCGGATGGCTGCAAGCACTACACATGATGAAACTGGATTGACTGTTGCCCAGCAAAGAAAAGCCAAAGAGTCTCTGTGCGAGCTTGGTCTCTTGCATGAAGCCATGATGGAGTTTCCGCGCAAACAAATCTATCTGCGTATTGACACCTCAACGCTCCAACAAAAACTGATCGCTGCACTAACCGCATGTAAAAACCAGCCTGTGGATAAAAATCAAGTTATCCACACATCAATCAAGTCGCATGCTAAAACCAGCCAGTCAGATTTCCTCACCGAGAGAAATAGACACTTTGGCCAATCTGTCGGGCCCCGACAGGTCGGCCAAAGTGTCGAAATTAAAGAGCAAATTGATCGTAACCCTGAAATTGCACGCAATTCATCACTCTCGGACGCTAAAACCTACCCGCCAGAAGGTCAGTTAACACATGGTAGCAGGCAGGTTTTAGCACGTCGGGCGGCTGGTTTTAGCATGCTCAGTCGGCAGGTTTTAGCACCCCTACATGCGCGCGACGCGATGCGCGCGGGGGTGACTACAAACAATGACTACAAAGAAGAAATAACCACCACTCCTACCTCTCCTCCATTCGATGACGTGCCAATCGCAGCACCCAACGTGGTGGTGGTTGATTTTGAGTTGATTTGGCCTGAAACGCTCAGCGATTGGCAGCGCGGCCAATGCCGAAAAATTCTCACACCGCTTGCTAAAGCCGACCAGCAAGACCTACTTGATGAGCTGGCTGGACACCTGCTTGGTAGATGCATCAACAATCCCGTTTCTTACCTCGGCTCATTGGCCAGAAAACATCAATCCACGCCGGGTGGACTCGTTTTTGAAAAGGCGGATTCAAGGACGAAGTGCAACAAAGATGAACTGGTTATAGGTGGCTGAGGATGCGAGAGCATCATGGCCGCTTTAACCGCCAAATCGAAATTGCCCAATGTACAAGCACCTCAGCCGAGAAGAACGATACCA
>NZ_JAVKLQ010000009.1:0-32937 GCF_031539175.1 Limnohabitans sp. | reverse complement strand
TTGGTATCGTTCTTCTCGGCTGAGGTGCTTGTACATTGGGCAATTTCGATTTGGCGGTTAAAGCGGCCATGATGCTCTCGCATCCTCAGCCACCTATAACCAGTTCATCTTTGTTGCACTTCGTCCTTGAATCCGCCCTTACTTAACCTCTCTTTCAAAGGAAATTTCATGACTGACATGTTCAAACGTCGTTGGATGCACGTTGCTGCTTTGAGCGCTGTAGCGGCTGCGGTGCTGGTGGGCTGTGGCAAAAAAGAAGAAGCCAAGCCTGCTGAAGCGCCTGCTGCTGCGGCCAAGCCCGAGCCATTGAAAATTGCATTCGCCTATGTCGGCCCTGTGGGCGACGGCGGCTGGACGTTTGCGCACGACAACGCACGCAAGGCCTTGGAAAAAGAGTTCGGCGACAAGATCCAAACCTCGTTTGTCGAGAACGTGCCCGAGTCGGCGGATGCTGAGCGCGTGATTCGTGACATGGTCGGTCAAGGCAACAAGCTGGTGTTTGGCACCACCTTTGGCTACATGGAGCCCATGCTCAAAGTGGCGGCTGATACCCCCGATGTGAAGTTTGAGCACGCCACAGGCTACAAGCAAGCTGCCAACATGCGCACCTACGACAGCCGCACTTACGAAGGCGCATACATGGCAGGCGTGATCGCAGGCAAGATGACCAAAACCAACACCTTGGGTGTGGTGGCCTCTATCGCGATTCCTGAAGTTATCCGCAACATCAACAGCTTCACCTTGGGCGCGCAATCGAGCAACCCCAAGGTCAAGACCAAAGTGGTGTGGGTCAACGAGTGGTTCAATCCACCGAAAGAAACAGAAGCCGCCACATCGCTGATCAACGGTGGCGCTGACATCTTGTTCCAAAACACCGACTCTCCTGCCGTGTTGAAAACAGCCCAAGACAAAGGCAAGCGCGCTTTTGGTTGGGACTCTGACATGACTGCTTACGGCCCCAAAGCCCACTTGGCTTCTGCCGTGATCAACTGGACGCCTTATTACATCAACGCCACCCGTCAAGCCTTGGAAGGCAAGTGGACAGGCGGCGGTCACACCTGGTCTGGCGTGAAAGACGGCGCGATTGACATCGTGTCCATCGCTGAAGACGTGCCAGCTGACACCAAAGCCAAAGTGGAACAAGTCAAAGCAGGTTTGAAAGATGGCAGCTTCGTCATCTGGAAAGGACCATTGCTCGACAACACAGGCAAAGAAGTGTTGAAGAAGGATGAAGTCGCCGACGATAAGTTCCTGAGCGGTGTGGGCTTCTACGTCAAAGGCGTGGAAGGTAAAGTGCCTGGCGCTAAGTAAATCGTTGATACGGTTCTTTTAAAAGCCACCTTCGGGTGGCTTTTTTATTTTCAAAGATTCATCTCAGTGCGTTTGTGCACACAGTTGGTGGCTAAGCATTCGCTGGTGTGAATGTATGCACGCAGTTGATGCGAGATGCATGTTGACAGAGTTGTTTTATTTGGCTTGGAAATTGCGTTAGGTATTGCGCGTTGAACGCAACTAACTTAAGGAGTTTCCATGAAAAAAAGTTCCCTGCGCCCATTCATTATTTCAGCACTCTCTGTGGCTGCAATGAGTGCCCACGCTGATGTAAGCATCAGTGGTGTTTTTGACTTAGGCTACGCTAGCACCAAAACTCCTAGCCTGACAACCAATACGGTAGATGGCTCCTACGCGGATCTGACTCGCGTTGTTATCAAAGGCGATGTGCCTTTGAGTAACGGGATCAAAGGTATTTTCACAATTGAAACTGACTTCTTTAATCCAGGCGTTGCTGCAAAAAATACCACGACCTGGGCTAACGGTGAGGTTCAGGCTGGTTTGACTGGTGGCTTCGGCATGATTCAAGCTGGTCGTGTGAATACGGCTACGTTTTTTAACACGTTGTTTTACCAACCATATGGCACAGCAGTTGGCAGCAGTTTTGGAACTTACGCAAACAGTGTGGTTCGTTTCGACAACACTGCCAAATACACCACACCGACCTTCAATGGCTTCAAAGCGTCGCTGCTGTACTCTGCCAAAAATACGGATGGCTCAACCGCGCAAAATACTGCGGGTGTCACCGAATACGGCTTGAGTTACAACAATGGCCCTCTGTCTGTGGGTTTTGCTTCTTTGAAAAACGAAGTGGCTGGTGGCGCTACCGGCAACGCTAATGCTGCTAACGCATCATTGAGCGCGACAAAGGACTACGTTGTTAATTCTTTGGGCGCTAGCTATAACGTGGGCGGTGGCTTGAAAGTGATGGGGCTCTACGACACACAAAAAGCGGATAGCGGTGCTGTCGCAGATCGCACGCACACAGCCTTAAGCGCAGTGTATGTAAAAGGACAAAATCAGATGTCCCTCACGTTGGGTACGTATAAAGACAACAAGGCTGTGGCGGGTTCTACATCTAACACTGCCGATTACTACTCATTAGGCTACGACTACTTCTTGGACACTCAAGCCACTTCAGCCGTCTATGCCCGTTACACAGCAACTGACAACAAAACTGTTGCTGTTAGCTCTGCAGGTACATACAGCACAGTCGCTGTTGGCTATCGCTTCGGTTTCTAATTTTTAAATTGGTATAGGCCAGATAGATACTTAGAAGCATAAAAACCCATTGCTCGCAAGAGGGATGGGTTTTTTACCGTGACTTATCAATGAACAGAGGGTAGATTTAAATGAATAAAAAATCCAACCAAGCGAGCGATGCAAATTCTATTTTTAAGTGTGTCGCAATGCTGGCCTTACTCGCTTTGTGTTCTTGTGCATCCGTCCCTTCTGAAGAAGAAAAACAACAAGTTCATGTCACAGCTTTGTTATCCGACGGCGCGATTGTCAATGGTGCTAGGTGTGAATTGACCAACGATAAAGGTGCTTGGTCGGTCATGACTCCTGGGGCGGTAGATGTACTCACATCAGAATCCCCGATTCAAGTGACTTGTCAAAAAGAAGGATACAGAAAAGTAAAGGTATCGATTGGTCAGCAAGTAGACGGTCAAGTGATCGGAGATTTGGGTGGGCTTGGGAAATTAGTCATCGGGGGCGCTAAATCGTCAAGATCTCCATTTTTTAGCAATGACAGCAATGCTCCATCCCATCTATATCCCAGCGCCATCAAAGTCAGCATGACTCAACTCGAACCGAACCGTGGAAATAAGAGAACATTTGGCTTTGATGAAGCGCAGAAAAAATGTGAAGAAATTGGACTCCGTAAAGGTACAGAAAATTTCGGAATGTGTGTGATGAAGTTGATGGACTAGTCGTGAGTTGCGAGCATCAGCTCAGTCAATAAAAAAACCACCCTCAGGTGGTCTTTTTATGTTCTTTGCGAGAGAGACAGTCACTTCACCCAAGGCGTAATTTGTGGCACCGCACAAGGCCCTTCGACAGGAATCGACTCAAAGTCAGCAGGTCCCACAATTTCAAGATACTCCATATCAGGCGCGTAGTCGAACAAGTAGTGCACGATGCCGGGGCGTTGATGCACGCAGTCGCCGGCAGAGACCAGCGTCGGAGTTTCGCCGTACATAAATCTTGCCCAGCCTTTGAGCATGATGACGATCTGAAATTCAGCCACGTGGTAGTGCCAACCTGTCCCGTTGTCAGGTGGCATGTTGGCTTTGGCGATGTGTGCAATCACCTTGCCGCGTGTGGCTTTGGCGACGCCTAAGTCACGGTATAAAAAGAAGTCGCGCAAACCGCCGGGTAAGAACTGGGTGTCTTCGGGTTTGACGTGAGAGAAGTCGGTGTGACTTTCGTAAGCAATGGTTTTAGAAACGGCGGTACTCATGGTTAAAACTCCACTTCAAGTTCTTCAATATCGTCTGGCTCTGCAGTTGCGGCTGCCATCCACTCCTTCATCTCGGGCATCGACAAAATTTTCTGGCAATAGGCTGCGCACACAGGATCGAGGGCAATGCCATAGGTGATGAAGCGTGTCACCACGGGGGCGAACATGCAGTCCGCGAGTGTGGGCTTCTTGCCAAATAAAAACGGACCTTTGTAATTGGTGAGGCAATCGCGCCAGATGAAGAGCACGCGGTCAATGTCAAGTTGTGCTTTTGACCACACTTTGAATTTTTTGAAATGGCCTTTGATGTTCATGGGCAATGATGCACGCAGTGCTGAAAAGCCCGAATGCATCTCGCCACAAATGGACCGGCAATGTGCGCGGTGCACCGCGTTGGTGGGCAGCAGTGCTGCTTTTGGTGCGATCTCGTTGAGGTACTCACCCATGGCTAAGGTGTCCCACACCTTTGCTTTGCCATGTTCTAAGCAAGGTACGAGGATGGAGGGTGAGAGCAACAAAAGCTCTGCGCGTGCATCGACGTTGTCGGTTGCCACAGGTACTTCCTCGAAGGCAAGGCCTGCGAGTTTGACCATCAGCCAGCCTCGCAGTGACCAAGAGGAGTAGTTCTTGCTGCTGAGGGTGAGCGTGGTCTTGGCCATGGTGTTTGATCTTTGTGTGGTGGGTGTGACTCAAACCTTGCAAAAGATATGCCATGCGTGGCACGGCTCTTGCACCAACGATGTGAGATACACAGCACCTGCGGGTGATGAAAGAGGCCGTGATGATTTATCAGAACTACCAAGTGGTGGCAGACCTGTCCGACCCCATTCGACAATTTGCAGCGCACGCACGCGACATCAGCCTGACGTGGTTTGATGGCCAGCGCATCACACCTTTGCAGCGCATGGCGGCGTATTACGAACAGATCGCGCTGCTGGGGTTTACGCATGTGCGCCCAGAGTTCAACATTGCACCCGTGATGAACGCGACAGGTGTGGCCGTGCCAGTGCGCGAGAGCAAGGTGTACAGCACCCCGTTTTGTGACCTCATGTGTTTCAAGCGCGAAGACGCGGTGGATTTACCCAAGGTCTTGTTGGTTGCGCCGATGTCAGGCCACTTCGCCACCTTGCTGCGCGGCACGGTGCAAACCATGGTGCAAGACCACGAGGTGTACCTGACCGATTGGCGCAACATCCGTGATATTCCGATGAGCGAGGGTGTTTTTGGTTTGGATGAGTACATCGAACACATCATTTGGTTCATGCAGCACTTGGGGCCGAATACCCATTTGATGGGCGTGTGCCAGCCTACTGTGGCTTGTTTGGCTGCAACCGCCGTGATGGCGGAAGACCGCAGCGATTGCCAACCCGCCAGTTTGACGCTGATGGCTGGTCCGATTGATACACGCGTCAACCCCACACAAGTCAATGAGCTGGCCATGACCAAACCGATTGAATGGTTTGAGCAAAAACTCGTGGGCATGGTGCCTCTGCATTTCAAAGGGGTGGGGCGACGCGTGTACCCGGGCTTCATGCAGCTGATGGCGTTTTTGAACATGAACCTAGACCGTCATCGCCAGTCCTTCAAAACTTTGTATGAACATCGCGTGAATGGTGAGGACGAAAAAGCCGATTTGATTCGCGACTTCTACAAAGAGTATTTCGCCATCATGGATTTGTCGGGGCCTTTTTATTTAGAGACGGTCAAGAATGTGTTTCAAGAGCACCTTTTACCCAAGGGGCTCTTGACCTACAAAGGCCGAGCTCTGAATATGAAGGCGATCCGTAAAACCTTTTTGCTCACCGTCGAAGGCGAGCGCGATGACATTTGCGGCATGGGTCAAACCTTGGCCGCACAAGACCTGTGCAGCCTCTTGCCTGCGTACCGAAAAACGCACCATCTGCAAGCGGGTGTGGGTCACTATGGGGTGTTCAACGGCCGCCGTTGGGAAGCTCAGATCTATCCTGTTGTGCGCAACATGATCCGCTCAGCCAATTGACGTATGGGGTCGGCATTGACAGAGAAAACAATGATTTCTAGTGATGGGCTTCGCTATAAATCTAAAAAATCAGGATCCCCTTATGAAGGAATGCGTACGGGTGAAACCATGAGTTGTATGAAGTGTGGTGTGCACAAGCCTCGAGCGCTGGGTTCGTTCCGGCAATTGCTCGGCACATCTGCTTTTTTCTGTGGCGACTGTCGTGTTGTGGTGAAAAAAACCATCTGATCAAAACTTGGCACACGCCTTGCATTCGATCTTGAATACAAGATGGGATGCACAAAGATGGTGTCACAAGAGTTCACAGCAATCACGCGCAGTACAGACGCTGCGTTGAACCAAGCCGGTGATGCCGCGTGGATCACACGCGTGTCACAGACAGCGCAGGCGAACGCTGCGTTGTCGGTGGCGGACTTGGGGCCTTTGCAAGGTTTGAGCTTTGCGGTCAAAGACAACATGGATGTGTTGGGTCTCACGACCACGGCAGGTTGCCCTGCATTTGCTTATGCGGCATTTGAAAATGCCCAAGTCGTTCAGAGTCTTCTGCATGCAGGGGCTGTTTTGCAGGGCAAAACTAACCTCGATCAATTCGCATGTGGTCTGAACGGCACACGTTCTCCTTATGGTGCGGTGCCGAATGCCTTTGATGCTGCGTATGTCTCGGGCGGCTCCAGTTCAGGCTCTGTCTATGTGGTCGCCACGGGGCAGGTGGACTTTGCTTTAGGGACCGATACCGCAGGCTCTGGCCGTGTGCCCGCGGGCCTGAACAACATCGTGGGCTTGAAGCCTTCGCGTGGTTTGATTTCTGCACGGGGTGTGGTGCCTGCTGCCCAAAACGTAGATTGCGTGTCGATCTTTGCGCGTACGGTGTCTGTCGCGGCGCAAGTGTTGGGTGCCTGCATGGGCTATGACGACGCCGACCCATTTTCATGTCGTGTGGCGATGGCGTCTCAACCGCTGCCACTCAGTTTTCGATTTGGTGTACCAAATGCGTTGAACTTTTTTGGTGATGCTTTGGCTGAAGCTGCGTTTGCACAGTCGATCCAGAACTTGACGCGTTTGGGTGGACAGGCCGTCACCATCGATTACGCACCTTTGTCACAAGCGGCCAACATGCTTTACGAAAGCGCGTTGGTGAGTCAACGCTACGCCGCGATTCAAACGTTCTTTGATGCGCACGAAACAGAAGTCGTCGAACCCGTTCGCAGCATCATCGCCAAAGGCCGTCAGTACAGCGCGGCTGATTACATCCGTGCCGAGATTGAACTCAAGCGCCTCGAAAAACAAGCGGAGCGCATGTGGCAACACATCGATGTGTTGCTCGTTCCTACCGCGCCCACGCATTACACGATGGCGCAAATGCAAGCAGACCCTGTGGTGCTCAATCGCAATTTGGGGCAGTACACCAACTTCGTCAATTTGTTTGACTACGCTGCGCTGTCTGTGCCCAGCCAAATTCGCCCTGATGGGTTGCCCTTTGGCATCACCTTGATTGGACGCGCTGGCAGTGACTGGCAATTGGCTGAGCTAGGCCAGCGCTACCACCACGCCACGGACTTGCTGCAAGGTGCGACAGATGTGCCACTGCCAGCGCCTCAAGCCATTGCAGGACTGACAGCGCCAGACACAGTTCGTGTTGCTGTGGTTGGGGCGCACTTGAGTGGCATGCCTTTGAACGTTCAGTTGACGGAGCGCGGTGCACGCTTGATTGGACCTGCACACACGGAACCCGATTACCGATTCTTTGCGTTACCTAACGCTCAACCTCCTAAGCCAGGTTTGTTGCGCGTTCAAGCTGGGCAGGGCGCACCCATCGCATTAGAGATCTGGGAAATGCCCTTGGCGCACTTCGGCTCCTTCGTCGCGTTGATTCCTTCACCACTGGGCATTGGCACATTGCAACTTGCGGACGGTTCAACCGTTCAAGGTTTTCTTTGTGAGCCTCAAGCCTTGATCGGCGCCACAGACATCACAGATTTTGGCGGTTGGCGCGCGTATATCGCGAGCCTCACGTCAGCGGTCGCCTGATTTTTCATTCCCTTTTTTATCCACGTCTAGGAGCTTTCATGACTGCCAACCTCAACACCACAGACACACAAGTCACCACATCACGCCGCAAGCTGTTGCAAGCCGGTGCTGCTACAGCTGCGTTGGGCGTTTTAGGTGCGCCTGCCATTGTGAGTGCGCAAAGCACCCCGAAGATTCGCATTGGCTATTGGCCCATTGCGGCTGGTTTGCCGTTTTATGCGGCGTTGGAAAAGGGCTACTTCAAAGAAGCAGGGCTCGACGTTGAGGGTGTCAAGTTCGCTGGGGCAGCACAGATCATGGAAGCCATGTTGGCAGGTCGTTGCGATGGCAGCGCCAACGGCACCGGATCGGCCAACTTGGCCATTGGTGAATTGGCCGCGCCCGGGACCTTCAAGATCTTTGCCTCGAACCCCAGCAACGTGACGCATGTGTTGGACGAGTTTTTGGTGCCCTTGGCCAGCCCCGTCAAAACCATGGCGGAGCTCAAAGGCAAAAAAGTGGCGTCCGGCCCCGGCATTCAAAACTTGACCTTGGCCCGTACTGTTTTAGAGCGCGCGGGTGCCACAGGCGCCACGGTCATTGAGTTGCCGATCAGCCAGCACGTCGCCGCATTGGCCGCAGGGCAAGTCGATGCCGTTTACACCTTGGAGCCCACAGGCACCATTGGTCGGTTGAACAACACCACCCGCGTGTTGGAGGCTGGCGTGATTTCTAAATACATCTTGGGCGATGCGATGGCACCTTGGTTCGGGGGTTCTGCGTCATTGACGGCCGATTTCGTGAAGAAGTACCCCGTGGAGACCAAGAAGTTCGTTACAGCGTACGCCAAAGGCATTGCCTATGTGCGCAGCAACGCCACGGAGTCTCGTCAATACCTCAAGGGCTACACCGCCATTGAAGGCGCGCTGACTGCCGAGGTGCCCATGGCGGCCTACACCATGTACAACGAGTTCACCGCCAAGGACATTGCGTACTTCCAGAAGTTCTTTGACCTGTTCTCAGACAAGGGCATCTTCCCCTCGCGTCTGTTGGTCGACTCCATGCTCTACAAAGGCTAAGCCATGCACGAAGCCTCCACCGCTGTTTTCATGAACGCCGCACAAAAGGGCTTGGCGTCGCCCGTGCCAACTGTGGTTCCAACGGCCAGCCGCTGGAGTCCTTGGCGTTTGATGCCCATGCTGGGCCCCTTGGTGTTGTTCGTCATATGGGATATGGTGGTCCGCTTCAAGCTGATACCGCCTATCTTGTTGCCCTCGCCTTGGACCACGCTCAGCACCCTGTTTGTGGGCATGGCGGGTGGCAGCTTGTCCGGCGACTTTGCCTACACCTTGCTGCGCACCCTGGAGGCTTTTTTAATTGCCGCCGTGGTAGGGGTGCCTGTGGGCGTGTTGCTCGGCAGCAATGAGCGGGCTTACCGCAGCGTGGAGTTTGTGATTGATTTCTTCCGATCCACACCGTCGTCGGCATTGATCCCTTTGTTCTTGATGATCTTTGGTGTGTCTGACATCAACAAGGTGGCCATTGCCGCATTTGGTGCGCTCTTGATCGTGTTGTTCAACAGCGCTTATGGCGTGATCAATGCGCGCAAGCAACGCGTCATGGCTGCCAAAGTGATGGGGGCCACGCGTTGGCAGATCTTCAAAGATGTGCTGATTTGGGAGAGCTTGCAACCCACGTTCGTCGGCTTGCGCAGCGCGGTGTCGATGTCTTTGGTGATTGTCATCGTGGCTGAGATGTTCATTGGCTCAGAGCGCGGCTTAGGCCACCGCATCATCGACTCGCAACAGGTCATGAATGTGCGTGACATGTATGCCTCCATCTTGGCGGCGGGTGCCTTGGGCTATGTGCTGAATATTGTGTTTTTGGTGCTTGAAAAACGCATCGTGCATTGGAGCGGGAGATAAACATGAGCGTCGTCTTAAACCCCATGATCGCCCCCGATCCTGCGCCCACGCCTTTTGTGCCGGGCCCTGTGGGCACGCACATCACCATCCGCAACATGACCAAGTACTTTGCAGGCTGGCCGCTGTATGAGAACTTCAACTTAGACATTCCTAAGAACAAGATCGTCTCGGTGTTTGGCCCCAACGGTTGCGGCAAAAGCACCTTGATCAACATGATCGCGGGTTTGATTCCGATCGACAGCGGGGAGATTTTGTTTGATGGCAAGTCGTTGAGCGACACCAAAATTGGCTATGTCTTTCAAAACTACCGCGAAGCCATGTTCCCGTGGATGCGCACCATTGACAACATTGCGTATCCGCTCAAGTTGGAAGGCAAGTCCAAAGCGGAAGTGGCGCAGCGCATGGACGAGTTGGTGGCTTCGTTCGATGTGAAGTTTGACCTCAACCGCTACCCCTATGAGTTGTCCGGTGGCCAGCAACAAACAGCCTCGATCATGCGGGCCTTGGCACCCAAGCCGGAAGTGCTGTTTTTGGATGAGCCGTTTTCTGCGTTGGACTTTGAGATGACCTTGTTCATTCGCGAAAAGCTGCAAGACGTCTTCATGCAAACCGGCACCACGATGTTGCTGGTGTCGCATGACTTGGAAGAGGCCGTGTATTTGGCAGATCAAATCTTGCTGCTCACCAAACGGCCCACCCAAGTGGCAGAAATTTTGGATTACAACGATGCGCGCCCGCGCACCATCGAAACGCTGACCCAACCCAGCTTCATCGATGCCAAGAAGCTGAGCCTTGAAATCTTCCAACGTGAGGTGCGCAAATGACAGAGCAAGACACCTTGGCCTTTGTGCTCACCAACGCCAAGACCCTCGGCATTCCGTTAGAGGCTGAGCGTGCAGCGCGTGTGGCAGCCCATCTACACCGCACTGTGGCTATGGCTCAGATGCTGGAAGGTGCGCACCTCACGCCTGCCGATGAGCCTGCCGAAATCTTTTGCCCCAAGCCGCACTGACCATGGATACACAACAACTTTCCACCGAGGCCGTGGCCCAAGGCATTGCCAAGGGGCAGTTCACCGCCAGCGAGATTTTGGCGGCTTACATACAGCGCATTGAAGGAACCGATGCGCAAGTCAACGCCTTCACCACACCTTGCTTTGAACGCGCCGCGCAAGAGGCCAAAGCCATCGACCAACGCCGTGCGCGGGGCGAGACACTGCCCCCCTTGGCTGGCGTGCCTTATGCGGTGAAGAACCTGTACGACATCCAAGGCACGGTCACCTTGGCAGGGTCGACCGTGAATCAAACCGACCCACCCGCCCAGGCAGACGCCTTCTTGGTGCAGCAGATGCAAGCAGCGGGTGCCGTGTTGGTGGGGGCCTTGAACATGGACGAGTTCGCCTATGGCTTCACCACCGAGAACACGCATTACGGCCCGAGTCACAACCCGCACGACCTCTCCCGAATTGCAGGTGGCTCTTCGGGGGGCTCGGGTGCCTCGGTGGCAGCACGGCAAGTGCCGTTGTCCTTGGGGTCCGACACCAATGGGTCGATCCGTGTGCCCGCCTCGTTGTGTGGCGTGTGGGGTTTAAAGCCCACCTTTGGGCGCTTGTCACGGCGCGGCACCTACCCATTCGTGCACAGCATTGACCACCTTGGGCCGTTTGCCGACTCGCTGCAAGGATTGGCCTTGGCCTATGACGCCTTGCAAGGTGTGGATGCGCATGACCCAGGTTGCCACGCCAAGCGTGTGGAGCCCGTGTCGTCTGCCTTGCATCAAGGCTTGCATGGCTTACGCATCGGCGTTTTGGATGGGTATTTTCACGACAACGCCACAGCGCCTGCGCGTCAGGTGGTGCAAGACGCCGCACATGCGCTGGGGGTGACGCAAACGGTGGCTTGGCCTGAAGCCGCTTTGGCCCGTGCGGCAGCCTTCATCATCACGGCCAGCGAAGGTGGGCAGTTGCACCTGGATCATTTGCGCACACAGGCGGATGCGATGGAGCCTTTGTCGGTGGACCGTTTCATTGCGGGGGCTTTGCAGCCAGCCGCTTGGTATGTGCAGGCCCAACGCTTTCGACGTGTCTACCGCGATAAGGTGAATACCTTGTTTGAGCAGTGGGATGTGCTGTTGGCACCCGCTACGCCCGTTAGCGCGCCAGTGATTGGCACCGAGTGGTTGGACCTGAATGGTCAACAGTTGCCCAGCCGTGCGGCCATGGGTTTGCTCACGCAACCCATTTCATTTGCAGGCTGCCCAGTGGTGGCGGCACCGATGTGGCCCAGCGGCACCGAGGGCATGCCCATTGGCGTGCAGGTGATTGCCGCGCCTTGGCGTGAAGAGGCTGCATTTCGTGTGGCCCATGTGCTGTCGCAAAGTGGTGCAGCAGGTTTGAAAAAAGTGGGGTTTTAAATGGACATCAACTTACCCGATGTGCTCGCTGAGGTCAGCGTCGCCTTTGAGCGCTATGAGCATGCCTTGGTGCACAACGAGGTGGAGGTGTTGGATGAGCTGTTTCACAACAGCCCACACACCTTGCGCTACGGTGCGACCGAGAATTTGTATGGCTATGCGGCCATCCAAGCGTTCCGAGTCAGCAGGCCTTCACAAGGTTTGGCGCGTGAGCGCATGAACATCGTCATCACCACCTATGGTCGCGACTTTGCGACGGCCAATACAGAATTCCGTCGGCTGGGCAGCGAACGAACGGGGCGCCAAAGCCAAACTTGGGTGCGTACACCTGACGGCTGGCGCGTCGTCGCCGCCCACGTCAGCTTGTTGGCATGAGTGCCAAGCATCCGGTGCGTGACCCATCGCGCGCGGATGCGGTGTATGAGCAACTCAAACGCGACATCTCTGAATTCCGTTGGCTGCCAGGTGATCGCTTCACCGAGATGGAGGTATGCGATCGACATCAGGTGTCACGCACGCCGGTTCGGCAAGCGCTGTTTCGTTTGCGCCAAGAAGGCTTTGTGGATGTGCACTTTCGCAGCGGGTGGGAAGTCAAGCCGTTTGACTTTGACAAGTTCGACCATCTTTACGATTTGCGCATCTTGATCGAAACCACGGCGGTTTACCGCTTGTGTCATCCCGCAGCGTATGCCGTGGATGTGAGCGTGTTGGCTGAACAAGCCAGCATCTGGATGGTCGACGAGTGTGAGCGTTGCACAGACCGTGCGCGTGTCGCTGAGTGGGATGAGGCCTTTCATCTTGCCTTGGTGCAAGCCTGTGGCAACCCTGAAATGTTGCGCGTTCACCGCGAGATCAGCGAACGCATTCGCAGCGTTCGGCGTTTGGACTTCACCTTGCAAGACCGCATCCAAGCCACCTACGTGGAGCACGGTCGTATCTTGCAGGCCGTGCTGAGCCAACAAGCCCATGTTGTCAAAGATGTGCTGACCTTGCACATCCAAGCCAGTCAGTCGCAAGTGCGCAACATCACTTTGCATCAAATACACCAAGCACGACGACTGGCAGCGTCTTGACCGCCTGTTGGTTTGCACACAACTTGTGTGCATGCACGCTGAGGGTGTTCATTTTTGGTGCGCTTGCATGCAAGTCTCGCGCTTAAATTTGCACAATGATTGTTTATTTTCAGCAGAGAAGATGTGCAATTTTGAAAAAACGTTTTGAAATCAAGGCACTTTAAAAAACATCAGGAAAAAACAAACCTTGGCACGTTGCATGCAATCCATGAAGTGTTCTTTTCACATTGGAGCCCTTCATGCAATCTGTTCACAAGCAACTTCCTCGATGGCTGGTCGCCTTACCTATGGCGCTGCTGCTGCACACCGGTTTGCATGCCGAGACCGTGGCACGTTACGGCATCTCGATGGCCGATATTCCATTGACGACGGGACAACCTGATCGCGGTGCGGGGGCTTACCAATTCACGGGCCACACCTTGTATGACCCCCTTGTTGCGTGGGAGGCCAACATCGGCACCCGTCCAGGCAAGTTGGTGCCAGGCTTGGCCAGCGCTTGGAAGGTCGACGCCAAAGACAACAAGAAATGGTTGTTCACCTTGCGTAAAGGTGTGAAGTTCCATGATGGGTCTGAGCTCAAAGCTGACGCCGTGGTGTGGAACTTAGACAAAGTCTTGGCCGACAAGTCGCCCCAGTTTGACGCCAAGCAAAGTGCCCAAGTGCGCCCCCGTATTCCGTCGATTGCGTCGTATCGCGTGGTGGATGAGTACACCGTGGAGATCACTACCAAAGATGTGGATGCCCTCTTTCCGTACCAGTTGCCTTGGTTCTTGATTTCCAGTCCTGCACAGTGGGAAAAGCTTGGGCACGATTGGAGCAAGATTGCCAGCCAACCCTCTGGCACAGGCCCCTTCAAGCTCGATAAGCTGGTGCCACGCGAACGCGCAGAGTTGGTCAAGAACGTGGCCTATTGGGACAAGACCCGCATGGCCAAGACCGACCGCATCATCTTGATGCCCATCCCAGATGCCATGACCCGTGCCAACGCCTTGTTGAATGGTCAGGTCGACATCATTGAAACACCACCGCCTGATGTGTTGCCTCAGCTCAAGAGTTCGGGTTTCAAGCTGGTTCAAAACGTCACGCCGCATGTGTGGCCTTATCACTTCTCCACCTTGCCCGGCTCGCCTTGGACTGACATCCGCGTGCGCAAGGCCGCCAACTTGGCGATTGACCGTGAGGCGATTGTGAAGTTGCTCAATGGTTTGGCCACGCCCGCCAAAGGCCAACTCGACAGCACCAGCCCGTGGTTTGGCAAGCCATCGTTCAAGATCGGTTACGACGTCAAAGCTGCCAAAGCCTTGATGGCGCAAGCAGGCTACAGCCCTGCCAAACCGCTCAAAGCCAAAGTCATCATCGCGCAAGGTGGAACAGGGCAAATGTTGTCCTTGCCCATGAATGAGTTCATTCAGCAAAGCTTGGCCGAGGTGGGCATTCAGCTCGAGTTTGAAGTGGTTGAGTTGGAGAACTTGTACCTGCACTGGCGCAATGGCGCCAAGGCGGAGATGAACGCTGGCAAGGGCATCAGCGCCATCAACTTGGGTTACGTCACCGCCGATCCGTTCTATGCCATCACGCGCTTTGTGGACAGCCGTTACATCGCGCCCAACGGTGTGAACTGGGGTGGCTACAACAACCCCAAAGTGGACGGTGCAATTGACACGATTCGCAAGAATTTCGACACCAAGATTCAAGACAAGCTGCTCGCTGAAATTCACGAACGCATGGTGGACGATGCGCTCATGCTGTGGGTGGTGCATGACGTGAACCCACACGCCATGTCGCCCAAGGTGCAAGAGTTTGTGCAAGCACAACACTGGTTCCAAGACCTCACCACCATTCGCATGAAATAAATGCTGACCTACATCCTCAAGCGTCTCTTGTACGCCTTACCCATCGCTCTCAGCGTCACCGTGGTGTCGTTCATGTTGGTGTACTTGGCGCCGGGCGATCCGCTCAATGCCATTGCCCCCGCTGACGCTCCGGCTGACGTGATTGAAGCCCTCAAAAGCGCTTATGGCTTGGACCGTCCTGTGCCTGTGCAATACGGCCTTTGGCTGTGGCGCGCACTGCAGGGCGACCTGGGCACCTCCATCGCCTCTGGGCGCTCGGTGGTGACCGAAGTCTTTGGCGCTGTCGGCAACACCTTGTTGCTGGCTGGCATTGCCTCTGCATTGGGGGTGCTGGTGGGCTGCGTGCTAGGGGCGCTGGCGGGATACAAACACGGCAGCGGCATCGATCGCGCTGCCACCGTGTTGTCTGTGGTGGGGGTGAGCATTCCCCACTATTGGCTCGGTTTGGTGTTAACGATTATTTTTTCAACATGGCTGGGTTGGTTTCCGGCGATGGGTGCAGGCCCCGGGGGCTCCGCCGATTGGTCGTGGGACTGGGACCACATGCGTTACTTGGTGTTGCCTGCGGTCACCTTGTCGGTGATTCCGATGGGCATCATCACCCGCACCGTGCGCGCCTTGGTGGCGGACATGCTGGAGCAGGAGTTTGTGGTGGCCCTGCGTGCCCGAGGCTTAAGCGGCATGGCCGTGTTTCGCCATGTGGCCAAAAACACGGCACCGACGGTGTTGGCCGTGGCGGGCTTGCAAGTGGGCTACCTCATGGGTGGCTCGATCTTGGTGGAGACCGTGTTTGCGTGGCCGGGCACAGGCTTCTTGTTGAACACCGCCATTTTTCAGCGTGACATGCCTTTGTTGCAGGGAACCTTGTTGGTGTTGTGCATGTTCTTTGTGGTGTTGAATTTGTTGGTGGACATCTTGCAGCCACTGATCGATCCGCGCATGGGCCGTGGTTGAGCGTACGACATGACTTCTACAACATCTTCCATTCCTAGCCGCAGCTATTGGCATGTGGTGGCCCGCCAGTTGCGGCAAGAGCCTGTCGCCATGGCGAGCGCGGTGGTGCTTTTGCTCATCATCTGTGCCGCGGTGTTTGCGCCGTGGTTGGCACCGGCTGACCCGTTCAAAGCCAGCATGCTCAAACGCTTGTTGCCCATCGGTAGCCCTGGCTATTGGTTGGGCACCGATGAGTTGGGGCGCGACATGGTGACGCGTCTGATGTACGGCGGCCGTTTGTCCTTGCTGATGGGCGTGGTGCCCGTGTTCGCTGCGTTTTTCATGGGTACCAGCATCGGCTTGTTTGCAGGCTATGTGGGTGGGCGCGTGAACATGGTCATCATGCGTGTGTTGGATGTGTTTTACGCCTTTCCATCCGTTTTACTGGCTGTCGCCATTTCGGGCGCTTTGGGGCCTGGCATGAGCAACAGCTTGATCGCCTTGACCTTGGTGTTTGTTCCGCAGGTGGTGCGTGTGGCTGAAAGCGTGACCACCCAAGTGCGCAAGCTCGATTACATCGAGGCAGCGCGGATGAGCGGAGCGAGTTCGTTCTCCATCATTCGCGTGCATGTGCTGGGCAACGTGTTGGGGCCTGTGTTTGTGTACGCCACAGGTTTGCTGAGCGTCAGCATGATCTTGGCTTCTGGCTTGTCGTTCCTAGGTTTGGGCGTGAAGCCGCCTGAGCCCGAGTGGGGCTTGATGCTCAACACCTTGCGCTCTGCGATTTACAACAACCCGTGGATTGCCGCTTTGCCCGGCGCCTTTATTTTCATGACCTCCATTGCCTTCAACTTGTTGGCCGATGGGGTTCGCTCTGCCATGGACATTCGCCGATGATGACCACTGCTTCTTCTGTGCTTGAGGTGCAAGACCGAGGCGGTCCCGCGCAACCTTTGTTGGTGGTCAATGATTTGACCAAGCACTTTCCCGTGCGTGCTGGTATTTTTGAGCGTGAACGCAAATTTGTACATGCCGTTGACGGCGTGAGCTTCTCGGTCATGAAGGGCAAAACCTTGGGTATCGTCGGTGAGTCAGGTTGTGGCAAGTCCACCACCGCACGACTGATCGCAGGCTTGATGCCGCCTGACAGCGGCAGCATGGTGTTCGATGGTGAAGGTGTCGCCGAATATGGCGGCTTGGCATTGAAAGAATTTCGCCGTAATTTGCAAATGGTGTTTCAAGATTCATTTGCGTCACTCAACCCGCGATTGACCATCGTCGAGACCATTGCCTATGGGCCGCAAGTGCACGGCATGAACGAGAAAACGGCGATGCAAGAGGCGCGCGCCTTGTTGGCACGTGTGGGCTTAGAGCCCGATCAATTTGCATCGCGCTACCCGCATGAGTTGTCGGGTGGTCAGCGTCAGCGTGTGAACATTGCACGGGCCTTGGCCTTTCACCCGCGTTTGGTGATCTTGGACGAGGCCGTGGCTGCCTTGGATAAATCTGTGCAAGCCCAAGTGCTGAATTTGTTGCAAGAGCTCAAGGCCGAGCGGCAATTGACTTATTTGTTCATCTCGCACGATTTGCATGTGGTGCACTACATCAGCGATGAGGTGATGGTGATGTACCTCGGTCAAGTGGTGGAGCGTGGGCCTGTGGATCGCATTTACAGCCAAGCTGCACACCCCTACACCCGAGCTTTGTTGTCTGCCGTGCCGTCGATGGACCCTAGCAACCGTACCTTGCATTCGCCTCTGGTGGGTGATCCACCCAACCCGATCAACCCGCCCAGTGGTTGTCGATTTCGTGACCGATGCAACTTGGCGCAAGCCGTGTGTGCCTCTGTCATGCCCAAACTCATACCGGTGGGCGGGCATGCAGAACACATCGTGGCGTGCCACATCAACGACGCAACGTCGGGTCATACCGGTGCTGTCGCGCAGGAGGCCTTGGCATGACCAAACCTCTGGTTTCTGTTCAAAATTTGACCGTTGAGTTCACCGGTAACCGCAAAGCCAAAGCTTTGAATCAAGTCAGCTTTGACTTGGCCCAAGGCAAGGTTTTGGGCTTGTTGGGGGAGTCGGGTTCTGGCAAAAGCGTGACGTTGCGCACCTTGTTGCGCTTGCATCCCGAACGCACCACGCGCATGGGGGGCGTTATTGAGGTGGCAGGGCAGGATGTGCTGTCTTTGCAAGGACGCGCGTTGGATCAGTACCGCGGTGGTGTGGCGTCGATGGTGTTTCAAGAGCCAGGCTTGGCGTTTGATCCCGTCTACACCATCGGTCAGCAAATGGTGGAAGCCATTCGTGCCCACGATGGCGTGGACCACCGCACTGCACAACAGCAAGCGCTGCACATGCTGGAGCGGGTGCAAATCCCTCAGGCGCGCCGTCGCTTTGATGCTTACCCGCACGAGCTGTCGGGCGGCATGCGTCAACGCGCCATGATTGCACTGGCCTTGGTCTGCAAGCCGCAACTCTTGTTAGCGGATGAGCCCACCACCGCTTTGGATGCCACGGTACAGATCCAGATTTTGTTGCTCTTGCGTGAGCTGCAAAAAGAAACCGGCATGTCGGTGATTTTTGTGACGCACGACATTGGCGCTGCCGTTGAAGTGGCGGACCGGATCGCCGTGATGTACGCCGGTCGCATCGTGGAGATGGGCGATGTGGCACACGTCGTGAACCAACCGCTGCATCCGTACACCCAAGGTTTGTTGGCTTCCACGGTGAATGCCGAGAACCGCGGAAAGCCGCTACTGGCCGTGCCGGGATCGCCGCCTGATTTGTCTAATTTGCCGCGCGGTTGTAGCTTTGCGTCACGCTGCGCCTATGCCACATCCCAATGTCAAACCGAAGTGCCCCCCACAGTGGCGACTGGCGCCAGTGCTTTGGCGTGTTGGCATCCTGTGTCTTTGCCTCAAGCCATATGAGTATGTCGGCCGAATTCAAATCTAGCGCACGCAGCCGAGGCGGTTTGGCGGACGAGGTGTGCCGAAAAATTGCGGACGACATCGCCTTGGGCGTCTTTTTACCCGGCGAGCGTTTGGATGAAACCACGCTCGCCACGCGCTTTCAGGTCTCGCGAACGCCGGTGCGTGAGGCGTTGAAGCAGTTGGCCAGCACGGGTTTGGTGGCCAATCGGCCAAACCGTGGCTCGGTCGTGGCGGAGATGACCTCCGAGCAGTTGGACCAAATGTTTGAAGTGATCGGCGAGCTAGAGGCCACCTGTGCACGACATGCTGCGGTGCGCATGCGTGATGTCGAGCGCAAACGCTTGTCTGAGTTGCATGCCCAAAGTCGGCTTGCCATCCAAAGCGAAGATGCCGATGCTTACGATGTGATCAACCGTGATTTGCACAACGTGATCATTCAAGGTTGTCACAATCCCGTGTTGATTGACATGGTGGTGGGCTTGCATCACAAAATCTCAACCTTCAGACGCACGCAATTTCGCAACATGGCGCGCATGTCGGCGTCTTATGAAGAACACTCGGTCATTGTCGAAGCCTTGCTGGCGCGTGACGTGGTGACGTGTTACCGCGAAATGCGCGGCCATCTTTTATCTGCACGCAGCGCAGCCGCGCGCGTGACCCCTTCTTGGAGCACGGTATGAACCCGATTCTTGGTCGTCGAGGCGCAGTCGTCGCCCCCCATTCTTTGGCCTCACAAGCGGGCTTAGACATCTTGCGCGAAGGTGGCAATGCCATCGAGGCCACCATTGCAGTGGCTGCGACTTTAGCGGTGGTCTATCCACACATGACAGGCATTGGTGGGGATGGTTTTTGGCTCATGCATGCGCCTGGGCAAGAGATGCAGTCCATCGATGCCTGTGGTGCTGCGGGCGCGGGGGTGACCCGTGCTTTGTATGGCGACATGGCCACCATTCCTTGGCGTGGTCCTTTGGCGGCCAACACCGTGGCGGGCACTATTTCTGGATGGGGTGCGGCCTATGCTTACAGCCAAGCGCATTGGGGCGGCAAATTGCCATTTGCCCGGTTGTTAGAAAGTGCTATTTTTTACGCCCGTGAAGGCTTTCCGGTCACGCACAGCCAAGAAGCCAACACGCGCAACAAATTGGGCGAGTTGCAACATCAGCCGGGCTTTGCCCCCGCCTTCTTGAATGCGCAAGGCGAGGTACCGCGCTACGGTGACAGCCATGCGTTCCCCGCACTGGCAGCCACACTCACACGTTTGGCAGAAGCCGGTGCGGATGATTTTTACCGTGGCGAGTTGGCGCAACAAATCGCCCGTGATTTAGCGGCCGTAGGCAGCCCCATCACCGCGCAAGATTTGGCCAACCACCACGCCGTGGTCAAGCCCCCTTTGTCTTTGAAGTTGTCCGACGCGACCGTCTACAACATGGCGCCACCCACACAAGGTTTGGCCTCGTTGCTCATCTTGGGTGTCTACGACCGCATTCGCCAAGAAGGCTGGAACCCAGACAACGTGGCCGGCATGCATGCCTTGGTGGAGGCCACCAAACAAGCCTTCATCGTGCGCGACCGTTTCGTGACCGACCCTGCCCACATGTCGGTCGACCCCTCTGCCTTGCTCAGACCAGAGGTGGTGCAAGGCTTGGCCGATGCTGTGCCCACGGACAAAGCCAGCCCTTGGCCCGCACCCAATTCGGATGGCGACACGACTTGGATGGGCGTGGTGGACGACCAAGGCCGTGCGGTCAGCATGATTCAGAGCATTTACTTTGAGTTTGGCAGCGGCGTGGTGTTGCCCGAGAGTGGCTTTTGGTGGCAAAACCGAGGCTGTTCGTTTGACTTGCAGCCGGGCAAGCTGCGCAGCTTAGAGCCGGGACGCAAACCCTTTCACACCCTCAACCCAGCCATGGCCAAGTTGGACGATGGACGTTTGCTGGTTTACGGCACCATGGGTGGCGAAGGTCAGCCACAGACGCAAGCGGCGGTGTTTTCGCGCTACGTGTGGGGCGGGCACAACGTGCGCTCAGCGGTCGCCGCGCCACGCTGGTTGTTGGGCCGAACTTGGGCGGAGCAAAGCACGACCTTGAAAGTCGAGTCGCGTTATGCCGCCGACGTGGTGGAGGGCCTCAAAGCCTTGGGCCATCCCGTCGAGGTGGTGTCTGACTTTGATGAGCGCATGGGCCATGCCGGTGCTTTGGTGTTGCACCCCAACGGTTGGATAGAAGGCGGTGAAGACCCACGCAGCGATGGCTGCGTGTCGGCTTGGTAAGCCACTTTCGCTGTTGAGGGCTTAACGGGCTGGGTGAAACACTTCTTCTTCGCCGTGCGCCTGCAACAGGGCCATCAGGTGTTTTCGGATCAAGATGCCGGGACGGTCTGAATCCATCGAATACTCCACGCCACGTCGACGCAGGTCGACAAAGGCATCCGGATCGGTAGATTCCAAAATGTCTTTGTCTTCACGCGTGATCACTTCATCGAAATGAACCAGCATGGCTTCAGGGCAGTCGGTTTCGGTGTCGTTGCGGAACAGCCACTGACACAGCTGAATGTGGCCATCATCAATCGGTGTGAAGCAGTTGATGATGACGTGACGAATACCAGAGGGGTATTCAATGTCGAGCCTGCGCGAGAATGGCAAAAAATAAGCATTGCGCATATGGCGCGTGGTGATGGCATCGGTCACGCCGCTGATTTTTTGAAACTCAACGGGGTTGACGGCGTCAATGATGGTCTCGGCATAAAAGCCTCCATCCCCCTCAATTAATTCGTATTTGCTGGGCTTTGGAGACGCTGCTACGCCAAAGGTGGCTCTGTGTACAAAGCTGAAATGCGAGTTGTCAAAGCTGTTTTCTAAAGCGCGGACAGGGCTGGTGCTCCACGTTTCATAGAACTGATAAATCGTGCGCCAACCTTCGGCTTCAAACTCAGGAATGGTTGGAATGTCGGCGATGGGATCTTCGAGCGCTACCCATGCGTAGCCATATCTCGCTACGCAATGGTAGGCCTTGGTTTTGTAGTCTTTCGGAATGGCGCGGTCAGCATCGTATTGCGGAATGATCCTCACCATGCCCTCGCGGTCATACACCCAGCCGTGGTAGCCGCAGCGAATGTTGCCTGTTGCGCATGTCTTTCCCTCGTCGTTGACACACCAACCTTTGGAGAGTTTGGCCGTGCGATGGCAGCAACGGTCTCGCAAGGCGGCAGGCTGACCTTGTGCATCGATGAAGAGCACGATGTTTTCGTTTAAAAGTGTGAAGGGCTTAGGACCATCTGCCAGTGCGTTCAGTGGCATGACGGCGTGCCAAAATTTTCGGAAAACGGGTTGTTGTGTGACGAGCATGAAAGTGTCCTATCGAAAAGAGGTGGTGTCGTGATGCGCTACGGGTCAAGGGGAGATTGAGCGCAAATGCGAAGTCAGTCGTCGTACTTTGTGCAGCAATTCCGCCATGTCCAAACCGGGGATAGCACCATGACGTACCACTTCGCGACCTGCCACAAAAGCGTGACGAATGTGTGGACTGCCGCCAGCGGTGACGGGGGCTGTCGCGAGGTCGTGTTGGCCGCCGTAACGTGGGTGATTCATGTCGTAAATCACCAAGTCAGCTTGCATGCCGGGTGCAATCAGGCCGACTTGGTCGAGTCCCAGTAGTTTGGCGCCGCTGGCCGTTGCCCAGTGCACCAAGGTTTCGACGCTTTGAGCGCCTGCACCTTTGTGGGCACGGTGTATCAGCCAAGCTGCATGCAACTCGCTGATCATGTCTGCCGCCTCGTTGGACGCAGCGCCATCAACGCCAATGCCCACCGTTGCGCCTGCGGCGTGCAAAGCTTGTACGGGGGCCACACCGCTGCCTAAGCGTCCATTGCTTTGAGGGCAATGGGCGATAGCGGTTTGAGTTTGGCCGCAGAGGGCGATCTCGGCCTCATTCAAGTGAACCATGTGTGCAAAGCTCACGTCTGGGCCAATCCATTCATGCTCCGCGCACCAATGCACTGGGCGCTGCTGCCATTGCGTTTGGGCAAAGCTCACGTAGTCTGCTGTTTCTGACAAATGGCTGTGCATGCGGATATTGAGGCTTCGGGCGAACCTTGCCATATCACGCAACTCGTCGGGTGAGCATGAATAAAACGGCGTGCTTGGGGCCAAGACAACTTTGCGAAATGCCGCAGTGCTTGGATCATGGTACGTTTGCACTGCTTGCTCGATGGACTTCAGCAGCACATCGAAGGGTTCTGTGGGCATCGGCAAACGTTCATCGGTCGCGAAGGTCCGTCCACGGGTGGCACCGCCGCGCATCAATACAAAACGCAGGCCCATTTTGTCGGCCACTTCAAACATCAATTCGGTCGGGTCGTAATGCACGCCTTGGCCATACAGGTAGTGGTGGTCTGCCACGGTGGTGCAACCTGAAAGCAGCAACTCCACCATGCCCAGCGTGGCGGCGGCTTCGAGGCAGGCGTCGTCCAAATAAGGGGCGTATCGGTAAGGTACCGCTTGCAGCCACTCAAACAACGGCACGTTCAACGCTTCGGGGACGCCTTTGAGCAAGGACTGAAAGAGGTGGTGGTGCGTGTTGACAAAGCCGGGATAGACCACGCCATGGCTGGCGTCAATGCGTTGCTCACCAGGATGGGGGCTGAGTTGGCCTAGCGCCGTGATAACGCCTGCTTCTACTCGGATGTCCGTGCTGGTGGTGCGCGCGGTCACGCCTTCTGCTCCCGTGAGGATGGCGTGTGCGTTTTGAATCAAAAATGAAGTCATGGTGTTTAACTTTCTGTTTGGCTTTCGCTGTCATGCCAATCACCGATGGCGACTTTGCCAGCCACACTCATGGCTGCAAATAAGGCAATGCCAGCGACTGAAATGAGCAACAAGGCGGCAAATAAGCGGGGAATGTTGATTTGAAAACCCGCTTGCAAAATTTGATAAGCCAAGCCCGCGCCTTGTCCGCCTGTGCCCGCTACAAATTCAGACACGACAGCACCAATCAAAGACAAACCACTGGCAATGCGTAGACCTGCAAACCAATAAGGCAATGCGCTGGGGATGCGTAATCGCACCAAGGTTTGCAAACGTGTGGCACGCTGCATGCGAAACAGCGAAGCCAGCCCTGGATTGACACTGCGAAGCCCCAAGGTGGTGTTGGCGATCACAGGGAATATGGCAATGATGGTTGCGCAGACCGTCAAGGCCACCATGGTGTCTTTGATCCAGATGATGATGAGTGGTGCGATGGCTGCAATCGGTGTAACTTGCAGCAGCACAGCGTAGGGGAAAAGGCTCAACTCAATCCAGCGACTTTGCACAAACAAGAAGGCAATGAGTGAGCCAATGACCGTGGCTAATACAAATGCAGCCAGTGTGATTTTGAGTGTCACCCACAGCGACGTGACGAGCATGCCGAAGTCTTGCACCAAGGTTTGTGCAATCACACTTGGGCGAGGAATTAAAAATTCACGGACCTGAAAATACCAACAGGTCAGCTCCCATACGGTCAGCAGTACAGCTCCGACCAGAGCAGGGGCGGCCCACTGCACAAATTTTGGTGAATCAATCAGACGTTTCATACAGCCTCTCCATTGCCTGAGCCACTCTCTAAACTGGCTTGGTGTAACAAGGCCGATAGCGCTGTGCAGTGATGTCCGAACTCTGCTGAGGTGCGGTAGTCGGCATTGCGAATCGCACGGTCTGTGATCTCGTAGCTGGCGAAAATGCGTCCTGGACGTGCCGCCATCACGATCACACGGTTAGACAAAAATGCCGCTTCGTACACCGAATGCGTGACGAAGATCACTGTCAAATTGCGATCGGTGCAGAGTTGGCGCATGTCTTCATCCAGCCGATTGCGTGTGATTTCATCCAGCGCACCGAAGGGTTCATCCATCAGCAACACATTGGGAGCCGTGACCAGAGACCGTGCAATTGACACACGCATTTGCATGCCACCTGAAAGTTCGCGTGGGTAATGGTCCGCATAGCGACCCAAGCCGACTCGTTCTAGTGCGGCTTGGACCTTTGGTGCGCTTTCAGTTTTAGGAATACCCGCTAAATCCAATGGCAGCTGTACGTTGGCTGCGACGCGACTCCATGGCATCAGGGTGGGTTCTTGAAACACAAAGGAAATTTTTTTGCCCTCGTCGCCCACCGTGTCAAAGCCTGAGCGCCACCAACGGATGCGCCCATCCGTGGGCGTGAGTAGCCCCGCCATCATCTTCAGCAATGTGCTTTTGCCGCAGCCCGATGGGCCGATCAGTGTGATGAACTCACCCGCTTGAATGGTCAAGTCCACAGGCGCCAGTGCTTGAGTCCCATTGGCGTAGACCTTGTGTGCCGAAAGAACTTCGATCACAGGCGTCAGTGTGGTGGCGTAGGTTGTCATAGTCAGGGCATCACATGGACGTCTTTGATGGCGTCTAAATTGAAGGCATTCCTCCAAGGCGTTTCTGGCTTGATGAGCTTTTCAGTGACGAGGTATTCATAAGTTTTTTTCCAGCGTGCTTCGGTGATGGTGCCTACGCCAGACTTAGCCGCGTCTCCGCTGCTGAGGACTTTCAAGTCTTTCAACTGTTGCAAGGCGAAGCTGAGTTGCTCGTCGCTCATATTGGGGTTGTCCTTTTTGATCAATGCGTTGCCAGCCGCTGGGTTTTTGAAATAACTGACCCAGCCCTCCATCGTGGCGCGCACAAAGCGTTTCACGGTGTCGGGTTTGCTTTTCATCATGTCTTGTGTGGTGACGATGGTGGTGCCGTAGGGGGGGTAGCCTTCATGGGCGAATAAAAAGAACTTGGCAGGCTCGTTGGCTTTTTGAGCTTGGAATGGCTCAGACGAGGGGTAGGCTTGTTGCGCCGTGTTCTTGTCTGCAAAGAAGGGTTGCAGGTTGAAGGTGTAGGGCTTGGACTGCTCGTCGATGTAGCCATATTTCGCTTTCAGCCAAGGCCACCAGCTGCTGCGCCCTGACGTGGCGACCAAGATGGTTTTACCTTTCAAGTCGGCCAATGACTTGACGTCATCGTGCGTGAGCATGCCTTGCAGATCGGTTTGAAACGAGGCGGCCACCGTGGTCACGGGCAGGCCTTTTTCAACGGCACTCATGACTTGAAAGTCATAGCCCATGATCAAGTCTGCTTGGCCAGCTGTGAGTAGTTGAAGCCCGTTGATTTGCGGTCCGCCCATTTTCAGCGTGACATCCAGACCTGCCTTTTGATAAAGCCCCGTGGCCAGTGCTTGGTAAAAGCCACCGTGCTCGGCTTGGGCGTACCAGCTCGTGAGGAACGTGATCTTTTCAGGGGCTTGTGCGTGGCTGAGGCCGTGGGTGAACAGCGTTGCACCAAGGGCTAAGGATGCGAGTAGGTGTCGACGTGAAAAAGAAAACTTGGGCATGTGGACCTCTGGTGAGAGAAAAGTCTTGAATGCCAAGGCAGGGTGTGTGTCGCTTGTGCAGCCGACACGCGCAGCCTGCCAAGGCGGCTCGTATCGGTGGCAATTTCCTGCTTGTATGTGTCATGCATACAGGCTGAACGCTTCTACCCCCATCTCAGAGTAAGCAATTGCTGGACCAGCTAAAGCAAGCGATTGCGTTGTGAGTAGCGCAAGATTTTGGTGCGCAGTGCGTGCTGGTTGTCTCAGTACGCATGAATTCGGTGCTTGAGATAACCCAGCAGGGCGTGTCAAGGTGCGTTGTTGAACTGTGTGGCGTGTTGTGCTAACTCGGGCATCAACTGCAAGCCCAGTTGTAATTGCGCTTGCCACAAACGTTCTACCGCTTGCGCGCTGTGCGGTTCATGGGCATCGGGTCTGAACGTCAGGTGGTCATTGAGCAAGGACGTTGGCACAGACGAAGGGCGATGATCCTCTAGCGCTTGGGCCAATGCGGTGAGTTGTTTTTGCAAAGTACTGGCCGAGTTCAAAATGAAAGGGGGGAGCGGCGTGCCGTGCCATTCATCACGGTGTGCTCCGAGCGCGGAGAGATAGCTCAGCAGGGTGTGTGACAACAGTAAAAATCGACCACTCGATGCTTCGTGATGGCGCACCCGCGATGGCTCTTTGCGCATGGCTGAGTAAGCGTTTGAGAGGGCGGCGTCTGCATTGTGTGCATTGCGTCTTGCCAAGCGGTAGTCCAAATGGTCGTCTTTACCGAGTTGGTATTGACGCACGATGGCCTCCAAGTAGGCGGCTTGCGCACGCGAACTGCGGGCGCTGAGTTTGGGCCAAAGTCGCCATTGCCAATTGGGTAGGAGTAGCCAAGAGGCCACGCCTGCAATGGCGCATCCGATCAGGGTGTCCCATAACCGCTCTGGGAATAGGTCTTGCCGCATGCCGATTTGGTGAAAGCTCAGCACCAACAAGGTGGTCACAGCAGCTGTCGCCAGCCAATAACGTGTGTGTCGATTGCCTAAAAAGACGGCCCCCAAAATCACGATGAGCGCGGATTGCACCAAGGCAGGTTGGAACAACTGTGTCAATGCCCAGCCGAGGGCTAAACCCACCACCGTGCCTAAGGTGCGTTGCATCAGCCGAGTCAAGGTGGCTGCGTAGTGTTGCTGGCTGACGAAGACGATGGTCAACAAAATTCAATAGCCCATCGGGTCGTGCGTGGCTTGCATGACAGCAAAACCAGCCACTAAGGATGCACTCAAGCGCAACGCATGACGAAACAAGGGAGAGCTGAAGTTCAGCTGATCGCGTACGCGGGCCCAAGCTTCTTGAGGCGTGGCGGGTTGCCGGTCGAGCAGTTGATGGTCTGCCTCGTTGGGTGCGAGGGTAAAGATGCTCGCAAATACACTGGCTGTGGCGGTGAGGTTGTCACTCAGTGCATGCAAGGCTTTCAAGGGACGTTGCACTTGGTCGGTCACTTCGATGTGCTGGATGGCCGCATGCAAGTCTTCTAACCCGCGTGTGGTTGCACCTTGGTGCTTGGGGGGTGTTTGGGTTTGAATGACGGCAGCTACTTGCGTGGCTTGCTGGCCCAGCAAAATCAGGACGCGTTGGCTGCGGTACAGCGCATCCGAGTGGAAAAAAGCGTCAGAGAGCACGTGATAGTTTTCATGCGAAGAGCTGGCGCGTTCATGAATGTCTTGTGCTGCCAAATATTGCTGCATGGCGAGCTGCAACCATTTAGGCAATGGGCCGCTTTGAATCCGGCTGAGCAAACTCTCTTTGGCCGCGTTGAGTGCATCAACCACTCGACCGTTTTGCAACACCAAGTTCATGCGCCGTTCTGCCAGATCCGCTTCCCGAATGGGCTCCAGCAATTGCGCTTTCAATCGCAAGTATTCGCCCAGCAAGATGTAGAGCTTGGAAAGGCGGTACCGGACAGGTGGTTGTGGCCATATGGCCGCCCATAGCACCGATACAACGCCATACCAAGCTGCGCCAGTGAGCAGCAACGGTGTAGAAATGTTGGCATGGCTACGGCTGGTGTGTGCCGAAAGCGCCACATACAAAAACAAAACCAAAGCGCCAAAGGTGATGGCGCGGTAGCGTTCGCCCAAAGCGCCCAGCATGGTCAAGCTGAACGCAGACAGGGCCAGCACGGCCATCAGCAAAACCGGCCAAGGCAAGCTGGCCCACACGGCCCAGGCCAGCGCAGAAAATGCGCTCATGGCAATGAGTTGAGCCCGCAGGCGGCCTTGCCAGTGGTCATCGGTTTCGGTGAGCGCACTGGCAATCACACCGAGAAGAACAGGCATCAGTTCTCCTTGCCAGTCAGCTAACCAATCGACGGCAAAGACCAAACCCAAAGCCAGTAAGGCGCGTGCACCGCGTGTGAAGTCGTCCCGGTTGTAGGTGCGCTTGAACAAACTTAAATTTTCCATAGGGCTTTCAAAGCAAGAACCATACTCAGGCCATCCGTTGGATGGCACGATACGTGGCATATCTGTTGTCCTCACCATGCAATTGTTGGGTAGCATGCTTTCATCTCTGGAGGTTTTTATGTTCAAAGTCCACGCCGTTGCCACTGTCAATTTGCCCAAGCTCTTGTGCGAGATGCCCAAGGCCGAGCTGCACATCCACATCGAGGGTTCGCTGGAGCCTGAACTCATCTTTGCGTTGGCCGAACGCAATGGTGTGAAGTTGCCGTATGCCAATGTCGAAGCCTTGCGTGCGGCCTATGCCTTCACCAACCTGCAAAGTTTCTTGGACATTTACTACGCGGGTGCCAGTGTGCTGTTGCACGAACAAGACTTTTACGACATGGCGTGGGCCTATCTGCAACGCGCAGCCGCTGACCATGTGGTGCATTCCGAAATTTTCTTTGACCCACAAACGCACACCGAGCGTGGCGTGCCCATGGCCACCGTCATCAACGGCTTGCACCGCGCGTGTGTGGATGCTCAGGCGCAGCTCGGTGTCAGTGCACAGCTCATCTTGTGCTTCTTGCGCCACTTGAGCGAAGAGGCCGCGCTGCAAACCTTCAACGATGCCTTGCCGTTCAAAGACAAATTCATCGGTGTGGGGTTGGACTCTAGCGAGGTGGGCCATCCGCCCGAAAAATTCAAAAACGTGTTCGCCTTGGCGCACGCCCATGGCCTACATTTGGTGGCCCATGCGGGCGAAGAGGGGCCACCTGCCTATATGTGGAGTGCCTTGGATGTGCTGCATGTGGAGCGCATCGACCATGGCGTGCAAGCCGTGCACGATGCTGCGCTGATGGCACGTTTGGCCAAAGACCGTGTGCCACTGACGGTGTGCCCGTTGTCTAACCAAAAGCTGTGCGTGTTCCCCGACTTGAAAGACCACAACATTGGCCAATTGCTGGATGCCGGCCTGTGCGTGACCATCAACTCAGACGATCCCGCCTACTTTGGTGGTTACATGAACGAGAACTGGCTGCAAACCTTTGCCGCCACAGGCATGAACGCGCAGCAGGCGTATTCGCTGGCCCGCAACAGCTTTGAAGCCAGTTTTGTACCCGAGGTACAGCGCCAAAAATGGCTGCATGACCTCAAGCTGTGTTTTGAGCGTTTTGTCGAAGGCGACAACTGAAGAAAGCAGGGGGCTTTGACGAGGCCCTAAAATTAGCCCATGAGCATCAAATCAGACAAATGGATTCGCCGCATGGCTGAGCAGCACGGCATGATCGAGCCGTTCGAGCCAGGCCAGATTCGTCAGAACGCCGCTGGCGAAAAAATCGTCAGTTACGGCACCAGCAGCTACGGCTACGACATCCGTTGTGCGCCCGAGTTCAAGGTGTTCACCAACATCTACAGCACGGTGGTGGACCCGAAGAACTTTGATCCTAAGAGCTTTGTGGACATCGAGTCTGACGTGTGCATCATCCCGCCCAACAGCTTTGCGCTGGCCCGCACCATGGAGTACTTCCGTATTCCTCGCAACGTGTTGACTGTGTGTTTGGGTAAGAGCACCTATGCCCGCTGCGGCATCATCGTCAACGTCACGCCGTTCGAGCCCGAGTGGGAAGGCTATGTGACCTTGGAGTTCTCCAACACCACGCCACTGCCCGCCAAGATCTACGCAGGCGAGGGCTGTGCCCAAGTGTTGTTCTTTGAGAGCGACAAAGACGATGTGTGCGAAACCAGCTACAAAGACCGTGGCGGTAAGTACCAAGGCCAAGTCGGCGTCACGCTGCCAAAGACCTAAAGCGTTTGGCTAGACGCCTGTTTCGAGGCGAAAACGCCTGTTTTGGGCTGAGCCGCACACAATGCGACAATATGCCCCAGACATGACGACCTCTTTTTCCAATTTGCAGCTGGCCCCCGCGCTGGCACGCGCCGTAGCCGAAATGGGCTACGAATCCATGACCCCCATCCAAGCTCAGGCCATTCCGGTGGTTTTGACGGGCCAAGATGTGATGGGTGCAGCCCAAACCGGTACCGGTAAAACAGCGGCGTTCTCGCTGCCGTTGCTGCAACGTTTGCTCAAACACGAAAACAGCTCCACCTCGCCTGCACGCCATCCCGTGCGCGCTTTGGTGCTGTTGCCCACCCGTGAGTTGGCCGATCAAGTGGCCCAGCAAATCAAACAATATGCGGTGCACACCAACCTGCGCAGCATGGTGGTGTTTGGTGGCATGGACATGAAGCCCCAAACCATCGAGCTGAAAAAAGGCGTCGAGGTGTTGGTGGCCACCCCTGGCCGTTTGCTCGACCACATCGAAGCCAAGAACGTGGTGTTGAACCAAGTTGAATACGTGGTGCTCGACGAAGCCGACCGCATGTTGGACATTGGCTTCTTGCCAGACCTGCAACGCATCTTGAGCCACTTGCCCAAACAGCGCACCACGCTGCTGTTCTCGGCCACGTTCTCGCCAGAAATCAAGCGCTTGGCTGGCAGCTACTTGCAAAACCCCGTCACCATCGAAGTGGCGCGCCCCAACGAAACCGCCGCCACCATCACGCAGCAGTTCTACAGCGTGAGCGTGGACGACAAGTACAACGCCTTGCGCCACCTCATCAAAACCAACGGCATGAAGCAAGCCTTTGTGTTTTGCAACAGCAAACTCGGCTGCGCCCGTTTGGCCCGCTCGCTAGAGCGCGACGGTTTTCGCACCAGCGCCTTGCACGGGGACAAGAGCCAAGACGAACGCCTGAAAGCCCTTGAAGGTTTCAAAAAAGGCGAAGTCGATTTGTTGGTCTGTACCGATGTGGCCGCTCGCGGCTTGGACATCAAAGACGTGCCAGCGGTGTTCAACTTTGACATCCCCTTCAACGCCGAAGACTATGTGCACCGCATTGGCCGCACAGGCCGTGCTGGCGCTTTGGGCCAAGCCATCAGCTTTGTGTCGGGCAGCGACCAACGCTTGGTGGGCGACATTGAGAAATTGCTCAAGACCAAGATCACCTTAGAAAACGTGACCGTCGAGCAAGACCGCTCGCGTGAGCGTCGTGAACCTCGCAATGATTCGCGCAGCGACTCACGCGAACCGCGTGCAGAGTTCTCTCGTGGCGAGCCACGTGGTGAGCGTTCAGAGTTTTCTAGCCGCCCACGTGAAGGCTATGCCTCGCGCGATGCACGCCCCCGCGAGCAAGACAGCCGCCGCAGCCGCGAAGTGGGCTACGTGCCCGCGCCGCGCATCAAGAACGATCCATTCTTTGACAAGCCCTATGAAGCGACTGTGCGCAGCGCCGAAGCCGCAGCGCCCGTGGCCCCCGACCCACTGCGCAAGTCAGCCAACATCAAGCCCAAGCGGGTGATGGCGGCGTTGTTCAAGTCGACCACTTAAAAGAAAACGCGCTATCAGCGCGTTTTCTTTTGGTGAACGGTTTAAATCCCTATTCCTTTGGCTGATCTCGACGTTACCCGCACCGATCTTCGCGCCGTTCAACATGAGCTACGCCATGTGCGTGCGCTCATGCAACTGGAGCAAAAGGAAGACCAGGCGCAGTTCAAGTTCAAAAACGCCAGTGCCAGCATCAAAGAGCGGCGTCGGCGTGGCCTGACTTGGTACCCCGTCACCATCACCCAAGAAGACATCGGTTTTGGTGGCAAGGTGGAGCTGGAGCTGGAGCGGCCTGCGCATCGGCAAGACCTGCACTTGTTTCAAGTGGGTAAAAACGCGTGTGTGTTCAGCAATGCGCCCGGCTATTCGGGCGCACATTCGGCATCAGATCGACCCGTGCTGAGCGGCGTGGTGACCAGCGTGCGGCGCAACAAGCTGGTGCTGGCCACCACCAAAGAAGAGCTGCCCGACTGGGTGCGGAACGGCAGCACCCTCAACGGCAGCACCCTCAACGGAAGCACGCTAGGCATTGACCTCACCTTTGACGAGGTCAGCTACCGCGAGATGCACCAAGCCCTGAACGACGTCATCGGCGCTCACGGCAACCGCTTGGCCGAACTGCGCGATGTGCTGCTGGGCGTGCGGCAAGCCAGCTACCGCGAACCCAAAGCCGACGACCTGTTTTACCCCAGTGCGCTCAACGACTCGCAGCTGGTGGCGGTGCGCCATGTGATCTCGGCGCAAGACGTGGCCATCATCCACGGCCCGCCCGGCACGGGCAAAACCACCACGCTGGTGCAAGCCATTTTGGAAACCATCC
>NZ_JAVKLQ010000008.1:0-15949 GCF_031539175.1 Limnohabitans sp. | reverse complement strand
TTTGGTATCGTTCTTCTCGGCTGAGGTGCTTGTACATTGGGCAATTTCGATTTGGCGGTTAAAGCGGCCATGATGCTCTCGCATCCTCAGCCACCTATAACCAGTTCATCTTTGTTGCACTTCGTCCTTGAATCCGCCATATAAATCAAATGATCAATACGCCTGTTATAGATGATGAAGACGAAGACATGGAGGTGTTTTCATGAAGTCAAAGTTTGCAGTTATTGGTTTGATTGCCTTTAGCAACCTTGCGTACGCCAGTGGCTCTGCTGGTACTGCGGCATCAGAAGGTACACAGCTGATGAACAACGTTGAACTTGCGGCATCTAACGTCAAGCAAGCCAACATGGTCGCAATGCAAATCCAAGGAAACATCACCATGGTGAATCAGTACCTTGCAATGCTCACCAATCTGAAAAATCTGCCTGCAACGATGTTGCAACAGGCTAGGCAACCGTATTTCGGGCAGCTCAATGCTCTAAACACATTGCTTGGCAGCGTTAAACGGGTTGGCAGTGCATCCGCTGATGTAGAGCGTGCGATGACAGCTCGCATTTCTGAGGCCGGAAAAATGGGGATGAATGTGGCCACCTATATGGGCTACGAGCAAAAGATGGCCAGCACCAAAGGCGGCTATTACAAAGAGCGTCTTGATCAAGATGTCGCGACGATTAGCAATGCCCAAGATCGAGCAGCTCAGTTGCGTGCTGTTTCTGAGCAAACACAAGCCATCACAGGAAACGTTGAAGGGCTTCAGTTGCTCAATCAGCAAAGCACCATGATGGCTGGTGAGTTGGTAGAAATTAAGACCGCATTAATGACTCAGAGTGCTGATCGAAATTCAGATGCCATTAGCAAGCAAAATTCAAACGCTGCCCACGCTACGACTCTGCAAAGCGCAGGGGCTGCTGGCTCCGCATTGAACAGCAGAAATGGCACGTCAAGTGTGAAGGCTCCAGATCCATGGACAGATGGCGGTGCACCATGATGACACTTCAAAAACGCACGCTCATATTACTGCTTCGTCGCAAGGTTTTAACTCGTCGAGAAACTTGCTGGTTGGCAAATGCTGAAAGACATCATCGTCAACGATTCATGAATTTGCGTAGCGATGAATTGAATATTCCGTGGCAAGTGAAAAGATCGTTCAAGTTACTTTTACTTTTGACGGCCCTTCGGTTGCTAATTGATGAGCCAATCATGACATTTTTCGGTTTTTTAGCAATGCCGCTAGGAGCCATCGTTTTCTTAATCACCGTATCCAAGTGGATGTACGGATTATTTATTTAATAGGTGGTAAGCATGGTTGATTGCACCAATCTTCAAAATGTGGTTCTTGGCGACGTTGTGTCATGCATGTACAACTCGGTCACTGGAGCATTGAGTTCCAAATCAACAGTACTGGTTGATGAGGGCTTGGATTTAGCCGTTATGTTGCTTCTCATCACTGTGAGTTGGGCGATTTTGATGTGGATGCTTTCAAGTGATGGTTTAACAGCACTTCAGGAATCTACAAAGACGTTTGTACGTTATTCGGTAGTTGCCTTGATGCTCTCAAGTTGGGCTGCATTCACAACAGGTTTTTTTCAAACCAATTTCAATCAAATCGCACAAAAAGTAGCGGGTACTGCTGATGTTTCGACCTCAGCAAATTTAATGTTCCAAGCAGCTGCTCAGCTCTTCAAGGGGGAGCAGGAGCCGAAATGCACACAGACTGCTCCAGTTCAAGTTGAAGCAGGGGTTGAACCAGGCTATCAACAAATTGATTTGTGTGGCGCGAAGGGAGCACCTTCCATCACAGACATGCTTTTGTACTTTCCCAAAATCATGGCCGCACTGTCATTCAAGATCGCTGCGCTGTTTTTTCTCGCACTTGCGTTCGTCGCATACGTGGTGGCGATATTCATGGCTCAAGTCTCGTTCAGCATTGGCGTTACGTTAGGTCCAATTTTGGTCCCATGGTTGATTTGGGAGCGTACCGAATTTTTATTTGATGGTTGGCTCAAATTCATGATCGCAGCAGGGCTGACCAAAATTGTTGCCGCTCTCATGGTTGCAACGACCGCTGGGATGTTTGTTGTTTTGCGCGGCATGGCTGACATGATTGACAGTGCTTCTGGCTACAGCACTGTAGATCTAGTTGCCGCTTGGATGATGGCCATTGTCAGTCTTATTTGCGCTTACATGATGTGGCAAGTACAAGGGATTGCACAGGCACTTGTTAGCGGTGGTAGTGGCGCTAGCAGTAAAGATTTTGGTAAAGGTGCAGGGCGTCAAGCTGCTGGAAAAGCAGGTAGTGCCGCAATGTCACTTGGTAATTTTGTCGCTTCAAAAGTCAAGGGGGGTACTAAATGACTCTTTGTAGCTTTTTATCGACTGCTGTCCAAACCTGCGTCAACTCTTGCTTGATAAGTAGTAGCTACTTGATTCGATGCATCCTCAAATGCTTCAACCGCTGCACCCAGTGTTTTCAATGGATGAAAAACCATTTGATAAACCGCTGCGAGGAACAGCACAACAAACATCCAGCCGACCACGATCAATACAACTTCCCACATGGTGTTCTCCTATTTGGACTGAGCCAATGCTTTTTCAATTTTCTTGTCGGTTTTGTATTGCCCAAGGGCGTAGACCGACCAAATGACAGCTGGAATCCAGCCGATCAGCGTGAGCTGCATCACCAAACAGAAAAGGCCTGCGAATGGACGACCAATCGTGAAGAAGGTCAACCATGGCAACAAAAAAGAAATCAGAAGTCTCACGCTTTGGATGTTCGCACTGTTTTACCTAAAACGCAAGTGTCAACTGGTTGGTTGACAACAAATTTACCTTGGAGTCTCAAATGAGTGAAGAAGCAATCAGCATGCCCCCAAAAGGGACTCAGGAGGGGCTGACTGCCGCTGGTGTCTACAACGATCTTGTTGATGGGTTGAAGCAGCAGGTTATGGACTTGCGTCGTGACAAAGCGATTTGGCAGTTAGTCGGCTTGCTTTTGCTCATTGGCGTACTGATCATGCTGCCACTGCGCAAGCGAATTCCATACTTCTTTGAAACGGACTCGTCCACCGGTCGTGTGACGATGACCAATCGCGTAGCGGAAGAACTCAAAGTTTCTGACAAAAACATCGCTTACTTCTTGCGTCTATGGACTGCGCGACTAACCATCATCAATGCTGCGACTCTCAAAGAAGGGTTGCCAAGCGCCTATAAGTGGACTCGCGGTGGTGCAGTTCGCGAATTGGACGATTGGACTGAAAAGGTCGATAAAACCGCCGAACGTATTGCCAGAACACCAGGTTTGACACGTGAAATTTTGGGCGTTCCAAACGTGTCATTCAACGAAGACCGCACAGTGGCATTCATTGATTTCATCTGGATTGAAAAAGTTCTTGGTGTTGAGCGTGAGCGCCGCCGAAAACTTCTCACGGTTGAGTACGGCGCAGCCCCTCCAAAAGATGATGACCAAGACCCTGATAACCCATTGGGTCTAGGCATCACCCATTGGACTTTGAACGATCAAGTGGAGGCTCGTTAATGAATTTTCTGCATATGAAGTCAGCGCAACGTATTTGCTTGGCTGTTTTGCTCGTAAGCATTCTCAATGTGAGTGCTCAAGATACAAGCGGCCGACGCCCTGCGGCACCAACCAAGTCGCCACTTGAAGAACTATTGCAGTTAAGCAAGGAAATCGGACCACGCCCTGGTGCGATCGTGCCTAAACCATCGTCAATAGATTCGCGACTTGTTGTTTTTCCATACAACAAGGATGCGATATATCCAGTCAAAACGTGGTTCTCACGATTTACACACTTTGAGTTTGCATCTGACGAACAAATCTTGTCGGCAGTTGTGAATGATGAATCAGAGTGGGAGGTCCGTGTACTTGGCACTGGAACAGATTTAACAGTACGCCCAACACAATCTGGCGCATCTGGTTCTATGTTGATCATCACGACTGCTAGACGCTACCAAATTGATTTGGTGGATGTTCTCCCGTTCAAAGAAGCCAGGCATCAACGTGTTTCATGGCGATCATTCGATTCAGGTGTTTACGAAGATCGAGCGCTGATTTCTCAATTGGCAGGAAAAAAGCGTAATGGTGCAACCAGAGCGGCTGATGGTGAAAGCGAGTCACAAGTCGTTTCTGATGCGATGCCTCTCGTGAACTTGGATAGCTTGAACATGGAGTACGGCATCACAGGGGACGCTGACTTTAAACCAATCATGGTTTTTGATGATGGCAAGCGCACTTGGATCAAATTTAAAGACGCTCAATCAATGCGACCAATCATGTTTGCGGTTTCACCAGAGGGTATGGCCGAAAACATCGAATACGCAGTGCACGGGCCATATTTCATCACTGCAAAGATTTTTCAGCACGGAATATTGTTGAAGTCTGGTGCTGCTGAAATCAAAATCCGCAATCAAAAAACATCCTCATGTGGTGTATTTGATTCTGCATGCCGAGGCGTTGTAGTTAGAAATTTCAATGATGGAGGTGAACTCAAATGAGTCAACCTCAAACGTCTCCAGTTGGTCCACGTGCGGCAAGTCGCAAGTGGATTACCTATGGCGTAGGTTTGCTGATCGTGTTGATTGGCGTGTCTTTGGTTTGGCGCAACTTATCAGGCAACACTCTCAAAGATCAAAAAATCGCAGCTCAGAAGGTCAAAGACGATAAAAAAATCGCTGCTGCTACTCCTGGCGACTCGGGGGCGTTCAGTACACGGCTAGAACAGCGTCGTAAAGAAGTTGAAGAGGACATGGCCAAGGAGGAGGGCGCTAAGAAGAAAGATGGCCCATTAGACCCTTCAAAAGCGAAGAATGCTACCGAAAGTGGTGTGGGGCACAAGATCGCAACGGGTGGCAACGGTGAGCAAACTGGCTATCCAACGGCGTATCCAAAGGGCACGCCCAACTCCACGGCTGGTCAGGATGCAAAAGATAGCGAATACGACGCTCGCAAACAGGAAATGATGCGCAATGCCCAAAGAAAAATGGGTGTTTGGGAATCCGAAGCTCTCAAAAATACTGGTGCAAAAACTACCAATGCAACCAATCCTAATCAGGCGCTAACTCAACAGTTGGCTGCATATGCAGCAATGACTGGAAATAGCGCTGGTCTTCCTACTACTCCACAAGCGGACGAATCAGCCAAAACTCCTGCCTCTACAGCTGTCAACCCCTTGGTTGAGGCCTACATGCGCACCCAAGGGCAGGGGCAGGGGGCAACAACGTCTGATGCCAAAGACAAACAGTTTATGGACCATTTGGCCGCAAACAAAGGAAAAGAGCCTGCGCAGCCATTACGTGCTCAATCTGGTCCTGGCCCTTACAGCCTGCTAGAAGGTGCATCCATTCTTGTTGGCGTTCGTGGCGCTGTCTCCAGCGATAAAGCAGGACCATGTCGTGTGCAAGTTGAAGAAGACGTATATGACACGGTGACGCAGCGCGTAAAACTAATTCCAGCCGGAACCACGATCCTGTGTACGTACAACGCCGAGGTTGCTCACGGCCAAGAAACGATGTTGCTGGCATTTACAAAAATGACCTTCCCTTCAGGAGCGCATGTGATTTTGGGTGGAATGCCTGGATCTGATCCACAAGGCGCTATTGGGGCACCAGCAGAGGTGAATTCACGGTTTTGGAAGACCTTTGGCACCAGTTTCATGGTGGCCGCGATTGCCACATTTGCTGAAAGAAATACATCCAATACCGGTACGACTATCAACGTGAGTAATGGTGCCGTTCTAGGCAGTGCTGCAACACAAGCGCTTGCAGATGTAGCTAAGAAGTCTCTTGAGCGAAATATCAACATCAAGCCTGAGCTTCGCCTCAAACCCGCTGATCGTCTTCGCGTTGTCGTCACAAACGACATGGTTCTAGATCCAAAAATTACAGGAGTTCGTCAATGAAATTTAAAAAATGCTTTTCTCAAATCGTGCATGTTTTTCTCGGGGCGATGCTGACCGTGTCAGCTAATGCTCAGTCAGCTTCATCCCAAAAATATGACTTCAATTACCGCGTATCAGATGAACGAATTTCTGTTTTTGACGATGGGAAAGTCACGCGCATTCAATTGCCGGAAGGTATGACGATTCCAATTGTGATGTCTCAAGAACCTGCGGGTGATGTACTTCTTGATCTGAAAAAGGACTCACCGTACCTTTCAATTCAAGGAACGTACTCCAAGCTGGTTATGCGCTGGAGTGGCAAGCGTGAAATCGTTGCTAGTTACAACGGCCCTATTGAAATTGAGCGCCAAGGGCGTCCTGCGGCTTTTGGCATGGCCACACCGGCACGCACCTACGGCGCTGTCAGCGAACCAGTTGAGTTTGAAAAAACGCAGATGGCTGTCCAAACTACAGAAAAAGCCCCTGGTCTTTCTACGGTGGAGAAGCAACGAGCTGAATCTTCAGTGCAAGCTGTCGCAGCGAACTCACCTATTGATGTTCCAGCCATTGAGCCACAGGGGGCCAAGTTTGAGGTTTCACCCTTAGATCAAAACTTCAGAAAAGTCTTGATGAAGTGGTCAAAGGACTCTGGATGGACATTTGAACCTGAACATTGGGCTGTCGCACGAGATATCCCTGTCAGTGGCTCTGATGCTGTTATCAGTGACTATAAAACTGCGGTTCGTCGCTTGCTGAAAAGCACCACGCTGACTGATCTGCCCGTTCAACCATGCTTTTATTCAAACAACGTCTTGCGTGTCATTCCAGCAAGTGAATTGTGCGCACGTTCTGAAAACTAATCGAGGCCAATCATCATGAAATTACTTCACAACACATTATTTTTGGCTGTCTCACTTGCATTGTCTGGATGCGGAACGTATTTTGCAGACCGAGACATTCGTAGCGATGGCGAAAAAACAAGCGATCGTGTTGATCAGTACCAACAAGTGGCAAAAAATCGCGCAAAAAATTACAAAGATCAAGCGATTCGTCAACAAGATGTTGAAGCGCCTTGGTTAGCTGGTAAAAGCGTGCCTTTGGCACGTGACTTATCTTTGCCACCAGTGCTGCGAACACGCCTGCGCTTGTCAGAAAATTCTATGGATGCTCTTGGGCGCACCAAGGTGACGGCCATCACACCAGAGTGCAACCCCAACACCTACACATTACAACGCCTTGCCAGCTGCGTAACAGCGCTCATTGGCGTTCCCGTTCGAGTTAAACCTGATGCCTTGCTACCAGCATCGCAGTTTGCTTTGCGTCGCTCCGCATCGAGCGGAACTCCTCCGTCTACGCAGCCAGCACAAAACCAAAATCAAGCCCAAGAGTTGTTGAGTGTTGCCCCAGTTGATATGGATCTCAATACGTTGTTGGATATGGCTGATGCAACGTGGGGGGTAAGCCATCGTGTTACGGAAAACGGAACAATTGAAATTTTTCGTCTTGAAACACGTGTATTGCGCTTAAAAGCGCTGTCTCAAAAAATTCCAAACGTTATTACTACAAGCTCGGGATTTAAAGAAGAGTCAAAGACCACCTACGAGAACACGGCTACCGATGTGCTCACGAGTATGAAGGCCTCTTTGTTAGCAATGGGAACGGTTGCCGGTTCAATTGAAATTAATCCTGAATCTAAGTCAGTCATCGTGACCGATACGCCTGATGCAATTGCGCGCATCGAAAGCTATTTAGAAACTGAAAACAAGCGTTTAACGCGCCGCATCACCCTGATCGTCGAAGAGCTGTTTGTTACGAACAAACACGGTCGTGAAGTTTCAATTGATTGGACTCTGCTTTATAAGCGTGCTAACGGTGTAAATGATTCGTTCACATCCCCAAAATCTCTTGCAAGTACGAATCCAGGCTCTCTCGGGTTTAGCGCATCGAGCACCAGTCAGTACTCAGGTTCAACAGCGATTTTGCAGGCATTGGATGAGATGGGGTTGACAGTGACACGGCGAACTTTCCCTGTGTCCACCTTGAATGGAAATGCCCAAACAATCGGCTTACCAACTGTATTTGATTACGTGGCCAGCGTGGCCAGCAATACGTCCACATCCTCACTTGGCAGCGTGAGTGCGCCCACGATCACTCAAAAAGAGGACAAATATGGTGTTTTCTTGACTGTGACACCGGAAGCCCAAGATGATGGCCAGATTTTGGTCGCATTGAACCTAGCAGACCGTACAGGCACGCTTACCCCCTATACCGTGCAGGTGCAGGGTAGTGGAACCACGATTCAGCAACGCAACATCCAAGAGGCCAATTTAACGGGGCGAACTGTTGTGCGTACAGGCGTCACGCATCTGATTGGTGGCCTTGATGAGTCGGTAAATGGCTCAAATTCACGTCGATTTGATGAAAAAGCTCCGCTAATTCTTGGTGGTTCTGATGCCACCAATCAGTCATCGCGTCGAATCATTTTGTTGGTAACTGCGGTTGCAGAAGACAGCATTTAAGAAGTTGACCATGTCTCTTTTTAACCGCAAAAAACCACAAGGCTTGACCAACAAGTCATCGGGCCGTACCGAGGTAACTCGTTATGCAGCTCGTCCATTGCAGTTCGTTCAAAGTTCAACGGCTAGTCGAGCATTGGTATTAGGTTTGAACTGGCGCACCATCTTGTTAGCTGGTGGAACCAATGCTGCGATCACGATCGCAAGAGAAGGGGCTGCAACGCACTACTGTGTTGTCGGTGGACAAACAGTCGGCTATGGGCTAGTCCCAAAGGACAAGACGCAAACACTTCCTGAGCAGTCATACCCTGCGGCGCTGTTGGCCGGTCGTCAACATTCAGGTGATGCACTTTTTGCCTTATCTCTCAGCTCTACGGAGATTTGGGTTGCTCAGACGCGAAGTGGACGCCCTAGTGGCATAGATGAAGTGCTCATAGAGCGTAATGGCCAAGTGGACAAACTTGCACTCGCTTGGCTGTCTAAACGACTTGCTCAAAATCCTTCGTCGGTTGTTTATACAGACATTGATGTGAGTACCACTGGCGCAAAGTCGCATGTGTCGTCTCTGGCTTCGCTCATGACGATTCCGGCCATGCCTGCCGATGCGTTGCTCGCGTTGCCTGCTGCTAATTTCTTGGCACAAATCAAGGTGCCAATGCCGCTTTTAAAGGTCGCCGGTGCCGTTTTGTTGCTGTGGGTCTGCAACACGGGATATGACGCCTGGAATGCCTCTGTTACGGCTCAAAAAAGAGCCGAAGAAATGGCGCAAAGACAACAGAATGAAGACCCTAAGAAGGTTTGGCTTGAATCAATAAATCGCCTTGGTGGAGGGCGTTTAAATCCATCTATTGATAACTTGCGGCCATTGCGTAAATCACTTGGTGAGTTACCTGTAAATTGGCGAGGCTGGCATTTGAAAACGGCTGTATGTAAGCCTCAAACTCCCAATGCCGGTAAACAAGCATGGTCTTGCTCCGCGAATTATGAGTCAGATGGAAAAGTCAACACGGCGACAAACGTTGAGTTGAAATCATCTATTCCACAGGGATTTACGGCCAAATTTGCTCCAACTCAATCGCTCTCTTTAGAGTGGAGTGTGGAGAGCCAGGTTAGCCCCTTGGATGTTGCTGCGCTCCCCCCTAGGGCGCATCACTTGTTGGTCACCGCATCAAAGCTTCAAGAGCTTTTGCCTGCACTGACTGATGCTCCAAAAATCACATTTACACCGTTGACAGTTACACCGCCCCGTAGATTCGATGGCACGGCAATCGCCATGCCATCTGATGTTGACTTGCCATCAGAGGCACCCATCAGTCTCAAAGGGCCGTTACGCACGATTGATGCACTTATTGACCGAGGTGTGGCGGCAGAGTGGCGCAGTCTTACTTTGTCATACGGACAAATTTCAGCTGAGGCCGTCAACCTGCGCACATCAGCCTTGCAAGTCGAACTTAATGGAATTTTTTATGCAAAAAACTAATCTTTTAAAGCTAATGATTGGTATCACTGGCGCATGTGCATTCGCAACTGCATTTGCTCAAGAGGCTGCCCCAACAAGCTCACAAACCGTTGATGCACTTCTTCAGGCTGAAAACAAATCGGTCTATGAGCGCGAGAACCCGCCGCGTCAAACTGTTCGGAAAAATTTGGATATGACAGTTCAATCAATTTACGGTTCTGAATCAAACATGCGTGTTGATTTGATGATTGGTGACAAGCTGCAAGCAGGCCAGTCTGTTGGTGACAAGGTTGGTCAATATGAAATTGGCTTGATTGAGGGGCGCTGCGTGTCTCTTTATCCTGCGCGATCGGCACGCGAACGTTCGCGTAGCGCGTTAATTCAAGCCAGTCTTGCTGGAGGTGAGGAATTTATCAAGCCAAAGCTCAAAGGCAAGCCGACGCAGCTTTGTTGGATCGCCCCAGTACAAGCCACGGCACCGGCGGCGATGAGTCCAGCTACGCCTATGCAAGGTTTTTACCCAAATGCACCTCTGCCAGCGGCATTAGTCGTTCCTCCTGGCTCACCTAGATAAGGGTGACTATGTTTGACTTTTTAAAACCCAAACAAAAGCATTCAAGCCCTATGGTGCGAACGCTCACCAGTAGTGCTACTGAAACTGTCGCAACGATCCCTATCGTGGCGATTGCAATGGATGAGGACCGTGGATACAGGTTCTCATCTGAATTTATTGAGCGTAGTGATGATTTGACAAGTGTGCCGTTTGTCGAATGCATAAACGCAAAGCTCTCGCTCTCTCCACATCTATTTGTTTCTGTCGCGATTGTGCAAGCGGCCAAAGCCGGTAAAACCGCTGTCTTGCTCGTTGCGCCAACAGTGACAACGGATGATTTGACTGAATACGAAGAGATTTTGACCAAGCAGGGCTGGTCGCTACCAAGTGAGGGTTACCAAGTTTGGAGAGCCGCTCCATCCATCATCATCGCTGTCAGTCAAGGCCATCTTGGCCACCATCAAATTAGCGCTGTTCAATCCATCAACAGAGACAGTGGCAAGAGTGCGTTGTGGCAGTCCTTCGTTGACGTTGCTCAATGGGCATTTGATCAAGGGGCCAATGACATTGACTACGCCGTCAATATTCATGATTCAATGTCGCAAATTTGCTTCAAGATTGATGGCCGATACCTTAAGCCTCAGAGGTGGCGACTTCCCACCGACACGATGCTTCAAATGCTTGGTATTGCTTGGCAACGGGGCGATGGAGGCTCCGATGCTACTTTTCAGCAACGCATTGAGCAACAGTGTCGAATTGAGGTTGATTTAGCAAACGATGTTCGGGTTCGATTGCGCTGGTCTGGTATGGCTATTGATTCAGGCCCAGTAGTGACCATGCGTTTGCAAAAATTAGGTGCATCATCGGTCGTGAAGACCTTGGAGGGGGCTGGATATTTGCCCTGGCACTTGGAGGTTTACAACCGCGTAATCGCAACACGCGGTGGCATGATAACCATGGCCGGAACCGTTGGTAGCGGTAAATCTGTTTCATTGGCAATTTTGATGGGCTTGCTTCCTACTCACATTAAAAAAGTGAGCATGGAAGACCCCGTTGAAATTGATATGCCTGATGTGTATCAAAAAACAATCAGCCGCGATTTACTCAAAACTGGGGATGGTGACGATGCCGCATTTTCATCAGGTACGCGTGCACTATTTCGGTCTGCCTTCGATACATTTTTACTTGGCGAAATTCGGGATCGTGAAACAGCGCGGGTTGCACGCGCTGTTTTGGAATCAGGGCACTCACTTTATACAACCACGCACGCACCTGGTGTTTTAGGGATTTTTTCAAGGTACGTCAGTCCACAAATTGGAATTCCACTCGATGTACTTGCAACGCCTGGCAACGTCAGGCTGAATGTGTACCAGGCACTCTTGCCAAGGAACTGCCCACACTGTGCGAAGTCTCCTGATGATTACGTGTCTGCCTTCAACTTAAGAGGTGCGGCGCTGACTGACCATCAGAATTACCTTGATCGCTTTGAACGCCTGTACGGTTTTGATCGAAATCTTCTTCGATTGAGAGATTCAAACGGGTGTGACCAGTGCGTTAAGCCCGAACTTTCTGAACTTAATGGTTTTGCTGGCCGCACAGTTGCAGCAGAAATGCTTGAGCCAGATGAAGCCATGTGCGATTTGTTGCTCTCAGGCAATCAAGTCGGACTACATCGTTATTGGCGTGAGCTGTCAAACCAGAAGTTTGCTGATCCTGATTTCACCGGTAAATCAGCCATGGATGTGGCAATTTACAAAGCGTCTCTTGGCCAAGTGGACCCACGCGAAATTGAACTTCAATTTGAAAGCTTTGCCTCGGTGGAGCATAAACGTGTTACCAGAAAAGCCAAATCAACTATGGCCGCTGTTTTGCGCACCGTTGGAGCTACGACATGAGCGATAAATTAACTTTTGGCCAAAAGCAGGCAGCAAGAAAATTTCGAAGTAAACGTGCGGAATATTACGAAGATTTGGCCGCACTGTTGAGCACGACCAATCGAAAAATGCTCTCAATTCTTGAGGCAGATGCTCTAAGGTATGTAAACACCCCTCGTGGTCAGTTGTCTGCCCTATGGGCGCAGAGATTTATTGATAACGGTGCCAATCTTGCTGCGGCTTGGCAAGGAACATTGCCAGCCGATGAAGTGGCAATTTTGTACGTTCAGCAGGATGCAGGGGAAGATGCCATCCCCTCTGCACTGAATGACCTTGCCGTGATGGCGAGGCTATCCGATCGTGTGATTTCTGAATCCGTCAATACATTAGCAGTGGCCTTCTTAGCGCTCATCGTTGCAACAGTGGCGATTACCGTAATGCCTGGCTTCAGCGTCTCAACAATGAAGGAGGCAATAGAAGTACCTGTGTCTTACTGGGGACCGTTCGGTCGAGCAATGGCAGCATGGGATGAGACGGTTAAAGCTTACGCTATTCCGGTCTTAATCGTTGTGCTGATGGGTACGACCTGGCTCATATGGTCTGCCCAAAACTGGGTAGGACAGTCACGTGAAACAGCTGACCGAACAGTCACCCTATACCGCACATTACGTGAAGTATCCGCAGTTCGATTTTTGATGGCCATGTCCACGTTGACGCGCAAACGCGGCAACGTGATGCACACGCTCGAAGATGCATTGCTCAGCCTTGCTGATAGCAGCGCTTCTCCATGGATGCGCTGGCGAATTGAGCAGGTCTTAGATCGAATTGGCGAAACCGGTGCCACTACTTGTGATGTATTTGACTCTGGATTGTTGTCTCAAGAAATGTTTTGGCGACTCAGGGATGTGGAGGAGGGCAGTGGTTTTGCTGCCGCCTTTGACGTTACAAGCAAATATGTTGCAGCTCATTTAGTGCCACGTTTGATCAAACGATTGACTGTTTGGCGTTGGATCTTGCTATTCACAGGGGTGGTTGTCACTGGAGGCATGGTTTTATGGATTCAAACCGCCACATTCGAAATGAAAGCAGCAGCCATGAACTACATGGCCGGATGAGGAGGTAATGGAACAAAAAATTACCAACTTCAAAAACAGAAATTTACCCACTTCAAACTTAAGGAATGATCATGAAAAAACCAATTGAAACCAACACCAAGACCAATCAGAAATTAGCTCGCAAAAAACAAGGCGGCTTCACCCTAGTGGAACTCTCCATCGTGATGTTGATCATCGCCGTTTTAGGCACTTTGAGCTATCCAAAGATCCGCACATTTTTGGTTAGTGGCAAAACGAAGCCAACCGCCGATGATGTGACATTGGCGGTGACACGAATCCGTGCAAACGCGGAAGGTACTGGCAACACGCCATATACAGGCGTTGCAACGAATACGATTGCAAATACCTTGCGTGACCGCACCAATGCTTTGACCGTAACGGGTGTTGGAAACGCGGCAACGTTGCAGCACAAACTCGGTGCTACAGGATCTCAAGTAACAGCAGCACCTGCAACGATCACGACAGCGGGGGACAGCTTCACATTGACATTTCCTACTGTGAACAGTGGAGCGTGTCCTGAACTAGCCACTTCATTGCAAAACAGTGCGGAAATCATCTCAATCAATGGCACTGTTGTCAAAAGCGTACCCGCAGGCACCGTCTACAACGGTCAAACCGCAGCTGCTGCATGTACGGCTGACGACACCAACGCCTACGTATTCACATTCCGTTAAGAGATAGCCATGTTGTTTAAGACACGTTCACCTGTGACTCGAAGAACTAATGTGCGAGCCTCCTCGATGAGCGTGTCTCGGCAGCGTGGCTTCACCTTGATTGAGTTATCAATCACGCTGCTGATCATTGCTGTTTTGAGTGTTATTGCAACAAAAAAAATACTCAATGATGCTGACGATGCCAGTGCTGCGGCAACGGGCACTTATGTAAACAGCGCAGCAGCGGGGTTGGAGCGATTCGTTATCATGAATTTCACCTCGCTTTCAAACGGCACCAGCGTATCTGGTGTTGCTACTGCAACTCAACCAAGCATGGCAGAGTTAAAAACGCTGGGGCGCTTGCCAACCACTTTTCCGTCATTTGCTCCAAATCAACAGCAATTGCGATTTGACATTGTTCGCACAAGTTGCCCAGGTTCTGGTTGCACATTGACAGCGACCGCATGTCTGACTGCACCTATGACGGTCCGAGGCATTTATCGGGATGACCTAGTGACCCAAGCCATGGTATCCATGGGTGGCCATGGTGGACGCAGTCATCTCAATGCAGGCGCGATCGTGAGAGGCGCGAGTTTTAGCGTGGCTAATCCACTTGGTAATGTCGAGGGCGTTCTTTGCGGTTCAAACGCGGTAGATGCAGCGCTTTATGACCAGTTCGCAAAGATGAACGATACAAGGGACCCAAATTTTCAAGGCAATGTGAGTATTGCCGGTGGACTAAAAGTGGGGGCTGGGTCGAGTGGTTCAACGAGCTGTGCGTTAGGTGAAATTTTGACGAGTGGCCAAATCATCAGCCGAGCTTCAAATTGTGTCAGCCGAGCCTGGTTAGATGGCACTTCCGGTCAAATTGGCGTAGCCAATGCATCGGGAACAACGCGAGTGCTCATGGACGGCAGCAATGGCAGTTTGAGCAGCATGGATGCCTCCGGTACCACCCGAGGTGGCTTACGGTACAACGCGGCGGCTCAATCAGAGTTTTTTGCGGACAGTGTCACGAATAACGCCGGTACTGCTGGAGTTCGTTCAGATGGAACCGTTTTCGCAAGCAACGCTGTTCTGTCTGGTGCCACATTGAATGCCACGTCCAGCATTGGGGTAGCCTGCCCCACTGATGCGGCAATGTCATGGGCACTGCAAGGCACACGGTACACGCTAGTGCGATGCACTGGAGGCGTTTGGACTTCTACAGGTGGCCTTGCCGTTGCCACGCTAGGAACAGCGTGCTCACCCGATGGATCACCAGCGGTTTCGTCAGCCGGTGCCCAGTTAATTTGTTCTGGGGGTTCCTATGTCAATTTGACAGACCGAATGGGCAAATTTATTGCTATGGAAGCCTATACGGTTAGTGATGGTGGAACAGTTCCAAAGCCTATTTGTCAATCTGGTTCAACTGGTGCAGCTGCGTATCTGTTAGCAGGGAATGAAACCCAAAACATCCAGACAATGAATAGGTATGTCCAAGATGTTGGGACAAGTTGGATTGCCTATATGCGAAATGGTTCAGGCGTAGCTATTTCAGGGGATTTTGTTGCACAAACGTATTGTTTGTATTGATTTTTTTAACCACCAAAGGAGATTTTCATGAAATTTTATAAATTTGGAATTGCACTCGCACTCACAACATTAATGAGTTCAGTATTTGCTCAAGGTGTTCCTCATGAGCGAGTTATTCAGGATTTCACGCGAACAAATCGGTTGACCGGTACGCCACTTGCTCCTGCTGGAGTGATTCCGAATCAAGAGTCCCCAACAGGAACCATGTGCGGCGCATATCAGTGGTGGCTAATTAGCTCTTGCCAAGGCCACAATCCTGTCGTGAGCTGCCCGAGTGGATACCATTTTGGTATTGCCGTATCGTCTGGTT
>NZ_JAVKLQ010000007.1:0-158450 GCF_031539175.1 Limnohabitans sp. | reverse complement strand
ACCGTGACGGATGAGGAATTGACTATGATTGAAAACCGATTGAATCATCGCCCCAGAAAGCGACTAGGATTCAAGACACCTCACGAGGTATTCCATGCCTCGTTAAAGCGTGTTGCACTTCGTCCTTGAATCCGCCATTCAAGAAATTAAATTTGACGAAAAATTCGCGCCAGGCTGCCAATTTTCGTTCAAACGACCACGAGGCATGGGCGGGGCTGGTGGATGGCAAACGGTACACAGGCAAGCCTAAAGCGCGGGTCAGCGGCGCGTGTTTGAAGCTCTCGCCGCCATTGTGGGCAATCGCTACCAACGCGGGACAACGCTCACGCAAACTCAGCAAGTCGTTGGGTTGGCTGTTTTGGATACGGCTGTCCAGGCTACCTTCACGCTCACAAGCCGCGTAAACGTCCCATAAACCCACACCTTGGTCCAGCAACCACTCGGTACGCGCCGCATAAGGAAGCGCCAGCACATCGGGACGATCGGGGGCAAATAAAGCCACCATCATTTTCCAGAATTGGTTTTGCGGGTGACCGTAATACTGCTGCGAGCGCAACGAAGCAACACCCGGAAAGCTGCCCAACACCACCAAACGCGTGCGTGTGTCTAACAAAGGCGGCAAGCCTTGCAACATCACGGGGGCGCTATCGGCGCGACGCACAAGGAACTCGCGGCTCAGGGTCGAACGACGTCCACGCCATGGGGGGGCACGAAGTTAAATTGCGCAGCGCCCAAATTGACGGGATTGACCTCAAAGCGATCAAAACTCAACACCGAACGTTGACCCAAGGCATCCAAAATTTCAAGCTTGGCCAAAATGGCAAAAGTGCCCTCCAAACGCAAACCCAAACGTACCGACTGCAAAGCGCTGTCACGCGCTTTGGGTGTGGCTTGCACCCACTGCAAACCCTCGGCATCGGCCTCGGCGTGAAGGGTGAACTCTTTTTGCAAGGTGCCCAAATCGGCTGCGGTTGCCACCAACGCAGCTGGCGTGCTGCTGAGTGTTTGGGCCTGTTTGCGGGCGGTCACTTGCGCCAAATCGGCGTCATACAGCCACAAGGTTTGACCGTCGGCGACGATGACCATGGGGAACGGCTTTTGGTAATCGAAGCGAAAGCGCAAAGGGCGCACAAAAGCGAAGGTACCGGTCGATGTTTTGCCACGAACGGCCTGCCCTGCTTTGACCGGCGGTGTGACAACTTGGGTGAAATCGGCACGGCCACTTTTGGTCGCCTTCAAAAAGCTCTCCAGCGTGTCCAAACTGCCAGCCATTGCCGAGTGGGCACACAAAGCGGCCACCAGCATTGCGCAAGAAGCCCATGTTGGGGTGAGACGACGCAACACGTTCATCGTGCCTGGGTGTCTGCTCATGACTCATCCCGCTTGGGCACCAAAATTTCACGCTGCCCGTTGTTGCTCATGGCACTGACCATACCCGCTTTTTCCATGTCTTCCACCAATCGGGCCGCACGGTTGTAACCAATTTTCAAATGGCGCTGAACCAGTGAAATACTGGCCTTGCGGTTTTTGAGCACCACCTCAACGGCTTGGTCATACATTGGGTCTTTTTCAGCCGATGCATCGCCAAACAAATCGGGCCCCGCGGCGTTGCCATCGCCGTCGACCGTGCCACCTTCCAGCACGCCCTCGATGTAGTCGGGCTCGCCTTGGCTCTTCAAGTAGTTCACCACGCGGTGTACTTCCTCGTCGCTCACAAACGCACCGTGCACACGCACGGGAAAGCCTGTGCCACTGGCCATGTACAACATGTCACCCATACCCAACAAGGCTTCGGCGCCCATTTGGTCAAGGATGGTGCGGCTGTCGATTTTTGAGCCGACCGAGAACGCGATACGCGTGGGAATGTTGGCCTTGATCAAGCCCGTGATCACATCCACGCTCGGACGCTGCGTGGCCAAGATCAGGTGAATACCAGCAGCACGGGCCTTTTGCGCCAAGCGGGCAATCAGCTCCTCAATCTTCTTGCCCACCACCATCATCAAGTCGGCCAACTCGTCGATCACCACCACGATGTGCGGCAAGCGTTGCAGTGGCTCGGGTTGCTCAGGCGTCAAGCTGAACGGGTTGTAGATGAACTCTTCACGCGCCGCCGCTTCGTCAATCTTGGCGTTGTAACCGGCGAGGTTACGCACGCCCAGCTTGCTCATCAGCTTGTAGCGTTTTTCCATTTCGCCCACGCACCAGTTCAGGCCGTGTGCGGCTTGGCGCATGTCGGTCACCACGGGCGCCAGCAGATGCGGAATACCTTCGTAGACCGACATTTCCAACATCTTGGGGTCGATCATCAACAAGCGCACATCGCGGGCTTCGGCCTTGTAGAGCAAGGACAAAATCATGGCGTTGATACCCACCGATTTACCCGAACCCGTGGTACCCGCCACCAAGACGTGAGGCATCTTGGCCAAGTCAGCGACGATGGGGTTGCCCACAATGTCTTTGCCCAAGCCCATGGTCAACATCGACTTGGATTCGTTGTACACATCCGAACCCAAAATTTCACTCAGTCGAATGGACTGACGTTTGGCGTTGGGCAGCTCCAGCGCCATGTAGTTTTTACCAGGGATGGTTTCGACCACGCGAATAGAAACCAAAGACAACGAACGAGCCAAATCTTTGGCAAGGTTCAGCACTTGTGAGCCCTTCACGCCTGTGGCGGGCTCAATCTCGTAACGGGTGATCACGGGGCCCGGCGAGGCGGCCACCACACGCACTTCGACGCCGAAGTCTTTGAGCTTTTTCTCAATCATGCGGCTGGTCATTTCCAGCGTTTCGGGGGCGACGGTGTCTTGGCGGACCAAGGGGTCATCCAGCAAATCGACTTGCGGCAAACGGGAGTCCGTCGCCGCATCGGTGAACAAGGTTTTTTGGCGCTCTTTGGCCACGCGTGCGCTCTTGGGCACTTCCATCACCTCGGGTTCAATGTGCACCGCAATCGGCGGGTGCTCTTTGATTTCCACGCGTTCTTCAAACACCACTTCTTCGCGTTCGCGTGCGGCCACCAAGCCGTAGGCCACGTCTTGCTCACGCTCACGACGCTCACGCCAAGTCTCAATGGCGCCATCCAGCCATGCACCTAAATTTTCAGCAGTTTGCGCCCATGAAAAGCGAAACACCCACGAAGCACCAACCACTCCAAACGCAATAAAAATCAGCCCTGATCCGTTGAAGCCCAACCACTTCAAGCTGGACGGCCCCACCACATAACCCAGCACACCACCGCTGACATGACCGGGCAAGCGTTCTTCAAAACGGTACAAACGTGTCCACTCCAAACCTGCACTGGAAACGAGCAACAAAGCCAAGCCCGCCCAAAATGCAAAACGGGTGTAGCGCCAACCCACAGGATCTTCTTGCGCCTCGTCGTCATCTCGCAAACGGTCCGCCAAGGCGGCCAACCAAGCAATCGCAGCGGCCGCAAAGCACCACCACACCGAGTAACCCAGCAAGAAAAAGCTCATGTCGCCGAGCCAAGCGCCAAGTCGTCCGCCAAAGTTACGCACCGTACCGCCTGCACCGGACGTTGTCCACGCAGGGTCCAGTGGCGAATGGGTGATCAGCGCCAAAAACCAAAAGGTCATGAACACAAAGCCCGCCGTCAGCGCAATTTCCTGCGCAAAGCGACGCCAGCCCGTCGGTTCGTGGTCCGTGTCAGCGCCAGAAGCGCGGGGTTCGTTTTTGAGGGTGTTGAGCGAGTAAGTCATGTTTCAAGAGAGAGCTTACCCGAGAGGCAGCCTGACGCGGCGTAGGGCAATGGAGGCTTTCTTACAATCTATGCTTTATTGTCTCTTTGGATGGCGCGCTTCATGTCTAACTCCCAACACGCTCAAGTTTTGATTCTCGGCTCTGGCCCTGCCGGCTACACCGCCGCCGTTTACGCAGCCCGCGCGAACCTCAAGCCCTTGCTGATCACCGGCATGGCGCAAGGCGGCCAATTGATGACCACCACCGAAGTTGACAACTGGCCCGCCGACGTACACGGCGTACAAGGCCCCGAGCTGATGCAACGCTTCCAACAACACGCTGAGCGCTTTAACACCCAAATCGTGTTTGACCATATCAACAAGGTCGATTTCTCTAAGCGCCCCTTCACTTTGACCGGTGACAGCGGCACCTATACCTGCGACACCCTCATCATTTGCACCGGCGCGTCGGCCAAATACTTGGGTCTGCCCTCTGAAGAAGCCTTCATGGGCCGTGGCGTGTCGGGTTGCGCCACGTGTGACGGTTTCTTCTACCGCGACCAAGTGGTCAGCGTGGTCGGTGGCGGCAACACGGCTGTGGAAGAAGCCTTGTATTTGTCCAACATCGCCTCGAAAGTTCACTTGGTCCACCGCCGTAACACGTTCAAGGCCGAAGCCATCATGATCGACAAGCTCATGGAGAAGGTTGCCGCAGGCAAGATCGTGCTGGAAACCGACAGCACTTTGGACGAAGTGTTGGGGGACGCTTCCGGCGTGACAGGTATTCGTTTGAAAAGCACAAAGGACGGCAGCACCCGCGATTTGGCCACCCAAGGCTGCTTCATCGCGATTGGCCACTCCCCCAACACGGGCATCTTCGAAGGCCAACTGGCCATGAAAAACGGCTATTTGCTGACCAAGAGCGGCTCAGAAGGCTTTGCCACCATGACCAGCGTACCTGGCGTCTTTGCGGCAGGCGATGTACAAGACAACGTCTACCGTCAAGCCATCACCAGCGCGGGCACAGGCTGCATGGCGGCCTTGGACGCTCAACGTTTCTTGGAACAAGGCGCGCACTGAAAAGACGCTACAATTTCAGGCTTTGCTGAACACAGCAAATTTGGGTTACCGCCACCCTTTCTGGCGAGGTGAGGCGCTCGTGTGAACGACCGCCGTTAAATATGGAGTGTCCACATGGCACGCGTATGTGAAGTAACGGGCAAAGGCCCCATGTCTGGGAACAACGTTTCCCACGCTAACAACAAAACAAAACGCCGTTTTTTGCCTAACCTGCAATACCGCCGTTTCTGGGTAGAGACTGAAAACCGTTGGGTTCGCTTGCGCGTTTCTAGCGCAGCTCTGCGTTTGATCGACAAAAACGGCATCGATGCCGTGTTGGCTGACTTGCGTTCGCGCGGTCAAGCTTAATTCCAGTTACTGAAAGGACACGATCATGGCATCTAAAGGCGGACGCGAAAAAATCAAGCTGGAATCGACAGCCGGCACAGGTCACTTCTACACGACCAGCAAAAACAAGAAAACAATGCCCGAGAAAATGTTGATCATGAAATTTGATCCCAAAGCTCGCAAGCACGTTGAATACAAGGAAACCAAACTGAAGTAATTCAGGCTGGCCCTCATGAAAAACCCGCTCATCTATTGATGGCGGGTTTTTTGTTGTCTGTACGAAGCTAAGCTGGTGTTCGCTGCAGGCTTAGCTATGCGGCATTGACGTCACCCAAAAGAAAAGGCACCCGAAGGTGCCTTTGTCTTGAGCGCCGAAGTAATTACACGCGTGCGGCGCGCATTTGCATCGAGAACTCTTGCAAAGCCGCAATGCCACTGGCTTCGGCGCGTTTGCACCATGCTTGCAGGTCTTGCGCCAGTTGTGCACGGTTGAGGTTGGTATTGAGCCAAAGTTGGCGCAACTCTTCACGCATCTTCACCATGGTGTCAACGTTAGGCAAAGCCGCACGGGCCAGGGCCAACTGCTCGGCCACAGTCGCAGGCACCTTTTCGGCATCGCGGTGCATCCAACGCTTGGCAACCGCCAACACCGCGTCTGTAGGCAAGGTGGACATGTTGGACAGCTCTTGGTTCATCGTCAACCGCAATTGACGTGCGTAATTGGCCATCACCTCGTAGCGGTTGGCAATGACCGCCTCCAAGGTCTTTTCGTCGGCCACAGGCTTGATATCACCAAAGGCCAATTTCGGCACGGTTTTCTTGACCGTCGCCAAACCACACGTTTCCAAGATACGGATGTAGAGCCAGCCCAAGTCGAACTCATAAGGCTTGACGGACAACTTGGCCGATGTGGGGTACGTGTGGTGGTTGTTGTGCAACTCTTCACCGCCAATGAGGATGCCCCAAGGCGAAATGTTGGTGCTGGCATCGGTCGCCTCAAAATTGCGGTAACCCCAGTAGTGCGCTGCCCCGTTGATGATGCCGGCCGCAGTGACGGGAATCCACATCATCTGCACCGCCCACACGGTCAGGCCCAAAGCCCCAAACAAGGCCAAGTCGATGATGAGCATCAACGACACACCCAGCACGGAGTGCGGGGTGTACAGGTTGCGTTCAATCCAGTCGTCAGGCGTGCCGTGACCGAAACGCTGAAGCGTTTCGAGGTTTTCAGCTTCTTTGCGGTACAGCTCAGCGCCCGTGAACAACACGGTTTTGATGCCGTGCACATGCGGGCTATGTGGGTCTTCCGCTTGCTCGCACTTGGCGTGGTGCTTGCGGTGAATCGACGTCCACTCTTTGGTCACTTGCGCCGTGGTGAGCCACAACCAGAAACGGAAAAAATGAGCCGCAATGGGGTGCAAATCCAGAGCACGGTGGGCGGAATGACGGTGCAAATAAATCGTCACACTGGCAATGGTGATGTGGGTCAACACCATCGTCACCAAAAAGACCTGCCAGCCAGAGAAATGCAAAAGGCCATGGCTCAACCAGTTCAAGGTCGCATCAAGCCAAGCCCAATTGGGTAACAACATGTCAAAAACTTTCAAATGAATTGAATAACCGTCAATTTTAGGAGAAATGGCCTTATTTGGCTACCCAGACTGCGGCGAAGAAGCCGTCTGTGGCATGTACATGGGGCCAAAGGCGCAAATACAAGCCATCAGGTGTGCAAAGGCTGCCTGCGTTCTCAACTTTGAGCTCTGTCAACGTGTCTGCCGCCGACAAAGGCACAAAATTGGGATGCGCTGCGCTGAAAGCTTGGGCGATGGCCTCGTTTTCTTCGGGCAACACGCTGCAAGTGGCATACACCAAGCGACCACCCGACTTCACCAAACGCGCAGCGCTGGCCAAGATCGACGTTTGCTTTTCGGTCAGCTCTTGCACCGCCTTGGGTGATTGACGCCACTTGAGGTCAGGGTTGCGGCGCAAAGTACCCAAACCCGAGCACGGGGCATCGACCAACACACGGTCAATCTTGCCGCTCAGGCGCTTGATACGCTCATCGCGCTCGTGTGCAATGGCTGAAGGGTGCACGTTCGAGAGCTTGCTGCGCGCCAAACGGGGCTTCAAAGACTCCAAACGGTGGGCCGAGGTGTCAAACGCATACAAACGCCCCGTGCTGCGCATCGCTGCGCCCAAAGCCAAAGTTTTGCCGCCTGCGCCTGCACAAAAGTCGACCACCATCTCGCCGCGCTTGGCGTCGAGCAACAGGGCCAACAACTGTGAGCCTTCGTCTTGCACCTCAATCGCACCACGCGCAAAAGCGTCCAAGTTCGACAAAGCAGGCTTGCCCTGAATACGCAGGCCCCAAGGTGAAAACGGTGTGTTTTCCGCCTTGATGCCCGCCAACTTCAACTCATGCTGCACGTCGGCACGTTTGTCGGTGAAGGTGTTGACGCGCAAGTCCAGCGGCGCACCGCCATTCAAACGCTCGACCAAAGGCCAAAAGCCTTCGCCCACTTGGGCTTTCAGCGGCTCAACCAACCACTCGGGCATGTTGTGGCGGTGACGCTCCATCAATTCAGCAGGATTCACCGATTCGCACGCTTCTAGCCACGCGGCCTCTTGCTTGTTGAGGGCGCTGATTAAAAAGTCGAGCGCTTGGCTGCCGGGTTGTTGGTGACGCTTAGGCTGGGTGGAGGCAGGCTGGGGCGCTGCGTGCTCTTTCAAATGCTGGGCAAACCCCAAAATCGCCAAGCGGCGCTCTTTGGGACCCGAGCCTGAAGGGGCGAAATGGTCGAAGCGCAATTTGTTGCGCAACACGTTGTAGGTGGTTTCAGCCAGAGCGGCGCGCTCACGCGGGCCGAAGGCGTAGGTTTTGCGGTAATCACGGAAAAACTTGGAGACCACAGCGTCGGCTGGGTGGTCAAACTTCAAAGTGAGGCGAACGAGCTCGGTACAAGCTTCAAGAAGGGCTTTTGGATGCATAGGGTGTATTGTCCCATCCCATGAACGACCTTGACTTGACCCCACTCCAAGAAACCCCAATCGGCCTCTACAGCCACTACAAAGGCGGCCTTTACGAGGTGATTGGCACCGCCAGACACAGCGAAACCTTAGAGCCGATGACGGTTTACCGCGCCCTCTACGGCGAACACGGCCTGTGGGTACGCCCCGCCGCCATGTTCACCGAGCAGGTGACGATTGAAGGCGTGTTGCAACCACGCTTTCAAAAAACCGCCACCGCCTAACGCCGTTTAAGCAAACACCCCAGCGGTGTCTTGCATGTGCGCCGACACTTCGCCCAAGTGGTGCAAGGTGTCGCCAAAGGTCATTTCCAGCTGCGTGAGCTTCTTGAAATAGTGGCTGACGATGTACTCGTCCGTCACCCCAATGCCGCCGTGCAACTGCACCGCTTGCTGTCCCACAAAACGCATGGACACGCCCAATTGGTATTTGGCGCGACTCATGGCGCGGCGACGCTCGGGTGCGGGGTCGTTGAGCTTCAAGGTGGCGTAGTAGCTCATGGAGCGTGCCAATTCGAGCTGCATCTTCATGTCGGCCAAGCGATGGCGCAAGGCTTGGAAGCTGCTGATCACCACACCAAACTGCTTGCGCATGTTCATGTACTCGATCGTGATGGCCACGGTTTTGTCCATCACACCCACGGCTTCGGCGCACAAAGCGGCCACACCGATGTCCACCGCATGCTCCAACGCGGTTTGGCCATCGGCCGTCACCAGCTGTGCCGCAGCGTTGTTCAAGTGCAGTTCAGCCGCGCGGCTGCCGTCTTGCGACACATAGCCTTTGGCAGACACGCCAGCGGACTCGCGCGCCACGATGAACAGCGCCAATTTGCCGTTGGCCACCGCAGGCACCAAATACGCATCGGCCACATCGCCCGCAGGCACCACGCTCTTGGCGCCCGTCAACGTCCAGCCCGTGCCCGCTGGCGTGGCTTGCGTTTTACAAGCCGCCAAGTTGTAACGGCCTGCACGCTCTTGCTGCGCCAGCACCACCAAGGCTTCGCCCGAGGCCACTTTGCCGCACCAAGCCGCCTGCACGTCCGCAGGCGCATACCCCGTCAACACCGCACCCGCAATGAGGGTGTGCGCCAGAGGTTCAAGCACGATGCCGCGCCCCAACTCCTCCATCACCACCATGCCCTCGACAGGCCCCATCCCCAAACCGCCGAGCTCCTCAGACACGTACAAACCGCCCAAGCCCAGCTCGGTCAGCTCGGTATAGGCCTCGCGTGAGAAACCGCCCGCAGCCACGATGTCACGGCGACGCTCAAAGTCGTAGCCCTTGTCCACCCATTTGCGCACCGCGTCGCGCAGTTGTTCTTGGTCGTCAGAAAAATTGAAATCCATGATGAATCCTTGTGTTTAGCCCAGCACCACTTGCGCCACGATATTGCGTTGCACCTCGTTGGAGCCGCCGTAAATGGTGGTTTTACGCATGTTGAAATAGATCGACGCCAAGGGCGCGCTGCGCATGTCGCCGTTGGGCCACAAGCTGCTGAGCGCTTGGTCGCCTTGGTAACCCGCTTGCATGGCTTCTTCAATGAACGGCACACTGGCAGGGCCTGCGGCGAGCATCATCAATTCGCTGTAACGCTGTTGAATTTCGCTGCCCTTGATCTTGAGCAAACCCGCAATATCCAACGACTGCTTGCCCGACTTCTCGGCAGACAGCACGCGCAGCACCAGCATTTCCAGCGCCACCACGTCCACCTCCAGCTTGGCCACTTCGTCGCGGAAGCGTTGCGCCTCGGCACCGCCCGTGGCAGGGTCGTACACGCCCTCGGCCTTGGCGATGCGCTTCAAGCGCTCCAACTCGCGCTTGGCGCGGTTCACGTCGGCAATGTTGGTGCGTTCGTGGGCCAGCAAATGTTTGGCATACGTCCAGCCCTTGTTCTCTTCGCCAATCAGGTTTTCGGCAGGCACTTCGACGTTGTCGAACCACACCTCGTTCACCTCGCATTCACCATCAAGCAGCTTGATGGGGCGCACGCTCACGCCAGGCGACTTCATGTCAATCAGCAAGAACGAAATGCCCGTTTGCGGCTTGCCCTCGTTGCTGGTGCGCACCAAGCAAAAAATCCACTCGCCGTATTGGCCCAACGTGGTCCATGTTTTTTGGCCGTTGACGATGTACTTGTTGCCCACGCGCTCGGCGCGAGTTTTGACCGAGGCCAAATCAGAGCCCGAACCCGGCTCGCTGTAGCCTTGGCTCCACCACACCTCGCCACTGGCAATGCCGGGCAAGAAACGCTTTTGTTGTTCAGCATTGCCAAAGGCCATGATCACAGGGGCCACCATCACGGGACCAAACGGCACGATGCGCGGGGCACCGGCCAACGCGCACTCTTCTTCAAACAAATGCTTCTGCACCGCCGTCCAGCCTGGGCCACCAAACTGCGTGGGCCAACCGTAGCCCAACCAATTTTTAGCGCCCAAAATCTTGGCCCAACGCTGCATGTCCTCACGCGTCAAACGCAGCGCGTTGTGCACCTTGTGCGACAAATCTTTGGGCAAATTGGCGTGCACCCAAGCACGCACCTTTTGACGAAAAGCCTCTTCTTCAGGGGTGAAGGCCAAATCCATGACGGGTTCCTTTAGTTGTGCGAATGCGTAGTTTTAGCACGACCGTGCTCTTTTTCTTGTCTAACCCACGACAAACACGGGCAAACCCTGATCGATAATTTGTGCACATGAAAAACATCGTGATCTTGATTTCTGGCAGCGGCTCCAACATGGCAGCCATCGTGCGCACCGCACAAACCCAACAATGGGCCCATCGTCTGAACGCCCAAGTCAGCGCCGTCATCAGCAACAAAGCCGAGGCCGCAGGCTTGGCCTTCGCCAAAGAGCACGGCATTGCCACCGCCGTGATTGACCACAAAGCCTTTGCTGGCGAACCTCAACCCCGCGAAGCTTTTGACGCGGCCTTGATGGCCGAGATCGACACACACCAGCCCGACTTGGTGGTGCTCGCGGGCTTTATGCGTATCTTGACGCCCAGCTTTGTGGCGCACTACGCGGGCCGTTTGATCAACATCCACCCCTCGCTGCTGCCCGCCTTCCCCGGCCTCAACACCCACGCCCGCGCCTTAGACATGGGTTGTAAATTTGCTGGGGCCACCGTGCACCGCGTGACCACCGAACTCGACCACGGCGACATCTTGGCCCAAGCCGTGGTGCCGGTGCTGGCTGACGACACGGCAGACACCTTGGCTGCACGGGTGTTGACGCAGGAGCATTTGATCTATCCGAAGGTGGTGGCCCAACTTCTGGCCGCGTGAGGTCCCTCGCCAAGGGGACCTGACACTCAGGCCAAGAGCCGCGAACTCTTAGGCACATGCGCCATCAAAAACTCCATCTGGTCCGCCAAGATACGGCGGTTGCGAAGGATGAAGTCTTCCCACAAGCTAGGCTCGTAAGGGGTATAAATCAGCGGCATGCGCGCCTGCTCGGGCGTGCGGTTGCCTTTGCGGTGGTTACAGGCGCGGCATGCGGTGACCACATTCATCCATGTATTCGGGCCACGTTGCCCCATCGGGCGAATGTGCTCACGGGTGAGTTCTGATTCGTGGAAATGATCGCCGCAGTAAGCGCAGATGTTGCGGTCGCGGGCAAAGAGCTTGTCGTTGGTAAGGCCCGATTTCAAATCAAACGGGTTGATGTTGGGCACGCCCTTGGTCCCAATGATGCTGTTGACCGTGATGATCGACTGCTCGCCCGTGATGGCGTTGGTGCCGCCATGGAACACCGCCACTTCGCCGCCAGATTCCCAGCGCACTTCGTCGGCCGCGTAGTGAATGACCGCTTGTTCTAGCGATATCCATGACTGCGGCAGCCCTTGGGCAGACAGTTTCAAGACCTTCACACCTCACCTCCATTCGCTTGCAAAAAACGACCGTTCGGGAATGCACATCTATCGCTGACAATATACCTTTATTGGGTGACAGTTTGATGTTCGTTGCCCCACACTCAAATCATGCAAATTTTTCGAGGTTTTCATCACCCGCAACTGGCCAAAGCGTGCGCTTTGACCATCGGTAACTTTGACGGCGTACACCGTGGCCACCAAGCCATGTTGGCCCTGCTCAACAACGAGGCCCGCCACCGTGGCGTGCCCAGTTGCGTGATGACGTTCGAGCCCCACCCCCGTGACTTTTTTGCGGCGCAGCACAGTCAACCCGATTTGGCTCCTGCCCGCATCGCCACCCTGCGTGACAAATTCAACGAACTCAGCGCCTGCGGTGTCGACCAATGTGTGGTGCTGCCGTTCAACCACGCCTTCGCATCGCAGCAACCACAAGCCTTCATCGAAGAGGTGTTGGTCAAAGGCTTGGGTGTGAAATACGTGTTGGTGGGTGACGACTTCCGCTTTGGCGCGAAGCGTGCGGGCGATTACGCCATGCTCGATGCAGCCGGTGCCACGCAAGGTTTCGATGTGGCCCGCATGAACAGCTACGAAGTCCGTGGGCTGCGCGTGTCCAGCTCGGCAGTGCGTGACGCTTTGGCACGTGGCGCCATGCAAGACGTGGCGCAATTGCTGGGCCGCCCCTACGCCATCTCGGGCCATGTGGTGCATGGCCGCAAGCTAGGCCGCGAGCTGAACTGCCGCACGCTCAATTTGCGCTTCAGCCACTGGAAGCCCGCCGCCAGCGGCATCTTTGTGGTGCAGGTACACGGCTTGGCCGACCAGCCCTTGGCCGGTGTCGCCAATTTGGGCATTCGCCCCTCGCTCGACCCAAACGATGTGAACGGCGGCCGCGTGCTGCTGGAAACCCATTGCCTCGACTGGCCTGCCAGCCTAGGCGCTGAGGGGGGCTACGGTAAAATCATTCGCGTGGAACTGCTGCACAAATTACACGACGAGCTGAAATACGACGGTCTGGACGCCTTGATGCAAGGCATTCACAAAGACTGCGACGACGCACGCGCTTGGCTCGCAGCCCGAATTTGACGGGGCGTGCAGCCCCTTCTGCTGCACATTGCCCCGCGCCTCTTACCTTTTCGCTTGCCTTGAAGCCCGCCAATTGAACGCGGCTTTGCAGCACCCGCCCAGATTTAAGCTTCCGACCTGAGATCGCCATGACCGACAAAGCCACTGATTACCGCGCCACCCTCAACATGATGGACACCCCGTTCCCCATGCGGGGTGACTTGCCCAAACGCGAACCCGCGTGGACCCAACAATGGAACGAGCAAGGCTTGTACAAAAAACTGCGTGTCGCCCGCCAAGGCGCACCGCTGTTTGTGCTGCACGATGGCCCGCCCTACGCCAACGGCAAGCTGCACATCGGCCATGCGCTGAACAAAGTTTTGAAAGACATGATCGTCAAATCCAAGCAACTCGCTGGCTTTGACGCGCAATACATCCCCGGTTGGGACTGCCACGGTTTGCCCATCGAAAACGCCATCGAAAAACTGCACGGCCGCAAACTCAGCCGCGACGACATGCAGGCCAAGAGCCGCGCCTTCGCCACCGAGCAAATCGAGCAACAACGCGAAGACTTCAAACGCTTGGGCGTCTTGGGCGACTGGGAGCGTCCCTACCGCACCATGGACCCCGCCAACGAAGCCGGCCAACTGCGCGCCTTCAAACGTGTGATGGAGCGCGGCTTTGTGTACCGTGGCTTGAAGCCCGTGTACTGGTGCTTTGACTGCGGCTCGTCCTTGGCCGAGTTTGAAATTGAATACGCCGACAAGAAGAGCGACACACTCGACGTGGCCTTCTTGTGCGCTCAGCCCGAAAAGTTGGCTGCCGCCTTTGGCTTGCCCAAGCTCGACAAGGAAGCGTTCGCCGTGATTTGGACCACCACCGCGTGGACCATCCCTGCCAACCAAGCGCTCAACATGCACCCCGACATCAACTACGCCTTGGTCGACACCGAGCGTGGTTTGTTCTTGTGCGCGGCATCGTTGGTCGAGAAATGTTTGGAGCGTTGGAAGCTTGAAGGCAAAGTGGTTGCCACCGCTACGGGCGACAAGCTCGGCCTCATTGAGTTCAACCACCCACTGTCACATGTGGACGCTGGCTACAAACGCACAGCCCCCGTGTTCTTGGCCGACTACGTGGGCGAGAGCGACGGCACAGGCATCGTTCACAGCGCACCTGCCTACGGCGTGGATGACTTCAACTCATGCATGGCCAACGGCATGAAGTACACCGACATCTTGAACCCCGTGCAAGGCAACGGCGCGTATGCCGCTGACTTCCCGCTGTTCGGTGGCCAGCACATTTGGAAAGCTGTGCCCGTCATTTTGGAAGCCCTGCAAAACGCAGGCCGTTTGATGGCCACACAAACCATCACACACAGCTACCCACATTGCTGGCGTCACAAAACGCCCGTCATCTACCGCGCTGCAGCGCAGTGGTTCATCCGCATGGATGCGTTTGACAGCACGACCGAAAAAACCACGGGCAAGTTCATCACCGACAAGTCAGCCAAGTCGCTGCGCGAACTCGCGTTGCACGCGATTGACGAAACGCACTTCTACCCAGAAAACGGCCGCGCACGTTTGCGCGACATGATTGCCAACCGCCCCGACTGGTGCATCTCGCGCCAACGCAGCTGGGGTGTGCCCGTGCCGTTCTTCTTGCACAAAGACAGCGGCGAGTTGCACCCACGCACCATGGCCATCATGGACCAAGCAGCAGACATCGTCGAAAAAGGCGGCATCGAAGCCTGGAGCCGCGTGACGGTGGAAGACATCCTCAACCAGCCCGGCGACGACGCCGCCAGCTACACCAAGAGCACCGACATTTTGGAGGTGTGGTTTGACTCAGGCTCCACCTTCCAACACGTGCTGCGCGGTAGCCACAAAGATGCTTACGACCGTGCGCCACATCACGACCAAGGCCCAGAAGCCGACTTGTATTTGGAAGGCCACGACCAACATCGTGGCTGGTTCCACAGCTCGTTGTTGCTCGGCTGCGCCTTGTATGACCGCGCGCCCTACAAAGGCCTGCTGACCCACGGCTTTGCCACCGACGGCCAAGGCCGCAAGATGAGCAAGAGCTTGGGCAACACCGTCGCCCCGCAAGAAGTGAGCGACAAAATGGGCGCCGAAATCGTGCGCTTGTGGGTGGCCAGCACCGACTACTCGGGCGACCTCAACATCGACGACAAAATTTTGGCCCGCGTGGTCGATGCGTACCGCCGCATTCGCAACACACTGCGCTTCTTGCTCGCCAACGTGAGCGACTTTGACCCAGCCAAAGACGCCGTGGCGTTTGACGACTTGTTGGAAATCGACAAGTACGCACTGTCTCGCGCTGCGCAAGTACAAGCCGACATTCGCGCGCACTTCGATTCGTATGAGTTTCACCCCGTGGTGTCCAAGTTGCAGCTGTATTGCTCGGAAGATTTGGGCGCGTTCTATTTGGACGTGCTCAAAGACCGCCTGTACACCACAGCGCCGAAGTCGCTCGCACGTCGCAGCGCACAAACCGCGTTGCATCAAATCACCCACGCCATGCTGCGTTGGATGGCCCCGTTCCTCAGCTTCACCGCTGAAGAAGCATGGGCCACGTTTGGCAAGTCGGAGTCCATCTTCTTGGAGACTTTCACCGATCTCGGCTCCAGCAATGCGGCACTGATGGACAAGTGGCATGCCGTGCAGCAAGTGCGCGAAATCGCCAACAAAGAAATCGAGAACAAACGCACCGCAGGTTTGGTGGGGGCATCGCTGCAAGCCGAGCTCGTCATTCATTGCGATGGTGCAGCGTATGACGCGCTGGCTTCATTGGGTGATGACTTGAAGTTTGTGTTCATCACCTCCAAGGTTGCGCTCGTCAAAGGCGAAGGCTTGACGGTTGAAGTCAAAGCCAGCGAAGCCACCAAATGCGAACGCTGCTGGCACTACAGCGATGACGTGGGCCACAACCCCGCGCACCCCACGCTCTGCGGTCGTTGCGACAGCAACCTGCACGGCGACGGTGAAGTGCGACATTTCGCTTAAACATTGACGCTTCACCCCCCGCACTCCCCACGTCAAAGGCTCACATGGCACGCTCCACCCTCGTTCGCAAAAGCAGTGGCAGCCCCACGTCTTACTGGCTGTGGCTGGGTTTGGCCTTGGTGGTGTTGCTCGCCGATCAGTTCACCAAAGTCTTGATCGTCAGCACCTACAGCTTGGGGGAAGGGTTTCCGGTCACGGGCTACTTCAACATCGTGCGGGTGCACAACTTGGGCGCGGCTTTCTCGTTCCTCGCGTCGGCAGGCGGTTGGCAACGCTGGTTCTTCACGGGACTGGGCGTGGTCGCCGCCAGCGTGATGGTGTGGATGCTCAAAAAACACCCCAACCAAAAACTGTTTGGGTTTGCCATTGGCTGCGTCTTGGGCGGGGCCATTGGCAACGTGATCGACCGTTTGCTGTATGGCTACGTGGTGGACTTTCTCGACTTCTACTACGCGGGCATCCACTTCCCCGCGTTCAACGTGGCCGACAGCGCCATCACGCTAGGCGCGGCATGTTTGATCTTGGATGAAATTTTGCGCGTGCGACGCGGGCATTAATGCGAACACTGACACGCACACAGCCTTTGCAACAAAAAAGCCCTGCTGAATTTTCAGCAGGGCTTTTTTTCGTCTGAACCAGACGCCACGTCATCCGTGGCGCTGGGTTTAAAAGCCGAAGCTCAGACTCACGTTCACAACGTGATGATGGTGCAACCCGTGGTCTTGCGGGCTTCCAAATCGCGGTGCGCTTGGGCAATGTCGGCCAAGGGATACGTTTGGTCGATGTGAATTTTCACCTTGCCGCTGGTGACGGCTTCGAACAAATCATCGGCCATCTCTTGCGTGCTCTCGCGCGTGGTGATGTGGCTGAACAAGGTTTGACGTGTGAGGTAGATCGAGCCCTTGGGGCCCAAGATGCCGGGGGCAATCGGAGCGGGTGCGCCAGAGGCGTTGCCAAAGCTGGCCATCAAACCAAACGGTGCCAAGCAGTCGAGTGATTTGTCCCAAGTGTCCTTGCCCACCGAGTCGTACACCACTTTCACGCCTTTGCCACCGGTGATTTCTTTCACACGCACCAAGAAGTCTTCCGTGTTGTAGTTGATGGCGTGCGATGCGCCGTTGGCCAAGGCCAATTGGCACTTGGCATCGCTGCCAGCGGTACCGATCAAGTTGTAACCCAGCGCCTTGGCCCATTGGCAAGCAATCAGGCCCACACCACCCGCGGCAGCGTGGAACAAGATGAAGTCACCGGCTTTCAGGCCGCCTTGAGGCAGCGTGCGCTTGAGCAAATACTGTGCGGTCAAACCTTTCAGCATCATGGCTGCGCCAGTCTCAAACGAGATGGCATCGGGCAATTTGCACACGCACTTGGCGGGCATCACACGCTCTTCGCAGTAGCTGCCGGGAGGTTGGCTGGCGTATGCAGCGCGGTCGCCCACTTTCAAATGGGTCACGCCTTCGCCCACAGCCTCCACGACGCCCGAGGCTTCCATGCCCAATTGCAAAGGCATGGGCAAGGTGTACAAACCGCTGCGTTGGTACACGTCAATGAAGTTCAGGCCCACGGCCTTGTGGCGGATGCGAATTTCACCGGGTCCAGGTTGACCGACCGTGACGTCCACGAGCTTGAGCTCTTCAGGGCCGCCGTTTTTTTCGATGATGACTGCTTTGGTCATGGTGTTGTGCTCCAGTGTTTGAAAAGTGGGTCAAATTTTTAAGACGCTGCATCCTGCCATGGATTTGGTCCCCGAGATGTCACTTGGGTTATCCGGCCACACATCGCTCAGGTAGAGTCAAACCCTATGTCTTTTGCCCCTCTTGCCTTGACGCCGCGCACTGCGGCGCTTTTGTTGATCCCGCCACTTTTGTGGGCCGGCAATGCCATCGTCGGCCGCTTGGTGCACGAGCTGATTCCACCACTCACGCTCAACTTCTTGCGCTGGCTGTTGGCGTTTGTCTTGCTGCTGCCCATCGCCAACCAAGCCCTGCGCGCCAGCAGCCCGCTGTGGACACATTGGCGGCGTTATGCCTTGCTCGGCTTGCTGGGCGTGGGCTGCTACAACAGCTTGCAGTACTTGGCCCTGCAAACCTCCACGCCCATCAACGTGACCTTGGTGGCATCGAGCACACCCGTTTTCATGCTGGCGTTTGGCGCTTTGTTTTTCAAACAAGGTGTCCGCAAACGGCAAATCTTTGGCGCTGCACTGTCCATCGCTGGGGTACTGCTGGTGCTGTGTCGCGGCGATTGGCAAGCCTTGGCACAGGTGCAGCTGGTGCTGGGTGATGTGTTTGTGTTGATCGCCACCGCTTGCTGGGCGTGGTACAGCTGGTTGTTGGCGCAAACCACCGAGCCCGCGCAAGTGCGTGGCAACTGGGCATATTTTTTAATGGCGCAAATGGCCTTTGGTCTGAGCTGGTCGGGCCTCTTCACCGCCGCCGAGTGGACGGGCTACACGGGCCTCACCGAGGTGCACATCGTGTGGGGATGGCCGCTGGTGGCCGCACTGATTTACGTCGCGGTCGGGCCGTCCTTGTTGGCCTACCGCTGCTGGGGCTTGGGCGTGCAGCGCGTGGGCCCCAACATCGCTGGCTTCTTCGCCAACCTCACTCCTGTGTTTGCCGCCACGATGTCGGCCTTGGCCTTGGGTGAGATGCCTCAGATCTACCACGCTGCCGCCTTTGTGATGATCATTGGCGGCATCGTGGTGTCCTCGCGGAAGTAACCCGCATCACGGGTCAAGTCCCGAGTCAGAGGGTTTAGTACGTGCCGGCGTAAGCACCACCATCGGTCAAGATGTTTTGACCGGTGATGTAGCTGGCTTGGGCGGAGCACAAAAACGCGCAGGTGTCGCCAAACTCTTGCGGATTGCCAAAGCGCAGTGCAGGAATGGTTTTCTTGCGGGCTTCGGCAATGGTTTCAATCGGCTGCCCTGTTTTCTCAGACGCGCCCTTCATGGTGCCCTTCAAACGGTCGGTGTCGAATGCACCCGGCAACAGGTTGTTGATGGTGACGTTGTTCGAGGCCAGTTTTTGCGTGCGTGCCACGCCCGCCACAAAGCCGGTCAAGCCCGAACGTGCGCCGTTGGACAAACCCAAGATGTCGATCGGTGCCTTCACCGCGCTCGACGTGATGTTGATCACGCGACCAAACCCGCGCTCGGCCATACCGTCTACGGTGGCTTTGATGAGTTCGATGGGGGTGAGCATGTTGGCGTCAACCGCCTTGATCCACGCATCGCGGTCCCATGTGCGGAAATCGCCAGGGGGCGGACCACCTGCGTTGGTCACCACAATGTCGAAGTTTTTACCGGGACCACCCGCGACCGACCAAATGGCTTCACGGCCCTCGACGGTGGTGATGTCCACCGCCACCGCGAGGATGGTGGTGCCCAGCTTGCGCAGTTCAACCGCCGCAGCCTCCAAAGCCTCTGCGCCGCGTGCCACGATGACCACGTTGGCACCTTCACGCGCCAACGATTGGGCACATCCGAAACCGAGGCCCTTGCTTGCACCGCCGACCAATGCCCACTTACCTTTGATTCCTAAATCCATCACTTCGCTCCATACTTTGAAACAACAAACACCCCCCCCAACACCAGCAGGGTTCCGACCCCGATCCAAGCGTTGAGTGGCTCATCCAAGACCAACACGCCGAGCGTGATGGTGGCCATTGGCCCAATCATGCCTGTTTGTGCGGTCAAGGCAGCACCAATGCGCTCAATGGCCATCATGACCATCAGCACAGGTGCCACCGTGCATGCGATCGCATTCAATGCGGCCAACCACAGCACCTCGTGCGGCACATCGGCGGCAGACAAGGGCCTGAGCAACAAGAACTGCGCAATGCAACACACACACGCCACGCTGGTGGCCCAGCCCACCAAACGCATGGAGCCAATGCGCTGCACCAATTGGCCGCTGTAAATCAAATACATGGCGTAGGTCAGCGCACTGGCCAACACCAGCGATCCCCCTAGAACCACATCTGTGCCCGCCACCGTCAACTCATGCGAGAAGACCAGCAACACACCGCTGTAGCTCAGCGCCATGGCCCACATGCGAAGGGGCTGAATGGGCTTCTTGAAAAACAACCAGCCCAGCACCACCACCATCGTGGGGTTGAGATACAAGATGAGCCGCTCCAAGCTGGCCGTGATGTATTGCAACCCCAAGAAGTCGAGAAAGCTCGACAGGTAATAACCCACAAACCCCAAGGCCATGATGCTCAGCACATCGCGACGCGTCAGCGGGTTGGCTTTGGCGTGCGCTTGGCGCTCCGCCCACAACCCGAGGCCCATGAAAAACGGCAGCGCGATCAACATGCGCAGCATCACCACCGTGACGGCATCCACGCCGTAGCGGTACGACAGTTTGACGATGATGGCTTTGCCGCTGAACGCAATAGCACCTGCAGCAGCGAGTAACAAGCCCGAAAGAACGGGACGCGAAGAAAAGGTCATGAAGGACGCAAAGGTCTAGGGTAAATCTGGAGTTTATGTGAGGCTCGTCAAGGCCCTTGTCACAAACGCTCGGTACCATTGGAGACATGTCGTCGTTAGAACTCACCCTCCTTTATTTATGCGCTGCGGTCGTCAGCGTGGTGGGCTGCCGACTCATGCATTTGCCGGCCATGCTGGGCTATTTATTTGCCGGTGTGGTGATTGGCCCCAACGCCTTGGCGCTGGCCAAAGACTCCATGGCCGTAGAGCACTTGGCCGAGTTTGGCGTGGTGTTCTTGATGTTCGTCATCGGCTTGGAGTTCAACCTGCCCAAGCTCATGCGCATGCGCAAGCTGGTGTTTGGCTTGGGGCTGGGCCAAGTGGTGCTGACGCTGGTCGGGGCACTGCTGTTCAACATCGCCATAGGCGTGGCCATTCGACAGTTCGGGCAGAGTTGGCAGGTCAGTTGGCAAACCGCCTTGGCCTTGGGCAGTGCCATGGCCATGTCAAGCACAGCGATCGTGGTCAAGCTCATGTCCGACCGCATCGAGTTGGAGTCGCCCCACGGTCAACGCGTGATGGGCGTGCTGCTGTTTCAAGATTTGGCCGTGGTGCCGCTGCTGGTGTTGATTCCAGCCTTGGCCGACATGGCCGACAACAACCTCTGGCGCGTGCTGGGCATTGCCATGCTCAAAGCGGGCGTGTTGGTGGGCTTGCTGCTGTGGGGCGGCCAACGCGTGATGCGCGAGTGGCTCAACTTGGTGGCGCGGCGCAAGAGCGACGAGTTGTTCATGCTCAACCTCTTGTTCATGACGCTGGGCTTGGCATGGCTGACCGAACTGGCAGGCTTGTCGTTGGCCATGGGCGCCTTCTTGGCCGGTATGTTGATTGCCGAAACCGATTTCAAACACCAAGTGGAAGCCGACATTCGCCCTTTCCACGATGTGCTGCTGGGCCTGTTCTTCATCACCATCGGCATGAAGTTGGACTGGGAAGTGATTCACGACAGCTGGGGCTGGGTGCTGTTGCTCAGCGTGGTGCCCGTCTTGCTCAAAGCGGGTTTGGTGTTTGTGTTGGCGCGCATGCAAGGCGCAGCGGCGGGTGTGAGTTTGCGCACGGCCATTTATTTGGCACAAGCCGGTGAATTCGGCTTTGTGTTGTTGTCGTTGAGTTTGCAAAACTCGCTGATTCCTGTGTCGTGGATGAGCCCCATCTTGGCCTCGATGGTGTTGTCCATGATCGCCACCCCTTTCTTGGTGATGAACGCCGACCGCATCGTCAACCGCCTCATCAGCAACGACTGGCTCATGCAATCGCTAGCGCTCACGGGCATGGCGCAGCGCACCTTGAAAACAGAAAACCATGTCATCGTCTGCGGCTATGGGCGCTGCGGCCACAGCTTGGTGGACTTGTTCAAGTCCGAAGGCATTGCGTACGTGGCCCTCGACTCCGACCCCGACAAGGTACAAAGTGGCCGCAGCGCGGGCAACCATGTGGAGTTTGGCGACGCCACGCGCTTGGCCAGCCTCATGTCTGCGGGTTTGGTGCGCGCCTCGGCGGTGGTGGTGACTTACCCCGACACACCCTCAGCCTTGAAGGTGCTGGCGTGGGCCACCGAGCATGCCCCCCAAGTGCCCGTGATTGTGCGCACCCACGACGACCACGATTTAGAACGCTTGCGCGCCGCAGGGGCTGCCGAAGTGGTGCCCGAAGTGCTGGAAGGCAGTCTGATGCTGGCCAGCCAAACCTTGGCTCACATTGGCATTCCGCTCAAACGCGTGATTCGTTTGGTGCAAGGCCAGCGTATGACGCGCTACGCCATGATGCGCGACGCCATTCCCCCCAAAGACGACACGCCCGCCGCTTGAACGCTTGCGACCGCTCGGTCAACGTAGCAAGGCTGAGCATGCACGCGTAACACAAGCGACTGCGCTCGCATGAAGGCTGACTTAAAGTGGGTCGCAATGAAGACATCTCTCGTGCGCCGCCTCTCGTTGGCCAAACATCGCACCCACCGAAAAGCCCAACGTCTGCCCGTGGCTTGGCAAGGCATGTTGTGGATGGCCATGGGCGGCCTGATGTTCTCGCTGCTCAACACCATCGCCCGCGCCATCGCCTTAGAGATGGACGCCTTCCAAACCCAGTTTTTGCGCTACCTCTGCGGCTTGGTGGTCATGCTGCCCTTGGTCTGGCGCTCAGGCTTTGCCGCGTATTGGCCCAAAGACATCAAAGGCCAGTTCTGGCGCGGCGGCGTACACACCGTGGGCCTGATGTTGTGGTTCATCGCCCTGCCACGCATTCCGTTGGCCGACATGACCGCCATCAGCTTCACTGGGCCCATCTTCATCATGATCGGGGCGGGTTTGTTTTTGGGCGAGCCCATGCACCGCGACCGTTGGATCGCCTCGCTCATTGGCTTTGCTGGCGTGTTGGTGGTGGTGCTGCCCAAGCTCTCGGGGGGCGGCGGTTGGTTTCACTTGGTCATGCTGGCATCAGCGCCGGTGTTTGCCGCCTCGTTCTTGATCACCAAGGCCCTCACGCGGTATGAGAACGCGGGCGTGATCGTGCTGTGGCAAGCCTTGACCGTGACCGTGCTGAGCTTTCCACTGGCGCTGACGCATTGGCAAGACCCCAGCGCTTGGCAATGGGTGGGCTTTTTTGCCGCGGGCATCTTGGGCACCACGGGGCATTACTGCCTCACGCGGGCGTTTGAGTTGTCTGATATTTCGGCCACCCAGTCGCTGCGCTTTCTCGACTTGGTGTGGGCCTCGGCCATGGGCTGGTTGGTGTTCGCCGATGTGCCCAGTCAATCCACATGGCTGGGCGCATGGGTGATTTTGATGTCGACCGTTTGGATTGCGCGACGCGAAGGTCGCCGCCCCATCAAGCCTCTGAGCCCAAAAACGCCCGCCACTTGAGCAGCGCGTCTTTCACCACAGCCAAACTGAAACGGCCCTCCGGTTGGTCCCACCACGCGGTGTCTTCGGGACCAATGTTGCTGGCGTTGAACTGAACACCCTCTGGCGTCAGGTTCACACACCACGCATCACCATCGGCAAACCACTGCGGGCAGGTGCCCGCTTCGAGGTCCGCCACCGCTTCCACGATTTCTTGGCAACGCTCGGGGTCATCCACATCGCTGGTGAGCCAGCTGCACACGAATCGGTTCATCGGGTGTGCTTCATCCACGGTGGCATCGGGAGCGTCGTCGGGCGTCCACTCACAAAAGGGATAAAACACGCTGGCGGCTGAGCTGCCAGGTATGGGCAATTGTTCGGCGTCAAAAAAGTGGAAAGGCATGGTGCGTCCTGGGGCCTCAATGGCGTTTGCTGTAAACGGGATAGGCCGTGACGCGCGGGGCCAAGTAGCCCTCCACGCGCACGCCGCTGGGGGTCAAAGCGCTCCACTTTTCCCCTTTTTTGGTTTTGGTTGGGCTGTTCCAAGCGGCATCTAACTCGGTGGTGATGCGCTCGGCGGTCCAGTCTTTGGGGAACATGGTGTTGAACATGGGCTGGCCGTTGCGGTCGGTTTTGGTCAACCATTGCCCGGGGCGCTGGGGATCGGCCATTTGCACATGGGCACGGTACACGCCGGTGGCGTCTGGGGCTGACTCACTGCCGGGCACGACGCGCACATCGCCTTTGAGCAAACTGTGCCCACCTGTGGGTTCGCCGGTGCGACGGTTGAAGTCCGCGCCAATGATGTGTGCCATGTCAATCGGGCTGCTGGGGCTGAATGCCAGCGCAAGGTTGAAACTGCCCCCCAAGCCCATGACGCCCAACACGGCGCAAAGCGCCAACGTACGAAGCCATTGATGCCGCAATCTCATCACTTACCTTTTTTTGTGTTCTGTATGGAGGCATGAGTTTAGGCGACGCAGCGCAGGCAGCCTCGCCGTGCAGCTCAGTCACTCGCCCAAAGCCACGCCTTCACGGCGCGGGTCGGCCACACCGATCCACACCGAGCGGCCATCGCGCTGTTGACGCATCAACAAATGCACGCCGCTGGTCAGGGCTTGTGTGCGCACCACCGCGCCTCGGGCACGCAAAGCGTCTGCAGTGCCCCCCGAGAAGCGCCCTTGCTCGAGCACCAAGGGCCCGCCTATCGATCCAAAATTGGGGCTGTCTACCGCCGCTTGGGGCGACAACCCCTGCTGCAACACGCCCAACAAGGTCTTGGTGGTGAAGTGAATGATCATCGCGCCGCCGGGGCTGCCCACACTCATGAGCAACTGTCCTGTGGCTTTGTCGAACACCAAGGTCGGCGACATCGAAGAGCGTGGCCGCTTACCCGGCTGCACACGGTTGGCCACCGCGCGGCCTTGGGCGTCGCGGGGCACAAAGCTGAAGTCGGTCAACTCGTTGTTGAGTAAAAAGCCCTTCACCATTTGCCGCGCACCAAAGGCGTCTTCCAAGGTGGTGGTCATCGCCACGGCTCGGCCCTGCGCATCGACGATGCTGAGGTGTGAGGTGCCCATTTCAGGTTGCTCGGCCATCGCGGAGAAGTGTTGCGCGGCGCGGGGAACAGGCTCGCCAGGGGCCACTTGCACGGCAGCCACGGGCTTGATCTGCTGAGCACGCGACTTCAAATAATCAGCCTGCAACAAGCTCGACCAGTCGCCCCCCGGTGCGGTGACGAAATCGGGGTCGGCCACATACTGCGCGCGATCGGCAAAGGCCAAGCGCGAGGCTTCGTTGTAGGCATAGAGCCATGATGCGTCTGGCCCTTCGACTGACCAAGACCGCCCAGCAGCTGAGGTATGAGGCAGCATGCCCAAGATTTGCGCCATGGCGAGCGTTCCCGAACTCGGAGGTGGTGCGCCACAAATGCGGTAGAGGCGTGAAGCAGATGCAGCCTCGGTAACGGGGTAATCAAAACACAAGGGCGGGCGCACCTTGCTTTGGTAATGAGCCAAATCACTCAGCTGCAAACGCCCAGGGTTGCTAGGGTGCTGTTGCACCTTGCTCACCATGGCCTGCGCCACCTCGCCGCTGTAAAAAGCAGACACGCCTTCGGTGGCGATGCGCTGCAGCACATCCGCCAATTCAGGGTTACGCAGCACATAACCCACGGGGTGGGGCTCCAACTGGGCTCGGCCGAGGTCTTGGTAGAAATAAGCGCGGGCCACAGGGTCCAAGCGCAAATAGGCATCGGCCTTGAGTTGTGCATGCAGGCGTGGGCTGATGGGGAAGCCTTGGCGTGCCAAGCGAATAGCGGGCTCAAACAAACGCGACCACGGCAGCACACCATGCTGCTGATGCGCCTGCGCCAGCATGTGCAACACGCCTGGCGTGCCCACAGAACGACCGCCCACCACCGCCTTGTGAAAGGCCAAGGGCTGACCGGTGTCATCGAGCAAGGCCGCTTCGGTCACCGCCGCTGGGGCCGTTTCGCGACCATCGAACACTTGCACGTTGGTCCCCGAGGCGTGGACCAAAAAAGCGCCACCGCCCAAGCCACTGGACTGCGGCTCTACCAAGCCCAGCACCATCTGCACCGCCACAGCCGCATCAACGGCAGAGCCCCCGGCTTGCAACATCTCAACGCCCGCTTGGCTGGCCAAGGGGTGCGCAGCAGCCACGGCAAAACGCTGCGTGAGCACCTCAGTTTTTGGTGTGAAGCCGGTGGCGATTTCAGGCTGTAACGGTGCCGATGCAGCGCCAGATGAAAGGCTCGATGAGGCCTTGGACAAAGTCACCGAAGCGGCAGAAACCGACCTTCGATCAGACGGCGGCGACCACGCCTGACACCCCACCAAAACCAGCAGCGCCAACGCAGAGGCTATGCGCTGCCCGTGCATCAGAACCCAGCCACCAACCCATCGCGACGTGCATCGCTCGCAGCCACATAGCCTTCGACCTTCGGATCACCCGCACGCCAAATGAATTGACCCGCGCCGAAGTCTTGGTAGCTGTCGTTGATGACGCCCACTTGGTGACCACGTGCCTGCAGGCCAGACGCCGTCTCGGCATTCAACGAGGCTTCGACGTTGATCTCTATGCCCGCGTTGTAGCGCCAGCGCGGCGCATCGCAAGCGGCTTGCGGGTTTTGCCCGTAGTCGAGCATGCGTACCAAGGTCTGCATGTGACCTTGCGGTTGCATGTTGGCCCCCATTACGCCATAGCTCATGACAGGCTGACCGTCTTTGCTGAGGAAGGCGGGAATGATGGTGTGGAACGGGCGCTTGCTCGGTGCCACCAAGTTGGCGGGATTGAGTCCCTTGGCATCCAAGCTGAAACCGTGGCCACGGTTTTGCAAACTCACGCCAAACGTGGGCTCGACACAGCCCGAGCCAAAGCCCATGTAATTGCTCTGGATGAAGCTCACCATCATGCCATTTTCGTCGGCGGTGGTGAGGTAAATGGTGCCGCCTTTGACGGGGTTGCCCGCGCCAAAGTCTTGTGCTTTGCGCAGGTCAATCAATTGCGCGCGGCCTTTCAAATAAGCGGGGTCCAGCATTTGCGCGGGCGTGACTTCCATGGCACTGGGTTCGGCCACGTAGCGGTACACATCGGCAAAGGCGAGCTTCATGGCTTCGATTTGCAAATGCTGCGAATCCACGCCGTCTACCGCCAAGCTGGCAAGGTCGAAGTTCTCCAAAATCCCCAACGCGATCAGCGCCGCAATGCCTTGGCCATTGGGTGGAATTTCGTGCAAGGTGTAGCCGCGGTAGTTTTGTGCAATGGGCGTGACCCACTCCGCTTTGTAGTTGGCAAAGTCACGCGCGGTGATGCTGCCACCGTGCTGCGCAGAAAACTTCTCGATCGCCTGCGCGATCTCGCCGCCGTAAAAAGCTTGCCCCTTGGTTTTGGCGATCGCTCGCAAACCCCGCGCTGCCCCCGGGAACTTGAACAACTCGCCCACGGCAGGCGCACGTCCCCAAGGTAAAAAGCTGTCTGCAAAACCCGGTTGGCTTTGCAATTCAGGCGTGGCAGCGGCCCATTTTTGTTGCACCACCACGGGCAGCAAATAACCGCGCTCGGCGATCTCGATGGCGGGTTGCATCAGGTCTTCAAAGGGCAACTTGCCAAAGCGCTCGCTCAAGGCCACCCAGCTGCCCACGGCGCCGGGCACCGTGACCGAATCCATGCCGCGCTTGGGCGGCGTCTTGGCACCGTCACCGTATTTGCGGTGGAAGTAATCGGGCGTCCACGTTTGTGGGGCTTGGCCCGAGGCATTGAGGCCATGCAGTTCTTTGCCGTCCCACAAAATACAAAACGCGTCGGACCCCAAGCCGTTGCTCACGGGCTCCGTCAGCGTCAACGCTGCCGCAGCGGCGATGGCGGCATCGACCGCATTGCCGCCCTGCCACAACATGCGCAAACCCGCTTGCGCAGCCAAAGGGTGCGAGGTGGACACCACGTTGCGCGCAAACACGGGCAATCGGGTGGAGGTGTACGGGTTGGTGAAATTGAAATTCATGTCTTAAATACCTTGTTGTGTAAACGTCGCATGGACCACCAAACAAGAAGGCCGACAAAGGGCAAGGCACATGCCGCCGTGATGTCAGCCGCGAAAGGCCAACCGAACTTTTCCGCACCTTTGGCCAAGTAACTCACCAAGCCGGTGAAGTAATAGGTGATGGCGGCCACCGACAAGCCTTCCACCGTGGACTGCAACTTCAGCTGCACGTCTTGGCGTTGGTTCATCGTGGCGAGCAGTTGTTGGCTGCTGAGTTGCTGCTCAAAGTCCACGCGTGTGCGCAACAAATTGCTCATGCGCGAGACGCGTTCAGACAGCGCGTTTTGACGTCGCGCTGCCCAGTCACACGTGCTGCGCGCTGGTGACAAACGACGTTCCATGAACTCACCAATGGTCTGCATGCCCGGCATGCGCGACTCGGCGATGTCGCGGATACGGCGATCGACCAATTCAAAATAAGCCCGTGTGGCCGAAAAGCGCGAATGGGTGGCGGCGTATTGCCCCTCCACCTCACCCGCCAAACGGGTCAAGCGGTCCAACAGGCCCGCTTCGTCGGCACGCGCTGCGCTGCGTATGGCTTGCGCCAAGGCTGCCAACTCACGCTCCGCGTCGGCCAACACCTGCGACGCTTCGCGCGCGGCTGGCAAGCCCAACGAGGCAGCCATGCGGTAGGTCTCGATTTCGAGCAACTGCTGCACCAAACGACCTTGGCGGCGTGGTGTGAGCGAGCCCGTCATCAACAACACACGCGAGTAACCATCGGGGTGCAACTGAAAATCGGTGTACACCTCGCCATGCCCCTCGGCCACCGTGGAGGCCACCAAGGTGTCTTCATGCAAAAGCTGAGGCAGCACAGCATGCACATCCAGCTGGCTCGGTGCCAGCAACCACACATGCAAGCGTGCCAAGCAGGCACCCGGCAAATCCGCCAGCCAAGCCTGCGGCACGGCTTGAACAGCGGTCATGGGTTGGGTAGGGTTCAACGCCGCATCGCTCACGGGCCGCATGAAGGTCCACGACACGAACTCGGTGTGTAACTCCCAACGCAAGCGAAACGCGCCCAAGTCCACACGCATGTGGTTGGTGTGATCGTCGGGGGCTGGCAGATGGTGGTCCAACAACAGACGCGACAAATGCGCGCGACTGGCTTGCGCACTGGCGCGGTCGACCCACATCACCACATGCGAGATGGCCAAAGGCGCTTGCATGGGTTCGGGTGGTCTGGCATGCACTTCGTTGTGCAAGGCCTGTCTTTGAAGGTGCTCCATCGTCAACGATCTTTCAGTGTTAAGAGATTGTGGCGCATACAAGCTGGCTCGCCATGCAAAACGGCACCCGAAGGTGCCGTTTTCAAAGTCAAAACTGAATGAACAGAATTAATCTTCCACGAAGGCTTCTTCTCGCTTGGACTTGATCGACGGCAAGAGCACGATCACCAAGAGCAAGGCGGCAGCCGCCAGTAAACCTGCTGACAAGGGACGGGTACCAAACACGGTCCAGTCACCACGCGACAGCAACAGGGCGCGACGCAGGTTCTCTTCCATCATGGGGCCCAAGATGAAGCCGAGCAACAAAGGCGCTGGTTCTACACCCAACTTGACGAAGGTATAACCCACGAAGCCAAAGGCCGCGACCATCCAGATGTCAAAGGTGTTGTTGTTGGTCGAGTACACACCAATCGCACAGAACAGCACGATGGCGGGGAACAAGAAGCGGTAAGGCACAGACAACAACTTGATCCACATGCCGATCAAAGGCAAGTTCAAGATCACGAGCATCAAGTTACCGATCCACATCGAGGCAATCAGACCCCAGAACAACTCGGGGTTGCTGGTCATCACCTGTGGACCGGGTTGGATGTTGTGAATGGTCATCGCACCCACCATCAAAGCCATCACGGCGTTGGGTGGAATACCCAAGGTGAGCAATGGGATGAAGGAGGTTTGGGCACCGGCGTTGTTGGCCGACTCAGGCGCCGCCACACCGCGGATGTTGCCTTGACCGAATGGCACTTCGCCTGGACGCAGCTTGGTTTTCTTCTCGATGGTGTAAGCCGCAAACGCAGCCAACAAGGCACCCCCACCCGGCAACACGCCGAGGATAGAGCCCAACGCTGTACCGCGAATGACCGCAGGCAGCATGTTCTTGAAGTCTTCCTTGGTGGGGAACAAACCTTCCACCTTGGCCGTGAACACTTCGCGCTCGTCTTCGGGTTGCGACAAGTTCGAAATGATCTCGCCGTAACCGAACACGCCCATCGCCACCACCACAAAGCCCACACCGTCGGTGAGTTCGGGGATGTCAAAGCTGAAACGTGCCACACCCGAGTTCACGTCGGTACCGATCAAGCCCATCAAGAGGCCCAACACGATCATGGCAATCGCTTTGAGCAAAGAGCCCGAAGCCAACACCACCGCGCCGACCAAGCCCAAAATCATGAGCGAGAAATATTCAGCAGGGCCAAACTTGAACGCGAGTTCTGTCAAAGGAGGCGCGAAGGCAGCCAAGATCAAGGTACCCACAGAACCAGCGAAGAACGAACCCAAGCCAGCAGCCGCCAACGCGGGACCTGCGCGGCCTTTGCGAGCCATTTGGTAACCGTCAATGGTGGTCACCACCGACGACGATTCACCAGGCAAGTTCACCAAAATCGCAGTGGTTGAACCACCGTATTGGGCGCCGTAATAAATACCAGCCAACATAATCAGCGCGGACACAGGGGGCAGCGCGTAAGTGGCGGGCAACAACATGGCGATGGTCGCCACAGGGCCAATGCCTGGCAGCACGCCAATCAGCGTGCCCAAGATACAACCGACCAAGGCGTACATGAGGTTGATGGGCGTGAACGCCACACCAAAACCTAGTGAGAGGTTTGCAATCAAATCCATTTTTTATTTCTCCCGGCTCAACCAGTGATGAAGGTGGGCCACACAGGCATCTGCAATTTCAGCAGCACGATGAAAGCCAAGTAGCTGCCCACCGACAAGATCGTGGCCAGAATCAGCACTTCTTTGAGCACGAAGGTCTCACCGGCTTTGCTGGCGATGATGACCAAGGCAAAAATCGCCATGATCAAGCCCATCGCAGGCAGGCCAATGCTGGGCAAGCCACCCAACAAAATACCGAAGGCCACGTTGGCACCCAGCACGTAGCCGATGGGTTTCCAAGCAAATTTGCCCACTTTGTCGCCATCTTCTGTGTGCTCGACCAACGAGTAAAACATGATGAAAGCGCCCAGCACAGCCAAAGCGATGCCCAGCAACAGCGGGAAGTAGCCAGGGCCCATGCGAGCGCCAGTACCGACCGTGTAGTTAGTGGCGCCCCAGGCAAAACCACCACCGACCAGTGCGAACATCAGGCCGGAGAAAAAGTCTTTTTGACTTTTGATCATTTCGTCTCCTCAAACAAAACTGCGAAAGTGCGCAAATTGTGAAGGGCTAAAGCCTGACGAATGATGTGGGTTCCACCTACGTTAGAAACCTGAGAGACAAGGGGTAAACCCTATATTCATGCGGGTTTCAAGGGTTTGAAGACCCGCAACCACTTGGTCGCGGGCAGCGATGGCCAGCGGGCTTGAATGGCTTCGGCACGGGCCATCAGCTCGGGACGTTTGACCGATGTGGGCGTGCGTTGGGCCAACACAATGGTGTTGCCCTCGCGCGTGGGTTTGAACGCCCAGAGCGCGTCGGCACCAAAAGCCGCCGCCATCTTTTCCACGCTTTGCGCAAAACTGGAGCTGCGTCCAAACAAGTTGACGGTCATGCAACCCTCGTCGGTCAACAGTTGGCGGCAATCGGCGTAAAACTCGGCACTGTCGAGCACAGGCGACGCCGCTTCGTGGTCGTACAGATCGACCTGCAAGGCGTCAATCTGACCGCGCCAGTGGTCGTGCTTGGCCACCTCGGCGGCGTCGCCCAACACCACTTGCAGCTTGGCGCTGTCGGCGGGCAGCTTGAACCACAGGCGGCAGGCGGCCACGACTTGCGGGTTGATCTCAATCGCGGTGGTTTTCATGCGCAATTGCTTGAACGAGAACTTGGTCAACGCCGCCGAGCCCAAGCCCAATTGCATGGCGTGGCGCCTGCCCACTTGGTCGATGTCCACGAACAACAGCCACGCCATCATGCGTTGCACGTATTCAAGGTCAATGTCAAAAGGCTTTTCAATGTTCATCGAGCCTTGCACCCACGGGGTGCCCAAATGCAGATAACGGGTGTCGCCGTAATCAGAGAAATTGACTTCGGGGAGTTGGAGTTTTTTCTTGGTCGCCATGCTGTTCTTTCGTTACTCGGCCATGCCTTCAATCACAAAGCGCACGCGCTTGTTGCCTTGCCATTCATCGGCTTCGAGGCGAAAGGCCAGATGCGCTACAGAGGGCAGCGGATCAACGCGACCAAACCAAATGCCATCGACAGGCTGACCTTGGTGGCGCAGCTTCAGGGCCAAATGTTTTTCACCCACCAAACGTTGCCCCAACACCTCGATGTTTTCGCTGAAAGTGGGCGGTGCAAAACCTTGGCCCCACACCTCGCGGGCCAGCGTGTCGGCCAGCTCGGGGCGGCGGTACTCGGGCAGCAAAGGGCCGTCGGTTTCTAAGCAGCGTTGCAAGGTGGCCGCGTCCAGCCACTCGGCGGCGACTTGCTGCAGGGCTTCTTCAAAGGTGGCGAGGTTGTCCTCTTCCAAGGTGCAGCCTGCCGCCATGGCGTGCCCGCCAAAGCGCAGCAACACGCCGGGGTGACGCTTGGCCACCAAGTCCAGCGCATCGCGCAAATGAAAGCCGGGAATGGAGCGGCCCGAACCTTTGAGCTCATGCCCCTTGCCTGCCGCTTGGCTGGGCGCGAACACAAACGTGGGACGGTGGTGCAAATCTTTGAGCTTGGAGGCGACGATGCCCACCACGCCTTCGTGGAAGTCGGGGTCAAACACGCACAAGGCGGAGGGCGGTTCCTCTTCGGGGTCGAACATTTCTTGTGCGAGTTCAAGCGCTTGTTCGCGCATGTCGCCTTCAATCTCGCGGCGTTCGCGGTTGATGCGGTCGAGCTGGGTGGCCAAGTCGGTGGCACGGCCTACATCGTCGGTGGTGAGGCACTCAATGCCCAGCGTCATGTCGGACAAGCGGCCTGCCGCATTGATGCGCGGCCCCAGCGCAAAGCCAAAATCTTGCGACGTGCAGGTGGCGCTTTGACGGCCTGAGGCGACAAACAAAGCACTCATGCCAGCGGGCATTTGCCCTTTGCGTACACGCGCCAAACCTTGCGCCACCAAACGGCGGTTGTTGGCATCGAGTTTGACCACGTCGGCCACCGTCCCCAAAGCCACCAAGGGCAGCAAGGTGTCGAGCTTGGGCTGCTGCTCGGCAGTGAACACGCCGCGCTTGCGCAGTTCCGCGCGCAGCACCAACAGCACATAAAACATCACCCCCACACCGGCGAGCGACTTGCTCTCGAACGTGCAACCCGGTTGGTTGGGGTTGACGATGGCATCGGCCTCGGGCAGCACAGCGGCTGGCAAATGGTGGTCGGTCACCAGCACTTGCAAGCCCAAGGCACGCGCAGTAGCGACGCCGTCGACGCTGGCAATGCCGTTGTCCACCGTGATCAACACATCGGCGCCGCTGGCTTTGACGCGCTCGGCAATCGGCGGCGTGAGGCCGTAGCCGTCGACCACGCGGTCGGGCACGATGTAGCTCACCTGACGCGCGCCCAGCAAGCGCAGGCCGCGCACCGCGACGGCACAGGCGGTGGCGCCATCGCAGTCATAGTCGGCCACGATGCAGAGCTTTTTGTTGGCGGCCATCGCATCGGCCAGCAACACGGCGGCAGCTTCGATGCCCTTCAAACTGGTGGGTGGCAGCAAGTGCGCCAGCGCCACGTCAAGGGTGGTGGCTTGGCTGATGCCACGCGCGGCATACAAACGCGCCAGCAAGGGGTGAACACCCGCTTGCTCAAGCGCCCAAATGCTGCGGGGCGGCATGTCACGGGGAATGAATTGCATGAGGCTCAATCTTTCAAGGGCGCAACGGCCAACACGGTGTCTAAAGAAATGGGGGCGAAGCGCTGACGCAGGCGTTGCCAAAGGCTGGGCGCAGCGCTGTCGTAGACCTGAAATTCATGCTCACCGCACAGCACCAAGCGCTGAGGCTCACCCGCTGCCACGCGCGCCAGCAAGGGGGCGATGACCTCGGCATCCACGCTGTGCCACGCCTCCAACCAACCGATGAAGTCTTGCTGCAAGGCGCTGCTGCGCAGGGTCTGCACCACGGTGGGTGCGGGGTACGCCAGCGGCTTTGCGGCAGATGACGCGTCAACGCTGGCCGCCTTGGCGTCAATGGGCAAGGTGCCCGTGCCATGCACCCAAAATGAGTTGATGGTCAAACGGCGGTGGTCGTTGACGGGGTGGGTGTAGAGCAACATTTGCATTTCGTTTTGCAAACGACGCACCAGCTGTGCCGCGGGGCTCAAACGCTCCGCCCCGGTTTCGCAGCCCACCAGCCACGGATCGATGTTGCGGCCAATCACGCGGTCCAAACTCGCCGTGCGCAGGTCAGCAAACAAGGGCGAACGCGCCAGCCATTGGCCGGGTTTGTAGGGCAATAAGTCGATGCCGTCTTCCGCAAAAAACGGCTGCATCGCGTTGAACAAGACAGCATCGGTGTCGGCGTCCAGCGCCAAATGCACGGGATCGCCCAAGGTCACTTGGCCGTTACTGACGTGCCAATTGCACAAACTGATGAACGCCCAATCGCCGCGCTCCGGCGCCGCTTGCGCCGCCCACGGCAAACCTCCATCCACCAGCGGCCAACCCACGGCGTGGGCCCAAGCTCGCTCGTGCGGGGGCGTCAAGGTGGCCAGCAAAGGGTCAACGGGCGCGTCAACCGCGACCCCCACGCGTTGCGACTGCATCAACCATTGACGCAGGTGAGGCAACGCTTGCTGGGCCAAGACGCCGGCTTCTGGGCCTTGGGCCGACCAAAGCGAAAACGGCAGCAGCGTGGTGGGGCGCGGGGAATCAAACATCTCAAAGGGCATGGGGCTGATTGTCCGTGATGGGCAGCCCAGCCAGTGACACAATCACGCTCGTCATGAACAGCACTTCCTCCAAACTCCCTTACGAGCTTCTCATTGGCTGGCGCTACACGCGTGCGGGTCGAGTGGCGGGGCGCAACGGCTTTATTTCCTTCATCTCGGGCGTGTCGATGCTGGGCATCGCGCTGGGCGTGGCGGCCCTCATCATCGTGTTGAGCGTGATGAACGGCTTTCAAAAAGAAGTGCGCGACCGCATGCTGGCCGTCGTCGCCCACATTGAATTGCTCTCCACAAGTGGCGAAGGCTTTGCCGATGTGAATGCGGTCATGGCCCAAGCCAAGCGCAACGCCTCTGTCGTGGCCGCAGCGCCGTTTGTGGCGCAACAAGCCCTGATGGCGCGTGGCGACGACATGCGCGGCGCCTTGGTGCGCGGCATTGAGCCCGAACTCGAAACCCAAGTGACCGACTTCACCCTGCAATTGCCCCCCGACGTACGCGGTGCTTTGACAGAGGGCAGCTTCAACGTGGTGCTGGGCGGGGAATTGGCCCATGCCTTGGGCGTGCGCGTGGGCGACCGCGTGACGCTGGTGGCCCCCGGTGGCCAAGTGACACCTGCGGGCGTCATGCCACGCTTAAAGCAACTCAACGTGGCCGGCCTGTTCGACTCCGGCCATTACGAATACGACGCCACCTTGGTGCTGATGCACATCGAGGATGCGCAACGCATCTTCCGCCTCGAGTCGCCCAGCGGCGTGCGACTGAAACTCCAAGACGGCCAACAGGCTCGGGGCGTGGCCAGCGAATTGGCCGTCAGCTTCGGCCCTGAAGTGATCGTGCGCGATTGGACCCGCCAAAACCGCACCTGGTTTGCAGCGGTGCAGGTGGAAAAACGCATGATGTTCATCATCCTCACCCTGATCGTGGCCGTGGCAGCGTTCAACCTCGTCACCACGCTGGTGATGACCGTGACCGACAAACGCGCCGACATCGCCATCTTGCGCACCTTAGGCGCCAGCCCGCGCAGCATCATGGGTATTTTTGTGGTGCAAGGCGCGACGGTGGGCGTGATGGGCACTTTGGGCGGATTGCTGCTGGGGCTGGGCGTGGCCTGCAACATCGACGTGATCGTGCCGGCCATTGAAAACGCGCTAGGCGCCAGCTTTTTGCCGCGTGACATTTACCTCATCAGCCGCATGCCCAGCGACCCACAAGCTGCCGACATTTGGCCCATCGCCTTGATTTCGTTGGCCATGGCTTTTGTGGCCACGATTTACCCGAGCTGGCGTGCCAGCCGCATCAACCCCGCACAAGCGCTGCGCTATGAATGACACCCCGCGCACCATGAACGCTTCGACCACCCCAGCCGTGTTGACGGCCCGCAACCTGAGCCGCCGTTTCACGGAAGGCCCCTTGGATGTGACGGTGCTGCAAAACATTCACCTCGACATCCATGCGGGCGAAACCGTGGCCATCGTCGGCACCTCGGGCTCGGGCAAAAGCACCTTGCTGCATGTGTTGGGCGGTCTGGACACGCCAAGCACGGGGCGTGTCTCGCTGATGGGCCACGATTTACAGGGCCTGAGTGCCGCCGAACTGGGTGATTTGCGCAACCAGCATTTGGGCTTTGTCTACCAGTTTCACCACCTGTTGCCCGAGTTCACCGCGCTCGACAACGTGGCCATGCCACTGTGGATTCGCCGCATGGACCGTGCAGCTGCCAGCGCTCAAGCGCAAGCCATGTTGGAGGCCGTGGGCTTGGGCGCACGTTTACACCACCGCCCCTCCGAGTTGTCGGGCGGCGAACGCCAGCGCGTCGCCATCGCACGCGCCTTGGTCACCCGCCCTGCCTGCGTACTGGCCGACGAGCCCACAGGCAACCTCGACCGCCACACCGCCGACCAAGTGTTCGAACTGATGCTGCAATTGGCCCGCGACCAAGGCACCGCCTTTGTGCTGGTCACCCACGATGCGAGCTTGGCCGCTCGCTGCGACCGACAGCTGCAACTCAGCCTTGGTCAGCTGTCTGGATAAAGCTTTCAAATAGATTCATTTGAATTTATTTAATATTTAGTACTACTTAAAGATATTTTTAGTGTCTAATTCGTCTCATGGACGGATTCAAAGACTTGTATGCAGTGCTGGGCGTGGCCCCGACGGCAGCCCCCGAGGTCATTCGGGCGGCTTACCGTGCATTGGCACTGCGTCACCACCCCGACCGCCATGCACACAGCGCGATAGACGGCTCGGTGATGGCTGAGCTGAACAAAGCGTACGACGTCTTGTCGTGCCCCGAAAGTCGACGTGTTTACGACCAAGGCCACCAACGTGCGCAGTTGGCCTCAGCCTCAGAGCGCGGCCATGCGTACCTCAACCAAGCACTCAACAGGGATCCCACGACGCCGATGGTGCTGACCACTTACGACCGACGGGGTCGTTTGCACGCCTACGCTTAAGCCGGTTGGCGCACAGCATCAGCCATTGAACAAACGCCCACGCGCGTTTTGCGTGATAGCGGCCACACACGGATGGCTGATGCGTCGCTCCACCGACACCGCAAAAAACTCCTCCACCAGCTCCTCGGTGCGACCCAACACCTCAACGCCATAGTGCGCCACGGTTTCATCCTCCAGCACACTGGGCGACATGAACACGCCCCGCCCCTCTCGTCCAAAGGCAGTCATCAAAGCGCCATCGTCAAACTCCCCCACCACACGCGGCTGCAGATGGTGTTTGGCGAGCCAGCCTTCTAACTGCTGACGCACCGACGATGCGGCCCCCTGAATCAACATGGGCGCGTTGTGCAGGCATTGCGGAAACTCCCCTTGCAGCGTGGCTCTGAGCGTAGGCGTGCAAAAAAAGCTCATTGGGGTGGTGCCCAAGGCATGGTTGAACGCTTTGACGCTGATGCGCCTTGACAGCGGTTCATCGGCAATCACCAAGTCGAGACGGTGCAGGGCCAATTGCGCCAACAAATCGGGAAACTTGCCTTCGCTGCCGATCAGCCGCACGGGTTGTGCGATCGACATCGCAGGCTCCAACAAGCGGTACGCCACAGACTTGGCCACCGAATCGGCCACGCCCACCCGAAAATCCAAGGTTCGCATGTCGTTGCCCGCTTGACGCATGGCATTTTGAAGCTCGGCGCCGAGGTTAAAAATGCCATCGGCGTAGCCCAACGCGGTGCGACCATCGTCGGTCAACTCCAGCTGGCGACCGCTCTTGCGAAACAACTGCCGCCCCAAGCTGTCTTCGAGCAGCTTGATCTGACCGGACAAGGTTTGAGGCGTGGTGTGCAGCTGCTCACCCGCACGCATCACCCCCCCTGCACGGGCCGTGACCCAAAAATAGTAAAGGTGCTTGAAATTCATACCGAGTGTTTTGATTATTCGTTTTTAACGAAGTAATTAAACCAAAAAAACGAATTTACACGAAGTGTTTTCAGGCCTAGAGTTCAGCCATCGGGTATTTCTTGCCCGCGATCGAACAAAGGAGTTTGAGATGCGTTTAAGTACCAAAAGCAGATTTGCCGTCACCGCCATGATCGATGTGGCTTTGCGCGAGGCCCAAGGGCCCGTCGCCTTGGCCGCCATCAGCGCGCGTCAGCACATTTCACTGTCCTATCTGGAACAGTTGTTCAGCAAGTTGCGCAAATATGAATTGGTGGAAAGCACACGCGGCCCCGGCGGCGGCTACACCTTGGCGCGTGCCGCCCAAAGCATCAGCGTGGCAGACATCATCAGCGCGGTCGATGCTGACGCCAACAACGCCCCAGACCAACAAAAGGACGCCGATGGCAGCAGCCTGCTCACCCACGACCTGTGGAACAACCTGAACCAGAAAATGGTGGACCACTTGTCCTCTATCACCTTGCGTCAATTGATGACCGAATCGTTGGCCAAAGGCGCGAATGTCGAAGCACGCCCAGCCAGCAAGCGCGGTATTTTTGCGCAACGCAACGATGGTGCTTTCAAAGTGAAGGCCCCCAACTCGGTGTTCGCGTTGGGCGCGGCCCTGGCCACATCACGCTGAGCATCGCGCACAGACGCGAGGCGTGACACACCACGCCTTCGCGCAGATCCGCCCGTTTCAGCGAGTTTGGTACGCTGTGCCACATGCCTTCATGGATCGACACGCACTGCCACCTCGACGCCGCCGAATTTGATGCCGACCGCAGCGCGGTCCGCGAACGTGCGCACCAAGCAGGGGTGGCGCACTGCGTGATACCTGCCGTGGCCGCGGCCAATTTTGAAACTGTGCGCGACTTAGCCCATGCCCAAGGGGACCATTACGCCTTGGGCATTCACCCGCTCTACACACCGCAAGCCACGCCAGAGCACTTGGACCAACTCGACGCCGCCTTGCACGCCAACCGAGATGACCCCCATTTGGTCGCGGTGGGTGAAATTGGCTTGGATGGGTTTGTGCCCAGCCTCAACACGCCAGAAGCTTGGGCGCAGCAACGGTGGTTTTACCAAGCACAACTCGAACTCGCCCAACGCCACCAGCTGCCCGTGATCTTGCATGTGCGTCGCTCGGCAGATTGGCTGCTGCAGGGTTTGCGCAAAACACGCGTGACGGGCGGCATTGCCCACGCTTTCAACGGCAGCCTGCAACAAGCCCAAACGTTCATCACCATGGGTTTCAAGCTGGGGTTTGGCGGGGCCTTGACTTACGAACGGGCCTTGCAATTGCGCCGCCTAGCGACGGAACTGCCCCTGTCGGCGCTGGTGCTCGAAACAGATGCGCCTGACATTCCCCCACACTGGCTCTATGCCACGGCTGAACAACGTGCGGGGGGCACTGCCCAAGGCCGCAACGAGCCCGCCGAGTTGCCACGCATTGCCCAAGTTTTGGCTGCGTTACGCGGCATGTCGTTGAGCGAACTGGCGGCTGTCACCACCGCGAATGCACGTGTCGCCTTGCCGCGCCTACAATGGAAAACGTGAGTACTTCTATCTTGAACGCCGATCTGCACTGTCACTCTGTGATGTCCGACGGCACCCTGACCCCCGAACAACTCGCCGCGCGCGCCAAGGCCAACGGCGTCGAGTTGTGGTCCTTGACCGACCACGACGAAATCAGTGGTCAAGCGCGTGCCATCGCCGCCGCCCAAGCGCAAGACATGAAATACCTCACAGGTACCGAAATCTCGGTCACCTTTGCCAACAAAACCGTGCACATCGTGGGTTTAGGCTTTGATCACACCAACTCGGACTTGATCGACGGTCTTTACAAAACACGCGGTGGCCGCAGCGAACGCGCCCAAGAAATGGCCGAAGGTTTGGCCAAAGTGGGCATCCACGGTGCTTATGAAGGGGCGCTCAAGTTTGTGGGCAACCCCGAGCTGATTTCACGCACCCACTTTGCACGCTTTTTGGTCGAAAGCGGCGCCTGCCAAGACACCCACGAGGTGTTTCGCAATTACCTGACCGAAGGCAAACCCGGTTTTGTGCCTCACCGCTGGGCCACGCTCAAAAACGCGGTGCAGTGGATCACCCAAGCCCAAGGCATGGCGGTGATCGCACACCCGGGTCGGTACGACTTCACGGCCAACGAAGAGTACGCCTTGTTCACCGAATTCAAAGCCTATGGCGGCCAAGGGGTTGAAGTGGTGACGGGCAGTCACACCGTGCCTGAATATGTGGAATACGCCGACATGGCCCGTGAATTCGACCTGTTCGCCTCACGCGGCAGCGATTTTCACAGCCCCGACGAAAGCCGCATCGACTTGGGCACCTTGCCTTGGTTGCCGGGCCAACTCAGCCCCGTCTGGGACGCGCTGGCGCACCGGATTCAGTGATGAAACGTCCCGCACACGGCGCCTTTGCAGGCATGACTTACGCCGTGATCGCCATGGCCTGTTTTGCGGTGCTCGACACCACCAACAAATTTTTGATAGCCAGCGTGCCTTTGCTGATGGTGCTGTGGTTTCGCTACACCTTCCAAGCGGTGGCGACCACCGCGGTGATGTGGCCACGTCGTGGCATGGGCATGTTTCAAACCGGCAGCTTCAAGCTGCAAATGCTGCGTGGGTTGCTGCTGCTCATTTGCAGCGTGCTGGGCTTTGCCAGCTTGCAGCGCATGCCTGTGGCTGAATTCAGCGCCATTGCCATGCTGACCCCGCTTGCCGTCACATTTTTGGCGCGTTTTGTGATGAAAGAACATGTCTCGCGCTTGCGCTGGCTGTTTGTGATGGGCGGCTTAGCCGGCGCGCTGTTGATCGTGCGCCCAGGCGGCAGCATGGACACCAGCGCCGCTTGGTTACCGTTGACCATGGTGGTGGCCTACGCCAGCTTTCAAACCTTGACCAGCCACATGGCCAAGACCGAAAGCCCCGTCACCATGCACATCTACACGGGCTGGGTAGGCTTTGCCATCGCGTCAGTTTTGGTGTTGAGCGCTTGGACCACCGATCTCACGCAGACCCAATGGCTGCTGATGTGCCTGATTGGCTTTGCGGGCACCTTGGGCCACTACTTGTTGATCATCGCTTTCTCCAAAGCGCCAGCGGCCAGCGTGACGCCTTTTCTGTACAGCAGCATTGGGTTTGCCACGCTGGGTGGCTGGTTGGTGTTTGCCTACGTGCCCGACCGCATTGCCATGTTGGGCATGCTGCTGATTGCCTTGTGCGGCTTAGGCGCAGGCTGGCTCAGCCAGCGCGAACATGCCCGCGCCCACCGAATTTGAGTTGGCATGGCTCAGTTTCTTCAAGTTCATCCTGACAACCCGCAGCCACGCTTGCTCAAACAAGCCGTGACTTTGCTGGAGCGCGGCGGTGTGCTGGCCGTTCCCACCGACTCTAGCTATGCCTTGGTGTGCCACTTGGACGACAAAGCGGCCGTAGAACACCTACGTCGCATTCGCCAAGTCGATGACAAACACCACCTGACCTTGATGTGTCGCGACTTGTCCGAACTGGCCAACTACGCCAAAGTCGACAACCGGCAATACCGCTTGCTCAAAGCCGCCACGCCTGGCGCCTACACCTTCATTTTGGAAGCCACCAAAGAAGTGCCACGGCGTGTCAGCCACCCACAGCGCAAAACCATTGGTCTGCGCGTGCCACTGAACCGCACCTTGCTCGACTTGTTGGCATTGCACGGCGCACCACTGCTGGCCACCACCTTGATCCCACCCGGCGACACCGAGCCCTTGAACGACGCCGAAGACATTCGTGACCGCTTTGAACACGAGCTGGCCGCCGTCATCGACGCAGGCGCCTGCGCACTAGAACCCACCACCGTGGTCGACTTGACAGCCATGGACGGCGGCGGTGACCCTGAGGTCATTCGCCAAGGACGCGGAACTTTAGACGTTTTAGGCCTGTGAGGCCGCATAAACAGGGCCTTTAGGCTTTCAATGCGACAATAGTTCCGTGAATTTTCCTGATCTGATTCAAACCATTTTGATTTACGCCTTGCCCGTGGTCTTTGCCATCACGTTGCATGAGGCAGCGCATGGTTACGTGGCACATCGATTGGGTGACAACACGGCGTGGATGATGGGCCGCGTGACCCTCAACCCGTTTCCGCACATCGACCCCATGGGCACCTTGGTGATGCCTGTGATCTTGTTTTTAGCCACAGGCGGTCACTTTTTGTTTGGCTATGCCCGCCCTGTGCCCGTGCGCTTTAGCAACCTCAATCACCCCAAACGCGACATGATTTGGGTGGCGTTGGCAGGCCCAGCCTCCAACTTGGTCCAAGCGCTGCTTTGGGGCGTGGTGTTGTACGCCTTGGCAGGTGCAGGCGTGCAAGAACGTTTCTTTTTAGAAGTCGCCAAAGCAGGCATCAAAGTCAATGCGGTGATGTTTGCCTTCAACCTATTTCCTTTGCCCCCGCTGGATGGCGGGCGCATCTTGGTCGGCCTGCTGCCTTGGAAACAAGCCCTGTGGCTGTCCAAGATCGAACCTTGGGGCTTTTACATCGTCATGGCCTTGGTGGTGATGGGCTTCATCAACACCTTTTGGATGGCGCCCTTGATGACGCTGACATTTGAACTCTTGAGCGTGTTGCTCAGTCCCCTCGAATTTTTACTGAAGTCCTAATCCATGAAAGAACGCGTTCTCTCCGGCATGCGCCCCACCGGCGCCTTGCACTTGGGCCATTACCACGGCGCTTTGAAAAACTGGGTGCGTTTGCAATCCGAGATGGATTGCTTCTATTTCGTGGCCGATTGGCACGCCCTCACCACGCATTACGAAAGTCGCGAGGTGATCGAGAAGAATGTGTACGAAATGGTCATCGACTGGCTGGCGGTCGGCCTAGACCCCAACCAATGCACCATCTTTTTGCAAAGTCGCCTGCCTGAACACGCCGAATTGTTCACACTCTTGGCCATGGGCACACCACTCGGCTGGCTGGAGCGCGTGCCCACTTACAAAGACCAGCAAGAAAAACTCAAAGACAAAGACCTCGCCACCTACGGCTTCTTGGGCTATCCGCTGCTGCAAGCCGCCGATATCTTGATGTACAAGGCCAAATACGTGCCTGTCGGCGAAGACCAATCGAGCCACGTCGAACTGACCCGCGAAGCCGCTCGCCGCTTCAACCACCTCTACGGCCGCGAAACCAATGCTGAAGCCAAAGTGCAAGTCAGTTTGGCCAAATTACCCAAAGACAGCGTCAAACGTTTCGAAAAAGCACGCAAAACCTACCAAGAAACAGGCGATGCCAAAGCCGCAGAAGGTGCACTAGGCTATTTGGCCTCTGCGCCAGAACTCGACAGCCAAGACCGTGAGCGCTTGGAAGGCTATTTCAAAGGCACAGGCAAAGTCATCTTGCCCGAACCACAAGCCCTGTTGACCGAAGCCAGCAAGTTGCCCGGCCTAGATGGCGCCAAGATGAGCAAAAGCTACAACAACTCGATTGCCATCCGAGAAGACCGTGCCACGCTGGAACACAAAGTCAAGCGCATGCCCACCGATCCCGCTCGCGTCAAACGCACCGACGTGGGCAACCCCGACAAATGCCCCGTGTGGCAATTCCACATCGTCTATTCAGACGAAAACCAACGCCAATGGGTGACGCAAGGCTGTAAAACAGCAGGTATTGGTTGCTTAGAATGTAAGCAACCCATCATTGATGCCATCCTGCGCGAGCAGCAGCCCATGCTGGAACGTGCCGAACCGTACATTGCAAACCCTAAAATCGTCCGTGATATCGTTGATGCAGGCACAGAAAAAGCCCGCATCACGGCGCGCGAGACCATGCGCGATGTCCGTGACGCCATGGGGCTAAACTACTAAGATATTTGTTGGAGTAATAAAAAATGAGTTTGTACATCATCGACGACCATCCTTTGGTTCGCCAAGCGATCGCCATGCTATTGCGTCGCATGCGCCCCGCCTCCAAGGTTGTTGAATTGGAAAAGTTCAGCGAACTGCAAGCTGCCATCATCAAAAACGGTGAGCCCGAGTTGTTTGTGCTCGATCTGTTGTTGCCAGGCGTCAAAGGCACGAGCGCTGTGCGCGAAGTCAAAACGATGTACGGCGATATTCCATTGGTGGTGATTTCCTCCATGCCCGCTGGCGAAGCAGAAGAGACCTGCATTGAGGCCGGCGCCGATTTGTACCTCGAAAAATCTACCCCAGCTCCCGAAATTTCGTCGGCTATTCAAGGTTTGTTTGCTGCCGAAGGCGGCGATGAAGAAACCGTGGTGGTGGGTGAGACCAAGTTGTCCAAGCGTCAAAAGCAACTCATCGTCATGCTGGACCGTGGCTTGAGCAACCGCGACATTGCCGCCGAACTCGAAATCAGCGAACACACCGTGAAGGTTCACTTGTGGCGCCTGTTCCGTCGTTTGGACGTGAAGAGCCGCACACAAACCCTGCACTTTGCACGCCAGCACGGCTTGCTGTAAGTTGCGCTAGGTTGTCCATGAGGTGACGCATTCACCTCAGGTCAAAAAAATCCCCGCTCCGGCCAAAAAGCCGCAGCGGGGATTTTTTATGGGCTCACCCCCTTGAGGGGGTTCGCTTGTTCAGTTCAAGGCTGGATGTCTTTGGCGATCAACTTCAGGTCGTGACTGCCCAGCTTGACGGGACTCACGCTGCCCATGATGTCACCCGCTTGTGGCACAGCTTGACCACTCATGGACACCCGCACCCGCACCGTCACTTCGGGCAGACCGGAAAGCTTGGCGCTCGGGTTCATGGCGGTGCTGTCGTCTAGCACAAAATCAAAGGGCAAGGCAGCGACCGTGGTGCGCACAATCGCGACGGGCATGCGTGAGCCATTGACGGCGGTGGCATACACAAACACGGTGTCTTGAGGGCCCGCTTTGCCGGCCAACTCAGGCGCCAAACTCACACGGCCGCGAATTTGCGCCTGAGGCCCACCAACGCTGGGCGAGGTTTTCAAAGCGGCGTTCGGTGCAGCAGGCGCCATGCCCAACTTGTCGCGAGCCTCAGCAATGGCACGGTCGAGCTCGGGAGCATCGGGCGAATCGGCAGCAACCACCTCACGGGCCCGCTCCCAAAAGCGCAAAGCAGCGCTGTAGTTCGATTCGGTGTACGAGGCACTGCCTGCCAAAAACAAGCCGCTGAGGTGGCGCGGATCAGCCTTCAGCACGCGCTGAATGATGGCCCAAGGCTCGCCCGCAAAATTGCCCGCGTTTTGCTGCGCGAGCACCTCGGCCAAATCTATCGCCAAGTTGTCGTCTTGGCTCAAAGCCAAGGCCTTGCGCAGGGATTGACCCGAAGGCTCGAATTGACCCAAGGCACGTTGCACGCGCGCCAGCATGACCCAACCTTCCACGTTGTTGGGCTCGTCTTCCAAACGGCGGCTCAAAGCGGCGGCCATGGTGGCGAGTTTTTCAGGCGTGACCTCGGCTTCTTTGCTCACGCCCTGCTTCAAAGCCAAGGGGTCCAACGCTTCGGGTTGCCCCAACAGGCCGTACATCACCAATGACAACACCGGCACCAACACGATCAAGGCCGTCAACCCAACCCAAGGTTGGCGCGGGGCAAATACAGCCGTCGCACCACCTGACGTCCCACGATCTGAGGCATCAGCGTCAGCCTCTGCAGGCCCCACATCGTCGAGCAAACGCTGGCTCAACTCATCGCGGGCGATCTGCAACTCTGAGTCATTCAAATTGCCCAAGGCGTGCTCACGCTCCAACTCCAGCAGCTGATCGCGGTAGACGGCAGCGTTGGCCAACGCGGGGTTATCGCGGGCTGCGTCACGCGCCTGCAAGGCCAACGCACCGGCTTGCGCACCACGCCACAGGGCCACGCACAGCACCACCAACACGACGGCAATCAGGCCGACGGCCAAGACGATAAAGGTCAAAGCAGGGTTCACATCAAGCCTTCAAAATTTTCTGCGCACGTGCACGATCTGCATCGCTCAAAGGCGCGGGCTGCACCTGCTGGCGACGTTGGCGCAAATAAACGCCCATCAACACCGCAGCGACCAACAGCAACAAAAAGGGGCCAAACCACAGCACCCAAGTCAAGGGTTTGACTTCGGGGCGATACAGCACAAAGTCACCGTAGCGGGCCACCAAAAAGTCTTTCACTTCTTGGTCGGTTTTACCTTGACGAATCAAGTCGCGCACTTCGCGTCGTAAGTCGTCCGCCAACTCGGCGTGCGATGACGCCAAGGACTCGTTTTGGCACACCAAACAACGCAACTCTTGCGAAATATCGACCAAGCGGGCTTCCAACTTGGGGTCATCGGCCAAAGGCGCAGCCTCACGAACTGGGGCTGGCGCGAGGATGGGCTTGGGCGCTTGAGGCGACACAATCTGCGCCGAAGCCGTCGTCGCACACATGGCAACGGCAGCCGAAACCAGCCAAAGCTTCACAGAAAAAACGTAGGTCATGATTTGTTCAGCGCCTCAATCAGGGGCAAGATTTTGTCGGCCAGCAACTGGGGCGTGACCACGCCCACGCGCTTGTAGCGGATGACGCCCTGCTTGTCGATGATGTAGGTCTCAGGCACGCCGTAAACGCCGTAGTTGATGCCCACGCGCCCGTCCAAATCCATCACCGAGGTGACGTAAGGGTTGCCATGGCGCTTGAGCCACACCACGCTGCGCTCACGCGCCACTTGCAGCTTCACCTCGTCCGATGCTTTGGCGGCGGCATCTTGGGGCTGAATTTCTTTGTAGCTCAAGCCCACGATGGGCACGCTGTTTTTTTGCGCAAAAGCGACCAGCACCGGATGCTCTTCACGACACGCGACACACCACGTGGCCCACACATTGAACATCCACACCTGCCCCAGCATGTCCTTGGGGGAAAACTTGGCGTCTCCCGCCAGCGTCGGCAGGCTGAACTCAGGCGCAGACTTGTTCACCAACGGCGATGGAATTTCGCGAGGGTCCAGCTTCAAGCCGACCGCCAAAAACACCACCAAACCAAAGAACAAGACCAAAGGAATCAGAAATTTTTTCATAACGATCGGACCTGCGGTTTATTTGCGATAGCGACGGTCCACCGCCGCCAACACGCCGCCCAACACCATCAGCAACACCCCGGCCCACAACCAAGGCACAAAGGGTTTGAAATACACACGCACACTCCACTCGGTGCGCGTGTCGTTCAGCGGTTCGCCGAGCGAGACATACAAATCACGCATGAAGCCCGAATCAATGGCGGCCTCGGTCATCGGCATGGCCGACGAAAAATAGCGGCGCTTCTCAGGCTGCAACACTTCCAGCAACTGGCCATCTCGCAACACTTCCACATCGGCGCGGGTGGCTTTGTAATTGGGCCCCATCACCTCATCGAGCGACTTCAAGCGGAAGGTGTAGGGCGCGATGGTCACCACATCGTTCACATGCATGCGCACATCGCGCTCAACTTCATAAGACTTCACGCCCGTCACGCCGACCACCAACACGGCCATGCCAAAGTGGGCGATTTGCTGCCCCCAGAAGGACGCGCCAATGCGACCAGGCTTGCGCACACGCTCAAGCACTTGCTGCAAGGTGCCCAAGGCCACCCAAGCACCGAGGAAAAGGCCTAAGGCCGCGCCCCAAGTCCAAGCGCCCCACACAAACGGCAAGCCCAGCCCCAAGGCGACGGCGCCCAACGCCGTCCAGCGCAATTTGTAGGCGATATCACCCACTTGGGCATCGCGCCAACGCGCCACCGAACCGGGGATGATCAAGAAGACAGCGGGCACCAGCAGTGGCGCAAACACCGCATTGAAATACGGGGGTCCCACCGACAACTTGCCCAAATTCAAGGCATCAATGACCAGCGGGTAAATCGTGCCCAACAACACCGCCGCCGTGGCCACGACCAGCAACACGCTGTTGGCCAACAAAAACGACTCACGCGACACCAACTCCATGCGCCCACCCAAGGTGACACGCGGCGCGCGCCAAGCAAACAACGTGAGCGACGAGCCCACGACCACGGCCAAAAACAGCAACACAAACACACCGCGCTTGGGGTCGGTGGCAAAGGCATGCACCGACGTCAGCACGCCTGAGCGAACCAAGAACGTGCCCAGCAACGACAAAGAAAACGCCGCAATGGCCAACAACACCGTCCACGCTTTGAAGCTGCCGCGCTTCTCGGTCGCCATCAGCGAGTGAATCAAGGCCGTGGCCACCAACCAAGGCATGAGTGAGGCGTTTTCAACAGGGTCCCAGAACCACCAGCCGCCCCATCCCAACTCGTAATAGGCCCACCACGAGCCCAAGCCAATGCCAAAGGTCAAAAAAGCCCACGCAATCACCGTCCAAGGGCGCGACCAGCGGGCCCATGCTGCGTCTAAACGACCGCTTAACAAGGCCGCCACCGCGAAGGCAAACGCCACCGACATGCCCACGTAGCCCATGTAGAGCATGGGCGGGTGAATCACCAAACCGGGGTCTTGCAACAAGGGGTTCAAGTCGCGACCGTCCATGGCCGCAGGCAGCAAACGCTCAAAGGGATTAGACGTGGTCAAGATGAACAACAAAAAGCCCACTGAAATCAGGCCCAACACGCCCAACACGCGGGCCACCATGTCCAGCGGCAAGCTGCGCGAGAACAAAGCCACCGCCACCGACCACAGCGTGAGCATCAGCACCCACAGCAACAGCGAGCCTTCATGGCCGCCCCACACGGCCGCAAACTGGTAGGGCTTGGGCAGCAACGAGTTGGAATGCTGCGAGACGTAGAGCACCGAAAAATCATTGCTCAAAAACGACGTGGCCAATGCGCCAAACGCAAAAGCGACCAATGCAAACTGCAAGGCCGCCGCAGGACGTGCGAGCGATTGCAAACTAATTTGGGTTTGTGGATTGGCGACAAAAGTACCGGTGAGGGGCAAGACGCCCTGCACCAAGGCCACCACCGTGGCCAACATCAATGCGAAATTACCTAGCTCTGGAATCATGGGGGGCTCACGGGTTGGTTTTGACCGACTGAGCGGCTTTGGCAGCGGCCGCCTGATCCAGCGCATGCTTGGCCTCGGGCGGCATGTAGTTTTCATCGTGCTTGGCCAACACTTCGCTGGCCACAAACACGCCGTCATCGCCCAATTTGCCTTGCGACACCACGCCACGGCCCTCTTTGAACAAGTCGGGCAACAAGCCCACGAACGTGACCTGCATTTCTTTTTCAGTGTCGGTGATGACAAAACGCACGCTGTTGCCCTCACGCACCAAGCTGCCCTCCTTCACCATGCCGCCGGCACGGAAGGTGCGGCCCTTGGGCGCCTCGCCGTTGCTGACTTGTGTGGGGGTGAAGAAAAACACCAAATTACTCTGGAACGCGTTCAGCACAAAGGCCGCTGCCGCGCACAGCACCACGATGCCGCCCACGATCAATGCCAAGCGTTTGGTTCTGGGTTTCATCACATCAATTCCTCAACAGGCAACTGGGCCACGGCTTGCTCGGCACGCAATTGCGTCAACACGGCGCGACGGGCTGCACCGGCTTGCCAAACTTCAAAAGCCATCAATGCGGCGGTCACGCCCACGCTGCCCCACACATACACGGCGTAACCGCCCATGGCCCAAAACTGCGACCAGCTGTCCCACCTCATGCTGCGGCTCCGGTTGTGTTTGCGACTTCGGGCAACGCTTGCACCCAAGCCGTATGGCTTTCACGCTGCAAAATCAGCGTGCGCACGCGGTACAGCACCAGCGCCACGGTGTAGGCCCAAAAGGCCAAGGCCATGAGCAACATGCTCCACAACATGATTTGGGCCATGCTCGGGGCTTGCGTGACCGAGACCGACGCGCCTTGGTGCAAGGTGTTCCACCATTTCACCGAAAAGTAAATGATGGGCACGTTGATGGCGCCCACGATGGCGATCAATGCGCCCGCACGGTCGCTGCGACGGGTGTCGTCAATGGCCGAGGTCAAGGCGATGTAGCCCAAATACAAAAAGAAAAGAATCAGCTCTGAGGTGAGCCGCGCATCCCACACCCACCACGCGCCCCACATGGGCTTGCCCCACAGCGCCCCCGTCCACAACGACAAGAAGGCAAACAATGCGCCCGTGGGCGCCAAAGCGCGGGTCATCATGCCGGCCAAACGGGTATTGAAAGTCAGACCCAACACGCTCCAAAACGCCATGGCTAAGTAAATGACCATCGACATCCAAGACGCCGGCACGTGCACAAAGATGATGCGGTAGCCCTCGCCTTGTTGAAAGTCAGTGGGCGCCACCGCAAAGCCCAGCCACAACCCCGCCAAGCCCAGCAAGGTGCCCAATGCCGCGCACCAAGGCCAGAGCTTGGCCGCTAACCCATAAAAGGTTTGCGGTGCAGCGTAATAAAACCAGTTGATGCTGGTGCGGGAGGTCGTCATGTCAAAAATTATTCCAGCGCAATGCGCAAAGCAGCCGAGCACGCCCAAGGGCTGAAAAACACGGCGGGCAACAACATGGCCATCAAAATTGAAAAATGGGCTTGCGAACCCAAGCCACTGGCTTGTGCCTCCACCGCGCCAGCGCCAAACACCAGCACCGGCACAAACAAAGGGAGCACCAGCAACGACAGCAACACGCCGCCACCGCGCACACCCAAGGTCAAAGCGGCACCAATACCGCCCACCAGAGACAAAATAGGTGTACCGATCAACAAGGCCAGGGTCAAGGTGAGCAGCGCATCTGCCGAAAGGTCAAATTGCAAGCCCAAAACAGGGGCCAATAATACCAACGGCACCCCTGCGACCAGCCAATGTGCCAGCATTTTGGCCCCAACCAGTAAGGGCATTGAGGCAGGCGACAAGGCCATTTGCTCCAACGTGCCATCGCGGTAATCGGCCTCAAACAGGCGCTGCAGCGCCAGCATGCTCGACAACAAGGCGCCAACCCACAGCACACCCGGTGCGACGAGGCGCAAGGTATTCAATTCCGGACCAATGCCCAGCGGGAACAACGCAGCCACCACCACGAAGAAAAAAACCGCCGTCAGCACCTCGCTCTTGCGGCGCAAGGCCAGCAACAAATCCCGGCGTAGCACGGCTAAAAAGGCTTGGCGGTTCATGGACGTGCTTTCTGGGGCACCGACTGCAAACGGTAGCGCTGCACCGGCAAAAGTGCGCCATCAGCGCCCTGCAAGGTGATGGGCTGGTGGCTGGTGAACAACACCATGCCCCCTTGCGCCACATGACCTGCCAGCACGCTGCGCAAACCGTCCACAGCCTTGGCATCCAGCGCCACAAAGGGCTCATCCAACACCCACAGCGGGGCTTGGCTGGCCAACAAACGGGCCAAAGCGGTGCGGCGCTTTTGGCCTTGTGACATCACGCGCAACGGCAAGTGCTCGCGGCCGCGCAGGCCTAGGCGGGCCAACGCCACCAAGGCTTGTTCTTGCGTCAAGGTGCGCCCCGCCACCGCGGCATCGGCCTGCAAATTTTCTAGGGCGCTGAGCTCTTCTTTCAGAGACAGGTTGTGGCCCAAATAAAACAAGGCAGAGCGAAATGCGCTCGGGTCGGCCTGCACCGGTTGCCCCTGCCATCGGACTTCGCCGGCATCCGCTGGCGACAAGCCACACACCATGCGCAGCAAGCTGGTTTTACCCACGCCGTTGTCGCCTTCTAGGTGCAAAGCTTGCCCTGACTTCAAAGAAAAACTGACCGCCTCAAACAAAGGCTTGTTGCCACGGCTGCACGCCAAATCTTTCACCTCAAACATGCTGTTGCGCGCGTCCATCAGATGAAAGTACCGGCACAAGTCAGCACTTGGCCGCCCGTGCTCATTTTGAAACGCGCAATGCCGGCGCTTCGGGTGGTGTTGACGCCGCCCAAATCGAGGCGGCGCACGCCCCGCTCGCGCAGTTCTTCGATGCCGCGCCACAAAATCAAGTTGTGGGCATGCAAATCACGCCCCGCATCGCTGTTCCAACCCACTTGGTAGGTGGCAGCTTCACCATGAATCAAAAACATCATGCCCGCCACGCGATCGCGGCCCACGTCGGCGCGCAGCGTCAAAATCGTCTGTGACGGCTGCTTGCGCGAAGGCACATACAAATCGAAGAATTGCACAGGCAAGCCGTGCAAACCGCGTTGCTCACGCTGCTGCATCTCGGTCTCCAACAACCAGCGGTACTGGCCTGCATTGGTGCCCACACGGTGCACGGTCAGCTCAGACGCTTCGGCGCCACCCAAGCGGTGACGCCAGCGCTTGTCGAGTTGGGCTCGCAAATCGGCCATGCAGGGGGTGATGTCGAGCATGACGGTGCTGTGCCCCGTCATGACGCGGCGCAGGCGTGACAAGCCCAGATCGGGGCCTTGCGGCTCTTCGGGTGTGACCGCCACTAAACGCAAATTTTTGAGGGGAATGCTGCGTTTCAGCGCTTTGTAAACCGCCGCCTTATCGGACCCCGACAAAGCCTGCAACCACACGGGGCCCAACGAGCACAAGGCCACGCAGGCGAACTCGCCTAAAAAGCGTCGAACGATGAATTGAGCCAAAGCCACGGGGGCACCGTCTTGCGCCACATAAGCGCGCAACACACCCACGCCCAAGGCTTTCATGCAAGCGCCGTAGGCCCAGTCCTGCTGCAATGCGGCAGCGGCACGGGCGTGGTGCGCGTCCCATGACGCAGCGTCTAGCGTGTCCCAAGTGACCTTCATCATGCCCCTAAAATCCTTTGATCCTTGTGAACCACACACCCATGTTGAACAAACTCCGACTGCGTCGCAAAACCGAAACCGTGATGGGCCACCGTTTGGAAGAGCCGCGCCTGACCTTCATGGTGGTCGTGTGGGTACTCATCTATGCCGTCCTGCCCGTCTTGGTCATCGGCAGTTTGCTGGACCTGTTGGTGCAGCAAGTGACCGGTCAATGCACGGGATTTTGGTGTTGGTTCTGACTTAAAAAACATCCCCATGATCGCACACGCCCCTCTCAAGGCGCGTACGTGCAGGCCCCGTCCACATGCACACGCGTGATCTTGCCGTGGTAGCTGACATCGTGGAACGCGTGCAACATGATGGGCTCCCGCTCCAACACAATTTCTGACTCCAAACCCGTTTTGCGGTGCTTCTTGTAAGCGCCCATTTCTTTGGCCGTGGTGAGGTTTTTGCCATCGAACTCTTCGGTGGTCAAGCTGGTGACCTGCACTTGGTACAGCTTAGGTCCGTTGATTTTCAAAAACACGTTTTTGCCCATGGACTGAATCTCCACCACCACCTTGGCCGTGTCTAGCTTGCGGTCATTCAGGGAGGGAATGGTGCCCTCCACCTCACAAGGCATTTTGAAGGTTTGCGCCCACGCCGAACCGGACAGCCCCGCGCCCATAGACACAACGAGCCACACCGCCACCTTGGCCAACCGACAGAGAATAGCCGCAACTGGGTTCATACAGACCTCAAAAACATCAGAACACGCATTCTATAAACGCCAACGCCCGCCGCTTTTGCAAGCGGCGGGCGTTGTGGCTTCAGCCTAACGCAAGGAGACCGAGCGTACGCTCAGTGGCCCCCGCCCAAATACGCCGCTTTCACGGCTGGATCGTTCTTCAAGCTGCTGGCTTCACCGTGCACAGAAATGCGACCGTTCTCCATCACGTAGCCGTAGTCGGCCACGTTCAAGGCAGCCGCCGCAAACTGCTCCACCAACAACATGGTGACGCCTTGGCTCTTGAGGTTTTCAATGATTTTGAAAACTTCTTCGACCAAGATTGGGGCCAAGCCCATGGAAGGTTCGTCCAGCAACACCACTTCAGGGTTGAGCATCACGGCACGGGCCATGGCCAACATTTGTTGCTCACCACCCGACAAGGTGCCGGCCAATTGGTTGCGACGCTCTTTGAGGCGGGGAAACAAGTCCATCGCACGGTCCAAGTCCGCGGGCACATCGCCTTTGGGACGGCTGCCTGTCAGACGGGGAAACGCACCCAAGATCAAATTGTCCGTCACCGTCATGGTGGCAAACACGCGGCGGCCTTCGGGCGAATGCGCCAGACCGCGCTTGGCGATCGTGAACGACTCCATGCCGTCAATGCGCTCGCCGTTCAGCGTGATCTCGCCCGCCGTGGGCGCGATCATGCCGCTGATGGCGCGCATGGTGGTGGTTTTACCCGCACCGTTGGAGCCAATCAAGGTGACCACTTTGCCTTTGGGCACGTCGATCGAAATGCCATGCAGCACATGGACTTTGCCGTAACCGGCTTCCAGATTTTTAATCTTCAACATCTCTAATTCTCCGTGTGCGCTTAAGTCGCCGTGCCGCCGAGGTAGGCCTCGATGACCTTCTCGTTGGCTTGCACGTCAGCAGGCTGACCTTCCGCAATCTTTTGACCGAAGTCGAGCACCGAGACGGTGTCGCAAATGCTCATCACCATGTCCATGTGGTGCTCGATCAAGATGACGGTGATGCCGTGATCGCGGATCTTGCGAATGATGGACACCAACTCTTTGATGTCGGGCGCGGTCAAACCGGCAGCGGGCTCGTCCAGCAACAACAGCTGTGGATCGAGTGCCAAAGCGCGGGCAATTTCAAGCAGACGCTGCTTGCCGTAAGGCAAATTGCGCGCTTGCTCTTCGGCCAAATCGGCCAAGCCCACAAAGGCCAACAAGCCTTCAGCACGCGCAGTGGCGGACTTGTCTTCTTGGGCATAACGCGAGGTGTTCAACGCCACGTCCACAAAGTTGCTGTGGAAGGTGTGGTGCAAACCGACCTGCACGTTTTGCAAGGCGGTCATTTCGCCAAAGAGCTGCACGTTTTGGAAAGTACGTGCGATGCCTGACAACGCGATGTCAGACGAGGTACGCCCCACCACTGAGCGGCCTTCAAACTCAATGCTGCCGGCTGTGGGCACGTAAATGCCTGTCAACACGTTCATCATCGTGCTCTTACCCGACCCGTTAGGACCGATCAAACCGTGGATGGTGCCGCGCTTGATGCGCAAATCCACTTGGTTGATCGCCTTCAAGCCGCCGAATTGCATCAGCACCTCTTTGGCCACCAACACATCGTCGCCACCGTTTTTCGCAGCGCGAATGATCGGGTCAGCGCTGCTGTCGACAGCATGCGCAACATGCGACGTCTGTGCACCACGCGAACGGTGCGACAACAAGCTGCGCACAAAGCCCACGATGCCGTCTTGGAGGTAATACACCACAAACAAGATCATCAAACCGAAGATAGACAGACGCCAATCGGTGATGCTCTCCAACCAGAAAGCAAACATGGCCAAAGCTGCCGTGCCCACCACAGGCACCGCCATGGTTTGTACGGTGGTCATCTTGCGAGCCACGCCGATGATGGCACCGATCAACATCAATACCGCCAACACGCTGGCGACCATGCGGAACATTTCCAAGTCATCGAGCAGCTTAGGCAGCAACACAATGATGGTGGCACCCAACATGGAACCCATGCGTGTTTTACGACCACCCATGATGACGGCCAACAAGAACATCACGGTCAGTTCGTTGTTGTACGTGTTGGGGGAGATGTATTGCTCAGAGTACGCATACAAGCAACCCGCCAAGCCCGCAAAGCCTGCGCTGATCACGAAGGCATACACCTTGTATTTGTAAACCGACACGCCCATACAGTCAGATGCCACGGGGCTGCCGCGCAGGGCTTCAAAGGCACGGCCCAATTGCGAGCGCAACACGCGGTGCACAACCAACAGCGACAACGCCAACAAAGCCGTGACCACCCAGTAAAACGACTGCTCGTCAAACTTGTAGCCAGCGACCGTGGGCTTTGGAATTTTCAAACCCATGGGGCCTTCGGTGAGGAAGGTCATTTCGTTGATCAAGATTTGGATGATGGTGCCAAACGCCATGGTCACCATCGCCAAATACGGGCCCGACACGCGCAGCGCAGGCAAAGCCAGCAACGCGCCGAACACAGCGGTCACAGCAATGCTGGCAGGCACGATCACCCAAAACGGCGCGCCGAGTTTAAGAAACAACACACCCGCGGTGTAGGCGCCGATGCCAAACAAACCAGCATGGCCCAAAGACACTTGACCGGTGTAGCCCACCACGATGTCCAAGCCGAACAACAAGATCGCGTAGATCATGATGGTCTCGACCAAGTGGATGTAGTAAGGGTTGTGCGTGAACACGGGCACCAAGGCCAGCAGCACAAAGGCAATCACGGAAGCAAAAACGTATTTGCGATTCATGGTCAAACTTTCTTGATCGCAGATTTACCAAACAGTCCGGCAGGTTTCACAGCCAAGACCAAGAGCAACAAGACCAAGCCGGGCACATCTTTGTAGCCGGTGGAAATGTAAAAACCTGTGGTGGTTTCAGCGACACCCAAAATGATGCCGCCTACGATGATGCCCATGCCGCTGGTCAAACCACCGATGATGGCGACCGCAAAGGCTTTCAAGCCGAGCACCGCACCCATGGTGGCGCCAGTCAAGGTCAACGGCGCGATCAACACACCCGCAAACGAAGCGGTGAGTGACGACAAGGCGTAAGAGAAGGTGATCACCAAACCGGTGTTGATGCCCATCAATTTGGCGGCATCACGGTCGTTGAAAGTCGCGACCACGGCTTTGCCGTAAATGGTCTTGCGGTTGAAGAACTCAACAGCCAGCATCATCACCAACGCACCGGCGATGACCAACAACTCCATGGGCAGCACGTTGGCACCCAAGACTTTCATGGGTGCTTCTGGCAAAGGTGAAGGGAACTTCAAGTCATCGCGGCCCCAAATGTTTTCGGCCACGTTCTTGAAAATAATACCCAGCGCAATGGTGGACATAATCCAACCAAATTCGCTTTTAATTTTGATCGCGGGACGAACGCCAATGCGCTCGACCAAGGCACCTTGCAGAAGACCAAACAGGCCCACGACAGGCAATGCCAGCCAGTAATTGACACCCAAGGTATCGACCAAGGTCAAACCGACCAAGGCGCCCAACATCAAGGCCTCGCCTTGACCAAAGTTCAGGGTGTCGGAGGTGGCGAAGGTCAACTGGTAGCCAAACGCGATGACCGCGTAAATCATGCCCAGCGCTATGCCACTGTAGATAAGTTGCAGCAGAATTTCCATAAGTGCGCTCTGGTTTAAAAAATTTTGAAGATAAAAAAAGCACCGTATCAGCCAAACATGAATCAGCAGATACGGCGCTCGCTCGGAGCCTAGAAATTACTTCTTGGCAGGTTCTTGCTTAGCGGATGACTTAGCGGGTTGCTTGGCAGCTTTTTGACGGATGTCAGAACCCTTCTTGGCATCTTCTTCATAGGCGTACACCACTTTGCTGCCCTTGACTTCACCGAACACGGGAATGTTGGCGGTGATGGCTTCGTGGTCGTCGTGGGTGAACGGCTTGTCGTAAGTCGTCACAACGCCTTCCACTTTGGCTTGCAGGTTTTCCAAGGCTTCGCGAACCTTAGGACCTTCTGTGGTGCCCGCTTGCTTGATGGCAGCAGTCAACAAATACACCGAGTCGTAACCTTGAGCGGCAGACACAGGCGAGTCGATACGGTTGTTCTTGGGCTTGAAGGTCTTCAAGTAGCTGTCGATGAAGGCTTTGCGCTTCATGGTGTTGGGCTCTTGAATGAAGGTTTGTGGCATGCGCGCACCTTCACCACCAGGGCCTGCGTTGTCGATGAAGTTGGCCATGGACAACGTCCAGCTGCCGATCATCGGAACTTTCCAACCCAGCTTGGTCATGCCGTTGGCGATTTGTGCCAACTCAGGGCCAATCGCGTAAGTCAGGATCGCTTCAGCGCCGGCTTCTTTGGCCTTGAGCAACTGGGCAGTCATATCCACGTCTTTGATGTTGAATTTCTCAACGGCCACAGCCTTCACACCTTTGGCGGTCAGTGCTTTTTCCAAGTCTTCACGACCCAATTGACCGTAGTTGGTGGAGTCAGCCAAGATGGCCACTTTCTTGAAGCCGCGACGTGTGATCGCTTCTTCCACAATCATCGGCGCTTGAATGCTGTCATGCGCAGCATTGCGGAAGATGTAGTTGTCTGGGAACTCAGGGGCCTTGAACTGCTGCGTCACGATCGACCCAGTGGCCACGTTGTTGAACACAGGGATCTTGGCTTCTTGGTAGAAACGCTGAGAAGCCAAAGCCACACCGGTGTTGATGAAACCCATGGTCGCCACGACTTGCTCTTTGTTGATCAGCTCTTGGGCGATCTGCACACCGCGCTCGTTTTTGGCTTCGTCGTCACGCTCGATCAATTGGATCTGCTTGCCCAACACGCCACCGGCTTTGTTGATCTCTTGTGCAGCCAAGCGCACACCATCGCGCATGCTCACGCCCATGGACGATGAACCGCCGGTGTAAGGACCGGTCACGCCGATTTTGATGGTGTCAGCGGCCGTGGCCAAGCCAGCAGCAAACATCAACGACGCAATGGCTGTCAATTTAAGGGTACGAATCATGGTGTCTCCTCAGATAAATATGGAATGGATTCGGAAAAAAATACAGGCGCTATTTTGAGCGTCTTAGACAATCCAAGTCCGAGGTGCTGATACGTAGAAATACGCGCCAGTCACGTCAGAGACTGGCGTAAACCCTAGCTTTTAGACGGTTTCACATGGCCTTTGTACTGTGCTCGGTAGATACCCGTATGACCCGAACACCAGTAACTGGTCGTGCACGCAAGCGCCGCAAAAACGCCCACGTCGGCCCCGAACAATTCCATGGCCATGAAAGTCGATGCCAGTGGCGTGTTGGCGGCGCCCGCAAATACCGCCACAAAACCCACCGCAGCCAGCAGTGCAAATGGCACATGCAGCACAGGCGCCAATGCATTGCCCAAGGTGGCCCCGATGTAGAACAAGGGCGTGACCTCGCCGCCTTTGAAGCCTGCACCCAACGAGGCGATGGTGAACACCATCTTGCCCGCAAAGTCTGTCGCAGGCAGCGGTTGGGTGAACGCCTCCACGATCACAGGAATGCCCAATCCGATGTACCGATCTGCGTGAAATATCAGCACCAAGCCTGCCACCACCCCGCCGCCCAAAAGTGGACGCAAGGGCGCGTAGGCGATGCGCTGCTTCATCCAAGCACTGAGCGCATGCGTGCTCACGGCAAAGGTGCGAGCTGTCAAACCAAACACGACGCCAGCCATGGCCATGGCTAGCAACAACCATGTGGTGATGTGCGGCACCTGTCCCACGGCATACGCCGTGTGTTGCACGCCCCACCACAAGCCCACTTGATCGGCCACCACAGCGGCGACGACGCAGGACAACAAAGCTTCGTAACGCATGCGCCCTGTTGCCAAAACTTCCAAGGCAAACACAGCGCCTGCCAGCGGGGTGCCAAACACCGAAGCAAAGCCGGCGCTGATACCGGCCATCAACACCATGCGACGGTCTTCGTGTTTGAGTTTGAAAAAGTGCGTGAGCTGGTCTGCCAAGGCGCCGCCCATTTGCACGGCTGTACCTTCGCGCCCGATCGAGGCGCCAAACAGATGCGAGATCACCGTCCCCGCCAGCACCAAAGGTGCCATGCGCAAGGGCACCACGCTTTGAGGGTCGTGGATCTCGTCGATCAACAGGTTGTTGCCCGCCTCGACCTGACGGCCCAACGTCAGATACACCCAGCCCACCGCAAAGCCTGCAAATGGCAAGCCCCACAGCAGCCAGCAGTTGGCCTCGCGGGTGCGGGTAGCCCAGTCCAGCGCAAACAAGAAAAAGGCAGACGCGGAGCCTGCCAACACCGCCACCACGATCGCCAAGGCCGTGCACTTGAACACATGGGACAACAAGGCCGTGTTGACGAAACGTGAGGGGAGATTCATCGGGCTATTTTTACCGAAGAAACCCAAGCCCCCAGGCGACACCCCGTTAGGTCAGAGATCGAGCCTCAGTACCGCCGTTTTGCTGCGCGAGCAGCAGGGTGTGAACTGGTCGTTGGCATCTTGCTCTTCGCCGCTCAAGTACATGTCGCGGTGATCCGGCACACCGCCCACCACGGGCGTCAAGCATGTGCCGCAAATGCCTTGGCCGCACGACATGGGCACATCCAGTCCCGCAGCCTCGAGCACTTGCAAGGCCGTTTGATCGGCGCCCACTTGCAGGCGTTGGCCTGACTTCACCAGTTCAAGGATGAACACGCCATCGCTGCCCACGGGCGTGTCGATGCCGCCATTTAAGTTATCGCTCATGCGGTTGCTCCGTTGTTTTCTTGGGCCAAAAGGCGGTCAATCACGCGGCGCGATTGCACGCCACCTGCATCGATGTTGAGCATCAGCAAATTGCGCTCAGGGTACTTGCTCAAGTTGCGTTGCTGCGACTCGAGCATGTCTAAATCTTCGGCAAAGATCTTGCCTTGGCCTTCGCGAATTTTGGCAGTCAATTCAGCGTTTTCAGGCTGAAATTGGCGCGCCATGCCCCAGAAATAAAGAATCGACGTATCAGTTTCTGGCGTGATGAAGTCCACCACCACGCTCGACGCTTTGTGTTCTTGTGGCGCGTTGTAACCGCCTCTGCCCGCATGGGCCACGCCCACTTCAATCATCACGTGGCTGGGTGGCGTGAAGTGGCAAATTTGCCAGCGGTCCACGGGCACGTCATCGGCCAAGTTGTTGCTGCGCAGTGCCATTTGCCAAAACGGTGGCGCAGAAATGTTCTCCATGAAACGGCTGGTGATGACGTGGTCGCCCTCCACCTTGGTGGTGCAAGGCACTTCGTCAATTTCCTTCTGCCCAATGCTGGTGGCGTGAACATAGGTTTCGTGCGTCAAGTCCATCAGGTTGTCGATCATCAGTTGGTAATTGCACTGAATGTGATACAGCCCACCGCCATACGACCATGCAGGGTTGTCGAAGAACTCAAACATGGGCATCTTGGCCTCATCGGCCAAGGCCACGTCGCCTGGCCATACCCAAATGAAGCCATAACGCTCCACCACCGCAAAGCTGCGAATGGCCGGAAAGCCGCGCACACGTTGACCAGGCATGGCGACCGTTTTGCCATCGCAACCCATTTCTAAGCCGTGGTAGCCACACACCAACTTGCCGTTGCACACCTTGCCCAAGGACAAGGGCGCACCTCGGTGCGGACAAAAGTCTTCGAGTGCCGACACCTTGCCGCCCTCGCCACGGTAGAACACCATGGACTCACCGCACACCGTGCGACCCAAGGGTTTGATTTGCACCTCCGCCGACGTGGCGGCGACATACCAAGTGTTTTTCAAAAACATACGTGCTCTCTTTCTCGATGTTCAATCGACGCGGGCCACACCCAACAGGCGGTCCAACAGCTCAGGCTGATCCAACAACGCTTGTGCGCTGCCGCTGTGCACCACCGTGCCGTGGTCAAGCACCACCGCTTGATGGCTGATTTTCAAAATCGCTTGCGGATGCTGTTCAACGATGATGGCGCTCAAGCCCTCTTCGCGGGTGATGCGTGCAATCGCGCGCAACAACTCCTCCACGATGATGGGCGCCAACCCCTCCAAAGGCTCGTCCAACAGCAACAAGCGGGGGTTCAGCACCAAGGCGCGCCCCACAGCCAGCATTTGCTGCTCGCCACCCGAGAGTTGGGTGCCCAAGTTGTCTTGACGTTCAGCCAAACGGGGGAACAACTCGTACACACGCTCAGGTGTCCAAGCACGGTGCTTGGTATCGCGCGCATCCCGAGCCACGGCCGTGAGGTTTTCATGCACGGTGAGCGACTTGAAAATATTGCGCTCTTGTGGCACCCAGCCAATGCCCGCTGCGGCACGCTCGTGTGGCGCCATGCGCTGCAAGGGCACGCCTGCCAACTGGATGCTGCCGCCGTGCTGCGTGGTCACGCCCACCAAGGTGTCCATCAGCGTGGTTTTACCGGTGCCGTTGCGGCCCAGCAAAGCCAAGGTTTCGCCTTCGTTCACACGGAGAGAAATGTCGTGCAACACCACGGCTTCGCCATAGCCTGCGCTCAAGCAGTCGATGCGCAAAAGTTCTGTGGCATTAGTCATGGCTGGTCCCCAAATACACGGCTTTGACTTGCGGGTCATGCGCAATCTCTTGCGGTGTGCCCTCGGTCAACACCGCACCGTTGACCAACACGGTGATGCGGTCGGCAAAGTTGAACACCAAGTCCATGTCGTGCTCAATCAGCACGATGGACACATCGCTGGGCAAGGCCGCCACGGTTTGCAGCAACTCATCGCGCTCACCCGCAGGCACGCCCGCCACAGGCTCGTCCAACAACAACACGCGTGGCTCGCAAGCCAAAGCAATCGCCATTTCCAACAACCGGCGCTTGCCATAGGCCAGATGCTCGGTGCGCTGTTGCATCACGTCGGTGAGGTGAAACTGTTCCAGCAATGCTTCAGCCCGCTCGGTGATGGCCACGCTGTGCCCCAGCGGTTGCCACCAACGGGCGCCCTCGCCGCGGTGCTGCGTGACCACCATGGCCAAGGTTTCCAACGGCGTCAGCGAGTTGAACAACTGGTTGATTTGAAACGTGCGCACCATGCCGCGACGCACACGTTGGTGCGGGGCCAAGCCAGAAATGTCTTCGCCCTGCAACACAATGCGGCCTTCGGTCGCGGGCAACACGCCCGTCATCAAGTTGATGAGCGTGGTTTTACCGGCGCCGTTGGGGCCAATCAGTGCGTGACGCGCACCGTGTGCAATGTTGAGGTTGACGTGGTCGGTGGCGGTGATGCCACCAAAGCGTTTCACCAAGCCTTGCGTTTGCAAGGCATAACCACGGAGGTTGGCGCTGGTGTTTTCGGTTTCGCTATGTTTCATTGATGGCTTCGCGCTCATGACTGCCCCTCTTTGCGCGCAGCAGAAAACCAAGTCCAAGGGCGAATCAAGCGCTCGCGCCCGACCAAGACCAGCACCACCAAGAACAGTCCCATCCAAAACGTCCAATATTGTGGGGTGATGCTGGCAATCACGTCGTACATCAGCTTGAACGCCACCGCACCCGCGATGCCGCCATACAACCAACCCACACCACCAATGGCGAGCATCAGCATCACATCGGCGGATCGATCCATGGCAAAGACATCGAGTGATGCAAAGCCTGTGGTCTGCGCCATCAAGGCGCCAGCAGCACCCGCGATACCTGCCGCCACGGTGTAAACCACGGCCAAACGGGCTGTCACAGGAATGCCAATGGCCATCGCACGTAAGCGGTTGTCGCGCACGGCCTTGAGCGTCGCGCCCAAAGGCGCATGCACCAAACGGCGCGCCAGCACAAACAACACCAAGAGCACCACCAAGGAGTACCACGCCGAAGTCTGGCCCATCAGATCAAACTCAAACTGCCCGAGCAACGGCCCCATGATGACGCCTTGCAAACCATCGGCGCCGCCTGTCAAGTCGCTGAACTTGTTGGCCAACTCCAGCAAGATGAGCGCAGTGCCCAAGGTCACCATCAAGCGCGTCAAATCGCTGCCACGCATGATGGTCAGTGAACACAACGCGCCCAGCAAAGTGGCTGCGCCCATGCCCACCATCAAGCCCAACACAGGGTCGGGATGGATGTGCTTGGCAAACAGAGCGGCCGAATACGAACCAAACCCCAAAAACGCGGCATGCCCCAAAGACACGATGCCGGTGTAACCCAGCACCAAGTCCAGCGACACCGCGAACAAAGCCACGATGGCGATCTCGTTGATGATGAGTGCGTGCTGCGCCAGCCCCCAAGGCGAAGCAAACGCCAGCACCCAAAACACCAGCTCCAAAGGCTGCCAACGGGCTGCACGCAACAAGGAAGTGTGTGCGTTCATGACTTGCCTCCTTGGCGAACGAAGAGGCCTTGCGGACGCCAAATCAAAATCGCAATCATCAGGGCGTACACAATGAATGCGCCCAATTTAGGGATGTAGTACTTGCCCGCCACATCGGCAATGCCCAGCAGCAAAGCGGCGAGCAAGGGCCCCGTGATGGAGGTGGTGCCGCCCACGGCGACCACAATCAAAAAGTACACCATGAATTTCAAAGGAAAGGTCGGGTCCAAGCCCAGCACCTCAGCGCCCAATGCGCCGCCCAAACCTGCCAAGCCAGAACCCACGGCAAACGTCGCGGCAAACACCACGTTCACGTTAATCCCTAAGCCCGACGCAGCACGCGGGTCGTCCACACTGGCGCGCAAACGGCTGCCAAAACGCGTGGCCGACAACACATATTGCAAGCCCACCGTCAACGCCGCGCACACCGCGATGATGAACAAGCGGTAGTGGCCCATGCCCAACACAAACGGCGTGTCGGCAAACAACTCGGTGCGCCCGCGCAGCCAATCGGGCAGCTGCATGATTTGCTGCTGCGAGCCCATCAGATAGTCCGCCGAGGCCACAGCCATGAAGGCCAAGCCAATTGAAAACAACACTTGATCCAAGTGCGGCTTTTTGTACATGGGCCGGTACAGCGTGCGCTCCAGCACCACACCGACGGCGGCCGAGGCCAAAAAGGCCAACGGTAAACACACCAAAAACGGCACGCCGTGACGCTGCATCAGCGCCACGGTGACGTAGCCACCCAGCATGGCAAACGCGCCATGCGCGAGGTTGATGAAGTTCATCAACCCCATGGTCACGCACAAGCCCACTGCCAGAATAAACAGCAGCATGCCGTACGCGACACCGTCAAACAACAGAGTGAGCATTACTTGGTCTTGCCTGGGTCTTTGACGTCAGCAATGGTGCTGAACTCTTGGTTGTAGAGCTGACCGCCCACCTTCTCCACCTTGCGGATGTAGATGTTGTGCACCACATCACGCGTTTGCGCATCGATGAACATGGAGCCGCGTGGGCTTTCAAACAACTGGCCTTTCATGGCGTTGAGCAAAGCCTCACCATTGCCCCCCTTGGTGGTCTTGGCGGCTTCGTAAATCACGCGCATGCCGTCGTAACCGCCCACCGCCATGAAGTTGGGGCGCAAGCCCGCGTTGGCTTTTTCAAACGCGGCCACAAACTTCTTGTTGAGGGGGGAGTTGTGTGAAGCCGAGTAGTGGTGAGACGTCACAACACCATTGGCCACATCGCCCATGCTGTTCAAAATATCGTCATCGGTGATGTCGCCTGTGCCGATCAACTTGATACCGACTTTGTCCATGCCGCGCTCGGCAAATTGCTTCATCAACGCCGCACCTGCGCCCGAAGGCACGAAGACGAACAAAGCGTCGGGCTTCAGGTCACGCACTTTTTGCAAGAACGGGGCGAAGTCGGGGTTGCGCATGGGCACGCGCAGGGTGTCCAACACTTGGCCGCCGTTGAAGAGCATTCGGTCTTTGAAAAACTTTTCAGCATCAATGCCAGGGCCGTAGTCGGACACCAAGGTCACCACTTTCTTGATGCCGTTGTTAGGCGCCCAATCGGCCATGGCCACCGCGGCTTGGGGCAGCGTGAAGCTGGTGCGCACCACATAAGGCGAGGCTTGCGTGATGCTGGAAGTGGCCGCGGCCATCACCACCATCGGCGTTTTAGATTGCGTGGCTAAAGGCGCAGTGGCCAAAGCCAGCGGCGTCAAACCAAAACCTGCCAACACGTTGACCTTGTCGTTCACCACCAACTCTTGGGCGATGCGCTTGGTCACATCAGGGGCGCTGGTGTCGTCTTTGACGATCAACTCGACTTTTTTGCCGCCGACGGTGTCACCGTTTTGTGCCATGTACAAGCGGGCTGCTGCTTCAATTTGTTTGCCGGTGGAGGCGAAGGGGCCGGTCATGGGCAAGATCAAACCGATCTTGAATTTATCTTGGGCCAAGGCCGAGCCTGCATGAGCAGCCAACAGACCAAGCGCGATAGCGCTGAGGAAAAAACGTTTTTGCATGAACTGTCTCCTTTGAATGAATCGAAAAATCTGAAACTCAATTGGGGCGAATCAAACGCATGCCCATGATGGCGTTGCTTTTCAAATCAGGTCGGTGCACCGCCTCACGTAAATTGCGCTGCGCCAACCGCGAGTGCTCACGCATGATGGCTTCGGCTCGAGCACCTTCGCGGCGCATCACCGCATCGAGCACTTGGCGGTGCTGGTCTTGCGCGACCACCAACATGTCACGGGCTTGGGGCGTGTTGGCCTGCACCACCACAAAGCCCGAGGGGGACGCAAAAGGCAAACTGCCCACGCGCGCCAGCTCGCGCTGCAGCATCGGCGAGCCAGAAAGTTGGCCCAGCAAACCATGAAATTGGGCATTCAGACGGACATAACTTGAGAAAGCCTCGTCATCGAGCGTGAGCGCTTGCAGCAGCCCATCGATGTCGTCCAAGCATTGCGCTGCTTGGGCCAACAGTGCGGCTGAAACGCCACGCTCCGCAGCCAAACGCACCGCCAAGCCTTCCACGGTTCCCCGCAACTCAATGGCATCCGCCACATCGCTTTCCAAAAAAGTGCGAACGCCAAAACCACCGCTCGACAACTGCTGCAGCAGGCCTTCTTGTTCCAAACGAATCAAGGCCGCGCGAATGGGCGTGCGCGACACACCCAGCCGCTCGACCATGGACAATTCGGTGATGCGCGCACCGGCTTCCAACTCACCTGCGAAAATCATTTCTCGCAATTTAAGTTGAACTTTGACAGTTTGTGAACCGCCCTCGTCCGAACCTTCAGACGCAGTAGCAGCGAGGGAGACATGGGTATGCATATCTAAAATTGTATACATCAACCGTCGATTTCCAGCTAAAAATCGCCATTCACAGGGTTTTCACCATTTTTTTGTATCCAACAATGGGGAACATCGGCATGGCGAGCAGCTTCGAATTCGGCGAGTGGCGACTCAAGGTGCGATTCATCAATTCTGCTAAATTGATATTTTTAATATAGCCACCTGACGCAACATGACGGCATGACCTACTACGACATACAAACCATTTATTTAGTCACTGGATTTCTCTATGTATTACTCCCCGCCACCGCGTGGATGGTGCTGTCGAGTCAGCGCTCTACAGCGGCCGCCTTGTGGTGCAGCGGCGGGCTAATTTTTAGTCTGTCGTGCTTCTTTTTTGCCATTCGCGGCAGCGGCCCCGATTGGTTGACCCATTCCGTTGCTAACTATTTGCTGTGGATCGCCAACATCTTGCCCATCTTGGCATTGCGCATGCAACTCCAACGCCCTTGGCGATTGGGCACCGTGTTGGCCGGGCTTTTGGTCGCCATCCTCGTGTTTGAATATTGGAACCTCGTGGCAGAAAACCACATGATGAGGTTTCTGTGGTCCGCATGTATCTTGGTGGGGCTTTTTGCCTACATCCACCGACTCTCGTTTCAGATTGCCCGAACCCAACACATACGCAGCGCCAATTGGCTGGCTGCTGTGTACTTCATTGCCGCTTGCATCATCGGTCTTCGCTTTTTGCGCGTCACCTTAGGCTTCGCACCTGCGGGCGCGACGGTCTCAGGCTTTGACAGCGTCCTGACCGTCTTTATGGGCATAGTGACCTCAGTGCTTGGCAATTTTGCCTTTGTCGGCACGTTTTTAGAACGCGCCTCACAGCAAAGCGCCCAAGCAGCCATCTTGCGCGCCAGACAAGAGGAGGCGCAACGCTTGGGGGCGCAAATCGCACACCTCGACCGACAACGCGCACTCGGCACCATGTCGGCCTCGTTTGCGCATGAACTTAGCCAACCGTTAACGGCAATCCTGATGGACGCGCAAAACGCCAAAACGGCTTTAACGACCCAACATTTCAATGCAGCGGAGTTAGCGCACAGCTTAGAAGAGATTCAAAACAGTTCGAACCGTGCGGTCGCTTTGATTGAACGCATACGAAATTTCATCAAACCCAACCAAACGCACCAGAAATTGGTGGATCTTCAACGCTTGACACGCGATATAACGGATCTGATGCGCATTCGGGCTCGAGCAAACGATGTGCAGTTTCAGCTCGATCTAGACGCCCCAAACGCCTTGGTCTGGGGTGATCGCGTTGAGTTGTCGCAAATTATGGTCAACGTGTTGCGCAATGCCATTGAAGCGATGCAACACAGCACGACACGATTTGTGACGGTGCGTCTGACAACCACACAAGACCGCTGCATTTTGCGATTCAGCGACACCGGTCCCGGTATTGCACCTGAATTGCTGGACCGCGTGGGGACACCGTTTGTGACCTCCAAAGCCGACGGTCTTGGGGTTGGATTGGCCATCTCACGCGCCATTGCAGAGAAGCATGGCGGCACGCTCACGATCGCCAACTCGGCCAGTGGCGGGGCATGCGTAACGTTGGATTTGCCACGCGCGAGCTCACCCTAAGCAAGCTACGCGATCATGGACACCCATCCCACGTTGCTCAAGTCCTGCATGAAAAAACTCTTCCTGCGCTGCAACCATCGCTTGGCATTGATGCGCGTGAAATGCTGCACCATGTCGCGCTTAAATGCCTCGGGTCCTGTCATGCGCAGCTGATAGTCGCCGGTATAAATATTGTCTTCTTGTCCAAACTCCACAGTCACCAAATTTTTTTGCAAAATCGCTGCCAAGCCCTGCAGCCATTGAAAGGTGGCATGTGGCATTTGAGCTCCTGTTGCCACAGCAAGGATGACGCCGTCACCCAACCACGTCAAATGGTCAAACATCACAATGGCACCACAGAGGTCGGGACGCATCTCGTCAGGCAACGGCGTATGTGGCTGACGCCAAGCGCAAGCAAAATCTCGACACGGTTGAGTGGGCCTCGATGCATAAATGTTGCAACCCTCGCTCGTGCAGTGTTGGCAAGGCACGCCTAACTTCGCATGGGCCACAGGTCCTTGAACATCTAACTAACCTTCACAGCAAGCGGTACATGGCAGACATGATCGTGTGTTGAGTGAGGTCATCCGATTAGCCCAGAACAATGCGCACAGACATCGCACAAGTGAAGCAAATGATGGCGACGGTTGAACTGATGCAAATGACGTTCCAATCACGCGCCTCGTCATGCAAATCGAGAATGCGTTCAGGCGCTTTTTCAACTTGAAGGTGCGTGGTGGCCAACGCCTTCGGGTGATGGGGTGTGCTGATTTGAGCGATCTCGTCGGAAGGGTCGGGTGGATGGGTCAACTTGGCTTGGATATCCCTTTGGGCTTTCCTTTCACTGCATCAATGTAAGAAAAATCTGTTTCGCTTCCATCATTACGAACGACCCAAAATCCAGAACTACTCCAGCCTGTTCCAGTATTTAAACGACGCTCAAAGTGATCAATTAAGCCATTACCTTTGAGTGGTTCTCCAACGGCTTCAAGAACGGGGTCGTAGCGATCTATAAGGCTAACCAAATCTGTGTGATGAGATACATCACTTATCCGATCGCCATCTGAATATGCGTGCAGAATTTTCTTGAAGTGCTCAAGAGCACTTGATTGAGTCTTAAATGTCAGCGATCCAACAGTGACTGATTTCGCCATGAATAAATATCCTTTTTAGAGCGCCAAGACATAGACTTTGATTCTAAAAATTACCGCTGATTTTTTAAACCTTTTAACTGATATGCATCACTTGTCCACCATAGAGAGGCACGAGTTTCCCTTGGGTGACGATTTGAGGATTGACGTAAAGGTCGCCTTCATTTCTTGAGTGCCAACGCAAATTCGAACCAAATGGATCTCTGGGTGGTCCTCACTTCGACTCAGTAGGCCATTGATGATGATTTCAGCAGACAACTCTGGTGGGAACTTGAAAACGCCAGTTCCCATTGCGGGCATGGCCATTGATTTGATACCTGCTTCTTTGGCCACACGGAGAGTCTGAGCAACTGCAAGGTCGAGGTATTTCTCGGGGTGGTCGTCATTGATGAAGCTGGCTGCCCTAGCGTGAATTACAAAAGCGTTTGGCAATTCAAAACCAGGGGTCACAACCGCCTCACCCAGCGCAATCGGCGAATGGCGACGGCAGTATTGCTCTAGTTCTGGCCCAGCTGCAGTATGAATTGCACCGGCAACGCCTGATCCAAAGCGAAGATTGGCATTGGCCGAATTAACCAGGGCATCAACATCCGGCTGCTGGACGATGTTGCCAATGACGATTTCAATCTGCATGAAGTTCAGGTACCTTAAAAATCGTCAAAGTCATTCCTGGATTTTTTTAAGCCGATCCCAAAGTCGTCGCTCGGGGTGTTGAAAACAGCGCCAATTCCGGTGGCTGTACTTCCCATGCGAGTGCTGCCATCAGTACTAAAGCTGCCCATCTGGGTAAAAACAGACCCATCTGACCCGACGGTGGTAGAACCCATCTTTGTGTAGGTCGTGCCGTCAGACGAGACGCTGGTTGTGTCCGAGGCCATTGACCAGCCCATACCAGTCGAAGAACAGATCGAATCAGATGTGCAGTGGGCGCGGATTGTTCATATTGAACTGGTCCCACATCCTGGCATTACCCATCCTAAAGCAATTGAAGCAGATTTCAGAATGAACAACGGCGTGCTGTCGCTAGAAATGCGAGCCCCACTGGTTGGGTATGCCCTACGGCGATGGTCAGTTGATTGTTCGACCAAGCACATCTTGGATCCCAAAGAACATCACCTCTGGCTGAAGAATTCACAAACACTATACGGAGTGGAAAGTGCGACTCTCGCGCCAGGATACTCAAGCACCGAAAAACATTAAAAATAGTTGAATAATTTATGAACTCAATATCCGCAACAATTGCTGAACTACGTGTTCTTGTGGGTTACCTCGGCGAGAAAGATCAAGCTAATTGGTGGAGTAGCGAGTTCTTCAGCGCTACAGCAGCTGCCTTTTTAGCGCCGATATTTAACCGATCTTTGTTTCTTGCCCAATACCAAGGGGCCACAGCGGCAGCGGCGAAGGCACATGACGAAGCCGTTGGTGTAGGCCGTATATATCACCTTTTCCGTTTGCCCATAGGACAAGAGCAAGCATCTGCTGATGCTCTAAGCGATGCCGCTTTCGTACAAACGATAAAAGCCCGACTAGCGAGTCGAGAGTTGGCGCTTGCGCGTCTGGCTGAGTTGGCTGGCAAACCAGAATCCGCATCACCCGGTGCCATTTCGCTGGGCCAGATGAGTCAAGACCTAAAAGCTGAACTGCAACGTGCTGCGGGCTTTTATTGTGCCGCCTTCACCTCCGGAATTCAGACTTTCCCCTACGTCCGGGAGGTTGAGTGAGTCAGCAGCGCTACTACACCACTCAGCTACAAGCCGGGTTGGGTCTCCTAGAAGAAACAAGGCAGCTGCTCCAGGTTTATCAGCCTGGTATGAGTGCGTCGCAGCTCTATGAGGCCGCGCTGGCATCGGGTCGCTTCCCTTTGGTAACGGCAAGACGCCTACGCAATATTGTTGCCGAGTGCTTTGCCCCACGCTACATGCGCGACCCGCACGTTGCCGCGCGCCTCAAGTCCCTGGTTGATCGTTTCACGACCGCCGAGCTCAATCAGCTGCTCTTTATCTATACGGCGCGCGCCAATCTTGTGTTGGCGGACTTCGTCCGAGAAGTTTACTGGGCGCGCTATTCAGCCGGGCGAAATGACCTCCAACTGGAAGACGCACGCACCTTTGTTGCCAACAGCGTGCGCGAAGGAAAAACGCAAAAGCCATGGTCTGAGACCACGATCAAGCGCATCGCATCGTATTTGATGGGCTGCTGCGCCGACTATGGATTGCTCACAACCACAGGTCGCAACCAGCGCTCGATTGCTGCATATCGCATCTTGCCAAAGGTCGCCGCCTACTTGGCCTACGACTTGAAGTTCAGTGGTCTCGGCGACAACCAAATTGTTTCAAGCTCCGACTGGGATCTCTTCGGGCTGGAACGTGCCGACGTCCGAGACCAACTGAAACGTTTGTCATTACAAGGCCTGCTCATTTTCCAGGCCGCCTCCGATGTCGTGCATATCGGGTGGACCTATAAAAGCATGGAGGAACTGATCGATGTCATCGCTCAAAGCTGATTTCAATGAGTTGATGGAGCGAATCAAGCAGGGGCGCGAGTTTGGCCATGCCAGCTTCGAGCCTATTTTCTACTTGGTTTTCCCGCCGAATCAGATCCTCAATGTAAAGCGCGAAACACCCGCGTGGATGCACCGACTGCGCAACGAAGGCTGGGAAGTCGAAACGTTTTCGATCGCCGAGCATGTTGCGGACATTATCGAGAAGGCACCACTTCGCAAGATCTGGCTCGCAGCCGATCAGAAAGCGCCGTTGGCATGGGACAAGACCAATGCGTCGCTCGCCAATGCCATTAGCAATGGCGCGTTGCAGGCACGCATCGAAGCCAAGCTGGCCGAGCTTGAGGGCAAGCCTAAGGCCATTTTGCTAGTCACCGACCTTGAGGCGCTGCATCCCTATACGCGCATCGGTGTCATCGAAGGCAAGCTGCAAGGCAAGTTCCATGTGCCCACAGTGTTCTTCTACCCTGGCGTGCGCACCGGCAAGACCCGACTCAAATTCCTGGGGTTCTACCCCGACGATGGCAACTACCGCTCTGTCCACGTCGGCGGCTAATCATTGAGGCAAAACATGACGATCAAAAAACTCTTCGACCCCAGCAAGAACATCAATCGCAGCATTGAAAAGGTCATCACCTATGGCGTGTCACAAGAGGCGCGCCTGAAATCGGAAATCTCCGAATATGTGGTCACCGACAGCATCGACCAGCAGTTCGAGAATCTCCTGCTCAAAATGGAAGCCGCCATGGATATTGGTGGCGAAAATGAAGTCGGCGTTTGGGTGTCAGGCTTCTATGGCTCCGGTAAGAGCTCTTTCACCAAGTATCTGGGCTTGGCATTTGACGATCGCATCACCATTGATGGCGTCCCCTTCATCCAGCACCTTCAAGATCGTCTCAAGCGCCAGCAAACCAAATCATTGCTGTCGAACGTAGGCTGATAGGTTGGTGCGATCTTGAGCAAGGTGTCGCGCAGGTCGGTCAGCTCTTGCTCGAAGGTTTGCAAGGTTTCGTACTGCTTTTCCTCATCACGAGAGCGGCCGCTGCCCTTCATGCGCAACTCTGCGCACTCACGGCTGATTTGCGTCAGTTTGCTGCGCTGTACCGACAATCCACACCTTGCCGTCGCCGATGTTTTTTAGGTTCTTCGCCAGACCATCGAGGTTCAGAATCAGGTTGGGCCGTGGGCCAACGTACTGACCCACTTCATCAATGATGAAGATGATGTATTCCTTGCCCGATGCCTCGCGGGCAATCTCCAGCATTTCACGCACACGGTCGTTTTCGAAGACGACGATCTCACTGGATTCGGTGGTGAACGAGGTAGGCGTCTTGAAAAGCGTGGGGTACAGCTTTTGAGCGATCTCAGGGATGAGGCTGTCGACCACCAACTCGTCATTGCGGTAGTTGTTCCAGTCTTCACCGCCCGCAGCTTCTTTGAATGCGTCAAGGAATTCGTTGTAGCGGCCTTCCTTCTTAAGCCTGCGTTCCAGCGCAGCAACCTTTAGATTGCGCGAGTAGCCCGCCCATTGCAGAACCTTGTAGAACAGGACCGTCGACACCTCTTCCATGGTCGCACCGGCGACCTGTTCGCTGGCCAGGTCCAACATCAGCACTGCAGCTGGAAAGCGCTTGGCTACCTGTGCGATCTGTTGCGTAACGATCGCCGCACGCAGAGTGTCTATATCGACCGTGCGGAAGAAATTGAGAAGGATCTCAATCTGGTCAGCCAATTTGCAGGTTGGTCTGATTTGGGCGACCGCGACACCTTCCCATTTGAGGAACGCACGTTTTTGAGCCGAGCGATCGAAGGCATCTTGCGTGATGACATCGACCGTGTGCGGAGCATCTCAGAGCGTCATCAGCAATCGGTGTGGACAGGCAAAGGCGAGAGCCGCGCCCAGTGGGATTTGATTCGATCGGCCACTGAGCTGCTGCAAACCTGCGATGACATGGAGCGGCAACTCTCAGACAACGCACGCAATCTTGATGTGCTGCTGGCCTTTTACGTGAGCAGCCTGCGTGAAGCTGATCGCTTGCATCGCGAGTTTGAACAGGCAGTTAGCGATTACGACTGGCAAGACGCGCAAGGTGTCATGACGCCGGTCAAGCAGCAGGTGCGTAAGCAGTACGGCAAGCTGGTCGAGAAGGTGCAGTTGATCTTTACTCGCCATGTGGAACAAAGCGGATGGCCCCTGGCTGGGCAACTATCGAACGCTGATGTGTTCGACCGCATCGTTGGGCCCAAGCTGCAAAAGAACGGCCACAAGGTGGCGTACTTCATGATCGATGCGCTTCGCTATGAATTGGGCGTGGCGCTGGAACGGCAACTGACGGAAGACGGGCAAGTTGAAGTGCAGGCTGCCATGGCGCAGCTACCAAGCATCACGCCAGTCGGCATGGCCAGCTTGTTGCCCGGGGCTGGCCAGCAGCTTCGCATCAAGAATGACGCAAAGAGCCTGGTGCCAATGCTGGGTGACCAGGTGGTGGATACGGTTGCGCAGCGCATGGATGTGTTTCGGAAGAAGTATGGCCAGCGCTTTGAAGAGGGGCGTCTGGAAGACTTCGTTCGCGGTCGTTTCGATTTCTCGCCCGAAACCGATTTGTTGGTGCTGCGCGCGGTGGAAATTGATAGCCATTTTGAAAACCACCCCGACACTGCCCCTGCAGAGATTACCAATGCGCTCAAACGGATTCGCGTCGCGATCCATAAGCTGAAAGAGCGTGGCTTTCACGAGGTGGTGATCGCGACCGATCACGGTTTCTTCATGAACACCCACGCTGGCGCTGGCGATGTCTGCAGCAAGCCCGCTGGTGACTGGATTGGCATTCATGACCGGTGCGCGCTAGGCGAAGGTGCTAGCGACAGCAATCACCTGGTCGCTTCAGCAGAGAAGATGGGCATTCGCGGAGACTTTGCCAAGTTCGCTGCGCCACTTTCGCTGGCGGCCTATCGCAGTGGTTTGCTCTATTACCATGGCGGCATTTCTTTACAGGAATGCGTGGTGCCGGTAATCACGATGCAGTTGAAAACTTCCAATCAACCGACACTGCATAAAGCATCTGTGGCGATGAGCTACAAGAACGGTGCCAAGGCCATTACCACACGTATGCCGGTGATTGACCTTACGGTTGAAACGGCAGACATGTTCTCAACTGATAACGAGTTCGAAATTTTGCTGGAGGCACACAACAGCAAGGGCGAAGTTGTGGGCGAAGCGAAGGCTGGTGGCGCTGTTAATCCGGCAACGGGAACTTTGTCCTTGAAGCCGGGCGACAAGGTTCAAGTCACGATCAAGATGCAAATAGATTTCGAAGGGAAATTCAAGATAAAGGCTTTGCATCCAACGACTTATACGGCTTACTGCCAACTTGACCTGACAACTGACTATGCGGTGTAAATACTATGAATGAACTCGACCAAAAGCTGACAGCTATCTTTGATGGCAAAGTGCTGCGCAAGGATTTACTCCATCGGATTAAGAAGGGAACCAACGTCCCGACTTTCGTTCTGGAATTTCTTTTGGCACGCTTTTGTGCCAGCGACGACCAGGCAGAAATGGATTCAGGCATGGAGGCCGTCCTAGCTAGTCTGCAAGACAATTACGTGAAACCAGACGAAGCTAATGCTGCGCAGTCAAAGGTTGCTACCAAGGGAAAGCACCGTTTTATTGATAAGGTTCATGTTCGGTATGTCGAGAAGGAGAAGCGCCACTGGGCCTCATTGGAGAACTTCAATTCACAGCGTATCGCTATCGGCGAAAAGTTTTACCGAGACAATGACCGCCTATTGGAAGGTGGCATTTGGGCAGAGGTGACGCTGGCACATAACGCAATCGAAGAAGACGACTACGCGTTTTACATTGAAGATCTGCGCCCCATCCAGATCAGTCGCTTTGATTTTGATCGCTACTGTGAAGGTCGCACTCAATTCACCCGTGACGAGTGGATTGCGGCCATTCTGCGCACCGTTGGCCTGGAGCCAACAAAGTTGTCCAAGCGCGTGCAAATGCACTTTATTGCGCGCCTGGCCGCCCTCGTTGAACCCAATTACAACTACATAGAACTTGGGCCACGCGGCACCGGGAAGTCTTATTTCTTCAGTGAATTTTCGCCCTACGCCACGTTGATTTCAGGTGGACAGGCGACTAAGTCGGCGTTGTTCTACAACAACGCACGCCGTAAGGTTGGACTGGTTGGTTTTTGGGATACCGTGGCTTTCGACGAGGTTGGCGGCATCAAAGTCAAAGACCCGGACACCATTCAAATCATGAAGGATTTCATGGCAAATGGTCGCTTCTCGCGTGGCGCAGAGGTAATTGCTGACGCCAGTTTGAGTTTTGTTGGCAACTTCGACCTATCCATCAGTCAAGTGGTCAACTCGGTTGAGCATGATCTTTTCCAGCCATTGCCCGCTGAGTTTGATCTGGCGATCATGGATCGATTCGCAGCCTACATACCTGGCTGGGAAATGCCCAAGAACAGCAGTGAATTTCTAACCAGTAGCTACGGGTTCATTACCGACTACTTGGCGGAAGCATTTCACTACCAGTTCAAACACACCAATCGTTACGAAGAAGTCAGCAAACGCATCCAACTTGGCAAGAGCGTTGAGGGCCGTGATGAAAAAGGCATCAAGAAAACCGTCTGTGCCTTCCTGAAGATTCTTCACCCTACTGGTTCTCCGACCGATGAAGAGTTTGAAGAATATGTAGCCTATGCCGTTGAGTGCCGTCGACGTGTTAAGGAGCAGATGAATAAACGCAAACCCGATGATGAGTTTGCGCGAATCGATCTCTCATTCATCAATGCGCAGGAGCAAGAGGTGATTGTGTATTGTCCTGAGTCGAAGGATGCGCCCGCCACGCAGCAACCGTTGAGGCGGCAACTCAACGACAAACTAGCACCAGAACGTGATGTTGAGACCGAGGCTATACAAAATCAAACTGGGTTAACGCCTGATCCTGTTTCTGTACCTGCAAACAAAGTTGAATTAACCCCTTCTGTTGAAGTACCTTTAGTTTTGCCATCTGAATTGATCGAGCGTCATTTCACGATCATGTATGACGATATTGGCTTCAGCTATGAGTCGATCATGGGTCCTTACCTGCAAGGAGCCAAGGCAGTTGTCATTGAGGACCCATATATACGGTTGCAACACCAAATCCAAAACTTTGTTCGCTTTTGCGAGACAGTCTTGCGGGCCACAACAATCAAGAGAATTTGTTTGATCACCGGTTATGACGATAAAACGCAGTTGGCGGAAATCGCCGAAAAAATGGAAGAACTCAAGCAAAGCTTGTTGGAACTAGATGTCGAGTTGGAAGTGAAACTAAATCCCAACATCCATGACCGCGAAATCCGGATCGACAATGGCTGGACTATCAAAATTGGTCGCGGTTTAGATTTCTATCAAAAACCAGGTGGTTGGTTTGAAGTCGGAGCAAATGACATGAGCTTGCGAAAGTGCCTAGAAACGAAAGTAGATATTTTTAGGACGTGAGAATCGGGCTGATAAAAAATCATAAGAAGACCAAATCGCTCTGAACAACGAAATTTCGTTCAGCTTGGTTCAAAGCCCGTTTTACAGAAATCAGCAATTTCACGGCTCAGAACCAAGTCCGAAAAGGTCATGAGGTTTTGAGACAAACGGGGTTTGAGACGCTTTTTCCGGCCCTCTGGCGGAGATGGCAGTCAGGAGCCCAAAGCAAAAAGCCCCGCTTGGTGAGGAGCCTAAGGCCGCCTCAAGGCCTGCTGAGCAGGTTTGAGGTCTTTGTACTGGCGGAGAGGGAGGGATTCGAACCCTCGGTAGGATCGCTCCTACGCCTGATTTCGAGTCAGGTACATTCGACCACTCTGCCACCTCTCCTGATGCGGTTCGTTTTGTCGAAGCCGATATTCTATCAGGCGCTCAACACTTCCAGCCCGCCCATGTAGGGGCGCAGCACGGCAGGTATGCGAATGCTGCCATCTGCTTGCTGATGATTTTCCAACACCGCCACCAAGGTACGGCCCACGGCCAAACCCGAGCCATTCAGGGTGTGGACCAACTCATTTTTACCTTGCGCATTTTTGAAGCGCGCTTGCAAACGGCGGGCTTGAAATGCTTCGCAGTTCGACACTGAGCTGATTTCACGGTAGGTGTTTTGCGCAGGCAACCACACTTCCAAGTCATGGGTCTTGGTGGCGCCAAAACCCATATCGCCCGTGCACAACGCCATCACGCGGTAGGGCAATTCCAATTTTTTCAACACGGCTTCGGCGTGGCCCGTCATGTCTTCCAAGGCTTGGTAACTGTGGTCGGGGTGCACGATTTGCACCATCTCCACTTTGTCGAACTGGTGCTGGCGAATCAGGCCACGGGTGTCGCGCCCTGCGCTGCCCGCTTCAGAGCGGAAGCATGGGGTATGCGCCGTGAGTTTGATGGGCAACTCAGCCTCAGCCACGATCACGTCACGCACGAAATTGGTCAACGGCACTTCGCTGGTGGGAATCAAATACAGCTCGGTGTTTTCGCCGCTGGCGACCCCGTCTTGTCCACCTTTCTTGGCAGCAAACAAATCTTCTTCAAACTTGGGCAACTGGCCTGTGCCTTTGAGGCTATCGGCGTTGACGATGTAAGGCGTGTAGCACTCGGTGTAACCGTGCTCTTGGGTTTGCAAGTCCAACATGAACTGCGCCAAGGCACGGTGCAAGCGGGCAATTTGGCCTTTCATCACCGTGAAGCGTGAGCCGGTCAGCTTGACGCCCATTTCAAAGTCGAGACCCAAGGGCTCGCCCAAGTCGACATGGTCTTTGGGGGCAAAGCCCAAGGCGGCAGGTTCGGTCCCCACAGGGCTCCAACGGCGCAGCTCCACGTTGCCATGCTCGTCCGCACCGACCGGCACGCTGTCGTGTGGCAAATTGGGCACCGCCAACAACAGGGCTTGCAACTCGGCTTGCAAGGCATCAAGACGCACGGCAGAGGTGTCGAGCTCGGTTTTGAGGTCGGCCACCTGCGCCATCACGGCGTCAGCACTTTCGCCTTTGGCCTTGAGCATGCCAATTTGCTTGGACAAGGTGTTGCGGCTGGACTGCAACTCTTCCGTGCGTGTTTGCAGGGTTTTGCGCTCAGCTTCGAGGGCTTGATACGCGTCCACATTCAAAAACGCTTGTGGTGTTTTGCGTGTTTCGAGTTTGGCAATGACGCTGGGCAAATCGCGGCGCAGCTGGGTGATATCTAACATTTACTTCAATCCTTTGGGGAGCGGGAATTTGATGGTTTCTTCAACACCATCCAAGGTTCGGACAGACACGGCACCCAAGGCGCGCATGCGGGCAATGACTTGTTGCACCAAGATGTCTGGGGCCGACGCACCAGCGGTCAGGCCCACGCGCGACTTGCGTTCAAACCAAACGGGTTGGAGTTCTTCGGCGTTGTCGACCATGTAGCTCTCTGCCCCGTAGCGCTGGGCCACATCGCGCAAGCGGTTGCTGTTGGAGCTGGTGGGGCTGCCCACCACGATGACCAAATCGACCTCGGCACTCAGCACCTTCACCGCGTCTTGGCGGTTTTGGGTCGCGTAGCAGATGTCTTGCATCTTGGGTTTACGGATATTGGGAAAACGGGCAATCACCGCGTCGGTGATGTGCGCGGCATCATCCACACTCAAAGTGGTCTGGGTCACCACAGCCAAACGCTCGGTTTGCTTAGGCGTCACATGCGCCACATCGGCCACGTCTTCCACCAAATAAATACCGTCTAACAACTGGCCCATCGTGCCTTCCACTTCGGGGTGCCCCTTGTGGCCAATCATGATGAACTCAAAGCCCTCTTTGTGCAGCTTGGCCACTTCGACGTGCACCTTGGTCACCAACGGGCAGGTGGCATCGAACACGGTGAACCCACGACGCTGCGCCTCCGCTTCCACCGATTTGGGCACGCCATGCGCGCTGAACACCAGCGTGGCACCAGGCGGCACATCGGCCAAGTCTTCGATGAAGATGGCACCGCGCTGCTTGAGGTTGTCCACCACGTAGGTGTTGTGCACGATCTCATGGCGCACATACACAGGCGCCCCGAACTTGGTCAACGCACGCTCCACGATCTCAATGGCGCGGTCGACGCCCGCGCAAAAGCCACGCGGCTCCGCAAGGACGATTTCTTGAAAAGTGCTGTTCATAAAACGGCAGCTCGCACGGGCGATTACAGAATGCCGATGACGTGCACTTCAAACGTCACGGGCTGGTTGGCCAGCGGGTGGTTGAAGTCAAACAGCACCGAATCTTCGGTCACTTGTTGCACGGCCCCTGCAAATGAGCCTTGGCCATTGGGTGCAGGAAACTGCACCACATCGCCCGCCGCGTATTGCTCATCGGGGTCACCGAATTCTTTGAGCAGACTCTTGCTGACCCACTGTTGCATGTCGGGGTTGCGCTCGCCAAAAGCGGCGCCAGCGGGCAGCTCAAACGTGGTGCGCGTGCCCTCGGCCAAGCCCAGCAACTGCTGCTCCAGCGCAGGCGACAACTCGCCCGAACCCAGCGACAGCGTGGCAGGCTTGTCGTTGAAGGTGTTGATGACATCGCCTTGCGGTCCCGAAAGCCGGTAGTGCAGCGTTAAAAATGAAGCGGGGCCGATGGTAGGGTGGTCGTTGGATGCAGACATGGGACTCTCTTAGAACTGGGGCCTATTGTAGAAAGCTCCAGCCATGCCGCTCCTAAGCCCCTGCACGAGCGCCCGTAGCCCTTTTTGAATGAGCCACGCCATGACCGAACCAATGTCGATCCAGCAACTCCCCCCAGAAATGCGCCCGCGTGAAAAGCTGCTCACCCACGGGCCCGCCTCGCTCACCGACACCGAGTTGTTGGCCTTGTTTTTACGAACCGGCATCAAAGGCAAAAGCGTGTTTGCCATGGCCCAAGAGCTGTTGGACCGTTTCAAAGGCTTTGCTGGCTTGATTCATGCCACCGCCTCCGAGCTGAAAACCTGCAAAGGCATGGGCGGTACGGCGAAACGGGCGCAATTGGTGGCAGTACTGGAAATGGCGCGTCGGGCATTGACCCAAGAATTAACCGAAACCACGGTGATGAATTCACCCAATGCGGTGAAACAATACTTGCAACTTGAATTAGCGCAACTCAAACACGAGGTCTTTGCAGTTTTGTTCCTTGACGCCCACAACCGCCTGCTGTCGTACCAGCCCATGTTCAGGGGCTCGCTGTCGCAAACCATGGTCTATCCCCGAGAAGTTGCCAAGACGGCGCTCGCTTTGGGTGCTGACGGCGTGGTGTTGGCGCACAACCACCCCGGCGGCACCGTCAAACCCTCGCAAGCCGACATGAAACTCACCCGCACGCTGCAAGAAGCACTGGCTTTGATCGATGTGTCCGTGCGCGACCACATCATCGTGGCACAAGGCAAATACCTGTCGATGGCCGAAGAAGGGTTGCTGTGAAAGCCAAATCGCTGCAAGACCTCGCGGCCATTCGCCAAACCGTGGCCAATGCGGCGTTGGCTGCGCAAATCGCAGAAGCCGCGCGGCAGGAAGCTGAACGCAAAGCCGAGGCAGAGCGACATTTGTTTGTCCGCGCCGTAGGGGCCGTGAAACCCATCCCCGTCAAAGCCCGTGTGCTCAACCTCGCCAAGCGCCCCGAGCCGCGTCCCTTGCAACAAGACTTGGACGACCAAGCCGCGTTGCTAGAAAGCATGAGCGACGAGTTCGACGTCAGCACCTTGCTCGACGTGGATGACCAACTGAGCTTCAGACGCCCCGGCATCGGCACCGACATCACCCGCAAACTGCGCAAAGGTGAATGGAGCTTGCAAGGTCAACTCGACCTGCATGGGCTGCGCAGCGACGAAGCGCGTGAAGCCCTCGGTCAATTTGTGCGTGATGCCAAACGCATGGGCTGGCGATGCGTGCGCGTGGTGCACGGCAAAGGTTTGGGTTCCCCCGGCAAAGAACCCGTGCTCAAAAGCAAAGTGCAACGCTGGTTGGTGCAGAAAAATGAGGTGCTGGCCTTTGTGCAGGCCAAGCCTTCAGATGGCGGCGCAGGCGCGTTGGTGGTGTTGTTGGGGCCCAGCAACGCTTAAGTGGCTTGCGCGCGAGACAGGCTCACACGCCTTTGTTGCGCATCCAGTCTGCGGTTTGGAAAAAGCTGTTTTTCAAACGTGTGCGCAAACCTTCGGGCACCTCTGTTTCGCCCATCGCTTGGTCCATGCACGCCACCCATTGGTCGCGCTCTTTGATGCCAATCGAAAAAGGCATGTGGCGCATGCGCAAACGCGGGTGGCCGTGTTTTTCAACGTAGTAGTCGGGCCCGCCCAGCCAGCCGCACAAAAACATGAACAAGCGCTCACGGGCGTTGGCCAACTCAGGGCCGTGGGCGGCGCGTAGCTCGGCATAGCCCGGCTCTAAATCCATCAGGTCATAAAAGCGGTCGACCAACAGCTTCACGCGGGGTTCGCCACCGATCCACTCAAACGGGGTATCAAACGGTGATTTTTCTTCGATTTGCATCTCGTCATTCTCAATCAAGGGTGTGGTGCCGCGTTGCGGCACATCAATGGCTGGCTTGGCGCAAGGTCTGCACCACAGGGCGACGCAACACATCGCGCAAGCCCCACCAGCCAGCGGCCAGCGCCAGAGCGGCTCCCGTCGCTGCGCCAATCAAGGGCACCCACGGACTGGGGTTCCAATTGAATTCAAACGCGAACTTCGCCAAGCCCCACCCCATCGCCATCGCAACCGAGCTGGCCAACACGCCCGCCAGAGCACCCACGCCCGCCAACTCGGCGCGCTGCACCTTAGCCAGCAACTGGTTGGACGCACCCAGCGCACGCAACACCGCATATTCACGCGCGCGCTCTTCGCGGGTGGCGGTGACGGCTGCGAACAAAACCACCAACCCGGCCGCCAATGTGAACAAGAACAAAAACTCCACCGCGCTGACCACTTGACCCAACACCGCCTGCACTTGGTTCAGGGTCGCCCCCATGTCCACGCTGGTGACGTTGGGGAAGAGACTGATGAGTTGGTTGTCAAACGTGGGCAAAGGCTTGGCAGGCTGCGGCGCACGAAAGGCCGCGATGTACGTGGTGGGCACATCAAACCCCGCACCTGTGGTCATGCGGCTGACGGGGTACATCACAAAGAAGTTGGCGCGCATGGACGTCCAGTCCACGCGGCGCACCGAGGTGATGCGCGCTTCGTGCAGCACACCGGCCATGTCAAAACGCAAACTGTCGCCCAGTTTGAGTTTCAGGGTTTTGGCAATGCCCTCTTCGATGCTCAAACCCTCTGCCTCTTCGGCTTGCCATGCGCCCGCCACCACGGTGTTGTGCTCGGGGTTGTTCGCGCTGAACGAGACGTTGAATTCGCGGTCCACCAAACGCTGAGCGCGCTCTTCGGTGTAGCTGTCAGGCGTCACCGTGTTGCCATTGACCGCGACCAAACGTGCGCGAATCATCGGGTACCAGTCGAACTTGTTCACGCCAGCATCGTGCAAAGTTTTCAAAAACGAGGACGACTGATCGGGTTGAATGTTGATGACAAAACGATTCGGCGCATCTGCTGGCGTGGCGTTGCGCCAGCTGCTGATCAAGTCGGTCCGCAAGAGCACCAAGAGCGCCAAGGCCAGCAAGCCCACCGCCAGCGCGCTGACCTGCACCATCGCATAAACAGGGCGCGCGCTGATTTGCCGCGTGGCCAACATCAGCCAAGGCGGCGCACTGCCCTCCACCACGCTGCGGCGCAACACAGAAACGGCCAACCACGCCATGACTGCAAACAACAACACCGCGCCTGCAAAACCGCCCACCACCAAGAGGCCGAGTTTCAAATCACGGCTCACGGCAATGAGCAACACAGCAAAGCCGGTCAACCCCAAGGCCCACACGCTGAGCGTGGTGGCTTTGAGTTCGCCCACATCACGGCGCATCACACGCAAGGCGGGCACACTGGCCAGCTGCAACACGGGCGGCAAACCAAACGCGAGCAACAAGGTCAAACCTGTGCCCAAGCCGTAGACCACCGGCCAGATGCTGGGGGCTGGCAACGCAGTTTCGACCAAACCATTGAGCAAGGCCACAAACACCAAGTGCACGGCATAACCCAAAGCCAAGCCCAACACGCTGGCGAACGAGCCCACCCACACAAACTCTGCGGTGTATGACAGCGCAATGTGGCGCTGGCTCAAGCCCAACACCCGCAGCATGGCGCAGTCGTCCAAATGGCGAGCGGCAAATGCGCGGGCGGCGAGCGCCACCGCCACAGCACTGAGCAAGGCGGCCAGCAAAGCAACAAGGTTCAAGAATTTACCCGCACGGTCCAAAGTTTGGCGCATCTCGGGGCGCCCTGCTTCGAGCGACTCCACACGCACACCACGCACCTCAGGCTTCTTGCTCTCGGCATCCGCCCATGTCAAAAACCTTTTGGCAGCAGCATCTGACCCGACCACAGCGTAGCGCCACGTCACGCGACTGGCGGGTTGAATCAAGGCCGTCGCCTCTAAATCGGCGCTGTTCATCAGCACGCGCGGCGCAAAGTTCATGAAGCCCGCGCCACGATCTGGCTCATACACGAGCACGCGACTGATAAGCAAGCGGCTGTTGCCCAGCAACACACTGTCGCCAACATCGAGACCCAAGGCCTCCAAGCCTGCGGGCTCGACCCACACCTCGCCACTCACAGGAATGTGTGTGGTTGTTTCAACGGCCAGCTGCGCCTGCGCCAAGCTGCTGGCCACCTTGAGTTCACCACGCAACGGGTAGCCCGCTTCTGCCGCCTTGAGCGCCACCAACCGGCTGTTGCTCTCGGCACCGCTTTGCGACTGGCCACGCGCCATGGTGGGAAAGCTCAAAGTGGTCACCCCCTGCAAACCGTCGGCTTTGGCACGCTGCACGATGTGCGCGGGCGTGGCTTGGTCGCTGACCACCACCACATCGCCCCCCAAGAGCTGACGCGCATCGCGTTGTAAACCGCCGTTCAAACGGTCTGCCAAAAAACTGACCGAACTCAGTGCCGCTACACCCAACACCACCGCCACAACCAGCAAGCGCAGCTCGCCTGCGCGGGCATCACGCCACAGCGTGCGCCAAGCTTGCGTCCACCAAGTGATGCCCGTGCTCATGCGCCCACCTTGTGCACGCCGCCCTGCGCTAACTCAGGTTGCAACTGCAAGCGTTCGAGTGCGGTGTAGCCCAAAAAGTGTTTGTTGGTGGCGCGGCCAATGGTGCACAGCTGCAAACGTGTGGCCACGTCGTAGCCCATTTGCGTGATGCCGCTGCGCGACACCACCACCGCCACCCCCATTTGGGCGGACTTCATCACCATCTCGCTGGTCAAGCGGCCCGTGGTGTAAAAAATCGAGTCGGCATCGGCAACCACGCCATGCATCCACATCCATCCCGCGATGGTGTCGATGGCGTTGTGACGGCCCACGTCTTCAACAAAAATTTGCATGCGCTCGCCGCTGAACAACGCACAGCCATGCACCGAGCCGGCTGATTTGTAGGTGCTCTCTTGCAAGCGAATGGCATTGAGCAGCCCATACAAACGCGCTTGGCTGATGCGTGCATCGGGCAGCACCAAGTGGTCGATCTCGCCCATCAAGTCCCCAAACACACTGCCCTGCCCGCAGCCGGTGGTGACCACGCGCTTTTCAGTGCGCGCAGCCATGTCGGCAATACCGTAGTGGGTTTTCACCGCTGCCACGCCGGCACCGTCTTCGCCAGCCTCCCAATCGACGGTGATGGAGTCGACCTCGTTCACATCGCTCACCAAACGCTGGTTGCGCAAGTAGCCCAGCACCAACAGCTCGGGGTGTGCGCCCAAGGTCATGAGCGTGACGAGTTCGCGTTTGTCCACATACACCGTCAGCGCACGTTCGGCAGGGATGGACGTGTGCTCACGCACGCCATGCTCGTTGACCACGTCAATCTGACGGGTCAGTTCGGCTTGGGCTTGGGTGAGGCGAGGTAGAGAGGGCACAGGTGATGAAGCGAGGGGCATAGATCGACAGGCTACAACAAAAAGGGCCGACACCTTGGCAGGCGCGGCCCAATGAACAGCAACGCTGTGTGGATTACGATTTTTTAGCCGGTGCAGCAGCAGGCGCCGCTGCGGCGGGTGCCGAAGCGGCAGCTGCTGGCGCTGCAGCCTCAGGCGGTGTGTAGACAAACTTACCTGGATCCACACAAGGTGCCGTGGTGGCAGGCTTGCCCGCTTTGGCTTTATTGGTCTTTTGCACGTGTGCCGCCACTTTGTCTTGCGACTTGCAAAGCAAGTAGCCGTCCATCTTGCCTGCGTGTGCTGTCTTGGCAGCCGCTTCAGCGGCTTTGGCCTTGGCTTCGTCACTTGGGGCGGGCAATTTGGCAAACGCGGTGGCGCTGGCCGCAGCCAACATCAAGACTAAGAGTATTTTGGTCATATCAGTTCCTGTATCGGGGCGGTGTTCAAGCGCGGACCGCAGGGCCCGTCACGGGCTCCGAGCGGTGCGCGGGAATCTTGCCAGCTTGGATGTCATCGTGCCAGAGTTCGTGGTGCTCTTTGGCCCACGTCTCGTCCACGTAACCGGTTTTCATGGCTTTGTAAGCGCCTTCCATGCCGATGGTGCCCATGTAAATGTGGCCCATGAACATGGCGATCATCAGCAGCGTGGCCACGGCATGCACCATGTGTGCGATTTGCATGGTGCTGCGTTCGTAGATCAAGCCGGGCACGATTTTGTCGAGCACGAAGCCAGACGCCACCACCACCAAGCCCAAGCCAAACACCCCTCCCCAGAACACCACTTTCTCGCCCGCGTTGAAGCGGTGCGACGGCACTTCTTTGCCACCGAACATGCCGCCCGCTTTGATGATCCAGACAAAGTCTTCTTTGCTGGGCCAGTTGTCTTTAAGGAAAGTAAAAAACACCACAGTCAACGACACGGCAAACAAAGGCCCCGCGAAGTTGTGCGCGTTTTTGAGCAAATACGTGATCCAGCCAAACAAAGTTTCGCCGATGACGGGTTTGATGAAAAACTTGCCAAACGCCATGGTGATGCCCGACAAGGCCAGCACCACAAATGCAATCGCATTGGTCCAGTGTGCCGAGCGTTCGAACGGGGTGAAGCGCTCGATTTCTTTGCCTGTCGGCGCACCGTGCAAACGCATCATGCCTTTGCGCCAGTAGAAAACAGCGATGGCACCCAACACGATCAACAGCAGCGAACCGCCGTAAGGAATGATCCAGTTGTTACGCACTTGACGCCACGCTTCACCACCGTTGGTGAGGCGTGAGCCTGGATACTGCACAAACGGTTGAATCAGCACGCCCGCTTCAGGCGCTTGCGACTTGGGCAGGCTGCTGTAGCCTTCCACGCCGGCACCCACGCCACGCCACATGGGCGCGTTGTTGCCGGGTTGAACTTTGCTGCGCTCGCCATTGGTTTGCTCGGCATAGCCAGGCGCATCGCTGGCGTCAGGCTTGACGTCTTGAATGTTGACGCTCTGGATGGCCGGAGCCACCGCAGGCGCTTTGTCTTGTGCGACAGCCGACAGTGCAAACACTGTCAGAACTGCACACAACACCGATTGAAAAGAGCGGTACATGGTGTGCCCCTTGTTTACGGTGCGCGACTGTGGTCGTTTTGGCCGTATTGGCCGCGAGCACGCAGATGTTGCTCCCAGCTGGTTTTGTCACCGGCCGTCCAGCCTGGGTCTACAAAGTGATTTTGAGCACCGCTGTAGGCCGTGGCGTCGTTTTTGGTGCCCAGCGTTTGCGCCTTCTCACCGCAAGCGGTGAGCGCGGCCACGCTCAAGATCATGAGTGATAGACGTGTCATCATTTTTTCACCCCTTCAACTTTGGCAGGTGCCTGGCCCGCTTGCTTCGAGCCGTAGGCCGTGCCCCAGCCCCACACTTCTGCACCCTTGTTGCGCTTGACCACGCGGTTGCGGAAGATGTCAGCCACCATGTCGCCGTCGCCAGCGAGCAAAGCTTTGGTCGAGCACATTTCGGCGCAGGCAGGCAACTTGCCTTCGGCCAAACGGTTGCGACCGTATTTTTCAAACTCAGCTTCGCTGCCATTGGCTTCTGGACCACCCGCGCAGAACGTGCACTTGTCCATCTTGCCGCGCACACCGAAGGTGCCTTGGCTGGGGAACTGAGGTGCGCCAAATGGGCAAGCGTATGAGCAGTAGCCGCAGCCAATGCAAATGTCTTTGTCGTGCAGGACCACGCCTTCGTCGGTCTTGTAGAAGCAGTTCACAGGGCAAACGGCCATACAAGGTGCGTCGGAGCAATGCATACACGCAACCGAGATCGATTTCTCGCCGGGAACGCCATCGTTCAACGTCACCACACGGCGGCGGTTCACGCCCCATGGGACTTCGTGTTCATTTTTACAAGCGGTGACGCAACCGTTGCATTCGATGCAACGCTCTGCGTCACAGATAAATTTCATGCGTGCCATTTAATTCTCCTTAGGCGCGTTCGATGTTGCAAACGGTGGTTTTGGTTTCTTGCATCATGGTGACGCTGTCGTAACCATAAGTCGTGGCTGTGTTCACAGCCTCACCGCGCACGATAGGCGCTGCACCCTTGGGGTAGTGCTCCAGCATGTCCTTGCCTTGCCAGCGTCCTGAGAAGTGGAAGGGCATCCAAACGGTACCCGTGTCCACACGCTCTGTCACCAAAGCTTGCACGTTCAAACGTGCGCCTGTCGCACCCAACAGCCACACGCGCTCGCCATTGCGAATGCCACGATCAGCTGCTGTTTTGGGGTTGATCTCGACAAACGCTTCTTGTTGCAACTCGGCCAACCAAGGGTTTGAACGGGTCTCTTCGCCGCCACCTTCGTACTCGACCAAACGGCCCGAGGTGAGGATGAGTGGGAACTTCTCGTGCACCTTGTCGGCGATGTTTTTGTCTTGTACGGTCTTGTACAAGGTGGGCAGACGCCAGAACGCTTTCTTGTCAGCGTGCGTGGGGTACTTTTCCATCAAGTCAGGACGCGTGCCGTACAAAGGCTCGCGGTGTTGTGGGATGGGGTCAGGGAAGTTCCACACCACGGCACGCGCTTTGGCGTTGCCGAAGGGATGGCAACCATGGTTTTGCATGAACACACGCATCATGCCGCCCGAGTTGTCGGTCTTCCAGTTCTTGCCTTCGGCCAATGCTTTTTCGGCATCGGTGAGTTCGTCCCACCAGCCGAGCTTCTTGAGCAACACGTGATCGAGCTCTGGGTAGCCCGTGGTGATGTCCGCGCCCAATGAGTGCGAGCCATCTTCGGCCAACAAGTTTTTACCGTCTTTTTCCACGCCAAAGTTGGCGCGGAAGTTACCACCGCCGTCCATGACGTGCTTGGAGGTGTCGTACAGGTTAGAGGTACCTGGGTGCTTGAGTTCGGGCGTGCCGTAGCAAGGCCAAGGCAGACCAAAGTAGTCGCCGCCAAAGTCGTAACCGGTTTCTTTGTCTTTACCGCCTTTGGACTTGAGGGTCTTGACGTCAAACAAATGCATGTTGCGCATGTGCGCTTTCAAGCGCTCTGGGCTTTGACCGGTGTAACCAATGGTCCAAACGGACTTGTTGATTTCGCGCAAGATGTCTTCGGGCATGGGTTCGTCCATGCCTTTGACTTTTTGCAGCTTGTAGTTCTTGACCAGTTCTGGGCCAAAGCCGAGCTTTTGGGCGAACTGATACATGATCATGTGGTCGGTGCGGCTCTCCCACAAAGGCTCAATCACCTTCTCGCGCCATTGCAACGAGCGGTTCGAAGCCGTCGCCGAACCACTGGTTTCAAACTGCGTGGCCGCGGGCAACAGGTAGACCGCACGGTTGGGGTTGAGGTCTTCGGCTTTGCCAGGCATCGCAGCCATGGCAGCAGTGGCTGAAGGATAGGGGTCAACCACCACCAACAAGTCCAGCTTGTCCATGGCGCGCTTCATCTCCAAACCACGGGTCTGTGAGTTGGGTGCGTGGCCCCAATAGAACACCGCCTTGAGGTTGCTGTCTTGGTCGATGAGTTCGTTCTTCTCCATCACACCGTCGATCCAGCGTGACACGGTGATGCCGGGCTTGGTCATCATCGCGGGCGATGCGAAACGGCCTTTGAGCCAATCGAATTCCACGCCCCACGCTTTGGCGAAATGCTTCCATGCGCCTTCGACGATGCCGTAGTAGCCAGGCAGCGAGTCGGGGTTAGGACCTACGTCGGTTGCGCCTTGCACGTTGTCGTGGCCACGGAAAATGTTGGTGCCGCCACCGGACTTGCCGATGTTGCCCAAAGCCAATTGCAAGATGCACGAAGCACGCACGATGGCGTTGCCAATGGTGTGCTGGGTTTGTCCCATACACCACACCACGGTACCGGGGTTGTTTTCATGCAGCATGGTGGCCACTTTGGTCACCTGTTCAGGCGACACGCCGCAGACTTCTTCGACCTTGTCGAGTGTCCACTTGGCCATGACTTCTTCTTTGACCTTGTCCATGCCGAACACGCGGTCGTTGATGTACTTTTTGTCTTCCCAGCCGTTCTTGAAGATGACGTGCAACAGGCCAAACAAGAAGGCGATGTCGGAGCCCGAACGGATGCGCACATACTCGTCAGCCTTGGCTGCGGTGCGTGTGAAACGTGGGTCCACCACGATCATCTTGCAGCCGTTTTCTTTGGCGTGCAGCATGTGCATCATCGACACAGGATGGGCTTCTGCCGCGTTCGAACCGATGTACATCGCGACCTTGCTGTTTTGCATGTCGTTGTACGAGTTGGTCATCGCGCCATAACCCCACGTGTTCGCCACACCGGCCACGGTGGTGGAGTGGCAAATACGGGCTTGGTGGTCGCAGTTATTGCTGCCGAAATAGCTCACGAACTTGCGCAACAAATAAGCTTGTTCGTTGTTGTGCTTGGAGGAACCGATCCAGTACACGCTGTCTGGACCTGAAGTCTTGCGCAACTCCAACAACTTAGCGCTGATTTCGTCCAAGGCTGTGTCCCAGCTGATGCGCTCGTACTTGCCGTTGACCAGCTTCATGGGGTAGCGCAGGCGGAATTCGCCATGGCCGTGCTCGCGCAGGGCCGCACCTTTGGCGCAATGCGCACCAAGGTTGATGGGGGAATCAAACACGGCTTCTTGGCGCACCCAGACGCCGTTTTCAACCACCGCATCGACTGCGCAACCCACAGAACAATGGGTACACACCGTGCGTTTGACTTCAATTTTGTGGGTGCTCTCGCCAGACATCGAGCCAGAAGCTTGGGCTTTTTTGACCAACGTCAGTTGCGTGGCAGCCAAGCCCACACCAATACCCAAACCAGAGCGGCGCAGAAAACCGCGACGGTCCAAGGTAGGCAAAGCTTGCGACAAACCGCGCTGCAGGCGGTTGACCAACATGAAACCAGCAGCCGATGGGCTGGCAGTACCGGAAGATTTACGGGTTAACAACATAGGTGCTCCTGATCAGACGCGTGCGGTCTGGTAATAGCGTTTGACGTGCTCGCTCAAGCTGTAACCGCCCCCGTTTTCGGGTGCGGGAGGCAGTGCTTTCACTGCGGCTTCAGGTGCGTTCACACCTGGCAATGCGGTCACGGCGGCCACGGCAGCACCAGCGGCTGCGGCGCCCATGAAAAAACCACGGCGCGATGGTGCGACTTGATCTTTGGATTGTTCTTTTGGCATGTCTTGCTCCTCGTGGGTTCGTGCGTATGCACAACTTTGCATACTGTATCGAATAAAGCGGTTTGTCCTATACGTAGTTACGCCAAAAAACCAACAAACTGTATGGGTACTTCGGCGAAACAACGCTTTTCTGTCACCAAAGCGCCTCAACCCTTCTCAAAAGAAAAATCAAAACGCTTTCAATCAACTCAGGTCAGCATGTCAAAGCCTTGCGACTCCACGCTCACAAAAGCGCGTGTCAACTCGGCCAATGCGCCATAAAAGCGCGCACGCGGATTGACTTGCAACGCATCGCAAAACGCAGGCAGCCACGTTTGCACATGATGGCCGAAGAACTTGGCTTGCTGCGTGAGGTTGGACACCGACACATCATCGCCCGCCACCAAAAAGCGCATGACTTCGAAAACGTACGACACATGGTCTTCGGTTTCAGACATGGTGGTGGCATCGCGCGTGAGCCCCAAGGCCGCCAAATCGGTACGCAACTGGGCCAATGGCTTTTCGTTCAAGAAACCGGTCAAGAAGTGCGAGGCGTACGCATACACCTCGGGCTTGCCCACGCCACCAAACAAAGCATCGTGCTCGCGCTGAATGCTCAGATCGTCCATCTCGCGGGCTACGCCAACCAATTGACGCCAAGGCTCTTCCAAAAACCCGCCGGCTGTGGGCGCTTCGGTGGGCGCCACGCGCAACTGCGCCAGCAGCTCTGGACGTGGCGGGGCATAAAACAGCTCGGCAATCAGACCGTACAGCTCGGCGCGTGCGGTTTCTTCATCAAGAGCGGAGGTCAGGTGAGGTGCGGTCATACAAATAATTTAGAGGATTTTTTGCTCGTCGCCAGCAGAATAAATATCGATCACGCGGCAGTCGCCGCACATTTTGAGGCGCTCCAGCGCTGCCCCTTGGAACATGGCATGGCCGGCCAATTTGCCAATCATGGCTTCCACGCCTTTGAGCGTGCCAAAGGGTTTGCGACAACGAATACAGCCATACGGCTGGGTTTCGTTGAGCGCGCGCACTTCTTTGCGCTGCGGCGTCAACAGCAAACGCGGCACCAAGTTCAGCGCTTTCTCAGGGCAGGTGCTGACGCACAAGCCGCACTGCACGCAGTTCTTTTCAAAGAAGCGCAGTTGCGGTGCTTGCTGGTTGTCTTGCAAGGCATTGGCAGGACAGGCGCTGACGCAGCTCATGCACAAGGTGCAGCTGTCTTTGTTGACCTCGACCGTGCCCAACAAGGCACCGTCGGCAGGCAAGGCCAAGGCTTCGGGAGCCGTGCCAGCTTTCAGGGCAGGCGCGTGCTCGAGCAAGTGGTCGATCACAAAATTCAGCGTGCTGCGCTTTTCAGCCGCAACCGCGAAGGTGGCCAAAGGCATAGCAGCACTCAAGCGCGACTTGCCTGTGGTCAGGCGTTGCAGCTCCGCATCCAACTCGAGGGCTTGTGTGGCGCGCACGAGTTGCACCGGTGCTTGGGCGGCTTTTGCAAAACCCAAGCCCTCCAACAAGGCTTGCGCTTGGTCCATCTGCGCTTGCAAACCGTCGAGGTATTGCGGCGCCTCCTCGGCAGTGACCAGCACCAGCACTTGGGCTGCGCCATAAGCCAAGGCCGACAACCACACGTCCAAGCCTAAGCTGGCCGTGTGCCAGACCGACACAGGAATGACATGCGCGGGCACGCCTTGGGCCAACTTGAGCTGTGCCGCACGGCCCAGCTCTTGCACCACCGCTTGGCCCGCCTCTTGGCTGTGCAACAAGATCACGGCGTCTTTGCCGCCTGCTTTTTGGTAGGTGCTCAGCAGGGTTTTGAGCTTTTGCCCCTGCTCGCTGGCGCGCGGGTAACCATAGGTCAACGCCCCCGTGGGGCAGACGGTGGTGCAGGCGCCACACCCCACACACAGGTTGGGGTTGACCTTGATTTGCTGACGCGACTTGTCCGAGCTGACCGCTTCCGCAGAACAAATGTCGATGCAGGCATTGCAACCCACTTGCTCGTTGCGGCTGTGCGCGCACAGCTTTTGTTTGTAGGCAAAGAACTTGGGCTTCTCAAACTCACCCACCAGCTCGCGCAAGCGCAAGAGGTTGGCCACGCTGGCTTCGCGGAAATAACCTTGCGGCAAGGCATGGCGGTTGAACGCGCTGTGGGCGCGTAAGTCGAGCACCAAATCGAACTCGGCGGTTTCTTCTTGCGCCACGCGCTGAAAATCAATCGCCCCAATGGCGCCGCAAGCGGTCACGCAGTCGCGATGCGAGGTGCATTTGTTCAGGTCGATTTGGTAATCCAAGCCAATGGCCTGTTCAGGGCAAGCAGCCACACAGGCGTTGCAGCGGGTGCACACATCCAAATCAATCGGGTTGCTGCGTTGCCACGTCAGGGTGAACGCGCCCAACCAACCCTCCACGCGCAGCACTTTGCCACCCAACACCGGGTAGCGGCGCTCTTGCGCACCACCGGCGTCGCCCGCGCCTTGGGTGAAGAGGGTCACGTTCAAGGTGTCGGCCAACAAGGCCGCTGCTTTTTCGGCTTGGTCGATGTCGCCCAAGATGAGCAAGCGCCCTGCACTTTTGAAGGTGACGGTGGTGACGGGCTCAGGCTCGGGCAAATGCGCAGCAGCCAACAGTGCGGCCATTTTGGGGGCCGCATTTTTGGCATCGCTGCTCCAGCCACCGGTTTCGCGAATGTTCACAAATTTGATGACCGAGGTTTTGGCTTGCGCCTCCACCGCCAAATCGCCAAACAAGCGTTGCTCTTGGGTGCAGGCCACCACGACGTCGTCGGTGCCTTGCACGGCTTTCACAAACGCACCCGCTTCACGACGGCACAAGGCCGTGTGCAGCGTGAGGTTTTCAGAGAGGCTTTGGCTCAGTGCCTGCGGGTCGAGGGGCTGCGTCTGGTTGCAGTCGCAAATCAGCGTGGTCATGCGTAGGGCTATCTGTGAGTGAAGGGTTTTCGGCAGGCACGGACTGTGCCACGACTTCGGTCGGTGGCTGCGGTGTCGTGTCGCCTTCGGAATGAGGGGCTGGCTCGTCGTCGAACAAGTTCAAGAACTTGGCACTGGTCATTTGGCGCAACATCTCGGCAGGCAAAGGATCGGGAATGCCGTAGTCGTCGATGTAAATGTCCATGCGGTCCATCACGTTGAAGTGCGGATCGCTGAACAGTTTTTTCATGGCGGCGTTTTTGACCTCAGGCGCCACGTCACGGGCGACGAAATTGGCGTAGCTGGACTCTGACGTGAGTTGCTCGACATCCGCCAAAGTAGGAGCCTCTGGCTTGGGCACCTCGGCCGGCACCACCGCTTCGCCTGGCTCGCCCGCAGCAAGGGGCAAAGCATGTGGCAAGGCATCCGCTGCACGCGCCGAAGGCGAGACACTGGGCTGCGACACGGTGCGAGGCGGTGCGGGCTCTTCCAACACGCGCCCTTCGCGCACCTCGGCTTTGCGACGCGACCAGCGGCTTAAAAAACCAGCAGGCGTTTCGTCATTGGCCATGACCTGTGCCTCCGGGGTTGCCGCCGCCCATGCCACCGCCGCGAATTTTTTCGGTACTTACCGAGGCGGGGTTACCGAAACGGTCTTGCAAAGCTCTGAAACTGTCGGGTCGTTTGCGGCGCTTGGCCTCGACCACCCAATGCTCGTCCATAAATGCATTCATCCAAGCCACCACCTCGGATGGGGCGGGCACTTGGTCCACGTTTTCTTGGGCATCTAGCCAGCGGCCTGCATCGTGGTAACTCAGGCTGACCATGGTGGGCACGGCCATCACCTCGTCGCTGAGGGTAGGTTCTTCTTCCATGCGCCACAGCACAAACCAGCAAGGGGCGGGCGTGGTGCTGTTGAGGTAGTAGCCCTCGGCATCGTCTTTAAAGAGTTCAACAGTGAAGCCGGGGTGCAGCCACAACTGCTCATCCTCGGTCTGGCGCAGACAACGCGGTGCGGTGCCAAAGTGTTCTTCGTGCGGCGTGAGGTCATGGCCCAACACATCGTGGAGCACCCAACGCCAAGTTTGCCAACGGCTCATGGCGCCAGGCACACGCTCGCGGCGCATGACAACAGCAACTTGCAAACTGGGACGGTGATTCATAGGGGGGCAATGGTACCGGCCCCCGCCGCCCTGCGCCTCACCTGGGGTTAATACGTCTCTAAATGCAAGCGCCCTTCGCGCTTCAATGCGGGAGCCACGTTGTCCCAGCCTAAGCCCGCGTCGTTGGCGATGTCGCGCAACGCCATGACCACGCCCTCCTCCATGCTCTTCAAACCGCAGACATAGAAATACGTGTTCGGGTCTTTCAGCAAGGCCGCCACATCGGCGCTGCGCTCGCGCATGAGGTCTTGCACATAGCGCTTGGGTTGACCGGCGGTACGCGAGAACGCGAAGTTGGTGTCGATGAAATCTTTGGGCAATTTTTGCAACGGGCCAAAGTAAGGCAACTCTTCTTGGGTCCGGGCCCCAAAGAACAGCATGAGCTTGCCGCCTTCAAACTTGCCACTGGCGCGCAAGCGGCGACGCCACTCGGTCATGGCGCGCATGGGCGCACTGCCGGTGCCTGTGCAAATCATGACGATGTTCGACTTGGGGTGGTTGGGCATCAAGAAGCTGGCACCGAAGGGGCCAATCACCTGCACCGTGTCACCCGTTTTCATGTCACACAAGAAGTTAGACGCCACACCTTGCACGGCTTTGCCTTGGTGGTCTTCGACCACGCGCTTGACCGTCAACGACAGGTTGTTGTAACCAGGGCGCTCGCCATTACGTGGGCTGGCAATCGAGTACTGACGGGCATGATGAGGCTTGCCTTGCGCGTCCACACCCGGCGGGATGATGCCAATCGACTGGCCTTCCAACACGGGAAACGGCATGCTGCCAAAGTCGAGCACGATGTGGTGCGTTTCGTTGGCGGTACCTGCATCGTTGACCTGCACATTGCCCACCACGCTGGCGGTCACAGGCGCTTTGGGGCCATGCAAATTGGTGTACGGATGCGCGGCAGACCAAGGCGGTGTGCTCGCACCAAAGGCGCCCGAGTTGAAGGACTCGCCCTCACCGGGTGTGGCGCTGGCAGATGCGGCAGAAGGTGCGCTCGCTTGTGGTTCAGCAGAGGCATCGCCCGACACACCTGCCGCTTGCAACTCCGCTTCGGTCAATGCTGCGGGCAGCTCGTCCCACGTCAATTGCTCTTCGATGCTGTACGCCGCTGCTTTGGGCATGCTGCGCCAGTTGTCGATCGAGCCCGTGGGGCAAGGTGGCACGCAGGCCATGCACAAATTGCATTTGTCGGCAATGACCACGTAATTGCGGGAATCGTGCGTGATCGCCCCCACCGGACAAGTGGCTTCACAGGTGTTGCATCGGATACAGATCTCTGGATCGATCAGATGCTGCTGAATAAGTTCGGTGGTGGCGTTCATGGCACAAATTTAACTCAGTTGAAACGGACGTAATCAAAGTCCACTGGCTGACGGTTGATGCCCATGACGGGTGGCGCGATCCAGTTGGCGAACTTGCCTGGCTCGACGACACGGCCCATCAGGCTGGCCACATAGGCGCGGTCTTCGTTGGTTGGCAACCACTCGCCCACTTGCGCCATCCACTGCTCGTCGGTCACCACCTGGCCATCGGGCGTGATCTTGGAGCCGGACAAAGAACCGATGTTGCGGTGGAACGCCTTGTGCGGTGCCTTCAAAGTGAAAGGAATGCCCGCCTTGGCGATCACGCGGTTCCAACGGTCGATGCCGCCTTTGGAGTCGGTGATGTAGTCGTCGCGCAGCACTTCGTTCAAAGCGTTGAGCATGGGCACTTCTTTTTCAACCAAGGAACCGTTTTCCACGGACAAGATCTTGTAGCTGTTGCCCTTCAGGATGTGGTCATCACCACGCTTGCCTTCTTCGTAACGGCCCTTCAAGCCAGAGCTGTAGAAGGTGGCAGCGTTGGACGACTCGTCGGCACCGAACAAGTCGATGGTCACCGAGAAGTGGAAGTTGATGTAACGCTGGATGGTCGGCAGATCGATCACACCGGCAGCGCGCAGTTTGCCCACATCGTCGGTTTTGAGTTCGTTCATCACATCGACGGTGCGCTGGATGGTGCGGCTCACACCGGACTCGCCCACAAACATGTGGTGTGCTTCTTCGGTCAGCATGAACTTGGTGGTGCGAGCCAGAGGGTCGAACGCGGATTCGGCCAGAGCGCACAACTGGAACTTGCCGTCACGGTCGGTGAAGTAGGTGAACATGAAGAAAGACAACCAGTCGGGCGTCTTCTCGTTGAAGGCTTGCAGGATGCGGGGGTTGTCTTCGTTGCCGCTGTTGCGTTGCAGCAGCGCATCGGCTTCTTCACGGCCGTCTTTGCCGAAGTATTTGTGCAGCAGGTAGACCATGGCCCACAGGTGGCGGCCTTCTTCGACGTTGATCTGGAACAGGTTGCGCAAGTCGTACATGCTGGGGGCGGTCAAGCCCAAGTGGCGCTGCTGCTCGACCGATGCGGGCTCGGTGTCGCCTTGCGTCACGATGATGCGGCGCAGGTTGGCGCGGTGTTCGCCAGGCACGTCTTGCCAGGCTTTTTCACCGATGTGGTCGCCAAAGTGGATCTTGCGGTCTTGCTCGCCGGGGTTCAGGAACACGCCCCAACGGTAGTCGCGCATCTTGACGTGGCCAAACTGGGCCCAGCCTTGCGGGTCGACGCTGACAGCCGTGCGCAGGTACACGTCCATGTCGGTGGAGCCTTCGGGGCCCATGTCGTCCCACCAGTTGATGAAGTTGGGCTGCCACTGTTCGAGGGCGCGTTGCAACGTGCGGTCTTCCGACAGGTTGACGTTGTTAGGAATTTTTTCGCTGTAGTTGATACCGGACATGAGAGTCTCCAGAAATTAAAAAGCAACGGTGGGGTCAAAGTTCGGTTGCAACGCGGACCACCGGGCACCGCGCTGCACAACGTCAAAACATCAAACGCGGTTCAGGTCGAACTGTACTTTTTCGCCTTTGCCGTAGACCTTCAAGGCACCCTTTTCGCCGACGGCGTTGGGGCGTTGGAAGATCCAGTTTTGCCACGCCGAGAGGCGGCCAAAAATACGGGTTTCCATCGATTCCTTTTGGCAGAAGCGCAAGTTGGCTTCCAAGCCGGTCAAGCTGTCGGGCGACATGGCCGCACGCTCTTCGACGGCGAGGCGAATTTCATCGGCCCAATCGATGTCGTCGGGCGCAGCGGTGACCAAGCCAAGTTCCAAGGCTTGGTCAGCGTCCAACTGCTGACCCACAACAGCACGCACGTTCTCGAGGGCCGTGACTTCTTCGTAGAAACGACGCTGCAAGCGTGACTGGTGGTTGACCATGGGGAAGTGACCGAAGTTGAGTTCGCTCAAGGCCAACTTGGGCGCTTTTTCAGGCGCATCAGGCAAAGCCAACATGTAAGCGCGGTCGGCGGCAAAAGCCAACTCAGCCAATGTGCCGGCAAAACAAGAACCTTCGTCGATCAACGCGAACAAAGAACGTGACGACACATCGATGCGGGCCAAGGTGCGGCGCAGCATGCCCAGTGTTTCATTGACCAACCAATGCGCTTGGTGCTGGGCCAACACGGCGTCTGAGTCCAAGGCGAGTTGCACATCGCCTGCGGTGCGCAAGAGCCAAGTGCCGATGTCGAGTTCGTTGGTGCGCATGCTCAAAATGGCATCGTCCAACTCGCGAGCCATTTGCAGCGGGTACCAGTTCACGCCTGCAGCTTCGATGCCTGCCACCGTGGTGGGCACCGCCGCTTTAGGCGCGTGGACCGTGAAGGTAGCGGTGCGCTTGGCACGGTCGATGGCGACTTGCACGTACTCGTAAGTCAAGGCGTCAGCCGTGACGGTTTTGTGCAACGGTGTCAGCGTCACGCCTTTGCCTGCCGCTGCAGCGCCTGGGCGCTTGCTGCTGCTGGCGTATTTTTGGGCACGGGCTTGCACAGCCTCTGCAAACTTGGCGGGCTTGGCGATCTCGTCCACCAAACGCCAGTCGACGGCCTTTTGGCCCCGCACGCCTTCCACGCTGGTGCAGAAGATGTCGGCGTGGTCGTGGCGAACTTTGCGCTTGTCAGTCACGCGGGTCAAACCGCCAGTGCCGGGCAACACGCCGAGCAAGGGCACTTCAGGCAACGACACGCTGGAAGAACGGTCGTCCACCAACACGATGTCGTCACAGGCCAAGGCCAATTCGTAGCCACCACCCGCGCAAGCGCCGTTCACCGCAGCCACAAACTTCAGGCCATCGTGGCGGCTGGAGTCTTCAATGCCGTTGCGGGTTTCGTTGGTGAATTTGCAAAAGTTCACTTTCCAAGCGTGGGTCGAGAGGCCCAACATGAAAATGTTCGCGCCCGAGCAGAAGATGCGATCTTTCAAGCTGGTCACCACCACGCTCTTGACTTCGGGGTGCTCAAAGCGGATGCGTTGCAACGCGTCGTACAACTCAATGTCCACACCCAAGTCGTACGAGTTGAGCTTCAATTTGTAGCCAGGGCGAATGCCGCCGTCTTCGTTGATGTTGAGTTGCAAGGTGGCGATTTCGCCTTCGTACTTGACCGACCAGTGCTTGTACTGGCTGGGGTCAATTTGGTAGTCGACGGTGGTGGCTTGGCTCATGGGAATCTCCAGAAGGGGTGGCTTGGCGTTGGATCGTTGCGTGCTGTCTGTGCATCGCCTTGATGTGCATCATATTGCATATTCCAAATATGGCAACTGCATTTTTGTGCATACTAGGGAATATGCCTATGCCGGAGCAGGTGTGAGAGCGCCAAGCATGGCCACGCAAACCCGTCGCAGGGCTGGGAAAACGGCTTGAGGAAACTTAAAGCGGCAGCTTCAGCGCCTGACGCACTTGGGTGCGCAGCGCCAAAAAGCTGTCGTCCAGCGGCTGGGCACTGGTGTCAAAGGTGAGGTCGGCTTTGGCATAGAACGCCGAGCGGCCTTCCAAAATGCGCTTCAAATCTTCCAGCGCCTCTTTGCTGCCCGCCATCGGGCGCATGTCGCCTTGCGCGGCAACGCGTCCCAAATGGTCTTCGGGCGCCGCTTTGAGCCACACCGTGAAGCAATGCGACAGCGTTTCATTGAACGTGGCCGAGTCGGACACCAAGCCGCCGGGTGTGGCGATCACCACTTCGGGGTAAATCTGAATCGCCTCTTCCAAGGCGCGCCGCTCGTAACGGCGGTACGCGTTGGTGCCATAAAGGTTGTGGATTTCGCTGATGCTGCAACCGGCAAACTTCTCGATCTCGCGGCTCAGCTCGATGAATGGGAAACCCAAGTCGTCGGCCAAGCGCTGACCCAAAGTGGTTTTGCCTGCACCGCGCAAGCCCACCAGCGCGATGCGGTTGCTGCGTGCCCGCTCGTCGCCATGGGTGCCAAACATGTCGCCAATCTGCTGACGCACGCGGCGCAACTCGCCTTCGTTGCGCTTTTCGAGCAATTCACGAATCAACAGCCATTCGGGCGAAGACGTGGTCACGTCGCCCAACAGCTCAAAAATCGTGCATTGCAACGCCTGCGCGACTTGCAACAAGATCAGGATGGAAGCGTTGCCAGTGCCTGACTCCAAATTGGCCAAGTGCCGCTCAGACACCCGCGCTGCCTGCGCCACCGCTTTGCGCGTGAGGCCACGGCGCGCTCGCAAGGTGCGCACGCGCTCGCCGAGTGTGGTGAGAAACGGATGGCGGGACAGGTCGTCGTCGGAAAAAGACATGGCTGCACTTTAATGCAAATTCGACCTGAACTGCAAAATAGTGCAGATAGCAAAAACCCGCGAACACGTGCGCGCTTGCGGGTGAGAAGCCGAGAAAACCGACGATCAGGTGTCTTTAGAAATCTTGATGCTGGGGAACTTGCTGGAGAAGTCTTTGGCCTTGGCCGCAATTTTCACCGCCACTTGGCGGGCCACCGCCTTGTAGATGCCTGCAACATCGCCGTCAGGATCGGCGACCACCGTGGGTTTGCCACTGTCGGCTTGCAGGCGGATTTGCATGTTCAAGGGCAAAGCGCCCAAGTAGTCCATGTTGTATTGCTCCGCCATCTTTTTGCCGCCGTCGGCGCCAAAGATGTGTTCGATGTGGCCGCATTGGGTACAGACGTGCACGGCCATGTTTTCGACCAAACCCAGGATGGGCACGCCCACCTTCTCGAACATCTTGATGCCTTTTTTGGCGTCCAACAAAGCGATGTCTTGCGGCGTGGTGACGATCACCGCACCGGTCATGGGCACGCGCTGGCTCAGCGTGAGCTGGATGTCGCCCGTGCCGGGGGGCATGTCGACGATCAAATAGTCCAGCGCCTTCCAATTGGTTTGGCGCAGCAACTGCTCCAACGCTTGGGTGGCCATGGGGCCGCGCCAGATCATGGCTTCGTCTTGGTCCACCAAGAAACCGATGGACATGACTTGCACGCCGTAGTTCTCGAGTGGGTCCATGGTTTGGCCGTCGGTGCTCTCGGGGCGGCCTTCGATGCCCATCATCATGGGCTGGCTGGGGCCGTAAATGTCGGCATCGAGCAAGCCCACGCTGGCCCCTTCGGCGGCCAAGGCCAAGGCCAAGTTGGCGGCGGTAGTGCTTTTGCCCACGCCGCCCTTGCCCGAGGCCACAGCAATGATGTTTTTCACTTGCGGCAACAAGGCCACGCCGCGCTGAGCCGCGTGCGCCACGATGTTCATGGTGATGTTGGCCGACACGTTGTCCACGCCCGCCACGCCTTTGGCTGCGGCAATCAGCGCTTTGCGAAAACCTGCAATTTGGCTCTTGGCGGGGTAGCCGAGCACCACGTCAAACGACACATCGCCGCCTTGAATTTGTAAATTTTTGAGCGCTTTGGTGGTAACAAAGTCTTTGCCGGTGTTGGGGTCGATGACCGTCTGCAGGGCGGCGGTCAGGTTTTGTTCGTTCAGGGCCATAAAAGCTTCTTCGTTCTAGAAATAGGAATTGCGCGCAAGTCTAGCGCGGTGCGTTTGACCGCATAAAACACAGGTCATCCCCGCGACTGAGTGCGGATCAGCCGTTTTTGCGCGCCACCCAATACGTCGCGCCCTCCGCGCCGTAGCGCTCGTCATGGGGCACATCACGGGCCAGTTCAAAGGTCGAGCCTCGCAACAGGTGTTGGGTTTGGCCATCCACGGTCAGCCACATCTCGCCCTGCGTCACCACGGCTTGCACGGCAAACGGGTGGGTGTGGGTGGCCAACACGGTGTGCGGCGCCCAGTCGCGGGCCAGCACTTCGTCAAAGCCAGCGGCCAAGGAGGTTTGTTTGAATTCGTCAAAGCTGGGGAGGTTCATGGGCAAATTTTGCAGGAACTAAAATCCACCCCCTTGTTCAAAGGTCTTGTTCTAAATGTCACAGCGCCAGCTTTTCGTCACCACCGCCCTGCCCTACGCCAACGGCAACTTCCACATCGGCCACATCATGGAGTACATCCAGGCCGACATCTGGGTGCGCTTCCAGCGCATGCAGGGCCACCAGGTGGATTTCGTGGGCGCAGACGACACACACGGCGCGCCCATCATGATTGCCGCCGAGAAGGCGGGCATCACCCCGCAGCAGTTTGTGGCCAACATCGCTGCAGGCCGCAAGCCGTATTTGGACGGCTTTCACATCCAGTTTGACAACTGGCACAGCACCGACGCGCCCGAGAACCACGAGCTGGCCCGCCAGATTTACCGTGACCTGCGCGACATCCCTGCATCTGAAGGCGGCTCGCTGATTGAGCGCCGCACGATTGACCAGTTCTTCGACCCCGAGAAGAACATGTTCTTACCCGACCGCTTCATCAAAGGCGAGTGCCCCAAGTGCCACGCCCACGACCAATACGGCGACAACTGCGAAGTGTGCGGCGCGGTTTACGCGCCCACCGACCTCATCAACCCCTTCTCCGCTTTGTCGGGCGCCAAGCCTGAACTGAAAAGCTCAGAGCACTTCTTCTTCAAGCTGTCTGACCCTCGCTGTGTGGCGTTTTTAGAGAAGTGGACCCAAGACGGCAAGCTGCAGCCCGAAGTGGCCAACAAGGTCAAAGAGTGGTTCACTGTGCGCACCAACCCCGATGGCACCACCAGTGAAGGCTTGGGCGATTGGGACATTTCGCGTGATGCACCTTACTTTGGTATCGAAATTCCAGACGCGCCGGGCAAATACTTTTATGTGTGGCTCGACGCGCCCGTGGGCTACTTGGCCTCGCTGAAACACTTGCTCGACAAGCGCGGTGAGAACTACGACGCCTACATGGCCAACGACAAGCTGGAGCAATACCACTTCATTGGCAAAGACATCGTCACGTTCCACACGCTGTTCTGGCCCGCCATGCTGCACTTCAGCGGCCGCAAAACGCCCAACAACGTGTTTGTGCATGGCTTCCTCACCGTGAACAACGGCGAAAAAATGAGCAAGAGCCGTGGCACGGGCCTCGACCCGCTCAAGTACCTCAGCCTCGGCATGAACCCCGAGTGGCTGCGCTATTACTTGGCCACCAAGCTGAACAACAAAAACGAAGACGTGGACTTCAACGCCGAAGACTTCATGCTGCGCGTGAACAGCGATTTGATTGGCAAGTTCGTCAACATCGCGTCGCGTGCGGCGGGCTTCTTGACCAAGCGCTTTGAAGGCAAACTCACACAAAGTTTTGGCGAGCAAGGCACTGCGTTGTTGAACGACATTCACGCCGCCAAAGACAGCATCGCCCAAGCCTACGACGCCCGCGAATACGGCAAAGCCGCCCGCGAAATCATGTTGCTGGCCGACAAGGTCAACGCTTATGTGGACCAACACAAGCCGTGGGACTTGGCCAAAGACGCGGCCAACAACGAAGCCCTGCACCAAGTGTGCTCGTTGCTCATCAACGCCTTTGCCGAGCTGAGCCGCTACTTGGCCCCCGTGTTGCCAGCACTCGCGCAAGCCGTTGAAGCCTTCACCGGCACGCCCATGCAAAACTGGAACGCCACAGGCTACGTGACCCACATTCAGCCCTACCAACACCTCATGCAACGCGTCACCCCCGAACAACTCGAAGCCTTGTTTGAGCCACCAGCCGTGGTGGAAGAAAAAGTCACCCCCGGTGGCGAAGAAATCGCCCCCACCATCAGCATCGACGACTTTGCCAAGATCGATTTGCGCATCGCCGAAATCGTCAACTGCGAAGCGGTGGAAGGCTCCACCAAACTGCTGCGCCTCACACTCAACGTGGGTGAAGGCAAAACGCGCAATGTGTTCAGCGGCATCGCCAGCATGTACAAGCCCGAAGACTTGGTGGGCAAACTCACCGTGATGGTGGCCAACTTGGCCCCACGCAAGATGAAATTTGGCATTTCCGAAGGCATGGTGCTCGCCGCCAGCCACGCGGACGAGAAAGCCGAACCCGGCATTCACGTCCTGCACCCATGGCCAGGTGCCAAGCCAGGCATGCGGATTCACTGAGTCGGCATGTTCCCACTCATCCACGGCTGGACCAGCATTGCGCGGTCGAACCAAGCCAACGTCAAGTTGGGGGCCGTGTTGAGTTTTGTGGCGGGTGCGGCCAATGCGGGTGGTTTTTTAGCCATCGGACGTTACACCTCGCACATGACGGGCGTGGTGTCTTCGGTGGCTGACGACTTGGTGCTGGGGCATTTCGACTTGGTCGCCACGGGCGTGGGGAGTTTGATCGCCTTCGTGGCAGGTGCCATGAGCACCGCCGTGTTGGTGAATTGGGGACTGCGCCGCCATCTCGCCAGCGCTTACAGCTTGCCCTTGCTGTTGGAATCTTTGGCCCTACTGGTGTTTGGTTTGTTTGGAGCGGCCATCAGCAGCTTTGCCAGCGTATTTTTGCCACTCACGGTCATGCTGCTGTGCTTCATGATGGGCTTGCAAAACGCAGTGATCACCAAAATCTCCCATGCCGAAATTCGCACCACGCACATCACCGGCTTGGTGACCGACTTTGGCATTGAGTTGGGCAAGTTACTTTATGTGAACCGCAGCAGCACCTCGGCACAAGGCGTGCCCCAAGTGCGTGCCAACCGTCAACGCCTGCGTCTTCAAGCGTTGTTGATTGCTTGTTTTTTTTGTGGCGGCGTGGTGGGGGCTCTGGGCTTTAAGGGCTGGGGCTACATCACCACCTTGCCGTTGGCGTTGTTGCTGTGGACCGTGGCTTTGCGCCCCGTGCTCGACGACGTCAAAGATAGGTTGCAACGATGAATTTGGCTTCTTTCTCTTTTTTCCGTCCCCGTTTGCTCGATGCCTTGCAGGGCTACAACCGCACGCGTTTTGTGCAAGATGTGGGCGCAGGCGTCACCGTGGGCGTGGTGGCACTGCCGCTGGCCATGGCGTTTGCCATTGCCTCGGGCCTCAAGCCGGAAGCGGGTTTGTTCACCGCCATCATGGCGGGCTTTTTGATTTCAGCCTTGGGCGGCAGTCGCGTGCAAATTGGCGGGCCTGCGGGGGCGTTCATCGTCATCGTGTACGGCATTTTGGAACGCTACGGCTTGGCCAACCTCATCATCGCCACCGTCATGTCAGGCATGATGCTGTTTGCCATGGGCGTGATGCGCTTGGGCAGTTTGATTCGGTTCATCCCCGTCGCCGTGGTGATTGGCTTCACCAACGGCATTGCGGTGCTGATCATGGTGTCGCAGGTGAAAGACTTTTTAGGGCTCAGCGTCACAGCCATGCCCGCCGACTTCTTTGGCATTTTGCGCACGCTGGCCTCACACCTCGACACACTCAACCTGCAAGCCTTGGCGCTGGCCTGCGGCTGTTTGGGGCTGCTGGTCGTGTGGCAATTTGTGATGCCCAAGCTGAGTCAGCAACACGCGCACGCCAAAAAGATCAGCGTGGTGCCCGGCTCTGTCTTGGTGCTGGTGCTGGCCTCGCTGGCCAGCCAAGCACTGAACTTGAACGTAGAAACCATCGCCTCACGCTTTGGCAGCATTCCCAACACCTTGCCCGCCTTTGAATGGCCCACGTTCAGCTGGGAAACCGCTAAATTTTTGTTAATTCCGGCGACCACGCTGGCCTTGCTGGGCTCGATTGAGTCGCTGCTGTGCGCGCGCATTGCCGACCAAATGATGGCCGACAGCCCCTATGGCGACCGCCATGACGCCAACCAAGAGCTGATGGCGCAAGGCATTGCCAACATGGTCACCCCATTTTTTGGTGGCATGCCCGCCACGGGCACCATCGCCCGAACTGTGACCAACGTGAAAAACGGTGGCAACAGCCCCATCGCGGGCATGGTGCACGCCTTGACCTTGCTGGTGGTGATGCTGGTGGCTGCGCCTTTGGCGGCCAACGTGCCGTTGGCGGCGTTGTCGGCCATTTTGATGTTCGTGGCGTGGAACATGGGCGAATGGCGCCAATTTGTGCACCTGCGCCAATACCGCATGCCTTACCGCGCCACGCTGTTGGCGGTGTTTTTGCTGACGGTGGTGGTCGATTTGACCGTGGCCGTCGAGGTGGGCCTGATTGCCGCGTGCCTGACTTTCATCTACCGCATCTCCAACCTCACCCGCGCCGAACCCGTGTCGGCGCAAGACCAACCCGCCTTGGCGGGGCTGGGCGACGACGTGCAAGCGCACCGCTTTTACGGCGCATTGTTTTTTGGCGCGGTGAAGCTGGTGGAGGCCGTGGAAGAAAACTTACCCGCCCGCGCGGTGGTGCTGGACCTGAAAAACCTGATCTACATCGACTCGTCGGGCGTCGATGCCTTGCTGTCTTTGGCCCGTGCCTGTCACAAAAAACAACGCCGATTGGTGCTGTGTGGCTTGGCCCACCAGCCGCTGGACATTGCCCAACGCAGCGGCTTGGTGGGCGAGGCCTCGCATGCCGAAATGGCCGCTGACTTGACCCAAGGCATTGCCTTGGCCACAACCTGAGCCACGCGTCAGGACCCGTGCAGCCTGCATCGTTAAAATTCACCTCTTCTCTTAGGAACCCTCACCATGTCGATCTTTCAACGCGACCACTACACCTCTGAAGCCACGCAGTTCATCGAACAGCTCAAAGCCCAAAAGCCTGGCTTGGAACAAGCGCAACGCGATGGCCGCGCCCTGCTGTGGGACAAAGAAGTGAACCGCGACGTGCAGCAAGACCTGCAAGCCGGCCGCGTGGCGCAAAAGCCTTACGTTTACCAAACGAACGCATAAAGACCTTCGGTCTTGGCCTAAGCCTTCCGATTAAGCGCACGCTGTGAACCCTGCTGACATCACCCTGCCCACCGCCGAGGCACCACCTGCCTCCGCCATGCCTGAGGTGATCGACAACGTGGCCGTGGCCCGCCTGTATGGCGAGCCCCTGTTCGCCATGCCGCAGGACTTGTACATCCCGCCCGATGCGCTGGAAGTTTTCCTCGAAGCCTTCCAAGGCCCATTGGATTTGCTGCTGTACTTGATCCGCAAGCAAAACTTCAACATCCTCGACATCCCGATGGCGGCGCTCACGCGCCAGTACCTGAGTTATGTGGACGAGATTCGCAGCCGCAACCTAGAGCTGGCCGCCGAATACCTGCTGATGGCCGCGATGCTGATTGAAATCAAGTCACGCATGCTGCTGCCGCCCAAAAAGGTGGCTGAAGGCCAAGAGCCCGAAGACCCGCGTGCCGAGTTGGTGCGCCGCTTGCTCGAATACGAGCAAATGAAGCTGGCGGCCGCCAAGCTCAACGAAGTGCCGCAATACGGACGCGACTTCTTGAAGGCGCAAGTGTTCATCGAGCAATCGCTGCAACCGCGCTTCCCCGACGTGCAGGTGGTGGAGTTGCAGCAGGCGTGGGCCGATATTTTGAAGCGCGCCAAGCTCATTCAGCACCACAAAATTTCGCGCGAAGAGCTGTCGGTGCGCGAGCACATGAGCATCGTGCTGCGCAAACTCCAAGGCCAACGCTTTGTCGAGTTTGAGAAACTCTTTGACCCCGCACAGGGCGTGCCCGTGTTGGTGGTCACCTTCATCGCGCTGCTTGAACTGGGCAAAGAAACCCTGATCGAAATCACGCAGGCCGAGGCCTTTGCGCCCATTTACGTGCGTTTGGCCTACACGCCGAGCTAACGCGTCCACACCTCAACGACTGGCATCTGGCCGCATCCTTTATGAGCAACTCCAGCAACGCCCCCCAAAGTCAAAACGCATCGCCTTACGGCACCTTGCCACCGGCCTCGCCCGTATCGGCCCGCAAACCCATCAGCTTGCCGCGCTTGCACGACATGCGCGCACGTGGCGAAAAAATCACCATGCTCACCGCCTACGACGCCACCTTTGCCGCCGTGGCCGATGCCGCTGGCGTGGAGTGCCTGTTGGTGGGCGACTCGCTGGGCATGGTCTGCCAAGGCTTGTCGAGCACCGTGGGTGTCAGCTTAGACACCATGCGTTACCACGTCGAATGCGTGGCGCGTGGCGTGCAACGGGTGCAAGGCACCACATGGATCATTGGCGACCTGCCCTTTGGCAGCTACCACGAGTCCAAAGAGCAAGCCTTGCGCAGCGCCAGCGTGTTGATGCAAGCCGGCGCGCACATGGTCAAGCTCGAAGGCGCCGGCTGGACCACCGACACCGTGCGCTTTCTGGTCGAGCGTGGCATCCCCGTGTGCGCCCACTTAGGCCTGACACCGCAAACCGTCCACGCTTTGGGTGGCTACCGTGTGCAAGGCCGTGGCGAGTCGGCGGTCCAACTGCGCCAACACGCCTTAGACCTGCAAGACGCCGGTGCCTCCATGGTGGTGCTGGAAATGGTGCCCGAAGCCCTGTCGACCGCACTCACCCACGACCTGCCCCGCTGCCACACCATTGGCATTGGCGCGGGCAATGGCACTGCCGGTCAAGTCCTGGTGATGCACGACATGCTGGGCATCAACCTCGGCAAGAACCCCAAATTCGTTCGCAACTTCATGACCGGCAGCCCCAGCGTGCAAGCCGCCATGGAGGCCTACGTGGCCGCCGTGAAAGACGGCAGCTTCCCTGTCAACGCTGAACACGCTTGGTAAACACACATGCACATCGTCCACACCATTGACGACCTCCGTCGCGCACTGAAACCAGCCGCCCTGCGCGCCTTTGTGGCCACCATGGGCAACCTGCACCAAGGCCACTTGGACTTGATGCAAATGGCCCGCCAAGCGGTAGACGCCCGCGCCCCGCAAGGCGGCATGACCGTGGCCAGCATCTTTGTGAACCGCCTGCAATTCGGCCCCAACGAAGACTTCGACACCTACCCCCGCACCTTCGAGCGCGACTGCGAGCAACTCGCCGCCAACGGCTGCGACGTGTTGTTTGCGCCCTCTGAAAAAGACCTGTACCCCGAACCCCAAGTGTTCAAAGTACACCCTCCCGCTGACCTGGCCGACATCTTGGAAGGCGCCTTCCGCCCCGGCTTCTTTGTGGGCGTGAGCACCGTGGTGCACAAACTCTTTAACTGCGTACAGCCCGACATCGCGTTCTTTGGCAAAAAAGACTACCAACAACTCATGGTCATCCGCCGCATGGTGCAACAAATGGCGCTGCCCATCGAGATCATTGGCGGCGAAACGCGACGCGCTGAAAACGGTTTGGCCCTGAGCTCACGCAATGGCTACTTGAGCACCGAAGAGCGTGCGGAAGCCGTGCAACTGTCGATGGCGTTGAAGGGCTTGGCGGCTGCGGCACGTGCAGGTAATGCGGCTGGCGTGCTGGATGTGACGACGATCGAAGCCGCTGCGATGGAAGCGCTGCGTGCGCGTGGCTGGCAACCTGACTATCTGACGGTGCGCCGTCAACATGATTTATCGCCGCTCACCGGGCCTTGTGACGAACCGCTGGTGGTGCTGGGTGCGGCTAAGTTGGGGAAGACGCGGTTGATTGATAACTTGGAGGTTTGAGCGCGATGGCGCCAAAGCTGCTGCTGACGCCTATTTTTTGAGCTTCTCACGCTCCTGTTTGTATTGGTCGTAGTCTGGCAAGGCCTTGTCATCTTGCCCCGTCCCCGCAGATTTCGCACGCTGCGTGGCGCGAATACCTTCATACACAGACTGCTCCGTGACCACGCCACACGCGGTGAGGCAGATACACAAGAGCCATGCGAAAAGCAGACGCATCTGTTGCTGCCTGCCTTTACTCGCCCTTAGCCCCACGCCCCATCAAGACAGCGACCGCCTGTGCAGGCGAAATCTGGCCATCGAGCAAGGCCACCACAGCTTGGGCAATCGGCATGTCCACGCCCAAGGCTTGGGCACGTTGCACCACGGTACGGGCGCAATACACGCCTTCGGCCACATGACCGAGTGAGTCCACCGCTTGTTGCAGAGTCATGCCTTGGGCCAAGGCGAGGCCCACTTTGCGGTTGCGGCTGAGGTCGCCGGTGGCGGTGAGCACCAAGTCGCCCAAGCCCGACAAGCCCATGAAGGTTTCGGCCTTGGCGCCCAAGGCCACGCCTAAGCGTGTGATTTCAGCCAACCCACGGGTGATCAAGGCTGCACGGGCGTTGAGCCCGAGCTGCAAGCCGTCGCACAAACCGGTGGCAATGGCGAGCACGTTTTTCACAGCGCCGCCGACTTCGACGCCGACGATGTCGTCGTTGGCGTACACGCGCAGGCTGGGGTTGTGAAAGGCTTGCACCATCGCATCACGCGCCGCAGCATCGCTGCTGGCAGCGACCAAGGCAGTGGGCATACCGCGTGCCACTTCTTGGGCAAAACTGGGGCCGCTCAATGCGCCACCGCGCAACACGGGGGCGACCTGTGCGCGCACTTCGTGGGCCATCAAGCCCACGCCCATCGGCGAGGCATCTGGGCGTGCAGAACTGGCGTGCGAAGCGTCCAAGTTAAAGGCCTCGGGCTGCGCAGCCTCAAAGCCTTTGCACAGCCACGCCACGGGCACTCGGTCGCCCAAGATTGGCGCCAACTGCGTCAGCATGCCGCGCAAGGCGCTCATGGGCGAGCCCACGACCACCAAATCTTGTTCGGCCAGCCATGGGCCCAGAGCTTCTGAAGACACCTGCACACCGGCAGTGAACGGCAAGCCGGGCAGGTAGCGCGTGTTCACACGCTCCGCCTGCATGGCTTGCACTTGGGACGCATCGCGCGCCCACAAGGTCACCGCATGGTGTGCGCCTGCGTTGATGGCCAAGGCGGTGCCCCAAGCACCAGCGCCAAGCACGGCAATCTTCATCGCAACAGCCTAGGTCTGAAATTACTGAACCGCAGCGGCAGCTTGTTGCTGCTGTTGTTGCTCGTACATGGCTTGGAAGTTGATTTCAGCCAAGTGCACTGGTGGGAAACCCGCGCGTTGGATGATGTCGGCCACGTTACCGCGCAAGTAGGGGTAAATAATTTGTGGGCAAGCGATGCCAATGACGGGACCCATTTGGTCTTCGGGCAGGTTGCGCACTTCAAAAATACCGGCTTGTTTGGCTTCGACCAAGAACACGGTTTTGTCTTGAATTTTGGTGGTCACAGTAGCTGTCACGGTGACTTCAACGATGCCATCCGCCACTTGTTCCATGCCCACGCCCAACTGGATGTCCACAGAAGGCTGCTCTTGGGCCATCAAAATGGCGGGCGAGTTGGGTTGCTCCAACGACATGTCTTTCAAGTAGACGCGTTGAATTTGAAATACGGGAGTTTGTTGTTCGTCAGACATTATTCTTTTCCAAGTGCATAAAAAAACCCGCGTCGGCAAAACACCGAAGCGGGCGACCCATCGGGAAGCTGAATTATGTCAGCTTAAAGCTGCAACAAAGGCACCAAACCGCCTTGGCTGTCGAGCGCCATCAGGTCGTCACAACCGCCCACATGGGTGTCACCAATGAAAATTTGAGGCACCGTGCGGCGCCCCGTAATTTCCATCATATAGGCACGCGCTTGCGGGTCAGTGTCGATGCGCACTTCTTCAATGTTGGCGACGCCTTTGGCGGTCAACAGCTGTTTGGCACGGATGCAATAGGGGCAAACGGCGGTGGTATACATCTTGACGGCTTGCATGCAGGTCTTTCAGAGGTAATTAGGCTTTGGAGAGAGGAAGGTTAGCTTCTTTCCAAGCTTTGAGTCCGCCCTGCAAAGAATGCACCTTCTCGTAGCCCAGTTTTTGAGCCACCGCTTGGGCACGCTTGGAGCGCGAACCGGCGGCGCAGACCAAAATCAAAGGCACGCTTTTGTTTTTGACCACACTGGCCAAACGGCCTTCAAGTTGGTCCAAAGGCACGTTCACGGCGCCGTTGATGTGCGAAGCCGCAAATTCTTCAGCGCTGCAGACGTCAATGACGATGCCTTTTTCACGGTTCATGCACTGCACCGCCTCATTGGGCGAAATACCGGTTGCAGCAGCACCTTGCACCACAGGCAGCACCAAGAAGAAGCCGCTGCCGAGTGCCACAGCAATCAACATCCAGTTATCGAGAATAAATTTCACGGGGAATCCAGTTCAGGGGGGTTAGAAAAATTCGTGTCAGCCCCGCATTCTAAAATCATGGCTAACCTTTCACTGACTTTGTTTCACACACCATGTACAAGCTTGTTTTAATCCGCCACGGCGAATCGACCTGGAACCTTGAAAACCGCTTCACCGGCTGGACCGATGTTGACCTCACCCCCACCGGCATCGAACAAGCCAAAACGGCGGGCCGTTTGCTCAAAGCCGAAGGTTTTCAATTCGACGTGGCCTACACCAGCGTCTTGAAACGCGCCATTCGCACCCTCTACCTCGCTTTGGACGAGATGGACTGCACTTGGCTGCCCGTGGTGAAAAGCTGGCGTCTGAATGAGCGCCACTACGGCAGTTTGCAAGGCCTGAACAAAGCCGACATGGCCAAACAATACGGCGACGAACAAGTGCTGATCTGGCGCCGCAGCTACGACACCCCCCCACCTGTGCTCGAAGCTACCGACCCCCGCAGCGAGCGCAGCGACCCCCGTTATGCCAAGCTCGACCCCGTGCAAGTGCCGCTGACCGAATGTCTGAAAGACACCGTCGAACGGGTCATGCCGTTCTGGAACGAGTCGATGGCCCCCGCCATCAAAGCTGGCAAACGCATCGTGGTGGCCGCGCACGGCAACTCCATCCGCGCCTTGGTGAAGTACCTCGACAACATCGGTGATGACGAGATCGTGGGTGTCAATATCCCCAATGGCATCCCCTTGGTGTACGAATTGGACGAAAACCTCAAACCCATTCGCCATTACTACTTGGGCGATGCCGAAGCTGCCGCCAAAGCCGCGGCCGCAGTGGCCTCACAAGGCAAAGCCTAATCGACCTGTCAACCAACGCGCCGTCAAGGCGCGTTGTATATTGAGCCTCTCGCAAATCACGTCAACACTCAAGGGCAACATGAGCCACAAACTCAAGATCGCAGGTTGGATCACCGTCGGCGCGCTGGCCGGCGCACTGACCACCGTCTCGCTGCAAACCACGGCACGCGCCAACATGGCACCGCTACCGTTGGAAGAGCTGCAGCAACTCGCCGCCGTGTTTAGCATGGTCAAGAGCGACTACGTCGAGCCTGTGGACGAGAAAAAACTCATCAGCGACGCCATCACCGGCATGGTCGCTAGCCTTGACCCGCACTCGCAGTACTACGACAAAAAGACCTTCAAAGAATTCCGCGAAGGCACCACCGGTCGCTTTGTGGGCGTGGGCATTGAGATCACCCAAGAAGAAGGTTTGATCAAAGTGGTGTCGCCCATCGAAGGCTCACCCGCTTTCCGTGCGGGCATGAAGTCCGGCGACTTGATCACCAAAATTGACGACACCGCGGTCAAAGGCCTCTCGCTCAACGACGCGGTCAAACGCATGCGTGGCGAGCCCGGCACCAAAGTGTTGCTGACCATCTTCCGCAAAGACGAAAACCGCACGTTCCCCGTGAACATCATTCGCGAAGAGATCAAAACACAGAGCGTTAAAGGCAAAGTGGTGGAGCCCGGCATGGGCTGGATTCGCCTGAGCCAGTTCCAAGAGCGCTCGGTGGACGATTTCGCTAAAAAGCTCGAAGACATCTACAAACAAGAGCCCAAGCTCAAAGGCTTGGTGCTGGACTTGCGCAACGACCCAGGTGGTTTGTTAGATGCTGCGGTGGCCGTGTCCGCCGTGTTCTTGCCTGAAAACGTGGCCGTGGTGTCAACCAATGGTCAATTGGCTGAGAGCAAGTTTGTCTACAAAGCCTCGCCCGAGTTTTACCGTCGCACCAGCGGCAATGACCCGATTGCCCGCTTGCACCAAGCGACCAAAGGGATTTACCGCACCGTCCCCTTGGTGGTGTTGGTGAACGAAGGCTCGGCCTCGGCCAGCGAAATCGTCGCGGGCGCCCTGCAAGACCACAAACGCGCCACCATCATGGGCAGCCAAACCTTTGGCAAAGGCTCGGTGCAAACCGTGCGTCAGCTGGGTGCAGACACAGCGTTGAAGATCACCACGGCGCGTTACTACACGCCAAGCGGCCGCTCCATCCAAGCCAAAGGCATCGTGCCTGAAGTGTTGCTGGACGACACCGCCGAAGGCAGCCCATTCGCCATTTTGCGCATGCGTGAAGCCGACTTAGACAAGCATTTGGAAAGCGGCCAAGGCAAAGACACCAAAGACGCTGCCAAAGAAAAAGAGAAAGAAAAAGCCCGCGAAGAAGCCATGAAGCGCTTGGAAGAAGAGTCTAAGAAGCCCAACAGCGAGCGTCGCCCGCCTGAGTTTGGCAGCGAGCAAGACTTCCAACTGCAACAAGCGCTCAAGCAGCTCAAAGGCCAGCCCGTGTTGGCCAGCAAGACGCAAACCGAGCGTCCTGCCGAGAAAAAAGACAAATAAGCCACAGGTGGGTTTGCGGTGAATGACGACCAACTGCTGCGCTACTCGCGCCACATCTTGCTCGACGAGGTGGGCATCGAGGGGCAGCAGCAACTCATTGACAGCCATGTGTTGATCGTCGGTGCGGGAGGCTTGGGCTCGCCCGTCGCGCTGTACTTGGCCGCCTCAGGCGTGGGCCACATCACCATCGCTGACCACGACACGGTCGATCTGACCAACTTGCAACGCCAAATTGCGCACAGCACCGACCGCGTTGGTGAAGCCAAGGTGACGTCTGCAGCGCAGGCCATGCATGCCCTCAACCCCGAAGTGCGCGTGACCACACTGGCCCACAAACTCGACGCCGACGAACTCGACCGCTTGGTGCCCACCGTGCACGTGGTGGTCGATTGCTGCGACAACTTCACCACACGCCAAGCCGTCAACGCGGCCTGCGTGAAGCACCATGTGCCATTGGTCTCAGGCGCCGCCATTCGCATGGATGGTCAGTTGGCTGTGTATGACGCACGCGACGTGCAATCGCCCTGCTACGCCTGCATTTTCCCGCCAGACACCGCGCCCGAAGAAGTGCGCTGCGCCACCATGGGCGTGCTCGCACCGCTGGTGGGCGTGATTGGCACCATGCAAGCCATGGAGACGGTCAAGCTCATCACAGGCATCGGCTCGCGCTTGGTCGGGCATTTGCAAATGCTGGATGGTCGCGGTATGGAATGGAATGAAATGCGGGTGAAGCGCAACCCGAGCTGCCCGGTCTGCGGAAAAAGCCACTGACGCGCCAGCCTCAGCGAAAAGGCAAGGCGTCACACACGCAGCGCATGCGGCGCGTCAAAGTCCTCAGTGGCAACCGCCAAACCGCTTTCTGAACACCCGAGGCAGCACCGCCCGCCCATCGGCAAACAACCCCAAATGCTGACTCTGCGCCTGCAACTGCAGCGCGTCATATGGGCCTGCACGGCGTTGGTAACCCGAAGACCAAGCGTGTCCCTGCGCCACCATCCACGCCCCCACGTCGTGCCCTTGGCGTGAGATGTTCGCCAGCAAACGACCATAGGTGTCGCGGTAACGGCCCTGCACTTCCACCAACTGCCCTTGCAACACCCCATGCAAGGCCTCGCGCGACTGCGGCCCCCACGCTTGACACACCTCGGGCGCATCAAGCCCCAGCAAACGTATTTTTTGAACCTCACCGCCTTGCAGTGGCTGCACCCACACCGTGTCGCCATCGCTGACATGTGTGACCATGCCCTGCCACGCCAACGCAGACGTGCTCAGCCACCAACACGCCACGACAACAAGGCGGTTCAAGGGCCTCGCTGACAAGGTCAGCACGACGAGGCATCTCCTGAAAACTTGCGCCCTCGCAAGCGGTAAGTCTTGGGCAAATCAGGCTCGATCTCGTGTTTGAGCGCTTGGGCACTCACATGCAAGCGCGCGAGAAAGCTGTCTAACTGCACCATGTCTTCGGGCGACAACACGCCCAAAATGCGGCGATTGATGTCTTGCACCTCGGGCATCAGCTCTTGGTACAGGCGCAAACCTTCTGCCGTCAGCGTCAACCGTGCGCCACGTCGATCGGAAGGCATTGTGGTTCGCATGATCAGCTGCTTTTCAACCAAGGTGGTGATGGCACGCGAGGTGCGCGCACGGTCTAAATGCGCGCGCTCAGCCAGCGTGGACGGAGGCATGCCTTCGTGTCCGTAAAGCAACCCGAGCACACGCCATTCGCGACGCGTGATGCCGTAACGCCCTTCGCACAAGCGCACGACCATGGCACCCGCGTCAGCCGATAACAGACCCAGTCGAAACAAAAGCAAGTCATCGACAGAGTCGAGGCGCTGGGAAGGTGTGCGTTGTGTCATCAGGGTTTCCGAGGAGAGCAATTGATTAGAACAATCAAGGGGCTGGCGCCTACATTGTGAAGGTTCCGAACCTCCACTGACGCACGATGAAATTCAAATCTCACTTCCGCCGCTGGATATGGCTCGCCAGTTTGGCGCCGCTGCACCTGGCGCACGCGCAAGACAGGCTAGTGCTCAAAATACATGCTGAAACTGGGCTACGAAGCCAGTGACTCCAACAGTGCCAACTTAGTCACCGGCGTCTCGCTGGACTAACCACATCAACACCCTATGAAAAACACACCCACACTCTTACGCTGGTTGGCGCTCGCCATGGCATGCATCAGCCCGTTCACGGCGGCTTTGGCACAAGCGCCGAGTTTTCCAAACAAACCCGTCAGGTTGATCAATAGCTTTCCACCGGGCGGGCCATCCGACATCTTGGCCCGCTCTTTGGGCGAAGCCATGCAGCAAACCCTGAAACAACCCTTTGTGGTGGAAAACCGCCCCGGTGCGGGTGGCAACTTAGGCGCAGACTTGGTGGCCAAGAGCGCGCCCGATGGGCACACGGTGTTGATCGGCATCGACACCACGTTCACCATCAACCCAAGCATCTACACCAGCATGCCCTACAAGGTGAACGACCTCAAACCCGTGATGATCATTGCATCGTCGGGCTTGTTGATTGGTGTGAACCCAGCCACGCAGATCAAAACCATGAACGACTTGATCTCACGCGGACGTGGCAAAGGCTTGACCTTCAGCTCGGGCAGCAACGGCAGCCCCGGCCATTTAGCCGCAGAGATTTTGGGAGACACCGCCAAAGTCAAAGTGACCCATGTGCCTTACAAAGGCAACACGCCCGCGGTGACGGCGGTGATTTCAGGGGAAGTCGATGGCGGCGTACTCGCCACACCGGGCATGTTGCCCTTCGTCAAAGCCGACAAGATGAATGCGCTGGCCGTGACCAGCCGCAAACGCTCCCCCCTCGCACCCGAGGTGCCTACCGTGGCCGAACTGGGTTTGAAAGACTTGTCGTTGGAAGTGCTCTACATCGCCATGGTGCCCACGGCCACGCCGCCCGAGGTGGTGGCCATTTTGCAAAAAGGCATGGCTGACGCCTTGGCACGCCCTGACATCAAAACACGCTTAGATGGCTTGGACTTGGTCATCGAAGCCGAAACAGGCACCGCCGCTGCACAACGCCTTGAAGGCCTGCGCAACCGGTACGCCCCCATCATCAAATCCACTGGCATGCACATCGAATAAACGGCCCATGACACAACGCCCCAACATCATCTTCATCGTCGCTGACGACTTAGGCTTTGCCGACCTCGGTTGCTACGGCGGCCGCGATGCCAAATTTGGCCCCGTCTCTCCGGTACTCGACGGCTTGGCCGCCAACGGCCTGCGTTTGACCGAAGGCTATTCCAACTCCCCCGTGTGCTCGCCCACCCGCTTCGCCATGATGACGGCACGCTACCAATACCGCTTGCGCGGTGCGGCCGAAGAACCCATCAACAGCCGCAGCAAAGGCAGCACCACGCTGGGTTTGCCGCCCGAACACCCGTCCTTGCCATCGCTGCTCAAAGCCAGCGGCTACCGCACCGCCTTGATTGGCAAATGGCACTTGGGCTACCCCCCTTCGTTCAGCCCCCTCAAGTCGGGCTACGAAGAGTTCTACGGCCCCATGGCCGGTGGCGTGGACTACTTCAGCCATTGCAGCGGCAACGGCACGCACGATCTGTACAACGGCGAAGAAGAGCATTCAGAAGAAGGCTATTTGACGGACCTGTTGTCAAAACGTGCCGTGGACTATGTGGAGCGCATGGCCCCAGGTGCGGCGCAAGACACGCCTTTCTTTTTGAGCCTGCACTACACCGCTCCCCATTGGCCGTGGGAAACACGCGAAGACCACGCCTTGGCCGAAGAGGTGAAAAGCAATTTGTTTCACCTGCACGGCGGCAACATTCACACCTACCACCGCATGATCCATCACATGGACGAAGGCATTGGTTGGCTCATGCAAGCGCTGGAGCGTACCGGCCAACTCGACAACACCTTGGTCGTCTTCACCAGCGACAACGGCGGCGAGCGTTTCAGCGACAACTGGCCCTTGGTGGGCGGCAAGATGGACTTGACCGAAGGCGGCATTCGCGTGCCTTGGATCGCCCACTGGCCCGCCGTGATTGCCCCCGGCGGTGTGAGCCAACAACATTGCATGACCATGGACTGGTCAGCCACCATGCTGGAGCTCGGTGGCGCCACACCCGATGCCCAACACCCACTCGACGGCGTGTCGCTCACATCGGTGCTGCGCGATGCCTCGCACCAGTTTGATCGCCCCCTGCACTGGCGCATGAACCACCGCGGTCAACGCGCATTGCGCCATGGCGATTGGAAGTATTTGCGCGTGGACGGCAACGACTACCTGTTCAACATCCCCGCCGATGAACGTGAGCGTGCCAACCTCGGGGGCCGCCAACCCGAACGCTTGCAAGCCATGCGTCAAGCGTGGGAAGACTGGCACGCGACCATGCCCCCCATCCCCGAAGACGCCACCGTGAGTCTGGGCTATTCCGTCAAAGACATGCCTCAACGCTGATATAACAACGTGCATCCGATTACGATCAACACATGCACCACCTGAAACACTGGCTCCCGTTCTTAAACTGGCAACGCCCCACCTCACACCTGCTCAAAAGCGAAGCCTTCGCAGGCTTGAGCGTCGGTCTGATGGTCATTCCACAAGGTGTGGCGTATGCGGCGTTGGCGGGCATGCCGCTGATCACCGGCATTTATGCGTCGCTGCTGCCAGCGTTGGTGGCGGTGCTGTTCAGCGCATCGCAGCGTTTGTCGGTGGGGCCCACGGCGCTCACGGCCATTTTGGTGTCGGCGTCACTCAGCGGGATGGCGGAACCGGGCAGTGCAGCGTGGGTCAACCTCACGGTGTGGCTGTCGCTCATGACGGGTTTGTTGCAAGTGGTGCTGGGTTTTGCGCGTTTTGGCTGGCTGTTGAATTTGGTCAGCTCGCCGGTGTTGATGGCGTTCACACAAGGCGCGGGCGTGCTCATCATCTCGTCGCAACTGCCGGCGTTGCTCGGGTTTCAGCAGGGTTGGTCAACGCTGCTGAGCGGCTTAGGCATGGACTGGGCCAGCTTGGTGTTTGGCTTGGTCACCTTGGTGTTGCTGGTGTTGGCACGCCGCTGGCGCCCTACGTTTCCGACCGTCTTGGTGGTGGTGTTGGGCGCGGCAGGTTTGAGCTGGGCGTTGGGGCTTGAGGCTTCGGGCACGGCGGTGGTGGGCGCCTTGCCGCAAGGTTTGCCGGCGTTGTTTGTGCCCAGTGTGATTGATTGGGAAGTGTTCAAGCAATTGGTGCTGCCCACACTGGTGATCACGCTGGTGAGCTTTTTAGAAACCGCATCGAGTGCGAAGGTGGACAACGACCGCAGCGGCAAACGCTGGGACCAAGACCAAGACCTGATTGGCCAAGGCCTCGCCAAAGTGGCTTCAGGCCTGTGCGGTGCATTTCCCACAAGTTCGTCCTTCAGCCGTTCGGCGCTGAACTTGTATGCGGGCGCCCAAACGAGTTGGGCCACTTTGGTTTCGGTGGCCGTGATCTTGGTCATCCTCTTGTTTTTCACTTCCATGTTGCACCCCGTGCCGCAGTCGGTGCTGGCGGCCATCGTGGTGGCGGCAGTGATGGGGCTGATCAAGCCACATGCGTTTGTGCAGCTGTACAAAATTAACCGCGTTGAGGCAGCCACGGCCGTGGTGACGTTTGTCATCACCCTGCTCTCAGCCCCGCGTTTGTATTGGGGCGTACTGGCCGGTGTGGTGATGGGCCTGAGTCACTTTTTGCACACGCGCTTGCACCCGCGCATCATTGAAGTGGGGCTGCACGCCGATGGCAGCTTGCGCGACCGCCACCTGTGGAAACTACCCCCCTTGGCCAACCACCTTTATGCCCTGCGCATGGACGCCGAACTGGACTTTGCCGCCGCCAGCACCCTAGAACGCACGGTGATGGAGCACCTTAGCCAGCACCCCAACGTGGCCCATGTGTGCCTGTTTGCCCTGCCCATCAACCGCATCGATGCCACTGGTGTAGAAAGCCTCGCAAAACTAGAAGCCATGCTGCGCGAGCGCGGCATCAGCCTGCACATCAGCGGCATGAAGCTACCGGTAGAAACCGTGCTGCGCCGCGCAGGCTGCCTGCAAGCGCATGCGGGGCTGCACATGTATCGCACCGATGCGGAGGCGATTGCGCAGCTGCGGCAACTGGAGGCGTTGCCTGCGGATATGGGGTGGTGTATTTAAACGTGCGCAGCGGACTGCAACACCTCAGTCGCCCACTGATTCAAACTCTTCCCCGCCGCCTGCGCTGCGACCAAAGCAGCCCCATGTGTTTCAGGCGGCACACGCAACATGAGCTTGCCTGATGCGGGCTTTTCGGGCGTGATGCCTTGTGCTTTGCAGTCGTTCAAAAAGTCGTCAATCGCCACTTCAAACTCGTGGCGAAGTTCAGACACAGTTTCTCCATGAAAACTGATGATGCTGCGCAAGCCCAAAACGCGGCCAACAAAGATGTTGTCTCGCTCATCAAACTCGATGCGAGCAATGTAGTTTTTGTAGGTCATGGTGTTCATGGCTTCACTCCGATTCGTTCTAACAACTCGCGCACTTCTTCCACCTGATAACGCTTGGCTTCTTTGCCTGGGTGCGGGCGGTGACAGCGCCATTGCTCCCCCTTGAGGATGATCTTGACGCGTGAGCCTTCTCGCTCATGCACTTCACCACCTAAGGCCACCAACAGGGACTCGATGTCTGCAAACACCAACGAGGCCGAGGTGGGCTTGGCAAACACAGCACGCAGCGTTTTGCGGTGTTTGGTGTTGACGCGAACAATGCTATCAAAAAGTGCAAGCACAGGCAACACCCATTAGAAAATACTGTGTTTAAATACAGTAATCATGCTTCGCTCCCTCTTCGTCGACTTCAACAGCTACTTCGCTTCGGTAGAACAACAGCTCAACCCCGCGCTGCGCGGGCGGCCTGTGGGCGTGGTGCCGGTGCTGGCCGACACGTCGTGCTGCATTGCCGCCAGTTACGAGGCCAAGGCGCTGGGCATTGGCACGGGCACGGGTGTGGCCGAGGCGCGGCAGCTGTGCCCCGACATTGCCATCGTGCTGGCCGACCACGCCAAGTATGTCGAGATGCACCACCGCGCCGTGGCGGTGGTGGATACGCTGGCCCCCGTGCGCCAAGTGCTGTCGATTGACGAGATGGAGTGCGAGCTGACCGGCCGCTGGCAACAGCGCGAGCGTGCGGTGGGGCTGGCCGAGCGCATCAAGGCTGAGGTGGTGGCGCAGCTGGGCGAATGCATGCGCACCTCGGTGGGCATTGCGCCCAACACGCTGCTGGCCAAGCTGGCGTCCAACATGCAAAAGCCCGATGGGCTAACAGTGATTGAGGCGCACGAGCTGCCGCAGCGTTTGTATGGGCTCAAGCCCAAAGCGATCAACGGCATTGGCCCGCGCATGGTGCAGCGGCTAGAGCGCTGCGGCATTCACACGATGGCGCAGCTGTATGCCGCGCCCCGCGAGCTGCTGCGCACGGCATGGGGCGGCGTGGCGGGGGCCGAGATGTACGACAAGCTGCGCGGCCAGTGGTACGGCCCACGCGAGACGGTGGCCAAGTCGCTGGGCCACTCACACGTGCTGCCGCCCGACCTGCGCAACCCCGCAGGCGCATTTGCCGTACTCAACCGCCTGACGCAAAAAGCGGCCATGCGCCTGCGCAAACAAAACGTGTACGCCACCAGCCTGAGCGTGCATGTGCGATGCCGCCACGGGCACGGACGCGGTGGCCCCAAAGGCCTGATGATGGGTGGCGACCGCGCCGCACAGATTGGCGAAACCCAAGACACAGCATTTTTGTTGCATACCTTAGAGATTTTGTGGAACAGCGGCCTGCACCTGCTGGCTCAGCCCGTGACGGTGGGCGTGCAGTTGCATGGGTTGATTGAAGCGGGTCAACACACAGGCGATTTGTTTGGGTTTGATGAAGCTGCAGCCGATGCTGCGGGGGTTGCGCCCGACCCTGCGGGCTCGCTGTCCGCGCGCACGGCCCAAAAAATTGCCCCTGTGCGCGACCGCCGCAAACTGCTGGCCGCGATCGACACGCTCAACGGCAAGCACGGCAAAAACACGGTGTACTTCGCCAGCGCGCAAGCGGGTCTAGACCACGCGCCGATGCGCATTGCGTTCAATCGAATTCCTGATTTGGCGTCGGAGCGTTAGGCGTCTTAAGCTGTCACGATCCATCCCTCCAACGGATCGCACTCAGGCAAACCGTATTGCCCATGACCCGCTGCGTGCTGGGCTTGGGCCCACGCGGCTTGCACCATGCACAACACAGCGTCGAGGCTGTCACCGCTGGCGTCGTCGACCAAGGTGTCGTGTTGGGCGTGGGTGAGTTTGAGGCGAAGGCCCAAACGGGTTTGGCCCACCTCCAAGGTTTGCAAAAGCTGTTTACGGGCAATCAAGCGCTCGGGGGTTTGTTTGGCTTTGTCGTCGCTTTTGTAGCTGGTGTTGCCGATCAGCTCACGCGCCAACAAGCCGGGGTAGGCCTCCAAGGCAATGCGCGGGACGTCGGTCAACACAGCGGGGGCATGCAGACCGGGCAAGGTGACGCCTGCCTCAATCAACAGCGGCACGCCCGCGTGCAGCATGTAGGCGACGGGTGGATTCACCCATTTCATGGATGGGCTCGAACCCGCAGGCGTGTCGGTGGCACGGTGGGCGAATTTGCCGCCCACGGGCCGCGCATTGCAAAAGGCTTTGAAGGTCTCGCGTATTTCGGCGCGGCTGAGAGCGGCGTAGTGCTGCATGCAGGGCAACCAATCGCGGGGCCAATTCAAGGTTTCAACCAACTCACGGGGCAGACCAAAGGGCAAATCAAACCCACCCACCCACGCTTGTGGCTGTTGCAGCCAATCGGCAAAAGCGCTCAAGTTGTCAAAGCGTTCCAAGCTTTGCAGTTGCACGCGCCCTGCTTTGGCGTACCCCAAGGCCAGCACCACGGGCTTGCGTTTGGAGGGGCTGCTGCTGAAATCGCAGCCTATCAACAAAGGGGGGTTGCTCATGCCAAGCCCAATGTCATCCAACCAGCGTGCCGCAAGGGCAACCCACGGGCGCCCACGCCACCATCATGATCAATGCGAAGCGGGTCAGGCGCGGCCGATGATGGACGCTGTGGCCATCAGTTCTTCGAGCAAGGCAAACGACACTTCGCCCGACACGCTGTAAGGGTCGAGCTCGGGGGTTTCGGAGTACTTCAACACGATGGACGGGTTGAGTTTGTCCAAACGCACTTGGCCCATGGTCCAGCCACCAAAACGACGCTCGGTGATTTCTTCGTAGGCCAAGATCACCACGTCTTTGTGACGCGCGTCTTTGGTGATGTGCGTGTACAAGGCATTGACTTGGTTGCGACCACCTTCGATGGCTTGCAAATAAATACCACCGCCATAACAAAGCACGCCGGTGATGCCGTGACTCAGGTTGTGCGCACGAGAACTGGCCAGAATAGACTCCGTCGCCTCGTTCGACTCTGGATTGACCGAACGGCTGACATACAACAAACGAACCAACATGGCATCAATCCTTATTTAGGAATCAGAGACAAGAACTCACGGCGCAAATTGGGGTCTTTCAGGAAAGCCCCGCGCATGACCGAGTTGATCATCTTGCTGTCCATGTCTTTCACGCCGCGCCATGACATGCAGAAATGGCTGGCTTCCATCACGATGGCCAAGCCGTCGGGTTGGGTTTTTTCTTGAATCAAGTCGGCCAGTTGGACGACTGCCTCTTCTTGAATTTGAGGACGGCCCATGACCCATTCGGCCAAGCGCGCGTATTTGGACAAACCAATCACGTTGGTGCGCTCGTTAGGCAACACGCCAATCCAAATCTTGCCAATGACGGGGCAAAAGTGGTGGCTACACGCGCTGCGCACGGTGATGGGGCCGACGATCATCAGCTCGTTCAGGTGCTCAGCGTTGGGGAATTCGGTGATGGCGGGGGCTTTGACGTAGCGGCCTTTGAAAACCTCTTGCAGGTACATCTTGGCCACGCGACGTGCGGTGTCGCCGGTGTTGTGGTCGTTCTCGGTGTCAATCACCAAGCTGTCGAGCACCCCTTGCATTTTGGTTTCGACTTCGTCGAGCAAGGCCTCCAACTCCCCAGGCTGAATGAAATCAGCGATGTTGTCGTTGGAGTGAAATCGCTTACGGGCGGCGGCAATGCGCTCACGGATCTTGACAGATACGGGGGTGCCTTCAAAGTTGTCATTCTCATTCATGACGTCGATGGTAGCAGCGAACAAATATCCCTATTCAGTAACGTTTGCCCGTCAAAAACACGCCAAAGCGCAGCACCCAAGACGCAAAAACGTCTAAAGCCCGCTGCGTCCAAGGGCGATGGAGGTAATCGTGTGGCTCTACGCGGCGGGCACCCGCATTCATCGCGGCTTCCAAGTTGGACTTGAGATCGCGTGCAAACGCGGGGTCGCGCACCACCACATTGGCCTCGCGGGCCAGCAACAGACTCAAAGGGTCGAGGTTGGAAGAGCCAACTGTGGCCCACTGCGCGTCGATCACCGCCACTTTGGCGTGCAAAAAACTCGCGTGGTATTCGTAAATCTCTACGCCTGCAGACATCAGCTGCCCATACAGCTGACGCGAGGCTCGGTAAGGCAACAGATATTCGTATTGACCTTGCAACAACAAGCGCACCCGCACGCCGCGCTTGGCCGCCATCACCAAAGCACGGCGCAAACGCAGGCCCGGAAAAAAATAGGCACTGGCCACCACCACCTCTTGGTGTGCCGTACCAATGGCTTTGCGATAGGTGCGCTCAATCTCACTGCGATGACGCACGTTGTCGCGCAGTACCAAATGCACGCCCCCACGCGAGGCGTGATGCCGCAACGGATGGGCCAAGCGCAGCGCCTCCAAAGCGCCCACCAAATCTTGATGGCGTAAATCGCGCACAGCCTCCATGCGTGACCACAGCTGGGCCATGGTGTCATGCACCGCGCTCACCAAAGGGCCATGAATTTGCACGGCATAGTCCAAACGCGGGGCGCTTAACAGGCCTTGCACATGTGGGTCCAAGAAATCATCCAAGATGTTGATGCCGCCACAAAACGCCACGTGTGCATCGACCACGCAAAGCTTGCGATGCAGCCGCCGCCAACGGCTAGGCACTGTCAAGCCCAGACGCGTCAAAGGCGAAAACACCCGCCATTGCACCCCCGCTTGCGTCAAGCGCTGCGACCACACGGCAGGCAATTGCCCCGTCCCCACACCGTCCACCACCACGCGCACCGCCACACCACGCTGAGCTGCTGCCACCAAAGCTTCGGCCACATCGGCGCCGGCACCCGCCATGCTGAAGATGTACGTCTCTAAACGCACCTCGTGCTTGGCCGCGTCGATGGCCTCCACCAAAGCAGGGAACAAATCAACCGCACCCACAAGCAAACGCATGGGATGCGTTTGAGCTGTGACTGGGGAGGTTGGGGTCATGGGGCCTCCCAAGCCAACTCCACCAGCAGCGGCAAATGGTCTGACATGCGGCCCCAAATGTGGCCTTTCGGCACTTGGGTCCCCACGATATGCACGCCCCGCGCGTACACGTGGTCGAGTTGCACCAAGGGCAACCGCGACGGGTAAGTGGGTGCGGGCGCATCGCCGTTGGTGTGCAAGTCCACGCCCGCCATCATGCGGGTGATGGTGCTGCCCCAGTCGTTGAAGTCGCCGGCCACCAGCAACGGCATCTCCGCTGGTACCTCACGGGCGATGTAGTCGTGCAGCTGCTTGATTTGCCGGACGCGACTGGCTGGCAACAAACCCAAATGCACCACCACCACATGCAAGTCGCGCTCTTGCACGCGCAAGGCAACGTGCAACAAGCCGCGCTGCTCAAACCGGTGGTCGGACATGTTTTCATGACTTTGCGTCAAGACAGGCCAACGGCTGAGCAAGGCATTGCCGTGCTCACCATGACGCGTGATGGCATTGGTGCGGTACACCGGCGTGTAGCCCTCGGGTGCCAAAAAATCCGCTTGACCCAAGGCCGGCCAATGCGCAAAACGCCGCGCATGGCGGTGATTGAAGGCGCGGACCTCTTGCAAGCACACGATGTCCGCATCGAACTGCTCCACGGCATGGCCGAGGTTATGAATTTCCAAACGACGTGCGGGCCCTAAGCCCTGCACGCCTTTGTGGATGTTGTAAGTGGCGACTTTGAAGGTTTGCATCTTGATGTTTCAGAGTGTGCCTGAGCCAGAAGACGGATCAAGGTCACAAAAATCTGATACAAACTAGATATGTTGAAAACCAATACTTTCCTATTTACTTCCGCGCTTCTACTGGCATCAGCAAGCGTTCACGCCAACGACACCGTCATGCAGCGCTACACCGAGCCCAAAGTGCAATGGGGCATGAGCTTGGGGATCAACCGTTACACCGAACCCAAAATGCAGCTGCTGGGCACTGAAGTGGGCGTGCATGCGCGTCTCAGCGGCCTCAGCGATTTGCCCAACTGGCAATTCGAAGGTGATGTTTCTTTGGGGCGTCAAAAATACACCAGCACAGACACCGGTAACTTGGATGGCGTACTCAACGTCGAAACCCGCTGGCGTGCGCTGGCACCCATTTATCGAACAGGCGCAGCAGGTCAAGAAGGCCTCTCTGGGGGGTTGGGTCTGCACACGTTGTGGAATGATTTGCGCGGCAGAACCAGCACCAACTACGCAGGCTACGAGCGCCTCGCCACCCAAATTTGGTTGCCTGTGCGTTGGACCAGCGCCAATGCGTGGGAACTTGAAGGTGGCCTGCTGCTGCGCGGCACCCACACCTCGCGTTTGTCGCAAGCCAACGCGGCCAATGCCGACATTCGCAACACCCAAACCAATGGCACGTACCTGCAAGCGAACACACGTTTCAAATTGGACGATGGCACCAGCCTGTCACCTTTCGTCCGGGTGACTCGTTTGGGCGACTCGGACACCGTGCGATCAAACGGTCAATCTTGGTTCGAACCCAAAAGCACCCGCTGGCAAATCGGCGCTGTCTTGAATTTTTAAGGCCATGGCGAGCGACCTCCAACCGCTCGCGCCAGTGAGCACTCTGACGCGCCTCTATGATGCGCGCCATGTCCCAAGCTCCCGAATCTCTCACTGACTTACCCACTTGGCGCGCCGAAAGTGGCGCGCCCGCACCTCGCCGCGTGGTGCGTGCGGACGACACTTTGTCAGCCGATTCGGCGTACCGCTTGGCCTGCGAAGGTACGGGCCTGTTGTGGCAAGGCGACTTTCACAACGCTCGCCAATTGCTGCAAGCCCTCATGCGCCGCGCAGAGCGCAAGCCACGCAAAGCCAGCAAAACAGCAGAAGCGCCTCCAACGCCCGCCCAACACTTCCACCTGCACCGCCAAGCTCTAGGCCAACGTGCCCGCACGCTGGCGATGGTGCTGGTGCCCCTCAACGGCGACTACACCATTCCCCTGCGGCGAGCCCCCGATTTGCGCCAAGCCTGCACCGAAGCATGGGGCCCAGCCACGGGCGAAGCCTGCATGGTGTCGCTGCGCGAACTGCTAGGCCTCGTAGGCGCACACGAATGGCGCAAGAAGGGCCTTGAAATCCCCGCGTTGGGGGATGCCCCCAACAACCGCATTCACCCGCACTATGGCGTGTTCTCGCCCGTGCGTGGTGAATACCTCGATTTGGTGGCGAACACACCGCTGCCCAACAAAACCCTGGCCTTTGACATTGGCGTAGGCACAGGCGTGCTCTCGGCCTTGTTGGCCAAACGCGGGGTGCAGCGCATCGTCGCGACCGACCTTGACCCACGCGCCCTCACCTGCGCCCGCGAGAACTTGAAACGCCTGCAACGCATCGACAAAGTGGAACTGGTGCAAGCCGACTTGTTTCCCGAGGGCCAAGCGCCCTTGGTGGTGTGCAACCCGCCTTGGGTGCCCGCCCGCCCCAGCTCGCCAATTGAGCATGCGGTGTACGACGAAGGCAGCCGCATGCTGCGTGGGTTTTTATCTGGCCTGCGCGCGCATTTAAGCCCACAAGGAGAAGGCTGGCTGATCTTGTCAGATTTGGCGGAGCACTTGGGCCTGCGCTCACGTGAGGAACTGTTGGGCTGGATCGCAGAGGGTGGCTTGACGGTTCTAGGCCGTTACGATATCCGTCCGCGTCACGGCAAAGCGGCTGATGCGTCTGACCCGCTCCATGCCGCACGGTCTCAAGAAATTACGTCCCTGTGGCGCCTTGGTAGCGCCGCTTGATCCAAGGCCAAAAGCCACGCTCCGTGTCTTCTCGGGCTTGCTTGGCTGCGGTGAAGGCGGCATCAACGGGTACTTGGCTCAACGCCTGCAGCACAAACTGACACACCGCGGGCGTGAACGGCGCAGGGTGAGCGGCACCGGCCACTTCGAACACCTCACATTGCGCAAACTCTTGCTGCATCTCACGCACTTGCTGCGGGGGACAAACGCCTGACGCGCCACCATGAATGAGGCGAACAGGCCCTTCAAAATGACTCAGCAAGTGGCCGAACTTCATGCCTTTCCAGTCCTTGCGATAAGGCAAATCAAAATGTGCCGGCAACTGCACCGCATGCACTGCGCCCAATGAGACATTGAGTTGCGCGGCCAATGCCTCGGGCTCGGGCAAGCGACCTTGCACTTTCATGCCGTCATACAAACCGTAAATAGACATCCAATGCAGGCTCAGGCCAATGTCGTTGAAAAACAAGCCAGCAACCCGAGAGCCCAACTCGTGCGCCAGATACATCGCCAAAATACCGCCCATGCTGGTGCCCATCACCTCCAAACGCGTCACAGGCCCACCCTCGCGCAAGACGACTTGGTTGATGAAAGCCAAGGTATCGGCCAAATACACCGACATCGCGTAGCCCTCATCACGCAGCAATGGGCTTGAGTCACCACGACCGCATTGCTCCACGCTGATCACGCGCAGCCCACGCACACCTTGCGCCGATTGCAACAAAGCATCAAACGAGGCACGGGTTTCTAACAGCCCTGGCAAACACAACAACACATGCGTGCTGCTGGCATCGCCTACCTCGCTGTACGCCAAGTGGCGTTGCGTGTGGGGCAAAGGATAAAAACGGGCGGGGAATTGAGAAGTGGTCATAACTAGGGTTTATCCTAATTCATCCAACGATCTCTGGAAAATACATCAAGGCAGCTCAACGGTCACCTTGATCGCGCTATACCAAGCTGCGAGTTGTGCAATTTCAGCATCGGTGAGCGGCTTGGCGATCACGCCCATCACTGCATTTTGTCGTTGGCCACCGCGGTAACTTTTGAGCTGCTCGCTCAAGTAAAGCGCTTGCTGGCCTGCCAAGTTGGGCGCATTCGGCAGCGTGGCCACGCCATGAGGGCCATGGCATAACGCACATGCCACATCGGCTTTGGCGCGACCTGCCGTGACGTCATCGGCCAAGCTGTTGAACGCTGCCAACATCAAAGAAATAAACAAGGCTATTTTCATGAAGACCCTTCAAAAAGCGGGGCCTCGCAATGAGGCCCCGCGTTGGATGCGCTACAAGCGCAAGGCTTGTATCAACCCCACTTAGTTGCCGGTGTAGCTGATGCGATAGAGCGCACCCGCGTAATCATCAGACACCAAGATGGAACCATCGGGCAAGTTGACCACGTCGACAGGGCGCGCCAAGGCACGACCGGTGACTTTGTCCAAGAACCCATCGGCAAACACTTCAGAAGGACCTGCTGTGCCATCGGCCTTGATCGGTACGTAGTTGATCAAGTAACCCGTAGGTGTCGAGCGATTCCAAGAACCGTGCGACGCCACAAACAAACCGCCTTGGTATTTCTTGGGGAAAGCCGTGCCGGTGTAGTGGGTCAAGCCCAGTTGCGCTTGGTGCGCAGGAAATTCGACTTGTGGGTAGATGGCGCCAGCTGGCTCTTTCATGTCTTTCAAATCGGGGGCTGCAGCAGAACCCGCCACTTTGAAATGACCGTTGTAGTACGGGAAGCCAAAGTGCTCGCCCGCTTTGGTGAGTTTGTTCAACTCACCTGGTGGAATGTCATCGCCCAAACCATCGACTTGGTTGTCCGTGGCCCAGATGTCGCCCTTAGGCCCAATCGAGATGCCCGCAGGATTGCGCATCCCTTTGGAATAAACGGTACGACCGGAACCGTCTAAACCGTTGAAACGCAAGACACCGCCAATACCGACCTCTTCATACAAGGCAACTTTGTCTTTGGGTTGCACGTTGTACGGCTGTCCCATGGTGACAAAAATCTTGCCATCGTTGGCCACTTTGCAAACACGACCTGTGTGGTTGAACGATTGCTCTTCCACAGGAATCAGCTTGCCTTCTGGCACCACCAAGTCCACCGCAACGTCTGGGCCTTCGTAGAAATATTCTGCAGCGGGGAAGTGCAAGATGCGGTTGGATTCAGCCACGATCAAGAAACCGTCCTTGGTGAAACACACCCCGTTGGGGTTGCTAAATTTGATCGACGGCGCGAATGCTTTGACCTCGGTGGCGGCATCGCCGTTGTTGCGGTTCGTCACAGCCCACACGGTGGTTTTGCGCGTACCGACAAACAGCATGTTGGTGGACGGGGCAACGGCCATGTAGCGTGCGTCGGGCACCACAGCGTAGAGGTCAATTTTGAAGCCCTCAGGCAGTTTGACTTTTTTCAGGTTGGCACGAATGGCATCCGCATTTTTCCCCTCTTGAGGAATCGATGGAATGTTCATGTTGGTGGCGGTATTGCCCATGCGCTGAAGCGTCGACAAGTTTTTGTCTTGAGCGATGGCAGAAGTGGTGGCCAGCGCTGACACAGCCAGGGCGAGCGCAGAGAGTTTGATCAAGTTCACGAGGCACCTTTAATCCGTTGCAGGGAATATTCCCTGCATTCATACTAAGAATGAGTAAGGTTTAGTCGCACCTTGAAAACCCTAGGTACCCCACGAAATCAGACACGCATGTGACAAAAATAAAAGCGCTATCAGCGCCACCGCTAACATCGCAGACATGCTCAAACACACCCATAACACGGACAACAGCCTGCCCGTTCTCACTCTTTCTGCTGGTGTCACGGCCGTGATCGGCGATGAAGGCTCAGGTAAAACTCGTTTGCTGCACCAATTGGCGGCGGCTTACGCGCAGCAAGTGTTTGAGTGCGATTTGAGCTTGCCCGGTCAAGACAACGACACCGCGCAAGGCTGCTGGGATGCGTGGCAGGCGCGCTACCCGCACTTCGACGACGCGCTATTGCGACAACTCATTGAAGCCCTGAACTTGAGCGAGCACACCCACAAACAGCTCTTCATGCTGTCGACAGGCAGCCGCCGCAAAGTAGGTCTTGCGGGCGCACTGGCCTCGGGCGCCATGGTGACTTTGCTCGATCAACCGTTTGTCTCGCTGGACGCGGCATCCATTCAAGAAGTCTTGGGCTTTTTGCAAGACATGAGCGCGCACCCCACACGGGCATGGGTGGTGGCCGATTACACCGTGCCCAAGGGGGTTGATTTGGCATCACTGATTCAGCTTTGAGTCGGACGCTGCGACAACGCGTGGGCCACAAAAGCCAAACGCCACCCGAAGGTGGCGTTTGGCTGAGAAACATCAGGGCTGATTAAGCCTTGGCTGCATCCAAGTTGCGCAAACGAATGTGCAATTCGCGCAACTGCTTTTCGTCCACAGGGCTCGGTGCTTGCGTGAGCAAACACTGCGCGCGTTGGGTCTTGGGGAAAGCAATCACGTCGCGGATAGATTCAGCGCCGGTCATCAAGGTGACGATGCGGTCCAAACCGAAGGCCAAGCCACCGTGTGGCGGCGCGCCGTATTGCAGGGCATCGAGCAAGAAGCCGAACTTGAGCTGAGCTTCTTCGGGCGTGATCTTCAAAGCGTCAAACACTTTTTGTTGCACGTCGGCGCGGTGGATACGGACGGAGCCGCCACCCATTTCCCAGCCGTTCAACACCATGTCATAGCCCTTGGAGATGCACTTCTCGGGCGCTGTGACCATCCAGTCTTCGTGGCCGTCTTTGGGCGCGGTGAAGGGGTGGTGCACAGCGGTGTAACGCTGGCTTTCGTCGTCGAACTCGAACATCGGGAAGTCGACCACCCACATCGGCGCCCAACGGTTTTCGAACAAACCGTTTTTCTTGCCAAACTCGCTGTGGCCAATCTTGATGCGCAACGCGCCGATGGCGTCGTTCACGATCTTGGCTTTGTCTGCGCCGAAGAAAATCAAGTCGCCGTTTTGCGCGCCTGAACGCTCCAGCACGGCATTGAGTGCTGCATCGTGGATGTTCTTGACGATGGGCGACTGCAAACCGTCACGGCCTTTGGACAAGTCGTTGACGCGGATGTAGGCCAAGCCTTTGGCACCGTAAATCTTGACGAACTCGGTGTAGGCGTCGATCTCGCCACGGCTGATGCCGCCGCCTTCGACGGAGCCATTGGGCACGCGCAGGGCCACCACGCGGCCGCCCTTCATGTTGGCAGCGCCTGAGAACACTTTGAAGTCCACATCGCTCATGACATCGGTCACTTCGGTGAACTGCAATTTCACGCGCAGATCAGGCTTGTCTGAGCCATAGATGTGCATGGCGTCTTGGTACGTCATGACGGGGAACTCGCCGAGGTCCACACCAATGGTCTTTTGGAACACGCGCTTGATCATGCCTTGGAACATGTCGCGAATTTCTTCCTCGCTCAAGAACGAGGTTTCAATATCAATCTGGGTGAACTCAGGCTGACGGTCTGCGCGCAAGTCTTCGTCACGGAAGCACTTGGTGATTTGGTAGTAACGGTCATAGCCCGCCACCATCAACAGCTGTTTGAACAACTGTGGCGACTGTGGCAATGCAAAGAAGTGGCCATCGTGCACGCGACTGGGCACAAGGTAGTCGCGCGCGCCTTCGGGCGTGCTTTTGGTCAACATCGGTGTTTCGATGTCGACGAAGCCGTTTTCGTCCAAGTACTTGCGCACTTCCATCGACACTTTGTAACGCAACATCAAGTTGTTTTGCATGTACGGACGACGCAGGTCGAGCACGCGGTGTGTGAGGCGCGTGGTCTCAGACAAGTTGTCGTCGTCAATTTGGAACGGGGGTGTGACGGACTCGTTCAACACGATGAGCTCGTGGCACAGCACTTCAATCTTGCCGCTCTTGAGGCCTTCGTTGGTCGTGCCTTCAGGACGGGCGCGTACCAAGCCTTTGACTTGGATACAAAACTCGTTGCGCACGTTCTCAGCCACTTTGAACATCTCGGGACGGTCTGGGTCACACACAACTTGCACATAGCCCTCACGGTCGCGCAGGTCAATGAAGATCACGCCACCGTGGTCACGACGACGGTTGACCCAGCCGCACAGGCTCACGGTTTCACCGATCAGGGCTTCGGTCACCAGACCGCAATAGTGGGAGCGCATTGCCATTTTTATTTTCTCTTTTGGTTGATAGCTGGGGCGCTGGGGGACACAGCGCCCATGGAGATGACATACGTCAGCGCTTCGTCGACGCTCAAATCGAGCTCAATGACATCGCTGCGTGGCACCAACAGGAAAAATCCGCTGGTGGGGTTGGGTGTGGTCGGGACATAGACGCTCAAGTACTCGCCTTGCAGCTTGCTGGCGACTTCACCCACGGGTGTGCCCGTCTGAAAAGCAATCGTCCACATGCCCGCGTGAGGGTATTGCACCAGCAGCGCTTGGCGAAACGCATTGCCATTGCTGGAGAACAAGGTGTCAGACACCTTTTTGACGCTGGCATAAATCGACTTGACGATGGGGATGTTGGTGAACAACTTGTCCCACTGGCGAACCAGCCATTTGCCCAACACGTTGGAGGCCAACGCACCGGTCACCAGCAGCACCAGCAACACCAAAATCACGCCCAAGCCCGTCATATCGCGCAAGGAGGTGACGGTGGTTTGCGACACCAAAGGACGGAACTTGGAGAGGGTGTCAATGAAGATGCCATCCATCACACCCACGAGCCAAGTCAGCACCCAAACCGTGATGGCCAGAGGGGTCCAGACCAACAGGCCTGCGAGCAGATATTTTTTAATGGGCATGAGGTGCTCGGGTTGGGAGGAAGGCGTTCAAACGCGAATCAATGACAAGCGCACGAAGCGCCGCAACCACCTGCAGCAGGGGTGCTGGTCGAAGAAGACTCTGTGGCAGCACTGGCAACCGCGGGTGCAGCAGCGCTGTCGCCCCCCGTGGACGACGACTCGGCAGGCACGGCGGCTGGTGCCGATGTGCCGCCTGAACCGCCTTTGAAGTCGGTGGCGTACCAACCCGAACCTTTGAGCTGAAAGCCCGCGGCGGTGAGTTGTTTAGAAAACGTGGGTTTGCCGCAGGCTGGGCAGTCGGTCAACGGATCGTCGGCCATTTTTTGCAGGACGTCCTTGGCATGGCCGCAGGACCCGCATTTGTAGGCGTAAATGGGCATGGCTAGGAGGGTTCGGTAAAACCACTAATTATAGGCGCCCGCCCCGTCTTCAAGGGCTACGCCACAAGCTTGGCGCAACCGAGGCTTGCCCAGCGCTTCTGGCTGGTCAGGCCACACCCACCAATTTGTGATGGCTGCTGTGGGTATTGCGAATGGCTTGTGGGCCCAACGAGCCGCCCACCATGCCCACCCAACTGGCCAACACCCCAGCCAATTGCGCAGGAAACGCTTGCCCCGCAGGCGTGGCCAAGAAAATGCCCCACGTGAGCAACCCCAAAACAATCGCAAAAATGGCCCCTTGGGTGGTGGCGCGTGCCCAATACAAACCAAAGACAAGCGGCACAAACGCCCCCACCAACGTCACTTGGTAAGCACCCGAGACCATTTCATAAATCGAGGTGCCTTGCATGCGGATGGCATAACCCAGCACCAAGAGACTGAATACCAACACCGTCACACGCATCGCCTTGAGCTCTTGTTTGTCACTTTGGTGAGGCTGAAATTGACGCCAAATATTCTCGGTAAAGGTCACGCTGGGCGCCAGCAAGGTGGCCGAAGCACAAGACTTGATGGCCGACAGCAACGCACCGAAGAACAGCACCTGCATGACAAACGGCATCTGCGTCATCACCAACGTGGGCAACACTTTTTGTGGGTCATCGGCCATGAGCGCCGTGGCTTGCTCTGGCATGATGAGCATGGCACTGACCACCAAAAACATGGGCACAAACGCAAACAAGATGTAGCAAATGCCACCGATCACTGGGCCATGTGTGGCCGCCTTGATGCTGTTGGCCGACATGACACGCTGAAACACGTCTTGCTGCGGAATAGAGCCCAACATGATGGTGATGGCCGAGGCCAAAAAGAACAACACATCTTTGGTGTTGGGCTCGGGCCAGAACTTGAACATGTCTTGGCTGATGGCCAGCGCCAGCACCTTGTCCGCCCCGCCCGCTTGGCCTGCCGCAAAGAACGCCAAGATCGACAAGCCCACCACCAAGATGATCATTTGGATGAAGTCGGTGATCGCGACCGACCACATGCCGCCAAACAAGGTGTACGCCAAGATTGACACCACACCAATCACCATCCCCAGCTCCATGCTGACTACGCCATCAGACAACAGGTTGAAGACAAGGCCCAAAGCCGTGACCTGTGCCGACACCCAGCCGAGGTAGCTGACTATGATGATGAGCGAGCACACCACTTCTACCGTGCGGCCATAGCGCTCGCGAAAGTAATCGCTGATGGTGAGCAGCGTCATGCGGTAGAGCTTGGCCGCGAAGAACAAGCCCACAAAAATCAAACAAAAACCCGCGCCAAACGGGTCTTCCACCACACCGTGCAGACCGCCATTCACAAACTTGGCGGGGATGCCCAACACGGTCTCCGAGCCAAACCACGTCGCAAACGTGGTGGTGACAATCATGGCCATGGGCAGGTGACGGCCCGCAATGGCGAAGTCAGCCGAGTTTTGAACGCGTTTGGCCGCCATCAAACCAATGGCAATGGTGACCAACAAATAGACGATGACGAGTGTGAGCAGCACGGGTCAACTCCTGAAAAATCAATAAAAAGCGTGGGTACGCATGAACAGCTGCACCAGCAACAAACCGCCCAAAAAGCCTGCCCCCACCCACATCAGGCGCTGCAGCATGCGGTTGGTGCGGCGCTGTTCATCGATGAGTAATTGCAACTGTGCGTTGCTGTCGTTTTGGCGATGCTTCAAAAAGTCATGCACCAAGCGAGGTAATTCGGGCAACAGCTTGGCGTAGCGCGGGGCTTCGGCCACCAATTGGTCCCACAGTTTTTTGGGGCCCACTTGGTCGAGCATCCACTTTTCCAAGAACGGTTTGGCGGTGCTCCACAAGTCCAGCTCAGGGTCGAGCTGGCGGCCCAAGCCTTCGATGTTGAGCAGCGTTTTTTGCAACAACACGAGCTGCGGCTGAATCTCAACATTGAAGCGGCGCGAGGTTTGAAACAAACGCATGAGCACCAGGCCCAATGAAATTTCTTTCAACGGGCGATCAAAGTACGGTTCGCAGACCGCGCGAATGGCGGATTCCAACTCGTCGACCCGCGTATCAGCGGGCACCCAGCCGGACTCGATGTGCAGTTCAGCCACGCGTTTGTAGTCCCGTCGAAAGAAGGCCGTGAAGTTTTGCGCCAAGTACTCTTTGTCGGTTTCTGTGAGCGTGCCCACGATGCCAAAGTCCAGCGAGATGTAACGTCCAAAAGTGGCCGGCTCTAAGCTCACTTGAATGTTGCCGGGGTGCATGTCGGCGTGGAAAAAACCATCGCGAAACACCTGGGTGAAAAAGATGGTCACGCCATCGCGTGCGAGCTTTGGAATGTCCACACCCGCGGCACGCAAACGGTCCACTTGGCTGATGGGCACACCCTTCATGCGCTCCATCACGATCACATCATCGCGGCAGAAGTCCCAAATCATTTCGGGAATCAAGACCAAACTGAGGCCTTCCATGTTGCGGCGCAGTTGCGCGGCGTTGGAGGCTTCACGCATGAAGTCGAGTTCGTCGTGCAGGTACTTGTCAAACTCGGCCACCACTTCGCGGGGTTTCAACCGTTTGCCGTCAGCCGACAAGCGGTCCACCCAACCGGCCATCATGCGCATGAGGCTGAGGTCTTTATCGATCACTGTGAGCATGCCAGGGCGCAACACCTTGACCGCCACTTCGCGCGTTGTGCCGTCGCGATTTTTGATGACCGCAAAATGCACCTGCGCGATGGACGCGCTGGCCACGGGCTTGTGCGTGAACTCCACAAAGATCTCATCCAACGAACGTCCAAACGCACGCTCGATGATGCCCACCGCCACGTCAGACGAAAACGGTGGCACACGGTCTTGCAAATGCGCCAGCTCGTCAGCGATGTCGGGCGGCAACAAATCGCGACGGGTAGAAAGCACCTGTCCAAATTTCACAAAGATAGGCCCAAGGTGCTCCAGCGCCTCACGCAAGCGCTGGCCGCGAGGAGCCGACAAATCGCGCCCGATGGACACAATGCGCGCCAACAAACGCAGACCCGGCTTTTGGAAACTGGTGAGCACCAACTCGTCCAAGCCGTAGCGCAAGACGATCAGAACAATGTAAAAACCGCGCAAAAAGCGTGTCATGTCGAAGCCTTCGTCGTCATGCGCTGTTGCACAAAGCTGCGCAAGGCCTCGACCACCCTCAGACCGGTTTGCACCACGGTGTGGGCAGGCGCGTCACCGATCAAACGCGCCAAATCTTCTTCTGCGTCCCAACGCACATGGTCGATGAGCCAATTGACTTCAGCAGCCAGCTGCACATCGCCTTCAATGCGAATGGGGGGCTTCTCGCCTTGCAAGACAGTTTTGGCCAAGGCAAAAGGCGAAGGCTCGTTCACACGCAACACCAAGTCGGCCGCCGAGGCCCCGTCTTGCGCAGGTATGAACTCGACCAACCCTGCCGGTGTGAATTGACACTGAAACACTTGGTCGCGCCAGCAGACCTGCACTTGGCGACCTTTTTGGCGCTGCAAACGATCACGTGCAGCAGGCTCGTGCATCAACACATGGTTCAAAAACAAGACCACGCGTTGCTGCACTTCGGCCACCGCCCAAGCAGGCGGCGTGAAAGAAGACGGGAGATCGGTCGGGAGTTTGGCGCGCAACGCATCTGCTGCGTCGGCCAACCAAGAAAAAGGGGACTGTGTTGCCATAGTCCCCAATTATTCCTTGTTTGGACGCCCCTCTCGAAGCGTCCTGATAAAGCCGTGGTTTATTGCAGCGCTTGCACGCCCGCGACCAACCAACCCAAGCTGCCGTCTTTGGGTTTGGTCATGTTCCAAACTTCACGGAATGGTGTGGGACCGGCCGACGTGTCTTCGCGAATCAAGCCTGAGAACTCCACGCTGGCCATGTAAGCCGCCCCGACTTCTTCGATGCCCAACAACTGTGCATCCAACATCACCACCTCGGTGTGGTTGACTTGACCGCTGGCCGTGGCCTCGCGCTCTGCCAATTGCGTTTTGATCTCGTCCAGCATGCTGTCCGTCATCATGACGCGCAAGGCGGGGATGTCTGAACGGTCCCAAGCTTGCTGCAAGGTGATGAAGTTTTGTTTGGCAGCGTTCACAAAGCCCAAGGTGTCAAACCCAGCCGGAATGCCCCACGTCTGGTTGCCAGCCAAGCCCGAACCGATCATGGAGCCGCCCGCATAAGCCGCTTGAGGGGCGTAAGTTGGATCGGTATCCATGGGGCGAGCCGAAGCGTCGTTGCCCACGTTTTTGGGGTTGTATTGCGGCAAATTGCTGGGGTTGACGGGAGCACCCGCGCCTTCAAAGGCGAAAGGGCTGTTGCCCGCCTGCTCAGGTTGACGACGGCGCATGACCATGCCCACCACCATCATGACGCCCAAAGCAATCAAACCAAACATCAAAAACTGGCCAAACTCAGCACCAAAGCCCAAGGAGTGCGCCAGCCAAGCCAAGCCTAAACCGGCCGCCAAGCCACCCAACATGCCGCCCATGCCCCAAGATTTCTTAGGTTGAGCCACCGCAGGGGCTGCGCTGGGCGCGGTACTGGGAGCGGGCGTGACAGCTGGGGCGGGTTTGACCGCCTCACGTTGCGTCACGTTACTGGACTGCTGCCCCATGGACTTGCCGCCACCCAAGCGCTTGGCAGCCTCGGCGTGCAGGCTGGTGAGCGCCATTGCAATCACCAAAATCGTGGTCCACAGTTGTTTCATTTCTTGATCTCCATTGATTTTTAATTGTTCAGCACTTGATTCCAACATGAAGCGCGACAACGCCTGCGCTCATGTTGTGAAAGTCCACATGACCAAAACCACTTTGCTTCATGAGGGCTTTGAGTTCTTCTTGGCTGGGGTGCATGCGAATGGACTCGGCCAAATAACGGTAACTGGCGTCATCCCCCGCAATCATCTGGCCCAACTTGGGCAGGATATTGAAGGAATACCAGTCGTAGGCCTTCTCCAGCGGCTTGGCCACTTTGGAGAATTCGAGCACCAGCAACTTGCCGTTGGGCTTGAGGACGCGGCACATTTCTTTGAGCGCCACATCTTTGTGCGTCATGTTGCGCAAACCAAAAGCCACGCTGACCACATCAAAGTGGTTGTCTGGGAATGGCAATTTTTCGGCATCGCACACCAAGGTGGGCAACACAAAGCCGTGATCAAGCAAACGATCGCGCCCCGTGCGCAGCATGGCTTCGTTGATGTCGGTGTGCACCACGCGGCCCGTTTTGCCGACCTTTTTGGCAAACGCCATCGACAAATCGCCCGTGCCACCTGCAATGTCGAGCACTTGCGAGCCTTCGCGCAAATCAGCCACCATCACGGTGTAACGCTTCCAGAGGCGGTGTAAACCGGCGGACATGAGGTCGTTCATCACGTCGTATTTGGACGCGACAGAGTCAAACACGCCACGGACATGCTTGGCTTTTTCTGCTTCGTCGACGGTTTTGAAACCGAAATGGGTGCTACTCATAATTTTGACAATTTTATCAATGTGCGTGACTGCTACAGCCTGCACCTGCCTTTTCAGGCATGGGGGCATCGCGGCTGGTGCCCGCTTCGCTCAGACGGCGTTCGTAATCGGCCCAAAGCTGGTCTTGCTCGGAACCCAAGAAATACAGGTATTCCCAAGTGAACAACCCACTGTCGTGGCCGTCACTGAACGTGGGCTTGACGGCGTAGTTACCCACAGGCTCCAAGCCCTCCAACCCCACCTCGCGCTTACCGGTTTGCAACACCTCTTGGCCCGGGCCGTGGCCCTGCACTTCAGCGGAGGGGCTGTAGATGCGCATCAGCTCGAACGGGATGCGGAACGTCGCGCCATCTGAAAAGCTAATTTCAAGCGCACGGGACGCGCCGTGCACGGTGATGTCTTGCGGTGTGGGGGTATGTTTTTCGAGGCCGGCCATTGCTGTCTTTCGGTTTAAACCAACACGCGCTCAATGCCACCGGCATTGGCTTGGGCCACGTACTCGGGCATCCACTGCTCGCCCAAGATCTTGCGCGCCATCTCGACCACGATGTAGTCGGCTTCGAGCAAACCATTTTGCAAATCGTCGCCGTAACGGGTCAAACCTTGCAAGCAGCTGGGGCAGCTGGTGAGGATCTTCATGTCACCTTTGGCTTGGCCAGTCATGGCACGCAAGGCGACTTCGTCTTTTTGCAACTCCTCCTCTTTGCGGAAGCGCACTTGGGTCGAAATGTCAGGGCGCGTCACACCCAAAGTGCCCGACTCGCCACAGCAACGGTCGCTCTTGACCACTTGATCGCCCACCAAAGCCTTGACCGTTTTCATCGGGTCTTGCTGCTTCATGGGGCTGTGGCAAGGATCGTGAAACAAATAGCCCGCTTGCTGTTCGGCATTGAGCTTGATGTCCTTTTCGAGCAAGAACTCGTGGATGTCGACGATGCGGCAACCAGGGAAGATCTTGTCGAACTCGTAGCCTTGCAACTGGTCAAAGCACGTGCCGCAGCTGACCACGACGGTTTTGATGTCGAGGTAGTTCAGTGTGTTGGCCACGCGGTGGAAGAGCACGCGGTTGTCGGTGATGATTTTGTCGGCCTTGTCAAACTGACCCGAGCCCTTTTGCGGGTAACCGCAGCACAGGTAACCGGGCGGTAACACCGTTTGCACGCCCGCATGCCACAACATGGCTTGCGTGGCGAGACCGACTTGACTGAACAAGCGCTCCGAGCCGCAACCGGGGAAATAGAACACAGCCTCGGTCTCTGAGGTGGTGGCCTGCGGGTTGCGGATGATCGGCACGTAGTCTTTGTCTTCAATGTCCAACAAAGCACGGGCGGTTTTCTTGGGCAAACCACCCGGCATTTTTTTGTTGATGAAGTGAATCACCTGCTCTTTGATGGGCGCTGTGCCCACGGTGGCGGGCGGGGCTTTGGTTTGCTTGCGTGCCATCACGCCCAGCACGTCGTGCGCCACACGCTGCAACTTCATCCCCACGTCCACCATCGCGCTGCGAGCGAACTTGATGGTCTCGGGGTTGGTCGCGTTGAGCATGAACATGGCCGCGGCGTTGCCGGGGCGGAAGCTCTTTTGCCCCATCTTGCGCAACAAATTGCGCATGTTCATGGACACGTCACCGAAGTCGATGTTCACGGGGCAAGGCGTCAAGCACTTGTGGCAGACCGTGCAGTGGTCGGCAACGTCTTCAAACTCTTGCCAGTGTTTGATGGACACGCCACGACGGGTTTGCTCTTCATACAAAAAGGCCTCGACCAACAAAGAGGTGGCCAAAATTTTGTTGCGTGGGCTGTAAAGCAAGTTGGCACGTGGCACGTGGGTAGAACACACGGGCTTGCACTTGCCGCAACGCAAACAGTCTTTCACGCTGCCCGCGATGGCGCCAATGTCGGACTGCTGCATGATGAGCGATTCGTGGCCCATCAAGCCAAAACTAGGCGTGTAGGCTTGGCTCAAATCGGCATGACGCACGGTGGCATCGGCGTCCGCATGGCGCAGCAATTTGCCTTTGTTGAAACGGCCTTCGGGGTCGATACGGGCTTTGTAGTCAGCAAAGGGCTTCAACTCGGCGTCGGTCATGAACTCCAGCTTGGTGATGCCAATGCCGTGCTCGCCCGAAATCACGCCGTCCAACGAACGCGCCAGCACCATGATGCGGGCCACCGCTTCGTGGGCGGTTTGCAGCATGGCGTAATCGTCGCTGTTGACCGGAATGTTGGTGTGCACGTTGCCGTCACCGGCGTGCATATGCAGCGCCACCCAAACGCGGCCTTTGAGCACGCGTTTGTGAATGGCATTGCACTCGTCCAAGATGGGCAAGAACTGGGCACCCGTGAAGATGTTTTGCAACACCGCACGGATTTGGGTTTTCCAACTGGCACGCAAGCTGTGGTCTTGCAACTGCGGGAACAAACCATCGCAGTCACGCAACCAGCCTTGCCACAGGCCGCGAACGTCCTCAATGAGGGCGCGTGCCTGCTGTACGCGGTCTTCCATCAACTCGGGGGATGGAATGTCCGCCGCATCGTCCGACTTGCCCAGCGGCAGGTTGCCTTTGGCAAAAAAATCGTCCAAGGCGTCGCACAAGGCGATCTTGTTGCGCAAACTCAGTTCGATGTTGATGCGCTCAATGCCGTCGGTGTACTCGGCCATGCGCGGCAGTGGAATGACCACGTCTTCGTTGACCTTGAAGGCGTTGGTGTGACGGCTGATGGCTGCTGTGCGTTTGCGGTCCAACCAAAACTTTTTACGCGCCTCAGCACTGACAGCCACAAAGCCCTCGCCGCTGCGTGAGTTGGCCAAACGCACCACTTCAGAGGTAACACGGGCCACGTCGTCGGCGTTGTCACCGGCGATGTCACCGATCAACACCATTTTGGGCAGACCACCGCGTTTGCTCTTGGTGGCATAGCCCACCGCGCGCAAATAACGGTCGTCCAAATGCTCTAAACCGGCCAACAACACGCCGCTGCGCTTTTGCTCGGCAAACATGAAATCTTTGATGTCCACGATGCTGGGCACCGCGTCTTTGGCGTTGCCAAAGAACTCCATGCACACCGTGCGGGTGTGCTGCGGCATGCGGTGTACGATCCAGCGGGCGCTGGTGATCAAGCCGTCGCAGCCTTCTTTTTGGATGCCCGGCAGACCGCTCAAAAACTTGTCGGTCACGTCTTTGCCCAAGCCTTCTTTGCGGAAGGTTTTACCGGGGATGTCGAGGCGCTCTTCGCGGATGGGCGTTTTGCCATCGGCTTGGAAATAGTTCAGCACAAAGCTGGCCATCTCGGCATCGTGGATCTTGCCGAGGTTGTGCTGCACGCGGGTGACTTCCAGCCACTGCGCGTCCGGCGTCACCATGCGCCAGCTGGCCAAGTTGTCGAGCGCGGTGCCCCACAACACAGCCTTCTTACCGCCCGCGTTCATGGCAATGTTGCCGCCAATGCAAGAGGCTTCGGCGGAAGTGGGGTCTACCGCGAACACAAAACCACCACGCTCGGCGGCATCGGCCACGCGCTGCGTCACCACACCGGCTTCGGTCCAGATGGTGGGCACGGGCTGGTCGAGGCCCGGCAACTGGCGCATCTCCACCTCGGTCATGGCTTCGAGTTTTTCGGTGTTGATCACCGCACTGCGCCATGTCAGGGGAATGGCACCCCCGGTGTAGCCCGTGCCACCGCCACGCGGCACGATGGTCAAGCCTAAATCGATACAGCCTTTGACCATGCCGGCCATTTCAGCTTCGCTGTCGGGGGTGAGCACGACGAAGGGGTATTCCACACGCCAATCGGTGGCGTCGGTCACATGCGACACGCGCGACAGGCCATCGAACTTGATGTTGTCGCTGGCCGTGAGCTTCTTTAACAACCGGGTGGTCTTTTTGCGCAAATCGGCGATGGTGTCGAACTGCGCATTGAATTCTTCAATGGCACGGCTGGCCGCCTGCAACAACTGGCCCACCAAGGCATCGCGCTCAGCATCGTCTTGTGGGGTGCGGCGGCGGGCCACTTCGCCCAAACGGTGGTGCAAAGCCTCCACCAATTGGTGGCGACGCTTGGGCGTGTCCAGCAAATCGTCTTGCAAATACGGGTTGCGCTGCACCACCCAAATATCACCCAACACCTCGTACAACATGCGTGCCGAACGCCCCGTTTGACGCTCTTGGCGCAGACGCAACAACAACTCCCAAGCATCGAGACCGAGCAAACGGATCACGATTTCGCGGTCAGAAAACGAGGTGTAGTTGTAGGGGATTTCGCGCAGCCGAGGGCTTTCAGGGGCCGTGGCGAGCAAATGGTTGAGCGAGGTGGGAGCGTTCATAGATCAGGGTGCGCGTAGACGGCGCTTAAGGTTCGCTTATTGGGCATGAATGGTACTGCAGGGTATGCCCCTAAGGCCGAGCAGCCCCAGAGAGAACTTACCCACGAAGTGGATGCTTCAGCGTCGCCAGCCTTGGCACATCAGCCATTGCGCCGTGGCACAGGCCAGCACCAAAGCGCCGTAGGTGGCCATCTTGCCGTCAACGCCCCAGAGCCACAAACCGCCCAACAAGATGAGCGTGCCCAACACACCGCCCCAAAAAGTCTGTGTCAGTACCCCCCAGCGTGAGGCAGAGAGCCAGCGGCGCAGGACAAAACGGGCGAACAAGGCGCAAAACAAGGCCATCCACCACGCGGGGGCGATGAAGTTAAAAGTGTGAATGATGTGTTCTGAAGGACCCATGCGCGTAAATTTTATAATCTGGGGATGGCAGTCTGGGCTTTGGGCCTCAATCACAACACAGCTCCGCTCGACTTGCGGGGAAAGTTCGCGTTCGCCCTCGAACAAATGGCGCCCACATTGAGTGCGTTGCGCCTGAGCCATACCCAAGACAGCGAGGTGGCCATCTTGTCCACCTGCAACCGCACCGAAATTTACGGCGCGGGCGATGCCACCCAACTGCAACAAACCTTGGCTTGGCTGGCCCAATCGGGGGGCGTGTCACCCGATGCGCTGCACGGCCACACCTACGCCCTGCAAGACGACCAAGCAGCCCGCCACGCCTTTCGCGTCGCCAGCGGCCTCGACTCCATGGTGCTGGGCGAGCCCCAAATTTTGGGTCAGATGAAAGACGCGGTCCGTGCCGCCTCAGAGGCCGGTGCGTTGGGCACCACCCTCAATCAACTGTTCCAACGCTCGTTCGCCGTGGCCAAGGAAGTGCGCAGCTCTACCGAGATTGGCGCGCACTCCATCAGCATGGCCGCCGCTGCCGTGCGTTTGGCCAGCCAATTGTTTGAAGATTTGAGCGAAACCCGCGTGTTGTTTGTGGGCGCAGGCGAAATGATTGAGCTTTGCGCCACCCATTTCGCGGCCAAAACGCCCAAAGGCATCGCCATCGCCAACCGCACACTCGAGCGCGGCGAAAAACTCGCCACACAATTTGGCGGCCAAGTGATGCGCTTGGCCGACTTACCCGAGCGCCTACATGAATTCGACGTGGTGGTGAGCTGCACCGCCAGCACCCTGCCCCTGATAGGCTTGGGCGCCGTCGAACGTGCACTCAAGCAACGCAAGCACCGCCCCATGTTCATGGTCGACTTGGCCGTGCCACGCGACATTGAGCCCGAAGTGAAGTCGCTCGAAGACGTGTACCTCTACACCGTAGACGATTTGTCGGTGGTGGTACAAACCGGCCAAGCCAACCGCCAAGCCGCTGTGGCGCAAGCCGAAGCCATCATTGACGCAGGCGTGCAAAGCTTTGCCAACTGGTTAGACCAGCGCAGCAACGTACCGCTGATTCAGCAACTCAACACCCAAGCCGACGAATGGCGCCAAGCCGAACTCGCCCGCGCACGCAAGCTGCTGGCCAAAGGCGAGGATGTGGATGCGGTGCTCGAAACGCTGTCACGCGGTCTGACCCAAAAAATGCTGCACGGTGCCATGGCTGAGCTGCATGCCGGCGACATCACCGCCCGCGAAGACGCCCGCCGCGCGATTGAGCACTTCTTTTTGCGCGGCAACCGCTAGGCTCGCCCATGAAAGACTTTTTACGCGCCCAACTGGCGCGCTACACGCAACGCTTGGCCGAGCTCGACTTTTTGCTGTCTCGCGAAGACATCATGAAAGACATGGCGCAGTTTTTGGCCCTGTCTCGCGAACACACCGATGTGGCCGCCACCGCCAGCCGTTTCACCCGCTACCAACAGCGCGAAGCCGACATGCAAGCCGCGCAACACATGCTGCAAGACGTGGGCGACGATGACGAGATGCGCGCCATGGCGGACGAAGAAATTGCCAGCGCCCAAGCGGAGTTGACGCAGTTAGAGGCCGAATTGCAGCGCATGCTGCTGCCCAAAGACCCCGACGATGCGCGTCCTGCGTTCATTGAAATTCGCGCAGGCACGGGCGGCGACGAGTCGGCCCTGTTTGCCGCCGATTTGCTGCGCATGTACATGCGCTACGCCGAGCGCCAAGGGTGGCGCACTGAGATCGTGAGCGAATCACAAAGCGAACTAGGTGGCTACAAAGAAGTGGTGGTCCGCATGGACGGCGGCTCCAGCGGCGACGGCGTGTATGGCTGGCTCAAGTTTGAGTCAGGTGGCCACCGCGTGCAGCGTGTGCCCGCCACCGAAACCCAAGGCCGCATCCACACCAGCGCCTGCACCGTGGCGGTGCTGCCCGAGCCGGATGAAGCCGAGGCCATCAAAATTAACCCGTCTGATTTGCGCATCGACACCTACCGCGCCAGCGGTGCGGGCGGCCAGCACATCAACAAGACCGACTCTGCGGTGCGCATCACCCACTTGCCCACGGGCATCGTGGCCGAATGCCAAGATGGCCGCAGCCAGCACAGCAACAAAGCATCGGCCCTCAAAGTACTGACCGCACGCATCCAAGAAAAAGACCGCGCCGAGCGCGCCGCCAAAGACGCGGCCATGCGCAAGGGGCTGATTGGCAGCGGCGACCGCTCAGACCGCATTCGCACCTACAACTTCCCGCAAGGGCGTTGGACCGACCACCGCATCAACCTCACGCTCTACAAGCTCAACTTCATCATGGAAGGCGATTTGGGCGATGCGCTGCAAGCCTTGCGTCACGCCCACGAAGCCGAGCAGTTGGCGGCGCTGGAAGTGGGCAACACATGAGCGCCCCCACCGTGCAACAAGCCCTCATGGGCGCGCAAACTTTAGGGCTGCCGCGCCTAGACGCGCAAGTGCTGTTGTTGCACGCCTTGGGCCGCGAACCACACGACCGCGCGTGGCTGCTCGCGCACAGCGACGATGTGCTCGACGCGGGCATCCAAGACGCGTTTGCCAGCTACGTACAACGGCGACTCAACACAGAACCCGTAGCCTACATCACGGGTCACAAAGAATTTTTTGGTTTGCGTTTGCAAGTGGATGCCCGCGTGCTCGATCCACGTGCCGACACTGAAACCTTGGTGGAATGGGCCTTGTCTTGCCTCGCTGATACGCCCACCCCCTCTGTGGTAGACCTAGGCACGGGCAGCGGCGCCATTGCATTGGCCCTGAAACACGCACGCCCAGACGCCCAACTCTGCGCCGTAGACGCCAGTGCGGACGCCTTGGCCGTGGCCCAAGCCAATGCGCAACGCCTCAGGCTGGCTGTGGCGTTTCACCATGGATCTTGGCTCGCCCCATTTGAGGCGCCAAACGTTGGCCAGCCCCAGCACTTCGATGCCATCGTCTCCAACCCACCTTATGTGGCCAGCGACGATGCCCATTTGGCCGTGTTGAAGCACGAACCTTTGTCGGCATTGGCGTCAGGCCACGATGGCTTAGATGACATTCGCGCCATCGTGCGCCAAGCCAGCCACCACCTCAAACCCGGCGGCTGGCTGCTGCTGGAGCACGGCTTTGACCAAGCCCATGCCGTGCAAACTTTGTTAAGCAACCAAGGCTTCGAAGCGGTACAAAGCCGCCCTGACATCGCGGGCATCCTGCGCTGCACGGGCGGACAATGGCCAACAGTGAAATAATTAACTTTTGATTTGGAGAGTGACCCATGAGCGATGTGCAACAACGTATTGATGAGCTGGTAAAGGGCAACGAGGTGTTGCTGTTCATGAAAGGCAGCGCAAGCTTCCCCATGTGCGGGTTTTCTGGCCGCGCCATTCAGATCTTGAAAGCCTGCGGCGTCGACCCCAAAGCCATCAAGACCGTGAACGTGCTCGACGATGCCGAAATTCGTCAAGGCATCAAGGAATACAGCAACTGGCCCACCATTCCTCAGCTCTACATCAAGGGCGAGTTCATCGGTGGCTCAGACATCATGATGGAAATGTACGAGTCGGGCGAGTTGACCCAAGTGATCAACGGCTAATCTACGACTTGTCATTTGAGACAAAGCCCGCTCTTGCAGCGGGCTTTTTTCATGGTGGCGTGGCTGCGGCAGGGGGTGCAGCTTCAGGCGCAGGGACCGTGGGTTTGCATTCGTGATTGCCAAAACGCTGCACGCACAAACTTTCCGCGCATGCGCTGATCAGACGTCGACGTGGCTCTTCGTTGCGGTCCACGATCACAGGCTCCATCACCATGACGCTGTCCATCCACATGACGGGCGTACACACGGTTTGCTTGTTGTGCGCCGCATCTTGGACGGTGACGCAATTGACTCGCCCCGTCGGCACCTGAACCCAACGCTGACGCATCTCGAACGAGCGAACCTTGTCCTCTGGGTATTGGCTGTACGCGCTGGGCGAACACTCTTGGTACGCCGCCTTGTACTCAGGCGTGGCACAGCCACTGAGCATCAAGAGCCCAATGAAAAGCCAATAACCAAGGTGTGAAAAAAAATGAGGTTTCATTGCCACGCCATTTTGGCGGAGATGACGGCATTGGGATAGTCCATCTGCCCTCGGCTGCCGTTGTAACGACCCAGCGCCAAGGCCAAATGCCCGTTTTCGAGGTTGAGGTAATGACGCAAGATCACGCAGCCGAAGCGCAAATTGGTTTGGGCTTGAAAGAGCACCGATGCATCGTCTTGTGCCAAGACGCGCGTCCAAAAGGGCATGACCTGCATGAAGCCCCGCGCGCCTGCGCTGCTGATGGCGAACTTGCGAAAACCACTCTCGACTTGAATCAGCCCCAAAACCAATGCAGGCTCCAAACCCGCCCGCTGGCTTTCGTACCAAACGGTTTGTAGAAATTCGCGACGCAAATGTGCGCTGGCTAACTCATGGGTTAATGCATCGGGCGACGTCGTGCTTGCTTTGCGACGCTGCAGTTGTTTGGCTAAGCGCGCCTCAGCCTGTGTCAGCCATTGCTGAAAGGCTTGCGCGGCTTTGTCGTCGGCATGGACCAAGCTGGGTGGGGCCGACGAGTTCACGGCCGCACTGAGTGCGGTGCGCACCGAGTCGATCAAGGGTTCTTCACGCTGACTGCCTGCGTGGGCCGAAGCGATGCACGCGGCACAGAACAAAGAAAACACGGTCCTGAGGGGCCTGAGAGCGCGCCCCCCTTGCAGGGCCATGACCCGCATCAGAAGCTCAACACCCGCCAAGCCAACTTGGCCTAGGCGGGAGCAAGCAGCCTGTTGCATCACAGACCGAGTTTGGCCTTCACATGCGCCAAAACGTCAGCCACAGCCACTTTGGTAGATTCGGTGTCGCGGCGGTGTTGGTACTCGACCACACCGTCTTTCAAACCCTTGTCACCAATGGTCACGCGGTGTGGCACGCCAATCAGCTCCCAATCGGCAAACATCGCGCCGGGGCGCTCGCCACGGTCGTCCAAGATGACGTCCACGCCCAAAGCCAACAGTTCTTGGTAGAGCTTGAAGGCGGCGGTTTTGACGTCTTCGCTGCGGTCCATGTTGACGGGGCAAATGACGGCCGTGAACGGTGCAATGGCGTCAGGCCAAATCATGCCGCGCTCGTCGTGGTTTTGTTCGATGGCAGCGGCTGGCAAGCGTGTGACGCCAATGCCGTAACAACCCATTTCCATGAATTGAGGCTTGCCGTTTACATCCAAGAACGTCGCGTTCATGGCTTGGCTGTACTTGGTGCCGAGGTAGAACACATGGCCCACTTCGATGCCGCGCTCGATGGCGAGCACACCTTGGCCGTCGGGTGATGCGTCACCGGCCACCACATTGCGAATGTCGGCCACCAAATCAGGTTCAGCCACATCACGGCCAAAGTTGACGCCCGTCATGTGGAAGTCCACGTCGTTGGCGCCGCAAATCCAATCGGCCATGAGAGCCACATCGCGGTCAGCCACGATTTTCAAAGGCTGCTTCAAGTTGACGGGGCCGAGGTAGCCAGGCTTGCAACCGAAGTGGTCATCAATTTCACCAGTCGTCGCAAAGCGGAAGCCGCCTTCAAAGCCGGGCAGCTTGCCCACTTTGACTTCGTTCATGTCGTGGTCGCCGCGCAAGAGCAAGAGCCAGACTTGTGACTTGACGACTTCGCCTTTGTCGTTGAGCGTATCGGTGGCCAGCACCAGTGACTTGACGGTGGTGTTCAACGGCACGTTCAACAAGGCCGCCACGTCTTCGCAGGTGCTCTTGCCAGGCGTGGCGGTTTTAGTCAGCGCCTGCGTGGCTGAGCCGCGTGTTTGCGTGGGGGCCAAGGCCTCGGCCTTTTCCATGTTGGCGGCGTAGTTGCTGGTGGGGCAATAGACGATGGCGTCTTCGCCCGTGGCGGCAATCACTTGAAACTCTTCGCTCAAGTCGCCACCGATGGCGCCGCTGTCAGCGGCCACCGCGCGGTAGGTCAAGCCGAACCGGTCAAAAATTTTGCGATACGCGTCGGCCATGACTTGGTAGCTTTGCTTGGCCGAGACTTGGTCACGGTCAAAGCTGTACGCGTCTTTCATGATGAATTCGCGACCACGCATCAAACCAAATCGGGGACGACGCTCATCGCGGAATTTGGTTTGAATTTGGTAGAAGTTTTTGGGCAACTGCTTGTAGCTGCGAATTTCTTGGCGGGCGATGTCGGTCACCACCTCTTCGCTGGTAGGTTGCACCACAAAGTCGCGGCCGTGGCGGTCTTTGATGCGCAGCAACTCAGGGCCCATCTTGTCGAAACGGCCCGTCTCTTGCCATAGCTCGGCGGGTTGCACCACGGGCATGGTCAGCTCAATGGCACCCGCCTTGTTCATCTCTTCGCGCACGATCGCCTCGACCTTGCGAATCACACGCAAGCCCATGGGCATGTAGTTGTAAATACCAGCGCCGAGCTTTTTGATCATGCCCGCACGCATCATCAATTTGTGGCTGACCACTTCGGCATCTGCGGGGGCATCTTTGAGGGTGGAAATTAAAAACTGAGAGGCTTTCATGCGGGCAACTAAGGTCGATAAAGAGAGGGGAATTTAGGTAAATCCGAGAGACAAGATGCAGCTCTGTGCATAATGGTCTCAGTTTAAAAATTTGAGGTTTGATTATGCTTGACCGAGAGGGGTTCAGACCCAACGTCGGCATCATCTTGCTCAACCAAAAAAATCAGGTTTTTTGGGGCAAGCGCATTCGCACGCACAGCTGGCAGTTCCCGCAAGGCGGCATTGATCGAGGAGAAACACCCGAGCAAGCCATGATCCGCGAGCTGCATGAAGAAGTGGGGCTCAAACAAGAGCATGTGCGCATCGTTGCCCGTACCCGTGATTGGTTGCGCTATGAGGTGCCTGACCGGTTTATTCGCCGTGATGCGCGTGGCTTTTACAAAGGCCAAAAGCAAATTTGGTTTTTGCTTCAACTGGTGGCACCTGACCACCACTTGAACTTGCGTGCCACCAACCACCCTGAGTTCGACGCTTGGCGTTGGAACGATTATTGGGTGCCGCTGGATGTGGTGGTGGAGTTCAAGCGTGGGGTGTATGAAATGGCGCTGACCGAGCTGTCACGCTTTTTGCCGCGCCAAGACAACCGAAACAGATTTCAACGCAACACGCATCAGCATCCGCAAGACATGATGGTGATGTCCAAGCAATTTGGGGTGTCTGGTCACATGGAGTTGCCGCCCGGCGCGACCTTCGATCCAGACCCTCAGTCTGCGATGCGCCCCCACGAGGGCTGAAACGATCGGCATGGGCCTCTTGGTGCCCATGTCATCGTTTTATCAAGCTAACTTGGTGAGGACCAAGTTATCGCGGTGGACCATTTCAGCTTCGGCCACGTAGCCAAGCAAGGACTCCACATCGGTCGAGGGCTTGCGACACAGCAAACGCGCTTCGGCGCTGGCGTAATTGGCCAGACCGCGCGCAATTTCTTGGCCCTGCCCGTCCACGATGGCAATCACTTCGCCGCGTGAAAAATCACCGCTCACAGCGGTCATGCCAATGGGCAACAAACTCTTGCCCTCGTGACGCAACTTGACAGCGGCACCTTCATCGATGGTGATTGCACCTCGCAATTGCAAATGATCGGCCATCCATTGCTTACGGGCTTGTTGCTTTTGAGTCGGCGCGATCAGCAAGGTGCCAATCGCCTCGCCTTGTGTCAGCCGTAGCAACGCATCGGGCTCGCGCCCCCACGCAATCACGGTAGAAGCACCGGAACCTGCCGCGCGTTTGGCCGCCAAGATTTTGGTGATCATGCCGCCACGGCCAATGCTGGAGCCCGCTCCGCCCGCCATTTCTTCGAGTTTGGGGTCGCCTGCGCGGGCTTCATGCACAAACGTCGCGGCGGGGTCATGGCGCGGATCGGCGGTGAACAAGCCTTTTTGGTCCGTGAGAATGATCAAAGCATCGGCCTCGACCAAGTTGGCCACCAAGGCTCCCAAGGTGTCGTTGTCGCCAAACTTGATTTCATCGTTGACGACAGTGTCGTTTTCATTGATGACCGGCAGCACCCCGTGGGCCAACAGGGTCAACAAAGTGGACCGCGCATTCAAATAACGCTCGCGGTCCGCCAAATCTGCATGGGTCAACAGCACCTGCGCAGAACCCAAGCCGTTTTCACGCAACTTGGTTTCGTACATCTGGGCCAAACCCATTTGGCCGACGGCGGCGGCGGCTTGCAATTCGTGGAGTTCTTTGGGACGCGTGGTCCAACCCAAACGCTTCATGCCTTCGGCAATCGCGCCACTGGAGACCATGATGAGCTCGCGGCCATCGCGCACCAAGGCGCTGAGTTGACGACACCATTCACCAATGGCTTGCTCGTCTAAGCCGCGACCTTCATTGGTCACCAAACTAGAACCGACTTTGACCACGATGCGACGCGCATCGCGCAACACGGTGGAGCGAAGTTCTGTCATGTTGAAACGTTAAGGCGTGGGCTCAGCAAAGCGCGGATCGATGTACTCAGGCGGCTGCTCGGCCACCTGCTGCGCTTTGATGTGCTTGTAGATTTCTTTGATCAAAGGCTCGCAACCTTCACGCGTGAGCGCGGAGATTTCAAACACGGGGCCTTTGTATTTGAAACGTTTGACGAAGTCCGCCACCAACGCAGCACGCTCGTCGGCAGGAATCATGTCGAGCTTGTTCAGGACCAACCAACGTGGTTTGTCGTACAAGGCTTTGTCGTATTTCTTCAGTTCGGCCACGATGGCCTTGGCTTGCGCCACGGGATCGACACCATCGTCGAAAGGGGCCACATCCACGATCTGCAAAAGCAGGCGGGTGCGTTGCAAATGGCGCAAAAACTGGTGTCCCAAGCCCGCACCGTCAGACGCACCTTCAATCAGCCCCGGCACATCGGCGACCACAAAGCTTTGCTCAGGGCCCACGCGCACCACGCCCAAATTGGGGTGCAAGGTGGTGAAGGGGTAATCGGCAATTTTGGGACGCGCATTGGAGATCGCGGAGATCAACGTGGACTTGCCGGCATTCGGCATGCCCAGCAACCCGACATCGGCCAACACTTTGAGCTCCAGCTTCAAGCTGCGTTTTTCACCGGGCCAGCCGGGCGTTTTTTGACGAGGCGCGCGGTTGATGGCGCTCTTGAAACGCATGTTGCCGAAGCCACCGTCACCGCCTTTGGCGATGGTGATGACCTCACCCGGGGTCAGCAACTCAAACAACACGTCGCCAGTTTCGGCGTCAGTGATGATGGTGCCCACCGGCATTTTCAGAATGATGTCGTCTCCGGCCGCCCCGAACATGTCGGAACCCAAGCCGTGCTGCCCGCGCTTGGCCTCATGGCGGCGCGAGAAGCGGAAGTCGACCAAGGTGTTCAGGTTGACGTCGGCGATGGCAAACACATGCCCGCCTCGCCCACCATCCCCACCGTTGGGGCCTCCAAATTCTTTGTACTTCTCATGGCGGAACGAGACGCAGCCGTTCCCCCCATCGCCAGCGGCAATGTCGATATAGGCTTCGTCAACGAATTTCATGGATGTAGTCTAAAAAGAGTAAAGCCCCGACGAATCGGGGCTTTGCAACATTCTGCTTAATTCAATTAAGCAGGTGTCACGTTGACCATGTGCTTGTTCAAAGCGCCTTTAACGCCGAACGACACGTGGCCATCAACCAAAGCGAACAAGGTGTGGTCTTTGCCCACGCCGACGTTAACGCCGGGGTGAAACTTGGTACCACGTTGACGCACGATGATGGCGCCTGCGGAGATCAACTCACCGCCGAAAGCTTTCACACCGAGCATTTTGGGCTTGGAATCACGCCCGTTTCGCGTAGAGCCGCCGCCTTTTTTCTGTGCCATGTCAAATGCTCCTTAGCCGTTGATGGAAGCAATCTGCAGTTCAGTGAACTGCTGACGATGCCCTTGGCGTTTTTGGTAGTGCTTACGACGGCGCATTTTGAAAATACGCACTTTGTCGTGCTTGCCATGAGACAAAACTGTCACTGTGACAGTTGCACCGGACACCAAGGGTGTGCCGACCTTGAGTTCAGCGCCGTTACCGACTGCCAAAACTTGATCGATCACAATCTCTTGGCCAACGTCCGCAGCAATCTGTTCTACTTTAATTTTTTCACCAGCAGCAACACGATACTGTTTGCCACCGGTTTTTATGACCGCGTACATGTGAGACCTCTAGATAAGAATCTATTTGGATATCTGCGAACGAATTTCCGCAGAGCCCGAAATTGTAGCAGTTCCAAGGCTAACCCGCACATCCCTATAATTTGCTGGCTTTTCAACTGTTGAGTACCTCCCTGTTTTGACCTCTGCCTCCTCCTCCGCCCTGTCTTTGATTGCTGCCGATATGGCAGAGGTTGACCGCGTCATCGCGCAACGTTTGGACTCAGGCGTGCCTTTGGTGAGCACGGTGTCGCAGTACATCATTTCAGCAGGCGGGAAGCGCATTCGCCCCGCCTTGGTCTTACTCATGTCGGGGGCTCTTGGCTATCAAGACACCCAGCGCCATAACTTAGCCGCCATTGTGGAGTTCATCCACACCGCCACCCTGCTGCACGACGATGTGGTCGACGAGTCGACCTTGCGCCGAGGCCGTGCCACCGCCAACGAATCGTTTGGCAACCCTGCCAGCGTGCTGGTCGGTGACTTTTTATATTCGCGCGCTTTTCAAATGATGGTTGACTCTGGCGAAATGCGCGTGATGGAAGTCTTGGCTGATGCCACGAATGTGATTGCAGAAGGCGAAGTCTTGCAACTGATGAACATGCATGACGCTTCGCTGGATGAAGCGGGTTATTTACGCGTGATTCGCTCAAAAACAGCGAAGTTATTTGAAGCCAGCACCCGTTTAGCAGCCATCATGGCACGCAGCACGCCCGAGGTAGAAGCGGCATGTGCCGACTATGGCCAAGCATTAGGCACTGCATTTCAAGTGATTGACGATGTGCTTGATTACGACGGCGACGCTCAAGAACTTGGTAAAAATTTAGGTGATGACCTGCGCGAAGGGAAAAATACCTTACCTTTGATCATCGCCATGCAGCGCGCCCCTGAACAAGAACGCCTCATCATTCAGCGGGCCATTGAAAACGGTGATATGGAGGCCTTGCCCGACATTGTTCGCATCGTGCGCAGCACGGGCTCGTTAGAGGCCACGCGCAGTTCCGCCAGCTTGGAAGCGGAGCGCGCCATTGCCGCTTTGCACGTCTTGGCGCCCAGCCCTTACCGCGATGCGTTGCACGCCTTAGCGGCTCAACTCTTAGATCGAAGAAGTTAAGCCGCTCGCGAAAAGTCAGTTCCCTTTATTCCTGCACCAGTCTGCAAGGGGCTTTGATATTCTTTTCAGCACGTCTTTCCTCGCAATAGCGCATGGCACGACGCTCTCCCTCGGCTGACATCTTGATATGGATCGAACAGCGAAATATCATTTTTTCGCCATCCGTATGGCTGTCAAATGCGGCCGCGCAATGACTCATTGGCGTCATTTCTGGTTTTTGCTCTTTCCACACGGAGCGCAAAGGATCTGGCAGCTCATTCAACGGGACCGTAGGATAACCGGCGGTCGCAGCGTAGACGCTCATCATTCCAAAAACAATAAAACCAAGAACTGATATTGTCTTTTTCATTTTTCGATTAATTTTGTTTAAAAGCTCATTCTAGAACTGAGCAAGTTCAAACAGAACCTCAGATATAAAACAAAAAGCCCGCATGACGCGGGCTTTGATGCATATCAAAACGACGTTAAACCGCTGCGGGCTCTACGGCAATCAGTGCAGTATCTAAAGTACCGGCGGTTTTCAAAGCCTGAACCCAAGTTGGCGAAACGCCACGACCTGTCCACGTTTGCTCTGGATTAGCGGGATTACGGTATTTAGGTGCCACTTTCTTACCAGCCAATGCGCCTTTTTTAACAGCTTTAGGCGCCTTGGCAACTTTGCCAGCCTTCGCGGGCTTGCCTTCTGTCAGTGCCTTGGTGATGTCTGCAGCTGTCAAGCCAGCATCTTTGGCCATTTGAACAATTTGCGACAGAACTTTGTCGTGTGATTTGCTCAACAACGCCTGTTCTTTTTTAGCCAACAACTCGCGTTGTTTACGAATAGTAGCAAGTTGATTTGCGACGGTTGTACGTGCCATATATTCATCCCCAATAAGTAAAGTTTCAATAGAGATGATATATCAATTGGCGGATTCAAGGACGAAGTGCAACACGCTTTAACGAGGCATGGAATACCTCGTGAGGTGTCTTGAATCCTAGTCGCTTTCTGGGGCGATGATTCAATCGGTTTTCAATCATAGTCAATTCCTCATCCGTCACGGTT